>NZ_DATMYH010000065.1:0-35261 GCF_035561115.1 Brevundimonas sp.
GGGTGAAGCGGGGCTGGCAGGGCGCCACCAGCCAGCTGCTGACCGAGGCCGGATACATCGTCTTCCGGCTGGACAACCGCGGCGAGGGCGACCGGTCGGCGGCGTTCAAGCAGGCGCTCTATCTGAAGATGGGGCAGCCCGAGATCGAGGATCAGGTTCTGGCGGCGAACTATCTGAGATCGCTGCCCTATGTCGACGACAGCCGGATCGCGATGATGGGCTGGTCCTATGGCGGTTTCATGAGCCTGATGGCGCTGACCGAGCCCGACATGGGGCTGGCCTCGGCCATCGCCGGCGCGCCGCCGACCGAGTGGAGCCTGTACGACACCCACTATACCGAACGATACATGTCGACGCCGGAGGCGAACGCCCAAGGCTATGCGGCCTCGGACGCCATTCCGCGCCTGCCGAACCTGACCGGACGGCTGCTGCTGATGCATGGCATGGCGGACGACAACGTCATCCTCGAGAATTCGACCCGCGTCATCGACGCGCTGCAGGCCTCGTCCACCCCGTTCGAATTGATGCTCTATCCCGGCCAGCGCCACGGCGTGCGGGGCAATGAAAGGCAGCTGCAGCAATGGCGCACCTATCTGGACTTCCTGGATCGGACGATCGGCGCAAGGGCGCCCGCCGCGCAGGACTGATTGCGGGTTTTGCCGGCGCCCTGGCGGCGCTGGCGGCCTGCGCCACGCCGCCGGAGTCCACTATCCGGGCGACGGATGCTGCCGCGGCCGACGCCACGGCGGCCGCGGACCGGGCATTGGGCATCTCGCTCGCCGGAACCCGATGCGAGCATCTCTATCGCGACCAGCGGCGGGTCAATCCAGATCACGACGCCTATACGCTTCGCTGCCGCGACGACATCGTCGGTCCGAACAGTATGATTGCATGGGCCCCGGGGATCAGCGATCGCGGCTGGACCCCGGACGCCGGTATCAGCGGCCTCCCCATCCTTCTGAAGGACAATATCGAAACCGCCGACATGCCGACCACGGCCGGCTCGCTGGCGCTATCCCGCAACGCCCCGGGGCGCGATGCGCCGCTGGTCACCCGCCTGCGCGATGCCGGCGCCTTCATCCTCGGCAAGGCCAATCTGTCCGAATGGGCCAACATCCGCTCGTCCAATTCCATCAGCGGCTGGAGCGCCGTGGGGGGGCAGACCCGCAATCCTTACGATCCTGAGCGCACGCCGTGCGGGTCCTCGGCGGGCAGCGCGGTGGCGGTGGCCATCGGCCTGGCCCCGGCGGCGATCGGGACCGAGACGGACGGCTCGATCACCTGCCCGGCCTCGGTCAACGGCGTGGTCGGGTTCAAGCCGACCGTCGGACTGGTCAGCCGGACCCACATCGTGCCGATCAGCCATTCGCAGGACACCGCCGGCCCGATCACCGCCACGGTCGAGGACGCGGCCATCGTGCTGTCGGTCATCGCGGGCTCCGACCCGCTCGACCCGGCGACGGTCGAGGCCGATGCGCGCAAGGTCGACTATCGCGCGGCTCTGGACGCCGACAGCCTGCGCGGGGCCCGGCTCGGCGTCATGCGGTTCCTGGTTTCCAATTATTCGGCCGAGACCCAGGCGGAGTTCGAACGGGCCCTGCAGGCCCTGCGCGACGCGGGGGCCGAGCTGGTCGAGATCACCGAGGCGCCGAAGGATTTCCGCGCCCTCGGCGGCTGGGAAATCCAGGTGCTGATGAGCGAGCTGAAACACGACCTGAACGCCTATCTGGCCTCGACCGACCCCGCGCAGGTTCCGACCCGAACGCTGGCCGACCTGATCGCCTTCAACGAGGCCGAGCCGCGCGAGATGACCCTGTTCGGGCAGGAGCTGTTCCTGCGGGCCGAGGCGACGACGGGACTGGAGGATCCGGTCTATGTGACTGCCCGGGCCAACTCGCTGAGAGCCGCCGGACCCGAGGGCATCGACAAGATGATGGCGGACAATACGGTCGTCGCCCTGGTCGCGCCGACGACCTCGCGCGCCTGGACCAACGACCGCGAGGACGACGACAACGCCCAGGGGTCGGCCAGCCGGCTGGCGGCTGTGGCAGGCTATCCGCACCTGACCGTGCCGATGGGTTTCGACCGCGGCATGCCGGTGGGGATCAGCTTCATCGGCGGCAAGTGGGACGACGCCCGCATCCTGTCGCTGGGATACGCCTATGAGCAGCGGACGCATGAGCGGCGTCCGCCGACCCTGGCGGCGCGATAGGGCGGCAACCTTTGGCGTAGCGGATGGTTTCGGGCGGCATGGAAAAACTGTTCGTCTCCTTCGCCACGGGCGCCGCCAGGATCGCCGGCAAGCCGTGGACCTTCCTCGCCTGCGTCCTGATCGTGCTGATCTGGGCGGCGACCGGGCCGATCTTCAAATTCAGCGAAACCTGGCAGCTGATCATCAACACCGGGACGACCATCATCACCTTCCTGATGGTCTTCCTGATCCAGAACACCCAGAACCGCGACGGCGCAGCGATGCAGGCCAAGCTGGACGAACTGATTCACGCCGTCAGGGCGGCCGACGAGCGGTTCATCGGCATCGAACACATGACGGAAAAGGACCTCGACAGGATTCTGTCCGAGGTCGAGGGGCGGGCGACGCGGATCCACGGCGAAGGCCCGACGGCCATGCCGGTGGTCGCGACCCGGGCCGAGGACACGTCGGCCGGGACCCGCCGCCGGGCCGCCGCGACCCCTCACAAGGCCAAGGCCGCATCCCCGAAGCGGAAGACGCGCGCGTGAGCGACCTGACCGCCAACATCGTGGGCACGGCCGCGGCCCTCTGTTCGATCACCAGTTTCGCGCCGCAGATGATCAAGATCTGGAAGGAACGGGACGCCTCTTCGGTGTCGCTCAAGACCTATTCCCTGACGGTGACCTGTTTCGTGCTGTGGACCGCCTATGGCGTGCTGACGACGGCGTGGCCGATCATCGTCGCCAACGCTTGCGCCCTGGTGATGGCGTCGGGCGTACTGGCGATGAAGTGGCGGTTCAGCGACCCCGGCCGGGCCTGACCGCGCCCGGCGTCTGATCAGCGCGCCTGCCGGGCGCGGACGAGGGCCAGAACCTGATCCGCCGCCTCGTCCGGCGAGCAGGCGGCGGCGTCGATGCGGAGATCGGGCGCCTCGGGCGGTTCATAGGCGCTGTCGATGCCGGTGAAATTGGTCAGCTGGCCGGCGCGAGCCTTGGCGTACAGGCCCTTGACGTCGCGCGCCTCGGCGACCTCCAACGGGGCGTCGACGAAGATCTCGACGAACTCGCCGGGCTCCATCCGCTCGCGCGCCATGCGGCGCTCGTCGCGGAAGGGCGAGATGAAGGAGACCAGCACGATCAGGCCGGCGTCGGTCATGAGCCGGGCCACCTCGGCCACGCGGCGGATGTTCTCGACCCGGTCGGCGTCGGTGAAACCCAGGTCGTGGTTGAGGCCGTGGCGGACGTTGTCGCCGTCCAGGAGAACCGTGTGCCGGCCTTCGGCATTCAGCCGCTGTTCGACCCGGTTGGCGATGGTCGACTTGCCGGCTCCCGACAGGCCGGTGAACCACAGCACCAGCGGCGACTGGCGCATCAGGGCCGCGCGGTCGGCGCGGCTGACGCTCAGGGCCTGGGGCCGTATGTTGGCCGATCGGCGCAGGGCGAAACGGATCAGGCCGGCGCCCGCGGTCTCATTCGTCATCCGGTCGATCAGGACGAAGCCGCCGAGGTCGCGATTGACGGCGTAGGGCTCGAAGGCGACGGACGCGTCGAGGGCCAGGGTGCAGCGGCCGATGTCGTTGAGCGTCAAGGTCGCGGCGGCCAGTTCCTCGCCGGTGTCGACATTGACCTTGTGGCGGATGTCGCTGATCCGGGCGGGGACGGTGGCGGCGCCCAGTTTCAGCCACCAGGTGCGGCCGGGCAGCAGCGGCCGGTCGGACATCCAGACGATGTGGGCGTCGAACTGGTCGGCGACCTGGGGCGGCGCGTCTGCGGCGGCGATAAGATCGCCGCGCGAGACATCGACGTCCGGGGTCAGGGTCAGGGTCACCGACTGGCCCGGGCCGGCCTGCTCAAGGTCGCCGTCGAGGGTGACGATCCGGGCGATCGTCGCGCTGACGCCGGAAGGCAGGATGCGGACGGCGTCTCCCGGGCGAGCCAGGCCCGACTGGATGCGGCCGGTGAAGCCGCGGAAGTCGGCGTTCGGGCGGCTAACGCCCTGGACCGCCATACGCAGCGGGGCCGGAGCCGCGTCGGCTATCCGCACCGCCTCCAGATGCGCCATCAGCGTCGGGCCGGCGTACCAGGGCATGGCGGCGCCGGGCGTCATGACATTGTCGCCGCGCCGGGCGCTGACGGGGATGGCGGTGACATCGGTCAGGCCGATGGAGGCGGCGAAGGCGCGGTAATCGTCGACGATGGCGTCGAACCGGTCCTGCGCTTCCTCGATCAGGTCCATCTTGTTGACCGCCAGCACCACGCGCCGGACGCCGAGAAGAACCAGCAGCCGGCTGTGCCGCCGGGTCTGGGTCAGGACGCCCTTGCGCGCGTCGATCAGGACGATGGCCACATCCGCGGTCGAGGCGGCGGTGACCATGTTGCGCGTGTACTGCTCGTGGCCCGGGGTGTCGGCGAGGATGAAGCGGCGATCGCCGATATCAAAGAAGCGGTAGGCGACGTCGATGGTGATGCCCTGCTGACGCTCGGCGGCGAGGCCGTCGACGAGGAAGGCCAGGTCCGGCTCGCCGTCGATCAGGGGCAGGGCTGCGGTCTGGTCCGAGGGCACGGCGCCGGCCTCATGCAGCAGGCGGCCTATCAGGGTCGACTTTCCGTCGTCGACGGAACCGCAGGTGATGAGGCGGACGATGTCGGCCGGTCCCGCGTCGGGGGCGTGAGCCATCAGAAATAGCCCTCCCGCTTCTTCTGCTCCATCGAGGCGGCGGGGTCATGGTCGATGGCGCGGCCCTGACGTTCCGACAGGGATGCGTCCCGCACCTCCCGGATCACGGCGTCCAGGGTGTCGGCGTCGCTCTCAACGGCCGCGGTCAGGGGCCAGCAGCCGAGGGTGCGGAAACGCACGCGGCGCGGACGGGCCCGTTCTCCGGGCCGCAGGGCCATGCGGTCGTCGTCCACCATGAGCAGGGCCCCGTCGCGCTCGACGACGGACCGATCGGCGGCGAAGTACAGGGAGGGCAGGGCGATGGCCTCGCGCCGGACGTAGCGCCAGACATCCAGTTCGGTCCAGTTGGACAAGGGGAAGACGCGCAGCGATTCCCCCTCGCCGAGGCGGGTGTTGTAGAGGCTCCAGAGTTCGGGCCGCTGGCGTTTGGGATCCCAGCCGTGAGCGGCGCTGCGGACCGAGACGATCCGCTCCTTGGCCCGGCTCTTCTCCTCGTCGCGGCGCGCACCGCCGAAGGCCGCGTCGAACCGGTGCAGGTCCAGCGCCTGTTTCAGCCCCTGCGTCTTCCAGAGATCGGTGTGAACGCTGGCCCCGTGGGCGAACGGATTGATCCCTTCGGCCTCGGCTTCGGGATTGCGATGAACCAGCAGCTGCATCCCGGCCTCCGCCGCCGTCCGGTCGCGGAAGACGTACATCTCGCGGAATTTCCAGGTCGTATCGACGTGCAGCAGCGGGAAGGGCGGCGGGGCGGGGAAGAAGGCCTTGCGCGCCAGATGCAGCAGGACGGCGGAGTCCTTGCCGCCAGAGAACAGCAGCACCGGCCGCTCGCATTCGGCGACGACCTCCCGGAAGATGTGAATGGCCTCGGCTTCAAGCCGGCCGAGGACGTCGTCGTGCAGCCGCATGGTCCAGCTTTGGCCCCGGAATCGCGCGGCGCCAAGCCTCACGCCGGGATGACGGCGGTGGTCTCGATCTCGACGCGGGCGGCGTCCTCGATCAGTCCCTTGACCTCGACCACGGCCATGGCGGGATAGTGGGCCCCGATCAGTTCACGCCAGACCGCGCCGATCTCGCGCAGGGCGGCGAGGTATTCGGTTTTGTCGACCACGTACCAGGTCATGCGGACGATGTGTTCGGGACCGGCTCCGGCCTCGGCCAGGACGGCCAGGGTGTTTTCGACAGTCTGGCGGAATTGGCCGGCGAAGCCCCTCTCGACGAAGACGCCCTCGGGCGTCCAGCCGATCTGGCCGGCGACGAAGACGGTGCGGCCGGTCGCCTCGACGCCGTTCGAATAGCCCCGGGGCCGGGGCCAGCCTTCGGGCAGCAGGACACGGTTCATTGAGGCGTCTCCACGAAGGGGGCGATGCGGGCGCGCAAGGCGTCGGGCCAGGGCTCGGGCTTCAGCGAGGCGCCGACGTAGACGATGGTCTGGGTCGCCTCGAAACGCAGTTCGCCGTCGGCGCTGATCCGGTGACGCAGGCCGCAGGAGGCGCCGCCCAGTTTCGTCACCGTCAGGGCGAAGGTCAGTTCGTCCTCCAGCCGCGAAGGGGCGATGAAGCGGGCCTCTACGGCGGCGGTCGGGACGCTGACGTGGCGGTTGACGTGCAGTTCGCGGAACGAGGCCTGCAGCGGGCCGGCGAACCAGTCCTCGACCACTCCGTTCAGCATTTCGAAATAGCGCGGGAAGAAGACAATGCCCGCCGCGTCGCAGTCGGCGAAACGGACCCGGCGCTCGACGGTGAAAACCTGGCCGGTCATGTCGGGTCCTTGAGCCGGAAGCGCTGCAGCTTGCCGGTCTGGGTCTTGGGCAGGGCGTCGACGAAATCGAGGCCGCGCGGGTATTTGTAGGGGGCGATGACGCCCTTCACGAAGGTCTGGAGCTCGGCGCGCAGGGCGTCGGAGGGGGCGTGGCCCTCGTTGAGGACGACGAAGGCCTGGACGATCTGGCCGCGTTCGGGATCGGGCGCGCCGATGACGGCGGCCTCGGCGACCGCGGAATGGCGCAGCAGGGCGTGCTCCACCTCGGGCGCGCCGATGTTGTAGCCGGACGATATGATCATGTCGTCGGACCGGGCCACGAACCAGAACCAGCCGTCCGCATCCAGCCGGTAGACGTCGCCGGTCAGGTTCCAGCCGTCCTGGACATAGGCCGCCTGCCGCTCGTCATCGAGATATCGGCAGCCGGTCGGACCGCGCACCGCGAGACGGCCGGTCTCGCCGGGGGGCAGAGGCTTGCCATCGGCGTCGATGATGCGCGCCTGATAGCCGGGCACGGCCTTGCCGGTGGAGCCGGGGCGGATGTCGTCGCCGCGGGCCGAGATGAAGACGTGGATCATCTCGGTCGAGCCGATGCCGTCGATGATGCGGACGCCGGTCGCCTCATGCCAGGCGTCTGAGGTGGCGGCGGGCAGGGCCTCGCCGGCGGAGACGCAGGTGCGCAGGGACGACAGGTCGTAGTCGCCGGCCAGCTTCAGCAGGGCGCGGTAGCCGGTCGGGGCGGTGAACAGGGCGGTGGCGCGATGGCGGGCGATGGTTTCGGCCAGGGCGTCGAAGCCCGGCCGGGGGGCGAAGGCGGTCGCGGCGCCGACGGCGGCGGGGAAGACCACCAGCCCGCCGAGGCCGAAGGTGAAGGCGATGGGCGGGGTGCCGACGACGATGTCGTCCTTCGCCAGGCCGACGATGTGCTTCGCGAAGGTGTCGGCCATGGCGAGGATGTCGCGATGGAAGTGGACGCAGCCCTTGGGCTTGCCCGTGGTGCCCGAGGTGAAGGCGATCAGGGCGGGATCGTCGGCGGCCGTGTCGACGGGGTCGAAGCGGAAGCCGGGGGGCAGGGCCTGGGCCGCCTTCTGGAGGGCGGCGGAGTCCATGACTTGCGTCAGCGACGGGGCCGCGTGCCTGGCCTCGGTCACCGAGTCGGCGAGGGTGTAATAGACCAGCGCATGGCTGATCCGGGCCTTGTCGATGACCGTGGCCAGTTCGGCGGCCCGGAGCATGGGCATGGTGGCGACCACCACCCCGCCCGCCTTCAGGATGGCGAACCACGCCATGACGGTCCAGGACGAGTTGGGGCCGTGCAGCAGCACCCGATTGCCGGGGACCAGCCCCATCTCCTCCACCAGCACCCGCGCCATCCGGCCCGAGATGGCGTCGACGCGGCCCCACGAAAACTCATGGTCGAAATCGATCAGGGCGCGGGCGTCGGGACCGGCGGCTTCGATGGCCCGGCGCAGCAGTTCGACACCGGCGTTCAGCCGCTCGGGATAAGCCAGTTCCGGCAGGTCGAAGACCAGTTCCGGCTGCTGGTCCGCCGGCGGCAGATGGTCGAGGACGAACCGGTCGATGTGCGCGCTGGCCCCCATCAGGCGCCTCCCAGTCCAGCCAGCACCTGCCGGGCGATGACGATCTTCTGCACCTCGGAGGCGCCTTCGTAGATGCGCAGGGCGCGGATCTCGCGGTACAGCCGCTCGACCGGATGGCCCGAGACCACGCCAAGACCGCCGAACAGCTGGACGGCCTGATCGATCACGACCTGGGCCTCGTCGGTGGCGTAGAGCTTGGCCATGGCGGCCTCTCGTGTCACGCGGGGCGCGCCCTGATCCTTCAGCCAGGCGGCGCGGTAGATCAGCAGGGCCGAGGCGTCGATCTTCAGCGCCATCTCGGCCAGAGAGGCCTGCACCAGCTGCAGGTCGCTCATCGGCGCGCCGAACAGCTTGCGGGCGAGGGTGCGCGATGCCGCCTCGTCGAAAGCCCGGCGCGAGAAGCCGAGGGCGGCGGCGGCGACGGTGGAGCGAAACACGTCCAGCGTGGCCATGGCGATGCGAAAGCCGTCGCCCGGGGCGCCGAGGATGCGGTCGCCGTCGATGCGGCAGGCGTCGAACCGGATCGTCGCCAGCGGATGGGCGGCCATCAGGGGGATGCGTTCGACGATCCCGAAGCCGGGCGTATCGGCGTCGACGACGAAGGCGCTGATGCCCTTGGCGCCCACCCCTTCGCCGGTGCGGGCGAAGACGGTGTATCGGTCGGCGAGGCCGCCGTTGGAGATGAAGGTCTTGGTCCCGTCCAGCACCCAGCCGTCGCCGTCGCGGCGCGCGGATGTCGACAGGGCGGCGACGTCGGAGCCCGCATCCGGTTCCGACAGGGCGAAGGCGGCGATGGTCTGGCCCGCGGCCACGCCGGGCAGCCAGCGGGCCTTCTGCTCGTCCGTGCCGAACAGGCTGATGGGCCCGGAGCCGAGGCCCTGCATGGCGAAGACGAAGTCGGCGAGGCCGGAGCGGCGGGCGAGGGTTTCGCGCGTCAGGCACAGGGTTCGGACGTCCAGCCTGCCGTCGGCGTCAGGGACGGCGTTGTTCAGCCAGCCGCCGTCCGCCAGCGCCTTGAGGATGGTGCGGCAATCGCCGTCGAGGTCGTGGTCGCCGTGCAGGTTGACCGCATCGGTCCGGTCCGCCCAGGCCTCGAGGTCGGCGGCGAAAGCCCGGTGACGGTCGTCGAAGAAGGGCCAGTCGAGGAAGCTGCGGTCGGCCATGGCTCAGTTCCCCTCGAACACCGGCTCGCGTTTCGCCGCGAAGGCCTCATAGGCGCGGCGGAAGTCCTTCGTCTGCATGCAGATGGCCTGGGCCTGGGCCTCGGACTCGATGGCGGCGTCCAGGCTCATGTCCCATTCGACGTTGAGCTGGTTCTTGGTGATCCCGTGGGCGAAGGTCGGGCCCCTGGCCAACGAGGCCGCCAGTTCGCGGGCGGCGTCGAGCAGGGCGTCGGGCTCGACCAGCCGGTTGTGGAAGCCCCAGCGCTCGCCCTCGTCCGCGGTCATGACCCGGCCGGTGAACAGCAGCTCGGACGCGCGCCCCTGACCGATCTGGCGGGGCAGGATGGCGCAGGCGCCCATGTCACAGCCGGCCAGGCCGACGCGGGTGAACAGGAAGGCCGTCTTCGTCCTCGGCGTGGCGATGCGCAGGTCGGACGCCATCGCCATGATGGCGCCGGCGCCGACGCAGACGCCGTCCAGGGCGGCGATGACCGGCTGGGGACAGCCGCGCATGGCCTTGACCAGATCGCCGGTCATGCGGGTGAAGGCCAGCAGCTCCGGCATGGCCATCTCGGTCAGCGGGCCGATGATCTCGTGCACGTCGCCGCCGGACGAGAAATTGCCGCCGGCGCCGGTGACGATGACGACCTTGCAGTCGTCGGCGTGGACGAGCGCCCGGAACAGGTCGCGCATCTCGGCATAGGACTCGAACGTCAGCGGATTCTTCCGCTCGGGCCGGTTCAGGGTCAGGGTCGAGACGCCGTCGTCGTCGACCGACCACAGGAAATGGACCGCCTTGTAGTCGCGCGCCTTCATCCGTTCAGCTCCTCGTGGGTGGTGGCGTGGAGCGACCGCTTGGCGCGCTCCAGCAGGCGTGTCAGGTCGTCGGCCTCGGCCGCCGTCAGGTCGGCGAACAGGGCTTCGATCCACCGTTCATGGGCCCGGGCCATGGCGGTGAAGCGGGCCTGACCCAGCGGCGTCAGGCGCACGCGCTGCACGCGCCGGTCCGCCCCGGCCATGGCCTCGATCAGGCCGTCGGCCTTGAGTCGGGCGGCGAGGCCGGTGACGTTGCCGTTGGACACCATCAGCATGCCCGCGGCCTCGCCCATGGTGAGACCGGTCTCGCCCGCGCGGTCCAGCGCCGACAGCATGTCGAAGCGGGGCAGGGTGGAGCCGAACTCGTCGCGCAGCCGCTGGGACACCGTCTGTTCGATCCGGGTCGAGCAGGTCAGCATCCGCAGCCACAGCCGCAGGGAGCGCTTGCCGTCGGGCGCGCCGCCCAGCCGGTCGGGCAACGAGGCGGCGGCGGGGCTCACAGTTCACCGCCCGCGACCGGGATCGCCGCGCCGTTGACGCCCGAGGCGCCCTCGCCGCACAGCCAGACGATGGTCGTGGCCACCTCATCCGGCGTGATCAGCCGGCCCTGCGGATTGGAGGCGGCGAGGACGGCGCGGGCTTCCTCTTCGCTACGACCCGTTTTTGCGGTGATGGACTCGATGGAGCGGGCGACCAGATCGGTTTCGGTGAAGCCGGGACAGACGGCGTTGACGGTGACGCCCTTGGAGGCCACCTCGAGGGCCAGGGCGCGGGTCAGACCGACGAGGCCGTGCTTGGCCGCGACATAGGCCGAGACGTAGGCGTAGCCCTTCAGCCCCGCGGTCGAGGCGACGTTGACGATCCGGCCCCAGCGGCGAGTCAGCATGCCCGGCAGGACCAGACGGGCGGCCTCGGCCGGGGCCTCCAGATTGAGGGCCAGCATGGCGCGCAGGGCCTCAGCGTCGGTCTTGAGGAAGGGAGCCGAGGTCGCGGCGCCGGCGTTGTTGATCAGGATGTCGATGGGGCCGAAGCGGTCGCGTCCCACTTCGATGGCGGCGGCGAGGGCGTCGGGGTCGGTGACGTCGGCCGGGGCGGCGAAGGCGAGGTCGCCGATGCGGTCGGCGGTCTCGTTCAGGCGGGCGACATGGCGGCCGATCAGGGTGACCTGGCAGCCGGCCTCGGCCAGCCGTTCGGCCGTGGCGCGGCCGATGCCCGATCCGGCGCCGGTGACCACGGCGTGATGGCCACTCAGGCTCATACCGGCCCCGCCTGCTGCTGTTTCTCGAGGTTGCGGGCCAGTTGGGCGAAGCCGGCGCGGTACTGGACCGGCGGCTGTATGCCACGCCAGCCCAGCTCGGCGGCGGCGCGCAGGCTCCAGTTGGGGTCGGCCAGATGGGGCCGGGCGAGGGCGCACAGATCGGCCCGGCCGGCGGCGAGGATGCTGTTCACGTGGTCGGTCTCATAGATGTTGCCGACGGCCATGGTCGCCACGCCCGCCTCGTTGCGGATGCAGTCGCTGAAGGGGGTCTGGAACATGCGGCCATAGACGGGCCGCGCCTGTTCCGAGGTCTGGCCCGCCGAGACATCGATCAGGTCGCAGCCGGCCCCGGCGAAGGCGCGGGCGATGGCGACGGAGTCCCCGGGCGTCAGGCCGTCGTCGACCCAGTCGCTGGCGGACAGGCGGACGGACATCGGCTTGTCCACTGGCCAGACCGCGCGCATGGCGGCGAAGACCTCCAGCGGGAAGCGCAGACGGTTCCCGCCCGGGCCGCCGTACTCGTCGGTACGGTGGTTGGAGACCGGGGTCAGGAAGGACGACAGCAGATAGCCGTGGGCGCAGTGCAGCTCGACCATGTCGAAGCCGGCCTCGTCGGCCCAGGCGGTCGCCCGGACGAAATCGTCGCGGACGCGGTCCATGTCGGCGCGGGTCATTTCGCGCGGGACCTGGTCTTCGTCCGACCACGGAATGGGGGAGGGGGCGATCAGCGGCCAGCCGTCCTCGAGCGGCTGGTCGGCGCGCGGCCCCCAGGGGCGTTCGACCGAGCCCTTGCGGCCGGCGTGGGCCAGCTGGATGGCGATGCGCGATCCCTGGCCGTGGACGAAGTCGACGATCCGCTTCCAGGCGTCGCGGTGTTCCGGTCGGTACATCCCCGCGCAGCCGGGCGTGATCCGGGCGTCGGCCGAGACGTCGGTCATCTCGGTGAACACCAGCCCGGCCCCGCCCAGGGCGCGTCCTCCAAGGTGGACGAGGTGGAAGTCGCCGACGAGACCGTCCTCGGCCGAGTACATGCACATGGGCGAGACGACGACCCGATTGGGCAGGGTCAGGTCGCGCAGGCGCAGCGGCGCGAACATCGGCGGCGGCGGTTCTGGCGAGGGTGGGGCGCCGGCATTGTCGGCGAACCAGCGCTCGACCCCGGTCAGGAAGTCGCTGTCGCGCAGACGCAGGTTCTCGTGGCTGACGCGCTGGCTGCGGGTCAGCAGGCTATAGGCGAACTGCAGCGGATCGAGGCCGACATAGCGGTCGACCGTCTCGAACCATTCAGTGGAGTTGCGGGCCGCGCTTTGCAGCTTCAGCACCTCGACGCGGCGTTCCGTCTCATAGGCGGCGAGGGCCGCATCGAGGTCGCCACCCTCGGTCAGGGCCTCCGCAAGGCGGATGGCGTCCTCGAACGCCAGTTTGGTGCCCGAGCCGATGGAGAAATGCGCCGTGTGGGCGGCGTCGCCCAGCAGCACCACCTTGCCGTCGCGCCAGTTGGAACAGGCCACGCGCGGGAAGTTTAGCCAGGCCGAGCCGCGCAGGTGGCGGGCGTTGCTCATCAGCGCATGGCCGCCCAGCCAGCCGGCGAACAGAGCCTCGGCCGCGCGGCAGGTCTGGTCCTGATCCATGGCGTCGAAGCCGAGGTCGCGCCAGGTCGCCTCAGTGCATTCGACGATGAAGGTCGAGGCGCCAGGTTCAAACTGGTAGGCGTGGGCCCAGATCCAGCCGTGCGGGGTCTCGACGAAGGCGAAGGTGAAGGCGTCGAACGACTGTTTCGTGCCCAGCCAGATGTATTTGTTGGTGCGCACGTCGACGTCGACGCCGAACACCTCGGGGCGGTCGTTGCGGGTGCGGCTGTTCAGGCCGTCCGCGGCGACCACGACATCGGCGGGCAGGGTCCGGACGTCGGCGACCTCGTCCTGGAAGCGCAGATCGACGCCCAGCGACCTGGCGCGTTCCTGCAGGATCGTCAGAAGGCGCTGGCGGCCAATGCCGGCGAAGCCATGCCCGCCGGAGCGGATGGTCCGGCCGTGGATGTGGACGTCGATGTCGTCCCAGTGGACGAAGGCGGCCTCGATGATCGCCGCCGTCTCCGGATCGTTGGCTTTCAGGTTGGCGAGAGTCTGATCGGAAAAGACCACGCCCCAGCCGAAGGTGTCGTCGGGGCGGTTGCGCTCGTGCACGACTACGTCCAGCGCCGGGTTCCGCAGCTTCAGGGATATGGCGAGGTACAGGCCGCCGGGCCCGGCGCCCGTCACGGCAATGCTTCTCACGGCCCGATCTGACGACATATTTTAAGCCTAAAGGAAGACCGCGGAGTCGTCCACCGGTCGCAGGCGAGAGCAGCCGGTTGACGCCCGGTGTTCGATAAGCCCAAGTGCGACGGGTCTGTGGGCGCTATCACCTGATTTCCCACGCCTTTAGCGTAGCAGTATCCGTTCCACATGCCCGAGCGCCTCAGTTTTTCAAGTGACGCGCTACCCGAGGATGAGGCATTCCAGGCCTATCGGCGGCTGTATGACAATGGTTCGGGAGTAACCCGGGGCGAGGGGCCGTTCAGGGCCCAGATCAACGCGTGGCGGCTGGATGGGCTGTTGCTGTTCGAACGGCGGCTGTCCGGCGTGATCCATTCCCGGGCCGCGCGGGCGGGCACGGACGGCTTCGATTATGTCGTCCTCAGTCTGGTGCTGGCGGGCCGGGTCGTGGGCGGCGAGACCAGCGGTTTCGATTCGGCGGACCCCGGCGAGATCTATGTGATGGACACCATCCATCCCGCGCGGACCGAATTCATCGACGCGCATGTCCTGACCGTCAGCGTCTCCCGTGACCTGATCGAGGCGGCGCGCGGAGGGGCCACCGGCCTGCACGGGCGCCTGTTGAAGGCCCCGCGCAACGTGATGCTCGCGGACTTCCTCACGTCGCTCGCCCGTCACGCCGACATGATCAAGGCCGAGGCGTTGCCGGGTCTGGCGCGGGCCTTCATCCATGTCCTGGCGTCTGTCGATGGCAAGGCGCGGGCCGGCAACGAGGTGCATCGACGCGAGTATCTGCGCCGTGACGCGGTCGAACGGATGATCGATGAAAACCTCGATCATCCCACCCTGTCGGTGGCGATGGTCAGTCGGGAAACCGGCATGTCCCGATCCGCCCTCTACCGGCTGTTCGAGGATCGCGGCGGCGTCGCCCGACTGATTCAGGGCCGTCGGCTGGGCGCGGTGCGTCGGGCGCTGGACAACCGGACGTCCGCCACGATGGCGGATCTGGCGCGGAGATTCGGTTTTGGCGACGAAGCGACCCTGAACCGGGTGTTCAACGAGGTCTATCAGATCTCGGCGCGAGCCCATCGGGCCGGGGTCGAGGCGTTGAATCCCGACGATCCTGAGGACGGCCGCCGCAAATGGGTCGGCCGGATGCGCGAGGTCTCCTGGAACCACTGACGGCGGCGCCGTCTTCATCGGGTCACGGGCGCAATTAAAAAAACGGCGGCCCCCGAAAGGAGCCGCCGTTCATTATGGTCTCGAAGCTGACGAGATCGTCAGCCGGTCGGGTCAGTCGCTCTCGGCGTCGTCGTCGGCGGCCGTAACGGCGGCGAAGGCGGCGATAGCCACCACGGCGAAGATCAGGCCGGGGGCGATCGAGCCACCGAATTCGTCGGAGGCGTCAGCGGTGCTGCCCACGCGGTCAGCGACGCTCGGAGCGGCGGAAACCTGGTTGGCGGCGACGGCCTGGCCGGCGATCAGCAGGGCGCCGGTGGCGATTGCAGCAAGAGTTTTCTTCATGGGTCGGCTCCGTGATGATTAGACAGCGTCGGCGAACACAACACCACGCGGGAGCGTTGGTTGCAAGCCAAGGCTGCTATCTCCCACGTCTATTGCTTCCATGCCACAGCCTGGACCGGCCGAAGGATAAATTTCGTTCGAACTGTGGCGTGGAAGGCTCAACCCCAAGTACGGACGGCGTTCTCCTTGAACACTTTTAAGTAAGAAAAACGTCCGGTTCCTGAAGTTTCGGAGACGTGGTCAGGCTCCGGGCCCCCCGCGGCAGCGACCGGATCGCCCGCCCCGAGGGGCCCCGTCCAGCCTGGAATCGCGTGACAGGCGTGTCGTCCCAAGATTGGGACGAACGCCGCTATGTGAACCGTTCCGTCCCTATAGTTACCCATGTATTACCGCCGTCCGCCGTGGTGGGCGAGGTCTCTTCCGCCCCTGCGTATTTGTATGAGTGCCGGCGCGAGCCGGCCGTTCGGGTGGGTTTCTACATGTCGGTTTCCAACAAGCGTCCCGTCGCGGGCTCGCGCTCGCCTGCTCGCCCGAACACCAGCGCCGATGCGGCGCGCCGGATGCGGATGGGGCTGTTGGGCTCGACGGCGCTGATCGCGGCGTCGCTCGCGGTTTCTCCGGCTTTCGCGCAAGTCGTGGTCAACCCCGCCGGGGGCGGCACGATCACCCGGACGGGCGGCGGCGCCCCCACCGTCAATGACCAGTCCGCGGGCGGTGGCGGCATCCAGATCTCCAACGTCAGCCAGGCGACCACGACCACGGTCAACGGCGTGACCATCAACAACACCACCGGCGCTCCGACGAGCGACGCCCTGCGCATTCTGGGCTCGACCAGCGGCCTGAACTCGACCGGCGTGACCATCACCGGCGTCAACACCCTGACCACGACGGTGAACGGAGGGTCGGCGCTCTACATCCAGACCAACGCCAATATGGGCGTATCGATTACGTCCAGCGGCTCCGTCTTCACGGGCAGCTACGGCATCAACCTCCAGTCTCCGGGCGGCTACATATCCTTCGACGCCTCGAACCAGAGCCAGTCATTCGTCGCCAACGGCACGCACATCGCCGGCTTCAACGCCATCTCCAACGTCAACGCCCAGATTATGCTCGGCTCGTCGACGTTCACGGGCTTCGACACCGGCATCAACGCCAGCAATTTCTACGGCAGCACGGTCGAGATGACGGGCGGCTCGATCAACGCCCTGGTCACCGGCATCCGCACCGATGCGACCGGCGGCGGCAGCACCATCACCTCCCAGGCGGCCATCGTCGCGCCGACGGGGATTCATTCGACCAACACCAATGGAACCACGATCACCACCAGCGGCGCCGGCACGATCAACAGCACCGTCGCGGGAACCGGCACCGGAATTCTGGCGACCAGCTCGGGTGGAACCAACGCCATCGCGATCAATGTCGGCGCGGCCATCGGCAACACGACCGCGCCGGCCATCGGCGTCTCCGCCACCACGACGGGCAGCTCGACCGGCGCCATCAACATCACCACCACCGCGGCGATCACAGCCATCAGCCGCGGCGTTGAGATCGTGGGCGCCACCACGGGCACGACCGGCACGATCACTATCGGCGCCGACATCAGCGCCGCGACCGCCGTCTACGCCAACATCGGCTCCTACAATGTGACCGTCGCCTCCGGCGTCAACATCAGCAGCACGGCGAACGGCTCGGCTGGTCTTTATCTGGTCAACGGTACGATGACCGCGACCAACAACGGCACGATCACCTCCACCGGCACGGGCACCGGTGCGGCCGGCGTCCGGTTCAGCAATCCGAACAACACTCTGATCAACAGCGCCACCGGTTCGATCACCGGCCTCAACGGAGCCTATCTTCAGAACGGGCCGACGACGGTCGTCAACGCCGGGACCATCACCGGCACGGGCGGACTTAACACGGCGGGCGTCCGTCTGGGCGGCGGCGGCTCGGTGAACAACTCCAACGTCATCAGCGGTTATGACGCCATCTGGAGCAGCTTCGGCGGAACCCTGACCAACTCGGGCACGCTCACCGGCTTCTCCAACGGGGTGAGCATCACCGGCGGCGCCGTGGCCCTGACCAATACGGGCACGATCAGCACCAGCGGCGGGGTGGGTTTTGCGGGCGTCCTGATCAACTCCGCCTACACCTTCGGCACAGGTACGATCGCCAACAGCGGCACGATCACCGGCGGCGCCGACGCCACCCACGGCTACGGCGCTGAAATCCTGGACGGGCTCTTCACCCTGACCAACCAGTCGGGCGGTACGATCTCCGGCGGCCAGGGCGCCATCCTGCTCAGCAGCAACGATCTGGCGACGCTCAACCTGGAGCTCGGCTCAACCGTCACCGGCGACATCGTTTCCGAAGACACCGGCGCCCGGACTCTGACCGTCAACGGCGTCCTGACGGGCGACTTTTCGGGCGCGGCGGGTTCCGGCGTGGTGACCTTTGCCCTTGGAGCGACCGGCTCGATGCAGAGCGCCACGCTCGGGACTGGCAACGACATCTTCACCTACCAGGGCGGCACCTTCGCCGGCACGATCAGCGGCGGAACCGGCACGGACAGCCTTCTCGTCGACCTGGGCAGCACCGCAGTCAGCCGCTCCGTCGACCTGGCCGACCTGTCGGACTTCGACACCTATCGTCTGGTCACCGGGACGCTGACGCTGACGGGCAGCCGCGACGGCGGTGCGGGCTGGCTGATCGACGGCGGCACGCCGACCTCGATGCGGCTCAGCGGCTCGCTGACCAATGTCACGGGCTCGGCCTTCACCCTGACGACGGCGGACCAGTTGACGCTGAACCTCGGTTCGCAGGCCAGCGCCACCGGCCACGTCATCTATTCGGCCGTGAACGGCAACAACATCCAGAACGCGGGGACCATCACCTCGGGCAGCGGCGCCGTCTCGGGCATCAATATCGGCAGCGGCACGGTCGGCAACACCGGCACGATCACCTATTCGGGCGGCCTCATCACGGACGCCGGCTACGGCGTCAACACGACGACCAGCAATCTGACGCTGACCAACAGCGCCGCGGCCTCGATCACGGGCCGCTGGGACGGCGTGCGCGCCGACGCCGGCGCGATCGTCACAAATACCGGCCGGATCCAGGGCGACCGCTTCGCCGGCGTCGAAACAACCGGCGCGTCCACGGTCACCAACAACAGCGGCGGCGTCATCTACGGCGCGACCGCCGAAGGCGCGGGCGTGCTGATCAACAGCGCCAACGTCACAGTCACGAACGCCAGCGGCGGAACTCTCGCTGGCGGGGGCGCAGGCGCCGTCCAGAACCGTGGCGCGGGCACGGTCACGATCAACAACAGCGGCCTGCTCGGCGCGGGCTCCGTGGACGGTGCGGGCGCCTTCACCCTGGCCGGCTCCGGCTCCGCCGCCGTCGGCGCGGCCGGCACTCTCAACGTGAACAACCTCGCCGGCGGCTCGCTCACGGGCGCTCTTGCCGGGGTGCGCACCACGGGCGGCACGACGAACACCAGCAACGCCGGCACGATTTCGGCTGCGACGGCGGGCGGCTACGGCGTGGTCCTCGACGGCGGCTCGATGAGTCTGACGAACCTTTCGGGCGGCGACATCAGCGGCGCCCTCGGCTCGTTCCTGCTTGGCGGGACCGGCTCCGCGACGATCGATCTCCAGACCGGGTCCACGGCGACGGGTTCGATCGTGGCGACAGGTTCCGGCACGCGCACCCTCGTCCTGGGGGGCGCGTTTGCGGGCAACCTCGACGCCACCGGCAACAGCGGCGCCGTCAACCTGACCCTGAACACCAGCGCCACGGGCTACACCCTGCTGCACGCCGGTTCGGGCGCGGACAGCCTGACCTTCAACGGCTCGGGCTCGCGCAGCTTCAGCGTCGACAACCTGAGCGGCTGGGAGACCGGCGCCTTCACGGGCGGCGCCTGGACCCTGACCGGCACCGGCAACGCCAACAGCTTCACCTCGGGCGTGACGGTCAACGGCGCGGCGCTGACGATCAGCAACACCCAGCAGTTCCAGGGCGCGATCGGCCTCACCCTGACCGGCGGCGGCTCGATCACGACCACGGCCTCGCTGAGCAATACGCGGACGCTCGCCATGACCGGCGCGGGCAGCCTCGGCGCCGCTTCCGGCCAGACCCTGACCCAGTCGGGCGTCGTCAGCGGCGCCGGCGTCCTGACCCTCAACGGGCCCGGAACGGTCGTCCTGTCGGGCGCCAACACCTACACCGGCGGCACCGTCGTCAACGCGGGCATTCTGCGGCTGGGCCACACCAGCGCCGCGGGCACAGGCCTGATCCGGATGATCGATCCGCAGATCGATTTCGCGGCGACCGGGACCTACAACAACAACATTTCGCTGGAAGTGGTCGACGGTCAGCAGGCCGCCGATCCGACCATTCTCAACAACACCTCGGGCGGCGCCATCACCCTGGCGGGCCGCATCTACGAGACCACCGGCGTCGGCGGCGCGAACCAGTACGTCACCTTCAACGGCGGCAGCATCACCCTGACGAACGGCGCCAACAGCTGGGCCGGCGTCACCCGGATCAACTCCGGCGCGACCCTGCTGGGCACGACCGCGTCGATCTCGGGCGCCAGCATCGTCAACAACGGCACGCTGACCTACCAGAACGTGTCCGCGGGGACGGCCAACCAGAACATCTCCGGCTCGGGCGCGATCAACATCAACGGCACGGGCGTGACCCTGGCCGGCGCGATCACCACCACCGGCCAGCTGACGGTCAGCGGCCCGGGGTCCAGTCTGATCCTCGGCGGCTCGCGCAGCGGCGCCAGCAACACCGGCGTGGTCCTCAGCGCCACGGGCGGCAGCCTGACGGTGGCGAACGGCGCATCCCTGCAGAGCGGCCAGTACAATGGCGTCCGCGTCACCGGCGCCAACGCCAGCGTGACCAATCTTGGCCTGATCCAGAACGCCGGCACGGGCGGCGACGGAACCGTCGGCGCGGGCATCTATGTCCTCAACGGCGGCGCCGGGGGCACGACGACGGTCAACAACGGCTCGATCGCCGATACGGGCGCGGGCTCGACCATCCAGGGCCGCAACGCCGGCGTCCGCCACGAGTCCGGTTCGACCGATCTGCTGGTGGTGAACAACTACGGCCTGATCGTCGGCGACCTTTACAACGGCGTCGAGAACACGGCCGGCGGCCTGACCGTCAACAACTTCGCGGGCGGCTACATCACGGCTACGCTGGGCAACGGGGTCTCCAGCGCCTCCGCCAGCGCCGTCAGCGTCACCAATGCCGGCGTGATCGGCCGCAACATCGCGGGCACGGTGACCGTCAATGGCTACGGCGTGACCACCAACGGCCTCCTGACGCTGGTCAACCAGTCCGGCGGTCTGATCACCGGGACGCTGGGCGGGATCCAGAGCAACGGAGCCGGAAGTTCGATCACCAACCAGGCCGGCGGCACGATCCTCGGCAACTACGGCGTCGTCACCGCCGGGGGGACCCTCACCAACTCCGGACTGATCCGGGGCTTCAACGACGCGATTATTCTGGGCGGCGCCACCGCCCTGACCAACAACGCCGGCGGCCTGATCGTCGGCGCAGGCAACGAAGGCGTCTTCGTCAGCGCGAACGGCAGCACGATCAACAACGCCGGCCTGATCGTGAACACGCTGACCGGGATCGGCGCCAACTTCTCGGTCGCAATCACCAACTCCGGCGTGATCGCCAGCGGCGCGGCGCCGGACGCCGCGACCACCTCCGCCCATATCAGCCGCAACACCGGTACGGCGATCGCGCTGGGCGCCGGCGGCTCAGTCACCAACCTCGCTGGCGGCGAGATCCTCGGCGGCGCCGGCGTCTCCTTCAACAACGGCGCTTCCGGCACGCTCACCAACGCCGGCCTGATCGACGGGTCCGTCAGCTATGGCGTGCAGATGTCCGGCGCCGGCACGATCACCAACCAGTCGGGCGGCACGATCACGGGCGCGATCGGTTCGATCCAGCTGACGGGCGCGGGCGCCAGGATCGTCGACCTGCAGGCCGGCTCGACCGCCAACGGTCAGATCGTGTCCACGGCGACCGGAACGCAGACGGTCAACATCGCCGGTACCCTGAACGGCGCCTACAACGCCGCGACCGGCGCGGGCGTCGACAATCTGACGCTGGCCGGCACGGGCTCGATGACCAGCGCCGACCTCGGCGCCGGCGCGGACTCCTTCACCTACCAGGGCGGCGGCTTCAGCGGCCTGATCGACGCGGGAACGGGCACGGACAGCTTCATCAGCGCCCTGGGCGCCGGCTCCGCCTCGCTCAATCTGGATAACCTCGCCAACTTCGAGACCTTCGCCCACCAGTCGGGCGCCCTGACCCTGACCGGAACCGGAACCTTCTCGGGCGGCGCCTCGGTCTACGGCGGTTCGCTCATCGTCGACGGCGTCGTGCAGTCCGCGGTCAACGTCGCCCTCGGCGGCACGCTGAGTGGCGACGGGACGATCACCGGCGGGGTCACGATCGCCGACGGCGGAAGCCTGACCGGCGCCGAGGGTTCGACGCTCACCATGGGCTTCCTCGGCCTGTCGTCCGGCTCGGCCATCAACGCGACCTTCAGTGGTGTCGGCGGTCCCGCCCTGTTCGCGGTGACCGGCAATCTGATCCTGGACGGCACGGTCAACGTCGCCAGCACCGGCGCCTATGGCTTCGGCGTCTATGGTCTGATGACCTACGGCGGCGTCCTGACCGACAACGGCCTGGTGATCGGCACGACCCCGGCCGGCGCCCAGCGCGTGCAGGTCCAGACTTCGGTCGCTGGCCAGGTCAACATCGTCCATGCGCCGACGGAGCTGCTGTTCTGGGACGGCGGAAACGCCGGCCAGCATGACAACGGCGCCGTCAACGGGGGCGCGGGAACCTGGACCGCCGCCGGCTCGGAGTGGACCGACGCGGGCGGCCTGTTCAACGGCGCCATGGAGCCGCAGCCCGGCTTCGCCATCTTCCAGGGGGTCGGCGGCACGGTCACGGTCGATGACGTGAACGGCGCTGTCGGCGTGACGGGCATGCAGTTCGCGGCCAACGGCTACAACGTCGAAGGCGACTCCATCACGCTGGCGAACGCCAGCACCACGATCCGCGTCGGCGACGGCACGGCGCCCAGCGCCGCATGGACCGCGACCATCGCCTCGGCGCTGACGGGCGCCGGCGGACTGGTCAAGACCGACCTCGGCACGCTGATTCTTGCGGGCGACAGCGACTACACCGGCGGCACCACCGTCAACGCCGGCACGCTGCAGATCGGCGACGGGGCGACGGCCGGCTCGATCGCGGGTTCGGTGGCGCTGGCCAACAACTCGGCCGTGGTCTTCGCCCGCAGCGACAACCACGACTTCGCCAACGCCGTCAGCGGCGCGGGAATGGTGGGCGTCAACGGCGTGGTGACCCTGAGCGGGGCGATCACGGCGAGCCTCGGCGTCAACGTCGGAGCGGGGTCGACCGCGACGCTCTCGAACGTCGATCTGGTCAACGGAACCGCCGTGACCGCCGGGCTGGACTCAACCGTGAACGTGACCGCTGGCGGCACGGTCCGGAGCCAGAATGGAACCGGCATCTTTGTCTCGGCCGCCAATGGCGCGGTCAACAATGCGGGAACGGTCACCGGCGGCGGCACAGCCATATTCTCCAGCGGTGGTCTGACGCTAACCAACGCCGCATCAGGCGCGATCAACGGCGGCTTCGCCATCAGCGCCCTGCAGAATCTCGACCTGACCAACGCGGGCGCGATCAGCGCCTCGGTCACCAACTTCAACAGCTCGGGCATCTACGCCGGCGGGACCGGCACGATCTCGAACACCGGCGCCATCACGTCGGGCACCAACGCCATCTACACCCAGGGCGCGGGCTCGCTGACCAACAGCGGCCTGATCCAGGGCGGCGGCGCGGGGTCCACCGTCCGGCTGTTCGGCGCCAACTCGAGCGTCACCAACCTGGCGGGCGGCGAGATCACGACGACGGGAACGGGCGTGGGCCTGTTCCTGGACGGCCTCGGCGCGACAGTCGTCAACTCGGGCACGATTCGCGGCGGCAACGCCATGAATCTGGTCAGCGGGGGCGGTACGATAACCAATGACGGCATGCTCATCGGAACGGCGGGGTCAGCCGTGATCGGCAACGGCGGAACGGTCATCGCCAACCTGGCGGGCGGGTCGATCACCGGCGCGACGAATGGCGTGAACATCGTAACCGGCTCCGGAACTCTGACCAACGACGGCGCGATCACCGGCACGACCGGGCAGGGCGTGCTGCTGCAGGCCGGCGGCGCGATCACCAACACCGGTTCGATCACCGGCGGGCAAAGCGGCGTGCGGTCGTTGGCCGCCCTGAACCTCACCAGCTCGGGCACGATCTCCGGCTCGGTCAACGCCGTCGAAAGCGTCGGCGCCTTCAACGACACCCTGACCTTCCTCGCCGGATCGATCACGACGGGCGCGGTTCTGACCGGCGGCGGCGATGACGTCGTCTCCCTGGCCGGAACGCTGAATGGCGCGCTCGACACGGGCGCGGGCGCTGACGCGGTCACTCTGTTCGACACGGCCGGCCTCACCTCGACCCTTGACGGCGGGGATGGCTTCGACGCCCTCGTGCTGGATGGTTCGGGAGCCGGATCGCTCGCCATCGACAGCGTGCTGAACTTCGAGAGCCGCGACAAGAACGGCGCGGGCGTCTGGACGCTGACCGGCGTCGACAGCTCGACCATGGGCTGGTCGATCAACTCGGGCACGCTGGCGATCAGCGGCGGCCAGGCGATCAATGACGCCGCGGCGATCACGATCGCCGGACCGGCCACGCTCCAGCTGAACAACAGCGAGCAGATCGGCAGCCTGAACGGCGCCGGCGCCGTCGCTCTGGGCGCGAACGTCCTGATCGTCGGCGGCGGCGGCGGCGCAAGCACCTACGCCGGCGTCATCAGCGGGACCGGCAGCCTGCAGATCACGGGCGGCTCCACCCTGACCCTCAGCGGCGCCAACACCTACAGCGGCACGACCTACGTCACCGGCGGCACGCTGCGGCTCGGCGCGTCGAACGTGCTGTCCAACGCTTCGGAGCTCAACGTCGCCGCGAGCGGCGTCATGGACCTGCAGGGCTTCAGCGACACGGTCGCCCTGGCCATCCTGTCGGGCGTGCTCAACGGTACGGGCACGCTGACGGCGACCGAATACGGCCTCTACGGCGCGACGGTGAACGCCAACCTCGGCGCGGGCGCCCTGTACAACGCCAGCGGAACTTCGACGCTGAGCGGCGCATCGGCCGCGGACCTGGTGACGGTTCTCGGCGGCACGCTGACCCTCGGCGCGTCGGACCGGATCATCGACTCGGCCGGTCTGCAGGTCATGTCGGGCGCGACCTTCGACCTGGGCGCCTTCGACGAGACGGTCGATGTGACCGCGATCAACGGCACGCTGGCCGGAACCGGAACCCTTACGGCGGACCAGCACCAGCTGGACGGCGCAACGGTCAACGCCAACCTGGCGGGCGGTTCGGTCTATGTGATCGCCGGGGCCTCGACCCTGAACGGCCTCTCCAACGCCGATCTGTTGTCGGTGCTCGGCGGCTCGCTGACCCTGGGCGCGTCGGACCGCATCGCGGACACGGCCGTCCTGGGCGTCTCGAGCGGCGCGGTGCTGAACATCGGCGCCTTCAACGAGAGCGTCGCCATCGCGGCTCTCTCCGGGACCGTGAATGGCACGGGCACCCTGACCGCCGGCGAGTATAGCCTCAGCGGCGCGACGGTGAACGCCAGCCTCGGAGCCGGCGATCTGTACAACACGGGCGGCGTCTCGACGCTGAACGGGACGAGCGGCGCCGATCTGGTGTCGGTGCTGGACGGCACGCTGGCGCTGGGCGCTTCGGATCGCCTGGCTGACAATGCGACGGTCTCGGTCGCTTCGGGTTCGACGCTGAACCTGAACGCCTTCAACGACACGGTCGATCTGGCGTTGCTGGAAGGCACGCTGGCGGGTACGGGCGCCTTGACGGCGGCCGACTACCTGCTGAACGGCGCCACGGTGAACGCCAACCTCGGCGCGGGCGCCCTGTACAGCCTCGGCGCCTCGACCCTGAACGGCCTCAGCGGCGCCGGCCTGGTGTCGGTGCAAGACGGCGTCCTCACGCTGGGCGCCTCGGACCGCCTGTCGGATGCGGCCGCTCTGGTCGTGGTGGACGGAATACTGAACCTCGGCGCCTTCAACGAGACGGTTGCAACGGCGGTGCTGCACAACGGCACGCTGAACGGCACGGGAACGCTGACGGCGGCCGACTATCTGCTGGACGACGCCACGGTGAACGCCAATCTTGGCGCGGGCGTCCTGTACAGCATCGGCGCCTCGACCCTGAACGGGACGGCCGCGGCGGACCAGGCGCTGGTCGATGGCGGCGTCCTGAACCTGGGCGGGGCGAACCGTCTGGCGGACAATGCCGTGGTGACGGTCTCGAGCGGCGCGGCGCTGAACCTCGGCGCCTTCGACGAGACGGTCGGTCTCCTGACCCTGAACGGCGCGCTGAACGGGACGGGCACGCTGAGCGCGGCCCAGTACCAGCTCAACGCGGCCACGGTGAACGCCAACCTCGGCGCCGGCCTGCTGATCCAGCAGTCGGGCGTCTCGACCCTGCACGGAACCTCGGGCGCGACCCAGGTCGCCCTCCTCGACGGCACGCTGACCCTGGGGGCTTCCAACCGTCTGGCGGACAACGCCACGGTGTCGGTGGGCGCGGGTTCGACGCTGAACCTGGACGCGTCCGACGACACGGTCGGCCTTGTGGGCCTGAACGGCGCGCTGGCGGGCACAGGCACGCTGACGGCCGGCGAGTATGACCTCAACGGCGCGATGGTGAACGCCAACCTGGGCGTCGGCAATCTGTTCAACACCGGCGGCGTTTCGACGCTGACAGGCAGGAGCGGCGCCGCCAATGTGGTGGTGCAGGCCGGGACGCTGACCCTGGGCGCCTCGAACCGTCTGGCCGACACGGCCACGGTTTCGGTCGGTTCGGGTTCGACCCTGAACCTGGGCGCCTTCAACGACACGGTGGGTCTGGCGGTGCTGAACGGCGCGCTGAACGGCACGGGAACGTTGACGGCGGCCCAGTACCAGCTGAACGCCGCCACGGTGAACGCCAACCTCGGCGCCGGAACCCTCTTCAACCTGGGCGGGGCCTCGATCCTGAACGGGACGGCGGGCGCATCGCAGGTTTCGATCAACGCCGGCACGCTGCGTCTGGGCGCTTCCGAGCGTCTGTCCGATGCGGCCACGGTCTCCGTGGCCTCGGGCGCGACCTTCAACGTCAACGGCTTCGACGAGCGCATCGGGGCCCTGTTCGGGACGGGCGACATCAACGTCGGCGCGGGCCGCCTGACCTTCGGCGGCGCCGAGTCCGGCTTCGGCGGACGCCTGTCGGGCGCGGGGTCGCTGGTCCACACCGGCGGCCTGTTCACCCTGATGGGCGACCATACGATCGCCTCGATCGGAAACACCGGCGGCGAGCTGCGCTTCCTCGGCACGACCACCGGCGGCCTGTCGGCCTCGGGTGGCAGCGTGACGGGCGCCGGCACGATCGGCGGGGCCCTGACGGCGTCGAACGGCGCGGTCCTGTCCCCCGGCCTGGCCGGGATACAGAACGGCATCGGCGGCTTCACCGCCGGCGGTCTGACCCTGAACGGCGGCACGCTGGCGATCGACGTGCTGGGCACGTCGGGCGGCAACCTGATTGACCAGCTGCGCATCAACGGGACGGCGACCCTGACCGGCGGCCTTCTGGCCCCGACCTTCCAGGGCTCGTCGGCGGACTTCAACTTCTCGACCCGCTACCTGTTCCTGCAGGCCAACAATCTGGTCGGAACCTTCGCCAACGGCGCCAACTTCACCGCAGCGGCCCAGGAAGGCCTGTTCTGGCGGGTCCGCTACGACCTGACCCCGAACGGCGCCGTGCTGGAGCTGCGCGAGCTGACCAACTTCGATCCGGGCATGACCGGAAATGGAACGGGCAATCAGCGCGCGGTGGGCCAGTCGCTCAGCGGGGGCCAGCTGGCGGCTTCGGACGACTGGGCCGGCATCCTCAGCATCATGGCCGGCCTCAACGATACGGACCGCAAGGCGGTTTTCGACAGCATCAGCGGCGAGCCGCTGGCCGACATGACCACCTCCTTGTTCAGCGCCAACGACAGCTTCCTGACCGCCGTGCGCGATGGCGGCCTCGGAGGCCGGGACGATGGCGGAGAAGCGCTCAACTTCGTCGACCGGATGAGCTTCGCCGGCGGCCGCGATAATGTGGCCGACCGTCTGGGCGACGTCCTCGGCGCCTTTGATCCGTCGGCCTCGACCGCTCGCGGCGAGGGCGGCTGGGTGTCGGCCTACACCGGCGACCAGACGCTGGACGGCAAGCCGGGCATGGCCACGATCGACAGCCGTCTGAACGGCTTCGCCGGGGGCTATGGCGTCCGCAACGGCGCGGTGAGCATCGGCGCGGCCGGGGGCGTCAGCCGTGTTGAAGCCGACGTCGTGGCCCGTCAGGCCCACTACGAAAGCGATCTGGCGCACGGAGCGGGCTATGTCGCCTTCGACGACGGCGTCTGGGCGGCGGACGTGACCGGGACCTTCTACCGCGGCGATCTCGACAGCCGACGCGGCGTCCACGTCGGCGTCTTCCAGGGCCAGGCCGTCGGCAACACCCATGTCGAGGGCCAGGCGTTCTCGGCCAGCGTGGCGCGCCGCTTCCAGGTGTCGGACAATACGATGATCGCCCTGGGCGCCGTCGGCACGGCGTCCAACGCCTCGGTCGACGGCTTCACCGAAACCGGCGCCGGCGGTCTGTCGCTGCAGGCTTCAGGGCTGGAACGGGACTGGCAGTCGCTGCAGGTCGGCGCCCGCGGGACGCAGGACTATCGCGTCAACGGCCGCGGTTTCCGGATCTACGCCGGAGCCGGCGTTCTGGCCACCACGGGCGACCGCCAGGCGATCGGCGACATGCGCTTCACCGGCGCCCCGACGGGCTTCGGCTCCTTCACCGTCGAAGGTGCGGAAACCCCGCCGTTGGCCGGCGTCGCCGACTTCGGTCTGGAGGTTGGCGTCGGCGAGGGCCTCACCCTCTCGGCCGGCTATCGCGGCCTGTTCAGCGACCGTCTGCAGGACAACCAGGTCGGCGTGAAGCTGAAGGCCAGCTGGTAGGTTCGGAAAACGCCCCCGCCCTTGCGGCGGGGGCCGCCTTCCCGATGCGGGTCGGCCGAGCCTTGTGCGCCGCGACGGGACAGGCGATGGATTGAGTCCATCGTCGCTGCGCCATTGGGGAGCTCATGTCAGACCGGGGTCCGCTGCTCGCCGGGATCGAACTGGGCGGGACCAAATGCGTCTGCCTGCTGGCCTCGGGGCCTGACGATATCCGCGAGGAAGTGCGGATCGAGACGACTACGCCCCGGGAGACGCTCGCCGCGATCCGGGGCGTCATGGCGCGCTGGCGGGATCATGAGGGATTCGCCGCCATCGGCGTGGCGAGCTTTGGTCCGCTGGAGCTCGATCCCGGGGCCTCCCGATACGGCTGCATCGTCAACACGTCCAAGGCCGGCTGGAGCGGCGCCGACGTATTGGCGCCGCTGCGCGAATTCGGCGCGCCGATCGGGTTCGACACCGATGTCAACGGCGCCGCCCTGGCCGAGGGACGGTGGGGCGGCGCGCGGGGGCTGGAAAGCTACGCCTACATCACCGTCGGAACGGGCATCGGCGTCGGGTCGGTGGTGCGGGGCCGCACCGTCCGCGGCCTCGGACATTCCGAGGCCGGGCACCTGCGCATACCGCGTATGCCGGGGGAGACCTGGGCGGGCGTATGCCCGTTCCACGGGGATTGCGTGGAAGGCCTGGCGTCCGGTCCCGCGATTCAGGCGAAGGCGGGCAGGCCGGGTGGGCAGCTCGAGCCTTCCAGTCCGGAGTGGAACGAGGTGGTCCACGCGCTTGCCGCCCTGCTGCACAATCTGGTGCTGACGACGGCGCCGCAGCGAATGCTGATCGGCGGCGGAGTGGTGGGCGGACAGCCCTTCCTTCTGCCCCGGTTGAGAACGGCGCTGGTTCAAAGTCTGAACGGCTACGGCGCGACGCCGGAGATCGTCGAGAGGATCGGGAGCTTCGTCGTCGCTCCCGCGCTGGCGGATCGCGCCGGTCCTCTGGGCGCAATCGCCCTCGCGGAGGATGCGCTTTCCGGGCGGTGAATCGGGCGCTCCGCGGGCCGGCCATGAAGGCCCGCCGAACCCTATATGCCGATGCTGTTCGCTGGCCCGGGTGTTCTGATTGTCGTGCAATGTGTCGCCGGTCGCGGCTGGATTGTCGTGGTTATCGAGGCCGATTTGTATCGCCCCGATCCGGTTCGTCAGACGGTCTGACCCGCCGTTCCCGGACCCGGTCCCGCCAGCATCGCCAGCAGGGCGAAACTGGCCAGCCAGTGCTCGCCCATATAGTCGCCGGTGACGTGGGGCAGGGCGGCGTCGAGATGCGCCCGCGCGGCCTCCAGCGCGATCGGGCGGCGGGGATCACCGGCGTCCAGAGCCGAGGCGATCTCGCGCCAGCACCACGCCCGGCTCAGGTTCAGGCCGTCGAGGTGGGCGATCTTGCCGTCGGACCGGTCGCTGACGCTGGCCGGAAGGAACAAGGTCGCCGGTTCGCGCTGTTCCAGTCGAGGCAGGAATTGGTCCAGCCAGCCCGCGAATTCGCCATAGGGCAGCAGGTGTTGCATCAGGGCGGCTTCCATCAGGGCCGGGGACAGGAATTCATCCTGCGACGGCTCCCAAGCCTGACAGTCCTGGTCCGCCACATACCAGTGGAGAGCGCGAGCGTCGCACATGGCGACAAGATCGTCGTCCCTCAATACCCCGGCGGCTTCCGATGTGAGGCGCAGGGCGAAGGCAGAGTTGTAGTGAGTGCCGACGCGGACGGGATAGGTGGCAAGCGGAAGGTATGTTCTGAAACGGTCGGCGAAGGCGGCGGCCAACGGTCGGATGGCGGCAGACCAACGCCGATCGGCTGCGGTGTCCGGGCGGTTCATCTCGGCCGCCAGCATCAGCAGCCACGCCCAGCCATAGGGGCGCTCGAACCCGCGGCTGCCGGGGCGCTCCAGATAGGCGGTCTCGGCGGCGACGTTCTCCGGCGTGAAGAGTTCGTCGGCCAACGCCCGGATCCGGTCCGCTTCTGGCATCTGCGGATACAGCCGCAGCAGGGTGAACAGCGTCCACCAGCCATGGACGCAGGAATGCCAGTCGAAGCTGCCGAAGAAGATCGGATGCAGGGCGCGCGGTCCCTGGACGTCCTCGGGGCCCGACAGGACATGGTCCATCTTGTTCGGATATTCGCGGACGACGTGGCCCAGCGCCGCCGAGGCGAAGCGGGAGGCCGTGGCGGCGTCAAGGCGTTGCATCATCTCAGAACCTGAAAGCGAAGGCGTACATCAGCGCCATATTGATCCCCAGCAGGATCAGGGCGGTCGGAATCTGGGCCCGGATCACACCGTTCAGCGCCGAATCCCTGTCCGGAAGCTCCAGCAGGTTGGCCGGCACGACGTTGAAATTGGCCGCCATAGGCGTCATCAGCGTTCCGCAGAATCCCGCCAGCATGCCGATGGCGCAGACGATGGCGGGATTGCCTCCGAACTGGACAACCACGAACGGCAGGCCGATCGCGGCGGTCATCACCGGGAAGGCGGCGAAGGCGTTGCCCATGATGACGGTGAACAGCGCCATGCCCAGGCAGTAGACGACGACGGCCAGAAGGGGCGTGGTCAGGGGCACGGCCTGGCTGACCAGCTGGCCGACCACGCCGCCGACGTCCGAGGCCAGGAAGACGGCGCCCAGCGAAGCCAGCATCTGCGGCAGGACGGCGGCCCAGCCGATGGAGTCCATCAGCCGCCGGCCTTCCTGCACCGGCGCCATCACCGGCGGCCGCAGCCAGGCCATGGCCGCGAACAGGGCTATGAGGCAGCCGAGGCCGAGGGCGATCAGCGTCGTCTGGGTCGGGGACAGCAGCCATGCGCCGGCGCCCGTATGCTTGGCCGCCAGCGTTCCCCCGACCGCGACCAGCGGCACGATCAGGGCCGGGATGAACAGGGCGTTGCCGCGGCGCACGGCGCCCTCGCGCCGTTCCTCCAGCGTGGTGGTCGGCGGACGGCCGACGCCCAGCTTCTTCAGCCCGCCCACGGCGACGAGGGCCAGCACCAGGATCCCGTTCCCCAGCCCGCCCAGCCACGAACCGAACAGCATCGACGCCGCGATCAGGCCCCAGAAGACGGCGCTGCGGATTCGGGTCGGATGGGCCCGGTCGCCGAGGGTCAGGACGGCGAAGGCGAGGAACATCAGCCCCACCAGCACATAGGCGTGGTCCAGGGTGATCATTTCGCCGCTCCGGCGTCGGCCGCCGCCGCGATCTCACGCTTCACCGACCGGTCGAACAGCAGCAGCCGCGCGCCGTGCACGGCGAAGGCCGCGATGGCCGTGGGAATGGCCCAGACCGACATCTGCAGCGGCTCGACGATGATTCCGGCCTGTTCGAGGAAGCCGACCATCAGGACGATGGAGCCGATGGCGATGAAGATGTCCTCACCGAAGAACAGGCCGATGTTGTCGGTGGCGGCGGACATGGCGCGGATGCGATAGCGCAGGGCGTCGGGCAGGGAGCCGCCGGCCTGGACCTCGGCCGCGCCCTCGGCCATCGGAGCCACCAGCGGCCGGACCATCTGCGGATGCCCGCCCAGAGAGGTCAGGCCCAGCGCCGACGTCGCCTGCCGCACGACCAGGTAGCTGATCAGCAGCCGCCCGGCCGTCGCCGCCCTGACCCGGGCGATCAGCAGCCGGGCCCGCTCCTGCAGACCGGCGCGCTCCAGCAGGCCGATCACCGGCAGAACCAGCCAGGTGATGTGGAAATACCGGTTGTCGTTAAACGCGTCGCCGAACGCCGCCAGCGTGTCGATCGCCGCCTGTCCGAGGGCGCGGGCGTCGACGCCGGGCGCGACGGCGGCCGCCACCCCGGTGACGATCGCCGCCAGCAGTATGACCAGCAACGGATTGATGCGGGCGATGAAGCCCAGCACGACGACCGCGATCCCCAGAAGCACAAGCATCCGATTCTCCCCTCCGGGGATGGTTGGCGCCTGCCGCGCCGTTCAGGAAGCCTTTTTCGGACCGTACCCGCCGCCGCCCGGCGTCTCGATGACGAAGACGTCGCCTGGGTCCATGCGGACTTCGGCGGTCGAGCCCAGGGTCTCGCGCGTGCCGTCGGCCCGTTCGATGCGATTGACGCCGGTCGCCCCGTCCTCGCCTCCGGCGGCGCCGAAGGGCGGTGTTCGGCGATGATTGGACAGGATGGCCGCCGTCAGGGGCTCGAGGAAGCGCACGCGCCGGACCGCGCCGTCGCCGCCCCGGTTCGCGCCCTCTCCGCCCGAGCCGCGGCGGATCGAAAACTCTTCCAGAAGGACGGGGAAGCGGGTTTCCAGCACCTCGGGATCGGTCAGCCGGCTGTTGGTCATGTGCGTCTGCACCGCCGAAGCCCCGTCGAAACCCGGCCCCGCGCCCGAACCCCCCGCTATGGTCTCGTAATACTGGCGCGCGTCGTCGCCGAAGGTGAAGTTGTTCATCGTCCCCTGACTGGCGGCCAGCACGCCCAGAGCCCCGTACAGGCAGTCGACGACGGCCTGGCTGGTCTCGACATTGCCGGCGACGACGGCGGCGGGGTAGCGGGGATTCAGCATTGAGCCCTCCGGCACGATCAGCCGGATCGGCTTCAGACAGCCCTCGTTCAACGGGATGGCGTCGTCCACCAGGGTGCGGAAAACATAGAGTGTCGCGGCCCGCGTGATCGACAGCGGCGCGTTGAAATTGTTCGGACGCTGGTCGCTGGTCCCGGTGAAGTCGACCACGGCGCTGCGGGCCGCGGCGTCCACATCGATGCGCACCTTGATGATCGCGCCGTCGTCCATTTCCAGTTCGAAGGCGCCGGGCTTCAGGGCGGCGATAGCCCGCCTGACGGCTTCTTCCGCGTTGTCCTGAATATGGGCCATGTAGGCCGCGACCACCTCGCGCCCGAACTCGGCGACCATGCGGATCAGCTCGTCGGCGCCCCGGGCGCAGGAGGCGACCTGGGCCTTCAGGTCGGCCATGTTCTGCCCGACGTTGCGCGACGGATAGCGGCCCGAGGCGAACAGGGCGCGGGTCTCGGCGTCTCTCAACCGGCCCGCGTCGATCAGCAGGAAGTCGTCGATCAGCACGCCCTCGTCCTCGACCGTTTTCGACGAGGGAGGCATCGACCCCGGCGTGGTTCCGCCGACGTCCGCATGGTGGCCCCGGGCGGCGACGAAGAAGGCCGGCGCATCGTCGGCCTCCAGAAACACCGGCATGATGACGGTGATGTCGGGCAGGTGGGTGCCGCCATTGTAGGGGGCGTTCAGCATGTAGACGTCGTCGCGCTTCATGCCGCGGCCGTCCGCACCGCCCCCTCGCGAGCGGATCACGGTGCGGATGCTCTCGCCCATCGAGCCCAGATGGACGGGGATGTGCGGCGCATTGGCGATCAGGGCGCCGGTCGCGTCGAAGACGGCGCACGAGAAATCGAGCCGCTCCTTGATGTTGACCGAATAGGCCGTGGCCCGCAGCGCCTCGCCCATCTGTTCGGCGGCGGCCATGAAGCGGCTGTTGAAGACTTCCAGCATGATCGGGTCAGCGTCCGTGCCCAGCGCGGCGCGCGGGGGCAGGGGGGTCACGCGGGCGAGGATCAGATTCAGCGCCGCGTCCGCCGTGGCGCGCCAGCCGGGTTCCAGCACTGTCGTGCCAGTGTCCTCAAGGATGACGGCGGGACCATCGACGGACGCGCCGGGTCCGAAGGCGTCGCGGCGATAGACCGGCGTATCGTGGTCGGCGCCGGCCATCCGCACGGTCGCGCGAGCGATGACGGCTGGGGCGCCCTCCGATCCGCCGGCGAAGGGTGCGGACGCGGCCTGATCCGAGGCGGCGACGGCTTCCGCTTCCAGGGTCTCCACGACCAGCGCCTTGTCTTCGGCGAAGAAGCCGAAGCGCTGGCGATGCAGGGCCTCGAACGCCGCCCGCATCTCGTCGGCGGGGCCGAAAGGCACGGACAGGGGCGTGTCCGAGCCGGCGAATTTGATCTCGGCGCGGATCAGGGTGGTGATCGACGGACCGGCGAAGCCCTGCGCCGCCAGCAGCCCGCACGCCTCGGCGGTCAGGGTTTCGACCCGTCGGGCCAGCGCCGGGTCGCCGGCCGTGTCGAGCGGCGCGGCCACGGTGGCCTGCCGGATGGCCCGCACATCGGCCAGGCCCATGCCGTAGGCCGACAGCACGCCGGCGAACGGATGCAGCATGACCCGCGTCATCCCCAGCGCATCGGCGACCAGACAGGCGTGCTGCCCGCCGGCGCCGCCGAAACAGTTCAGGACATAGCGGGTGACGTCGTAGCCGCGCTGGATCGAGACCGACTTTATGGCTTCAGCCATATTCTGGACCGCGATGGTGACGAATCCTTCGGCCAGGGCCTCCGGCCTGGTGTCGCGGCCCGTGGCGCGGGCGACCCCGGCGGCGAGGGCGTCGAACTTTTCACGCACCGCGCCGGCGTCCAGCGGCTGGCCGCCGTCGGGGCCGAAGACGGCGGGGAACTGGTCCGGCCGCAGCTTGCCCAGCATGACGTTGCAGTCGGTCACCGTGAGCGGTCCTCCGCGCCGGTAGGACGCGGGTCCGGGCACGGCGCCGGCGGACTCCGGTCCGACCCGGAGGCGCGAGCCGTCGAAGCGGCAGATCGACCCCCCGCCCGCCGCCACCGTATGGATGCCCAGCATCGGCGCGCGCAACCGGACGCCGGCCACGACGGCGTCCGAAGTCCGCTCATAGTCTCCGGCGAAATGCGAGACGTCGGTCGAGGTGCCGCCCATGTCGAAGCCGATGACCCGGTCGAATCCGGCTGCCCGCGCCGTCTCCGCCATCCCGACCACGCCCCCCGCCGGTCCCGACAGGATGGCATCCTTGCC
>NZ_DATMYH010000066.1:0-12229 GCF_035561115.1 Brevundimonas sp.
GAGGAAGGCATGAAGGTCTTCGCCGCGATGAGTCCGCTCAAGCGCATGGCCGATCCGGCGGAGATCGGGGCGGCGGCGGCCTTTCTCGCATCATCGGACAGCAGCTTCATGACCGCCAGCGAGGTCGCCGTCGACGGCGGCCTGGCGCAACTCTGAAAACCTGAGGAGACGACTATGAGCTACGCAATCATCGGCTTCGGCAAGATCGGCCAGGCCCTCGCCAAGGCGTTCGCCCGCCACGGCGTCGAAGTGTCCGTCGCAACCACGCGCGACCCGGAGTCCTTCTCGGCTGACGCGGCCGCAATCGGACCCACGGTCATCCCCAGGACCCTGGCGGAGGCTGTCAAGGCGGACACCGTCTTCCTGGCGGTCCGTTTCGAGGCGCACCCCGATGTCGCGAAGGCGCTGCCGAACTGGTCAGGCAAGACCGTCATCGACGCGATGAACCTGTTTCCGGTCCCTGACGCGCTGGAGGGTGTTCCGTCCTCCGCCGTCGTCGCGAAGGCCTTCCCGGGCGCCAAATTCGTCAAAGGGTTCAATCACCTGATCGCGGCCACCTTGGCGACCGATCCGGTCGTCGAAGGCGGTCGTCGGGTCGTCTTCCTGTCGAGCGACGACGAGGGCGCGACCGCGCCCGTGGCGGCCTTGGCCAAACGACTCGGGTTCGCCTCCATCAATCTGGGCAAACTCAACGAGGGCGGCGCGCTGGTGCACGCTCGCGGCCAAACCTGGGGCCCGCTCATCTTCCAGGACCTGTTCAAGAGGGAGCAGTAACGGTCGCGGTCCACTCTCGGAGGAGCCGCGCCTCCGCCGACATGGAGACTCTCGCCCCCTCCAACCCGCCCTTTTGAGGACAGGAATCCACTACTTCCGACCCCGTCTGACAGGCGTCTGCTCGCCGCAAACCCGGCCTGCGACCGTTTCTGACGCAGGCATATGCAAAATAGTGAAATGCCCGCCGGGCCTGGTCTTTGACAGTGTTGAACACGTCGGCTCCGCCCCGCGAAGCCTCGTCCGCCGGGGCGCCTGATCCGCAGGGGCCGCCGCCCGCATTTTTTCCGCGGGACTCCGAGACTCTCTGCCCTCCGGACGACGTCACTGGCGGCCAAAAATTCCGTGCATCCCCGCGAAGGCGGGGACCCAGGCTTTAGCCTCACGGTCGGTGTCTGAATGAGCGCTGGTCAGCTCAACCAGTCTGGTCGCCGCTCAAACCTGGGTCCCGCCTTCGCGGGGATGCACGGTCTGTGTGGGCGGTCAGCCCCGCAGCACCTTCTGGATTTGCGGATGCAGTTCGGAGTTCGAGGCCAGGATCTGCGCCCCCGTCTCCGGCCGGCCCTCGCCGTCGATGGTGGTGACCACGCCGCCCGCCTCGGTGACGAACAATATGCCCGCGGCCACGTCCCAGGGCTGGAGGTTGCGCTCATAGTAGGCGTCGTACCGCCCCGCCGCGACCCAGGCGAAGTCCAGCGCCGCCGAGCCGAGGCGGCGGATGCCGGCGACGCGCTGGCCGATGGCGTGGATGTCCTTGATGGCCTGGGCGTGGCCCGTCTTGCCGATGAAGGGCAGGCCGGTGGCGACCAGGCTTTCCGACAGGTCGCGACGCCCGGCGACGCGGATGCGCTGGTCGTTCAGATAGCAGCCCTTGCCCTTCTCGGCCCAGAACAGCTCGTTCATCACCGGATTGTAGGTCACGCCCGCCACGATCTCGGAGGTCCCGTCCGGCGCGGTGCGCTGCAGGCCCACCGTTATGGCGAAATGGGGCATGGCGTGCATGAAGTTGGTGGTGCCGTCGATCGGGTCGACGATCCACATGTGGGACTTGTCGGTCCCCTCGATCATGCCGCGTTCCTCGCCCAGGAAGCCGTAGCCGGGGCGGGCCTTCATGAGCAGTTCGTACAGGGTGTCCTCGGCCTTGATGTCGGCGGCGGTGACGAAGTCGCCGGGGCCCTTGCGGGACACCTGCAGCTGCGACACCTCGCCGAAGTCGCGCAGCATGGGCCGCGCGGTCTTGCGGACGGCGTCGATGATGACGGAAACGAGGGCGGAGGCGAGGGCCATGGGGATCTCCTGGTCCGCATGTCCTGAAAAGGCGCGTGGCCCGGAGATGCGGAGAAGTTCAAAGGCGACGCCGGCGGGGCGTCGGTGAGAAGTGCCAGTGAGCGAGAAGTGAGCGAAAATGGCGCGGGGTCGTGCTCACCCCTTGCTCACTAGCACCTCTCGCTCACTATTCGGCGCGGCGGACGTACTCGCCGGTGGTGGTGTCGACGACGATCTTCTCGCCGACGCCCATATAGGGCGGGATCATGATGCGCACGCCGTTGTTGGCGATGGCGGGCTTGTAGGAGGACGAGGCGGTCTGGCCCTTCACCGTGGGCTCGGTCTCGACGACTTCCAGCGTGACCTGGTCGGGCAGGGTCAGGCCGATGGGCCGGTCCTCGTGCATTTCGATGACGACCTTCATGCCGTCCTGCAGATAGGCGACGCGGTCCTCGCCGACCCAGTCCTTCTGCAGCTCGGTCTGCTCGTAGGTGGCGTCGTCCATGAACACCAGGGCGTCGCCCTGTTCGTACAGGAACGAGAAGTCCTTCTGTTCCAGCGTGACGCGCTCGACCTTGTCTTCCGACCGGAAGCGTTCGCTCAGCTTGTTGCCCGTCTCGAGGTTCTTGGCCTCGATGTTGGCGAAGGCGCCGCCCTTGCCGGGCTTGACGTGGCTGGCCTTGGTCACGACCCACAGGCCCTTGTTGTGCTCAAGGACCATGCCGGGCTTGATGGTGTTGCCGTTGATCTTCATCGGTGTCTCGGAAGGGATTGGGCGCAAGCCTCGACGGCGCGCGAACGGGCGCAGTCCCTAGAGGATGCGGCGTCATCCGGCAAGGCGGGCTCAGTGGACGGTGGGCCGCTCGTCCCGCGACCGGCCCTGCACCAGGTTGGCCAGATGCACCGAGCCGCCGCTGGGCGCCGCCAGCTTGCCGGCGCGGTTGTCCAGCTTGCGGGCCTCGTGGGCGAAGGCGGCGGCCAGGCCCGCGGACGACATGGCGGCGGCGATCTGCAGGGTGCGGCTGGCGGGGCGCATGGCGATCCAGACGGCGTTCAGCGCCTGGGCGGCGGCCCACAGGGCCATGGCCGTGGTGCGCTCGGGCCGGGCAGGGGCGTTCCACACGCGCACCGCCGACAGGGTCGTCACCGAGAACACCGCCGGCAGGATCAGGCTCAGCGGTCCGCGCGGCCGCTCGGTGATCGGGGCGTCGTCATCGGCCAGACGCATCGGCCGGGGCCGGATCGTGGTCCGCGCCAGCAGCGTCGCGCCCAGGGCGAAGCCGATCGTCACCGCCACGCCCAGGATGACATGGCCGATGTCGCGTTCGTTGGCGTTCAGGAAGTCGCCGGCGGCGTCGCGGGCGTCGTCGAAGATGTCGTCGATGTCGGTCACGCGCGGCTCTCCCTGTCTGCGGACAGACAATGGCGGGACGGCGCGGCGGTTCCGTCAGACCTCGTCGTCGTCGACCAGGGCGAGATCGGCGGGGTCGAAGCCGTAGTCCAGCAGGTCGCCCGGCTTGCAGTCCAGCGCCGCGCACAGCCGTGCGAGGGTGCGGAACCGGATGCCCTTCACCTTGCCCGAACGGAACAGGGACAGCTGGGTTTCGCTGAGGCCCACCTCGGCCGCGAGGTCGCGCGCCTTCAGGCCCTTCTTCACGATCAGGGCGTCGAGCGTCACGCGGACGGGCATCAGATCATCTCGTCCAGCTCGGCCTGGACGCGGCTCGCCTGGTCGATGACGCGGCCCAGCAGGAACAGGGCGCCGCCGATCATGCCCAGGGTCATGCCGGGGACGTCGAAATGCAGATAGCCGCCGCGCGCCTCGCCGATCACCCGCAGCAGGTTGCTCATGATGAAGACGCTGAACACGCCGCCGATCCCGAGCGCCAGGCCGACCCGGCGCAGGGCGGATGCGACAGCCGGCTGGAACAGCCGGCCCTTTGAGATCTGACCCATTGCCTGGCCGATGGACCAGACACCGAAGAGGTAACAGGCCGGCGGCAGGGCCCAGATCATTCCGACCAGATACCGGGTCTCGTAGGTCGCTGGACTTTCGCGCGTCCAGTGCGCGATCGCACCAACGAGATTCGTCATGGTCAGCAGCGCGCCGATGGTGACCACCATGAACACCGCCAGCCAGCGGAACTGGCCGCACATGCGGCGGAAACGGACGAGGTCGGTCTGGCTCACGCGACGCTCCGGGGCGTGGAATTGATGTCTGATCTTTAATCTTGACTTAAAGACGAGGGTTTCGCAACTTTATATCAGACTTAAACGAATGCGAGCGCCGCCGCCATGACAGCCACCATCGAAACCGAGGCCCTGACCCGTCGCTTCGGCTCGCACAGGGCCGTCGACGCGGTGTCGATGACCGTGCCGGACCGGGCCGTCTACGGCTTCCTCGGGCGCAACGGCGCGGGCAAGACGACGACGCTGAAGATGCTGCTGGGCCTGCTCCGCCCGACCTCGGGCTCGGCGCGCATCGCCGGGATCGACGTCGCCCGCGACCGCATCGGGGCTGCGCGGAAGGTCGGGGCGCTGCTGGAAGCGCACGGCTTCTACGCCAATCTGACAGGGCGTCAGAACCTCGATCTGACCCGTACGCTGCTGGGATTGCCGGCGGCCGAGATCGACCGGGTGCTGGAGGTGGTCGAGATGTCGGAGCACGGCGGCCGTCGGGTCTCCGACTACTCCCTGGGCATGCGCCAGCGGCTGGGACTGGCCCGCGCCATGCTGGGCGCGCCGCCGGTGCTGGTCCTCGACGAGCCGACCAACGGTCTGGACCCCGACGGCATCGCCGACATGCGCCGCTTCCTCAAGGACCTGCCGGCCCGGACCGGCGCCACCGTGCTGCTGTCCAGCCACCTGCTGGGCGAGATCGAGCAGATCGCCACCCATGTCGGCATCGTCCACGAGGGCCGGCTGGTGCTGGAGGGGGAACTGGCGCGGATCAAGGCGGACCTCGCGCCCGAGATCGCCCTGCGGGTCGATGATGCGGGAAGGGCGTCCGCCGTGCTCAGGCCGTTCGATCTGGCGCTGTCCGTGGCCGACGACGGCCTGACGGCGCGGCTCAGTCCCGGAGACGATCCGGACGCCGCGGTTTCAGCCATGAACCGCGCCCTGGTCGAGGCCGGGGTCGCCGTGTTCGCCATCGGCGCCCGGGCCCGCTCGCTGGAAGGCATCTACCGTCAGGCGGCCGCCTCCACCGTCGTCACTGCACCCCAGCCGGAGTTCGTCTGATGCTCGCCGTCCTGTCCGTGGAAATCCGCAAGCTGAACCGGTCGCTGGCCGCCCTGCTGGCTGTCGCCGCGCCGTCGCTGATCGCCATCTTCGCCTTCTTCATGGCGTTGCGCGGCAAGGCGCCCCAGCCATGGGAGATGTGGATGGTCAGTTCGATCGGCGTCTGGTCCTTCTTCATGCTGCCGATGAGCGTGACGGCCCTGACCGCCCTCGTCGCCCACATGGAGCACGGTCCGAAGTCATGGGACCATCTGCGCAGCCTGCCGCTGCCGCGCTGGCGTCTCTATGCGGCCAAGGCGGTGATGGTTCTGGCGGTGGTGGCCGTCATGAGCGTTGCGACGTTGATCCTGACCTGGGGCGCGGTGACGCTGGCGACGACGGTCAAGCCTGACCTGACGCCCACGGGGCCGCTGGACTTCGCCCTCTACGCCACGACCATGGGCAAGGTCTTCCTCGCCGCGATCCTGATGGTCGCCATCCAGCTGTGGACCGCCCTGCGGTTCGCCAGCTTCGTGCCGGCGCTGGTGGTCGGCATCGGCGGGACCTTCTTCTCGGTCGTCGCCACCGCGGCCAGGGAGGGCGTCTTCTTCCCCTGGCAGATGCCGGTCAACATGCTGGCGACCGAGGCGTGGCGCGTGAACACGGCCCTCGGTCTGGGCTGCGGCCTGGGTCTGGTCGTGCTGGCCCTCGCCGTCGCCCATCTGGCCCGGCGCGAGGTGCTCTAGTTCAGTTCCCGGTGGCGCTCCGGTCCGGCGCGATCTCGGTCATGGCGGACTGCAGATAGTTCTGCTCGCCAAGCTGTTCGATCAGCTTGTGCTGCGCTTCCAGGAAATCGATATGCTCTTCCGTGTCGGCGAGGATTTCGGTCAGGATCTGGCGGCTGATGAAGTCCGACGCCGCCTCGCACTGGGCGATGCCCGCCAGAAGCGTGTCGCGCCCGCCCAGCTCCAGCGAAAGGTCGGCGCCCAGGCATTCGAAGGCGTTCTCGCCGATCTTCAGCTTGTGCAGGTCCTGCAGATTCGGCAGGCCGTCCAGGAACAGCACCCGCTTGATCAGCTTGTCGGCGTGCTTCATCTCGCCGATCGATTCGTCGTAGATGACCTGGCCCAGATGCTTCAGGCCCCAGCTCTCGAACATCCGTGCGTGCAGGAAATACTGGTTCACCGCCGTCAATTCGTTGGTGAGAACCGCATTCAGCGTGCGGATGATCGCGGGATCGCCCTTCATCGTCGTTCTTTCCGTCAGCGGCGCGGCGGTCGGCCCGACCGTCGTGAATCACCGGCTGTGAACGCATATCCTAACACGCGACGCGGGCTTGTGTTCACCTGCGAACACTTCTCGCGACATTGAAAATGCGAATGAATCTCCCGTGAGGGAGGGCCTATTCAGCCGCCATGGCGTAGGTTTCGCGGCTGTCCTGGATCATCTCGCGCATTTCGCAGACACATCTGGCGCACTGGACGGCGCACTGGTTGCGGGCGAAGACGTCGCGCGGCCGGGTCGCGCCCGCCTCGATGGCGGCGGCGACGTCCCGTTTGCGAAGACCGTTGCAGTTGCAGACGTACACGGAAGGGCGGACCCGACTGGTTGCGAATGGTTCGCTATAGCAGCAAGGCGGCGTCGTTTGCAAGTCATTCGCATTCCGTGTCACTACGGTGTTGACGCCGGGCCTCCGGCGCCCCAGGCCCGCCGGATGGCCCGAGAACCCGTCATCATCCCGCGTCCGCCGTGTCAGCTCTATCTGATCACCCCGCCCGCATTGCCCGATCTCGCCGCCTTCGCCGGCGCCCTCGAAGCGGCGCTTGACGCCGGCGGGACGGCGGCGCTCCAGATCCGGCTCAAGGATGTCGACGACGGCGTCTTCCTCGCCGCCGTGGCGGCGCTGAAGCCGGTCGCCCAGGCGCGCGGGGTCGCCGTGATCCTGAACGACCGGCCCGACCTCGCGGCGCGCTCGGGCTGTGACGGCGTTCATCTAGGGCAGGGCGATGCTTCCGTCGCCGAGGCGCGGCGGATCATGGGCCGCGAAGCCATGATCGGCGTGACCTGTCACGACAGCCGCGAACTGGCGATGGACGCGGCCGAGGCGGGCGCCGACTATGTCGCCTTCGGCGCCTTCTATCCGACCACGACAAAGGAGACGATCCACCGCCCGGATCCTGAAATCCTGACCATATGGCAGGAGACCGTCGAGATTCCCTGCGTCGCCATCGGCGGCATCACCGCCGCGACGGCGGGCGAGCTGGCGCGCGCCGGCGCGGACTTCGTAGCTGTCAGTTCGGCGGTGTGGAACCATCCGGACGGTCCCGCGGCGGCCGTCCGCGAACTGACGGCGGCGTTGGCGTCCGGCGCCTGACCTTCAGGGGATATTAGGAAGCGGGGGCATAGGAACGGGGACTACTCCTGTCGTCCCCGGACCAAAAATGCAGATGAGCCGTGCGCTCGAACCCCTGGAGCCCGCCACCGGTGTCACAGCACCGGCGGTCCGGCGCGTCGGGGACAGCCAGCGTCCGACCAGCGGGATCGGCCAGCCCCTGGCGCCGGTGTTCACCGCGATGGCGGTCATGGTGCTGGTCGTCCTGGCCATCACCTTCGCCCGCTCGGCAGGTGTCGTCGCCGCGCTCTGGGGCGCGGGCGGCCTGGCCGTCGCGGTCTGGCTCCGCACCTCGCGGGGACCGCTGTACGACCTGTCGTTCGGCGCCCTGGTCGCCATGGGCATGGCGGCCGGCAACCTGCTGGCCGGCAATTCCGCCGAGCTGACGGCCATGTTCACCGTCGCCAACATGCTGGACGTCTATGTTTCCGTCCTGCTGGCGCGCCGGTTCGCGCCGACGCTGAATCTGGCTTCCGTCCAGGGAGCCTGCCGCTTCCTGGTCAGCGCCGCCGTCCTGGGACCGCTGCCAGCCGCCGTTTTTGCGGGCGCCATGCTGTGGTGGATGCAGGGAGCCAGCTTCCTGGACACCGCCCAGACCTGGTGGTTCGGCCATGCGCTCGGCGTCGCCGTGCTGTCGAGCTTCGGTCTGGCGCTCACGAAGCGCGAGATCGTCCGCTTCCGCGCGCCGGCCCGCGCCATTGAGGCGATGGTCCTGCTCGGCCTGCTGACGGCCCTGTCCGTCACCGTCTTCTCGCAGACGATGCCTGTCGGCTTCCTCACCATGCCCCTCCTGCTGCTGATCGCCGTCCGGCTGAGGATGCTGGGCGTCACGGCGGCCTTGATCATCATAGCCATCCTCGCCGTCGGCGGCGCCATGCGCGGCCTTGGTCCTTACGGCGTCGCATTCGACGGCGCCGACCGCGCCATGATGGCCCAGTTGCTGATCCTGTTCGGCTACCTGCCGATCATGCTCGTGGCGGCCTTGCTGGAGGAAAGGGATCGTCTGTCGGACCGCGCCAAGGCCGGCCAGGTTCGCGCTGAACGCGCTTCGGAAGCCAAGTCGCGCCTTCTCGCCAACGTCGCCCACGAGATCAAGAGCCCCGTCGGCGGCGTGATCGGCATAGGCGACCTGTGGAAGACGGGGCAGCTGGGACCCGTCACCGACACCCAGGCCGAAATGGCGGACATGCTGGTCAAGACGGCCCGTCAGATAGAGGCGCTGGCTCACGATCTGCTGGATGTCGCCCGCGCCGAATCCGGCGCGGTGAAGGTCGAACTGCGTCCCACCGACGTGCCCGGCGTGCTTGAGGACGTGAAGCGGGCGGTCGCCCTTCGCCCCGAAGCCCTGGGCGTGCGCCTTGAGGTGATCAGCGAAGGCGATGGCCTTGTCGCCCTGGCCGACTCCCAACGCCTGACCCAGGTCATCTCCAACCTGGCCTCCAACGCCGTCAAATACGGAGGGGCCGGCGGCCTCGTCATTCTCCGCGCCAGCAAGATCTACGACGGCGTGCGGATCGAGGTCAGAGACCGCGGCCCCGGCCTGTCGCCCGAGAAACAGGCGCAGTTGTTCGAACCCTTCAACCGTCTGGGTCTCGAACGTTCCGCGGTCGAGGGCCACGGCATTGGCCTGGCGCTGGCCAAGCGCCTGGTCGAACTGCAGGGCGGCTCGATCGGCGTGACATCGACGCCGGGCGAAGGCGCGATATTCTGGGTCGAGCTTCCCGCCGCCTGATCGCGGCGATCCGCCGCGCGGCGGATCGCGCATGGACACGGCGGGCCGGGAGGTTCATTCCTGACCGGTCAGATCAGTGAGGACATAGAGCCGTGGAATTTGACGCGCTGCTGCTGTCGCGACTGCAGTTCGCCTTCACCATCGCCTTCCACATCCTGTTTCCCGCCTTCACCATCGGGCTGGCGGCGTTTCTGGCGGTGCTCGAAGGTCTGTGGCTCTGGACGAAGCGGGACGCGTTCAAGGTCCTGTACCTGTTCTGGGTCAAGATCTTCGCCCTCAGCTTCGGCATGGGCGTCGTCTCCGGCGTGGTGCTCAGCTACCAGTTCGGCACCAACTGGTCCGAATTCATCCGTCTGACCGGCGGCGTCATCGGCCCGCTGCTGGCCTATGAGGTCCTGACCGCCTTCTTCCTCGAGGCGTCCTTCCTGGGCGTCATGCTGTTCGGCTGGAAGAAGGTCGGGCCAAGGCTGCATTTTGCGGCCACCTGTCTGGTCGCCGTCGGCACGACCATCTCGGCCTTCTGGATCCTGTCCGCCAACAGCTGGATGCAGACGCCGCAGGGTTTCGAGATCATGGCCGACGGCCGTTTCCAGGCCACCGACTTCATCCAGGTCATTTTCAACCCCAGCTTCCCGTCGCGGCTGACGCACATGCTGCTGGCCGCCTTCCTGACGACCGGCCTGGCCGTCGGCGCCGCCTCGGCGTACCGCGTGCTCAAGGAGCGGGGCGAGCCGCCCGTCAGGGGTTGGACCGAAAGCCGCATCGCCCTGGTCATGGCCATCGGCCTGATCGTCATCGTCGCACCGCTGCAACTGGTCGCCGGCCACTGGTCGGGCGTCGTCGCCCACGAGCATCAGCCTGCCAAGACCGCCGCCCTCGAGGGCTACTGGCAGAGCCGGGCCGACCAGCCGCTGCACCTGTTCGGCATTCCTGATCGTGACGCGCAGAAGAACCATTTCGAGGTTTCGGTCCCCGGTGTGGGCAACTGGATCCAGAACGTGCCGAAGGACGAGGTCATCCAGGGTCTCGACGCCTGGCCGCGCGACGACCAGCCCCCGCCCTTCATCCCCTTCATCGGCTTCCGCATCATGGTCGGGCTCGGCCTGCTTATGATCGCCCTCGGCGCGGTCGGGGCCCTGCTTATCTGGCGTCGCCGGCTGTTCGACAGCCCCTGGTTCCTGCGCTGGTGCGTGGCCATGGGCCCTTCAGGCTTCATCGCCGTTCTGGCCGGCTGGATGGTCACCGAGGTCGGACGCCAGCCGTGGCTGGTCTATGGCGTTCTGCGCACCCGCGACGCGGTTTCTCCCGTGACGACGGCCGAGGTGGCCGCCAGTCTGACCGCCTATGTCATAGTCTACGCCGTCGTCTTCACCGCCGGAGCCCTATTCATTCTGCGGCTGATGGCCGAGGGGCCCGTCGCGGCCCTGACCGAGCCCGCGCCGCGTCAGGACCGGGCGCCCGGCTCGGCCCTGGCCAAGGCGCCGCAAGACACCACTCCGGGGAAGGGCGAATGATGCTGGACCTGCCGCTGATCTGGGCCGGACTGATCGCCACGGCCGTCCTGCTTTACGTCATGCTCGACGGCTTCGATCTGGGCGTCGGCATCCTGTTCCCCTTCGCCCGGTCGAAGGAGGAGCGGGACGTGATGATGAACACCATCGCCCCCGTCTGGGACGGCAACGAGACCTGGCTGGTGCTGGGCGGCGGCGGCCTGCTGGCCGCATTCCCCCTGGCCTATTCGGTGTTGATGCCGGCGCTGTATCTGCCGGTGCTGCTGATGCTGGCGGGCCTGATCCTGCGCGGCGTGGCCTTCGAGTTCCGCTTCCGCGCCCGCAACCGGGGCCGCAGATTCTGGACCCAGATGTTCGCCGGAGGGTCGATCCTGACCGCGGTGGCGCAAGGCCTGATCCTTGGCGGCTTCATCCAGGGCGTGACGGTCGAGAACGCGCGGTTCGCCGGCGGGACCTTCGACTGGCTGACGCCCTACACCCTGCTGGTCGCGGCGGGCATCGTGGCCGGCTACGCCCTGCTGGGCGGGACATGGCTGATGATGAAGACGACGGACAACCTGCATGGCGACGCGAAACGCTGGACCCTGATCAGCGCCGCCGCCGTGGGCGGTCTGCTGGCGGCCGTCAGCGTGGCCACCCTGTTCATCCATCCGCGCATCGCCAGCCGGTGGGGCTTCGATCCCGGGTCGGGCTTCGCCGTCGACTGGCCCACCCTCGCCCCGTTGCTGGCCATTCCGGCCCTGGGCCTGGCCGGCCTGTGGCTGGTCGTGGGCATGGCGAGGCGGGGATCGCACCGCTGGCCGTTCGCGGGCGCCCTGTTGCTGTTCCTGTCGGGCTATCTGGGTCTGGCCGCCAGCTTCATGCCGTCCATTGTCCCCTATGACATCGACTTCCGGCAGGCCGCCGCTCCCGACAACGCCCTGGCGCTGATGCTGGTCGGCACCGCGGCCATCCTCCCGCTGATCCTGGGCTACACCGGCTGGGTCTATTGGGTCTTCCGCGGCAAGATCGATGCAGAGGCCGGCTATCATCATTAGACCCGTGCCCCCGCCCGAGCCCGGCGAGGACGGCGGCCCGTTGTGGCGGCGGCTGGCCTGGTTCGTCGGCCTCGCGGCGGCGGCCTCGGGCCTGACCGCGGTCGTCGCCTATGCGCTCAGGGCCTTGCCGTTCGCCGGCTGAGGCGCGAAGGTCGGGATCATGAAAGTCCAGCTGCTTACCGCCGCCGCCCTGCTGTCGCTGGCCGGCGCCGCCCATGCCCAGACCGCGCCGGCGACCCCGCCCGCCGGCGACCTGACCCGCGATCTGAACAGCGGCCCGCCGGTTCCCGCGGCCTATATC
>NZ_DATMYH010000067.1:0-30530 GCF_035561115.1 Brevundimonas sp.
CCCGTCGTCCGCCGCCGCCTCGCCGGTCGTGGTCATGAAGTTCGGCAGCTCCGTGCTGGTCGATCCCGCCGATGCGCCCAAGGTCGCCTCCGACATCTACGCCGAGGTCCGCAAGGGCCGACGCGTCGTCGCCGTCGTCTCCGCCCTCGCCGGCGAAACCGACCGGTTGCTGGCGGAGGCCCGCGCCCTCGGCCTCGCCCACGACAACGCCCTTCTGCCCGCCTATGTGGTGCAGGGCGAGGAGCGCTCGGCCGCCCTGGTGGCGCTGGCCTGCGACCGCGTCGGTCTGAGCGCCGCCACCCTGTCGGTGCGCGATCTCGGCCTCGTCGCCGAAGGGCCGCGCGAGCACGCCCGCCCGGTCGCCCTGGACCCCGTCGCTCTCGAGGACGCGCTGGTGAAGCACGAGGTGGTGGTGGTCCCCGGCTTCGGCGCCCTGTCGCCGGAGGGGCTGGTCGTTCTGCTGGGCCGGGGCGGCTCTGACCTCAGCGCCCTGTTCCTCGCCGCCGAGCTGGGGCTCGACAGCGTCCAGCTGGTGAAGGACGTCGACGGCCTCTACGACCGCGACCCGAACGCCTTTCCCGACGCCCGTCGTTACGACCAGGCCAGCTGGGCCGAGGCCCGGGCGTTGGGGGGCGGCTTGGTGCAGCCGGACGCGCTGGACCTCGCCGAGGCCCGCGGCCTGAAGATCGAGGTGCGAAACTACCTGGACGGCCATCGCACTGTGGTCGGACCGGTCAGCGCTCCGCCCCGCGCCGCCTTGCCGCATCGCCGGCTGCGGGTCGCGGTGGCCGGCTGCGGGGTGGTGGGCGGCGGAGCCCTGGCCCGGCTGCTCGTCGATCCGCGCGTCGAGGTCGTCGGCGTTCTGGTCCGCGACGTCGCCAGAAGCCGCGAGGTGCCCGGCGCCGCCCCCGGCCGGCTGGAGCCCCTGCTGGTCACGGACGCCGGCGCCCTGCTGGATCGGCGTCCCGACATCGTGCTGGAGGCCCTGTCCGAGGCCGGCGCCGGCCATGCCGTGATCCGGGCCGCGCTCGAGCGGGGCGCCGATGTGGCCACCGCCAACAAACAGGCCGTCAGTCTCGACCCGGACGGCCTTCAGGCGCTGGCCCGCGCCCACGGCGCCCGGCTGCTGTGGTCGGCTTCAGTCGGCGGCGGCGCGCCGATGGTCGAAGCCGTTCGCGACGTCCGCGCCCGCGGACCCGTCGCCGCCTTCGAGGCGGTGCTGAACGGCACCGTCAACTTCATGCTGGATCGCCTGGGCGACGGGGTTCCGTTCGACCGGGCGCTCGTGGAGGCCCGGGCCGCCGGCTTCGCCGAGGAGGATCCGTCCGCGGATCTCGAGGGCCTGGACGCGCTCGCCAAGGTGCGCCTGCTGGCCTTCGAGGCCTTCGGCCAGATGCCCGACGAGGCTGACATCCCCCGTGACGTCCTCGACCCCGCGTCGCTCCCGCCGGCCGGATCGCGTCAGGTCTGTCGCTGCGAATGGAAAGACGGCAAGCTGGTCGCCTCGGTCCGTCTGACGGCGGGACCGCTGGACCCCTTGTTCGGGGACCTGAAGGGAGAAGGCAACGCCTTGAAGGTGGTTTCCCATGACGGGTCGGTGGTGCGGCGCCGGGGCCGCGGCGCCGGTCGCTGGGCCACGGCCGAAAGCCTGCTGGCGGACCTGTCGGACCTCGCGGCGCGGCGCCTCGTTCTCGAGCCCGCCTGACCATGGCCGTCTTCACCCCCGTCGAGGAGGCCGAGGCCGAGCCCTTCATTAGTCGCTACGGCCTGGGCGCCCTGGGCGCGCTCACGCCGATCGCGGAAGGGGTGGAGAACACCAACTACCGCCTCGACACCGATCGGGGACGGTTCGTCCTGACCCTGTTCGAGGGCCGGACCGACGCCGCCGCCCTGCCGTTCTGCCTCGGCCTGACCGCCCACGCCGCCGCCCGGGGCCTGCCCTGCGCCCGTCCGCTGAAGGACGTCGCGGGCCAGACCGTCGGGACCCTGAACGGCCGCCCCGCCGCCATACTGGAATGGCTGCCGGGCGCCTGGAAAAGCGATCCCTCGACGGCCGATCTGACCCGGGCAGGCGAACTGCTGGCCCGACTCCATCTGGTCTCGGCCGATTTCCAGGGCGAGCGCGCCGATCCCGTCGGTCCCGCTGCCCGCCGGGCGCTGTTCGACCGCTGCCGGACCCGTGCCGGCGCGGCGGACCTGCTCCTGCTCGACCGCATGGCCCCGTGGGTGGCGGCCGGGGCGCCGGATCCCGCCGCGGGCCTGCCGAAGGGTCCGATCCACGCCGACTATTTTCCGGACAATCTGCTGTTCGAGGGCGACGCGCCCAGCGGCCTCATCGACTTCTATTTCGCCTGCACCGGCGCCCTGGCCTATGACCTCGCCATCGCCCTGTCGGCCTGGGGCTTCGACGCCGCCGGCGAACCCCGGCCGGCCGCGCTGCGGGTCTTCCGGGCGGGTTATGAGTCCGTGCGTCCGCTCGGCCCGGCCGAGGCCGCCGCCCTGCCGGCGCTCGGCGCCGTCGCGGCCGTGCGCTTCACCCTGACGCGGCTGCACGACCGGCTGTTCCACGACCCGACCCGGCTGGTCACGCCCAAGGACCCCGCGCCCTTCCTCCGCCGCCTCGACTGGTGGAGCGACGAGGCCCTGGCGGCCTAGCCGATCGCCGCCAGCACCGCTTCGAGGGTCGCATCGACCACCTCGAACCGCTCCGTCAGTCCTTCGAGGCCTTCCAGTTGCGGCGGCCGTTCGGGCGCGAAACCCAGCGCCGCCTCCACGCTCTCCGGGAATTTCGCCGGATGGGCGGTCGACAGGGCCACCACGGGCCCCGCGGTCCGGTCGACGCGCCGCGCCGCGTGCAGGGCCACGGCGGTGTGGGGGCAGATCACCCGGCCGTTTTCGGCCCAGCTGCGCCGCATCTCCTCCACCGTCCCGGCCTCGCTGACCGACACCGCGGTCACCTCGCGCCGCAGGGCCGCCAGCAGGTCGCCCGGCAGGGTCATCCGGCCGTCCCGGGCGAAGTCCGCGAACAGGCCGCGGGTCAGATCGGCGTCCCGGCCCGACGCCTCGAACACCAGCCGCTCGAAATTGGAGGGCGCCTGCACGTCCATGCTGACGCTGGCCGTCGGCCGGGCCTGGCTGCGCTCGTAGATCCCGGTGTCGAGCGCCCGGACGAGGGCGTCGTTGCGGTTGGTCGCCGCCACGATTCCGCCGACCGGCAGGCCGCACCGGCGCGCCGCCCAGCCGGCGAAGGCGTCGCCGAAATTGCCCGTCGGGACGACATAGGTCGCCGGCCGGCCGAGGGTCGCGGCGGCGGCGGCGTAATAGGGCATCTGACCCGCCAGCCGGGCCCAGTTGATCGAGTTCACCGAGCTGACATGCCGCGACGCCTTCAGCCCCGGCTCCGCCAGCAGCGCCTTCACCAGCCGCTGGCAGTCGTCGAAGTCGCCGCGGACGGCCAGGTTGAGAACGTTCGAGGCGCCGGAGGTGGTCATCTGCCGCCGCTGGACCGGCGAAACCCTGTCCAGCGGATGCAGGACGACGAGATCGACCCTGTCGGCCCCGGCGAAGGCGTTCACGGCCGCCGCTCCGGTGTCGCCGCTGGTCGCCGTGAACAGCAGCAACCGCTCTCCGCCCTGCGCCAGCGCCGCTTCGGACAGGCTGGCGACCAGCTGCATGGCCAGGTCCTTGAACGCCGCCGTGGGCCCGTGAAAGAGTTCGAGGACGAACAGGTCCGGGGCGATCTCCACCAAGGGAACGGTCCGCGGATGCCCGACCCTGTCCCGCACGCGCCGGGTCGCGGCGGCCAGGGCGCCCTCCGGCAGGGAGGCGCCGACGAAGGGGGCCAGCAGCCGCTCCGCCAGTCCGGCGTAGTCGGCCGCCTCCTGCCCCGGCGCGGCGAGGTCCAGGCGCGGCCATCGGGCCGGCGCGAACAGACCGCCATCGGAGGCGATGCCGTCGATGATCGTTCCAGCGAAGTCGCAGGGCGGCGCCAGGCCGCGCGTGCTCACGTATTTCAGCATCATGGAGTCCCCGGAGCGTCAGCCCCGCGTATTCGTCGCCCTACCCTACGGATCTGCTCCCGGCGGCGGCAAGTCGCCGGACGTCGCCGCCCGGATTTCCGCGCCAATCAGGCCCGCCGGACGCGGGCGACGGCCTGCCCTTCGGCCCTGGGCAGAACATGGCGAAACTCGCCGATGGCGGCCGGCCAGGTCTCGATCAGCCGGTTGGCGATCGGCGAGCGCGTTTCGGCGGCATGGCGAGCGATCAGCGCGCGTAGCCGGTCCGTCGCCTCGCCCGCGACGACGCCGGCGACCACCGAATCGCCGTTGAAACGCACATGGGCCGTGCCTTCGGGATCGTGGACGAAGGCCTCGCCGCCCGACATGCCGGCGCCGAAATTCCATCCTGTCGAACCGAGGATCACCACCACCCCGCCCGTCATATATTCGCAGCCGTGGGCGCCGCAGCCTTCGACCACTGCCGTAGCCCCGGAGTTCCGCACCGCGAACCGCTCGCCCGCCGCGCCGGAGGCGAACAGGACGCCGGAGGTGGCTCCATACAGGCAGGTGTTTCCGATCAAGGCCTCGCCGGCAGCCCATGTCGAGGGACGCACGATGACCTCGGCGCCCGACAGCCCCTTGGCGACATAGTCGTTCGCCTCGCCGTCCAGTTCGATGCGCAGGCCGGCGGCGCCCCAGGCGGCCAGCGATTGACCCGCCGCTCCGCGCAGCTTCAGCGTCAGGTGGCCTGCAGGCAGGGTGGAACCATGGCGCCGCACGATGTGCGACGAAATCCGGGCCCCGATGGCGCGCTGGGTGTTCGTGACCGCATAGGCAAGCTGCATCTTCTCGCGCCCGTCGAGGAAACGTGTCGCGTCCTGGACGACCCGCGCATCCAGCGTGTCCGGCACGGCGTTCCAGGGCGGCTCGGCGCAGCGGGTGTCGCCCTCCCCGACCCGCACCAGCAGGGGATTGAGGTCCAGATCGTCCAGATGGGCGTCCCCGCGCGACACCTGGCGCAGCAAGTCGGTTCGTCCCACGGCCTCGTCCAGCGACCGCAGACCCAGAGCGGCCAGCACCTCGCGCGTTTCCTCCGCGATGAAGCTGAACAGGTTGACCACCTTCTCGGGCGTACCCGTGAACATGGCCCGCAAACGCTCATCCTGGACGCAGACCCCGACCGGGCAGGTGTTGGAATGGCACTGACGCACCATCAGGCAACCGACGGCGATCAGGCTGGCTGTGCCGATACCGAACTCCTCGGCGCCCAGTATGGCGGCGATGACGATATCGCGCCCGGTCCGCAGACCCCCGTCCGTCCGCAACCGCACATGGCCGCGCAGGCCGTTCAGGCTGAGGACCTGATGCGCCTCGGACAAGCCCAGTTCCCACGGCAGGCCCGCGTGCTTGATCGAGCCCAGCGCCGAGGCGCCTGTGCCGCCGTTGTGGCCCGAGATCAGGATGACGTCGGCCTTGGCCTTGGCCACGCCCGCCGCCACCGCGCCGATGCCGGACTGGGCCACCAGCTTGACCGTCACGCGGGCGTCGGGATTGATCTGTTTCAGGTCGTAGATGAGCTGGGCCAGATCCTCGATCGAATAGATGTCATGATGCGGCGGCGGACTGATCAGACCCACGCCGGGCGTCGAATGACGCATGCGGGCTATGAATTCCGTGACCTTGAAACCCGGCAGCTGACCGCCCTCGCCCGGCTTGGCGCCCTGGGCGACCTTGATCTCGATCTCCCGGCATTGGTTCAGGTATTCCGCGGTGACGCCGAACCGGCCCGAAGCGATCTGTTTGACTGCGCTGTTGGCGTTGTCGCCATTGGCGCGCGGCATATACCGCTCGGGGTCCTCGCCGCCCTCGCCCGAGACCGACCGGGCTCCGATGCGGTTCATGGCGATATTGAGCGTTTCATGCGCCTCGGGCGAAAGGGCGCCCAGCGACATGCCGGGCGTGACGAAGCGCCGGCGGATGTCGTTGGCGCTCTCGACCTCGTCGATCGCGACAGCCGTCGCGTCCCGGAAATCCAGCAGGTCCCGCAACGCCGTCGAAGGCAGTTCGCGGACGCGGCGGCTGTAGGCCTTGAACCGCCCGTAGTCGCCGCGCGTGGTGGCGTCCTGCAGCCTGTGGATCAGCTCGGCGTCCCAGCCATGAGTCTCCTCCCCTGCCCGGATGCGATGCGCACCGCCGACGCGTAGCGACGGACGCCAGGCAGCGAAGCTCCGCGCCGTCTTGCGGATGACCTGCGCCTCGATCCCGGCCAGACCAATGCCCGAGATGCGCGAAGTCATGCCCGGGAAGAATTCGGCCACGAGCGCGCGGCTCAGTCCCAGCGCCTCGAATTCGCACGCTCCCCGATAGGCCGAAATAACCGAGATGCCCTTCTTGGCGAGGATCTTCATCAACCCGGCCTCGACCGCGGCCTTGTGGTTCAGACAGGCGTCGCGAAGGGTCAGCCCCGGGTAGCGCCCGCCTTCCCGCCGATCAAGGAAGGTTTCCTGCGCCAGCCAGCCGTTCACCGCCGTGGCCCCGCACCCGACCAGAACAGCGAAGGCGTGAGCGTCAATCGCCTCGGCCGCACGCACCACCAGCGAGCAGTAGGTGCGCAAGCCGGCGTCCACCAGCCTGCCATGGACCGCCGCAGTGGCCAGGACCATCGGGATCAGGGGGCGATCCGCACCCATTCGTTCGTCCGTCAGCACGATCAGTCCGGCCCCGCCCCGCGCCGCCGCCACCGCCTCGTCACGGATGCGATCCAGCGCCTGCTTCAGGGCGCCTTCTCCGGCCGGGAAGGTGCAGTCGATCACCGTGGTCGCGCCCGCCCCGACCACCTCCAGCATCCGCTCGTACATCCCGGTCGTCAGCACCGGGCTGTCCAGCACGAAGACCTTCGTCTGGGTCTCGTCCTGGGCGAGGATGTTGCCGAGGTTCTTGAACCGGGTCCGCAGACTCATCGCCCCGGCCTCGCGCAGGGAGTCGATCGGCGGATTGGTGACCTGGGCGAAGGCCTGGCGGAAATAGTGGGCAAACGGCCTGTCCTGATGCGACAGCACTGCTGGCGGCGCGTCGTCCCCCATGGAGGCCACGGCCTCCTTGCCCTCTCCCGCCATTGGATCCAGCAGGGTGTCGATGTCTTCCTGGGTCCAGCCCACCGCAGCCTGGAAGCGCATCAGCGCCTCGCCTGACAGATGGCGCGGCTCGGGGCCGGGGCCGATGCGCGGCTCCAGCTCCACCATATTCGACAGCCATGCGCGGTACGGCAGGGCCGCCGCCAGCCGGTCGACGGTCTGCGTTTCGTCGTAAAGGACTCCCGCCTCCAGATCGACGGAGATCATCCGCCCCCCGCCGATGTGCAGGCGGCGCTTGATCCGGTCATCGGGAATGCCCGTCATCCCGACCTCGGATCCGCAGATCAGCAAGCCGTCGACCGTCTCCGCGACGCGAAGAGGACGTAGTCCGTTGCGGTCCTTGCCCGCCACCACCCAGCGGCCGTCAGTGGCGCAGACCGCGGTAGGCCCGTCCCATGGTTCCATCACGGCGTTGCAATAGGCGTAGAGCGCCCGGTGATCGTCGGAAATGACGCCCTCGATCGGGGCCTCCGGCATCAGCAGCGCCTTGACCATTGGCGCCGGACGCCCCGCGCGCACCAGCACCTCGAAGACATTGTCCAGAGCCGCGGAGTCGGAGCCGCCCGCCTGGATCACCGGCTTGACGGTCGAGTCGTCGACCCCGAAGGCCTCGGCGGTCATGCGGATCTCGTGGCTGCGCATCCAGCTGGCGTTGCCGCGCAGGGTGTTGATCTCGCCGTTGTGCGCCAACATCCGGAACGGCTGGGCCAGTCGCCATTCGGGGAAGGTGTTGGTCGAATAGCGTTGATGGAACAGGGCGACGTTGGCCTCGACCCGTGGGTCGTTCAGGTCAGGATAGAAGTCCGCCAGCGCCTGGGCCAGCATCATCCCCTTGTAGATGACCGACCGCGCCGACAGCGAGCAGACGTAGAACTGCTGCAGCCCCGCCGCTGTCGCCCGCGCCTCGATCCGGCGGCGCAGCAGGTACAGCGCCCGCTCCAGCGGCTCGCCGTCCAGCCCCTCGGGGGCGCTGAGCATGATCTGCTCGATCTCGGGCCGGGTCGCGGCCGCGCGTTGGCCCAGCTCGGACACATGGGTCGGCACCTGACGCCAGCCGTAAAGCCAGAACCCCGCCGCCATTACCTCGCGCTCGACGATGGTGCGGGCCCGCTCCTGCGCCGCCAGGTCGACCCGGGGCAGGAAGATCATGCCCACCGCGATAGGACCGGGCCGCGGCTCGTGACCGGCGTCGCGCACCTGGGCCTCGAAGAAGGCCCGCGGCAGGCCGATTAGCAGCCCCGCGCCATCGCCGGACTTGCCGTCGGCATCGACCGCCCCGCGGTGCCAGACCGCCTTCAGCGCCTTCAGGGCCAGATCAACCACCTCGCGCCGCGGCCGGCCGTCGATGGCGGCCACCAGACCGACACCGCAGGCGTCGCGCTCGGACGCCGGGTCATAGGCGTGCGCGTCGATCAGACGCTGACGCTCGCATTGGTACCGTTCGGGATCCATGCTCATGCCGCCGCCCTCTGGCGGCTGGTCAGCCAGGCGTCTATTTCGGCCGCTGCATCCTGACCGTCCCTGACGGCCCAGACCACCAGCGAGGCGCCGCGCACGATGTCGCCGGCGGCGAACACCCCTTCCAGCGTGGTGGCCTTCGTGTGCCCGGCAGTCCGGACGGCGCCCCATTCCGTCAGAGCCAGATCGGGCTCGGCGAACAATTCCGGCAGATTCTCGGGGTCGAAACCCAGGGCCTCGATGACCAGATCGGCAGTGATGTCGAACTCCCCGCCCGAAACCGGTTCAACGCTCCAGCGGCCGTCTGCGGAAGGGGATGCCAGAGCCATCCGCTGCACCCGCACGCCGGTGACTCGCCGGGCGTCGCCCAGCACGGCTCGAGGCGCGGCCAGCCACTCGAAGACCACGCCCTCCTCTTCGGCATTGGCGACCTCGCGCGCGCTGCCGGGCATGTTGTCCCGGTCGCGGCGGTACAGGCAGGTCACCGAGGCCGCCCCCTGACGCACAGCCGTGCGCACGCAGTCCATTGCCGTGTCGCCGCCGCCGATCACCACGACGCGCTTGCCCGCCGCGTTCAGCCCCCCGCTGTCGAAGGCGGGCACGGCGTCACCAAAGCCCTTGCGGTTCGAGGCGATCAGATAGTCCAGCGCCGCGATGACCCCGCTGGATCCGCAGCCCGGGGCCGTCAGCCGCCGCGCGTTATAAACCCCCGTCGCCACCAGCACCGCATCATGGGCCGCCCTGACCTCCGCGAACGGCAGATCACCGCCTACATCGACGCCCAGCCGGAACTCGACACCGCCATCGACCAGACGGTCGAGACGACGCTGCACCACATGCTTCTCCAGCTTGAAGCCCGGGATGCCATAGGTCAGCAGCCCGCCCGCGCGGTCGTGCCGGTCGTAGAGGGTGACCGCATAGCCCGCTGACCGTAGTCGATCCGCCGCCGCCATTCCGGCCGGTCCTGCACCGACGATCCCCACCGAGGCGCCGCGCTCCGCCCGCGGCCGGATCGGATCGACCCAGCCGTTCTCGAAGGCCATGTCGCCCAGCCAGCGTTCGACGGAGCCGATGGTCACCGTCTCCCACCCCGCCTGCTCCAGGGTGCAGGCGCCCTCGCAAAGCCGATCCTGGGGGCAAATCCGGCCGCAGATTTCCGGCAGGGACGAAGTCGCCTCGACCTGCCGCCAGGCCTCTTCCGCCCGACCCTCGGCAGCCAGCCTCAGCCAGTCGGGGATATTGTTCTGCAGCGGGCAGCCGGTCTGACAGAAGGGCACGCCGCACTGGGCGCAACGGCTGGACTGTCCCACCCCGGCGACGGGCCCGAAATCCGCATAGATTTCATTGAACCCGCGTATGCGATCCGCGGCCCGGGCCTTGGCCGGTCCGGTCTTCGGCGTAACCACGAAAGTTTGGTTCACGGACGTCACATCAGCCCCTTCGCTACTGCACAAAGCTTAGGGCTTGGAAGGGATGATCGCAACTTCCGTGCAAATTATGCATGCAACAGCGGAGATGGTGCAAAATATGACCGGACGGACGTCGATTCCAGAAACACCCGACCGGCTCATGTTGTGCGTCGCATTCAGAAGAGAAACTTGATTCCTGCGACCGCGCGAGCATCCGACAACGGACCATCCACGTCGGCGTCGTGGTAGCGGACATCGATCGCCACATGCTCGGTCACGGCATAGCCGACTCCGAGGTTCCAGGTCGCATAGTCGTCGTTCACGTCCAGCGATTGATGACCGATCGCAGCCGATACGGTCCATTTTTCGGCCGGAGCGAAAGCGGCGTTGGCCTCAACATAGGTCGCCTCCTCGTCCAGGCCGAAGAAGTCCGGCGACCAGTAGACGGCCGCCCCGAATGTCGCCGGGCCAATAGCACGCGACGCCGCAGCCTTGAGCTCCAGATAGTCGTAGTCGGCTCCGTTCGGCGCGTTGACATAGCCGTAGCCGACCGCACCCACATCGAAGGCGAAGCCCCCGGCCTCGCCACGGTAACCGGCGTAGATGTCCACCTCGGCGTCCGTCTCATCGCCGAAGTCGACGTTCGAGGCCCAGGCCCCGACGTAGAAGGCCCCGATCGTGGCGTCGACACCGCCCTGAACGGCCGGTCCCTCATCGGTCTGACTGTAGCCGCGGAAGACATAGTCGCTGACGGCTCCCACATTCCACGCCACCTCGGGCGCGGACTGGGCGCTGGCGGCCCCGGCGGTCAGCAGGGCGGCCGTCAGGGCCGCGCAGGCAAAAGCGGTTCTCATCGTCGTATCCCCTGTTGTGGTGGTTTTCGAGACGTACGCTTACGGGCGGCGGCGCGGAGGGGAGGCTCCGCACCGCCTGGCGGGGGTCAGACCCCTTCCATCACCTCGCCGTGCAAATGCCCGTCGAGTCCTTCAGCTTCCTGCTCGGCGGTGACGCGCAGACCCGTCGTGAACTTGCAGACGATCAGGATCAGGAAGGTGACTACGGCGCTCCAGCCGATTGTGACTCCCAGCCCCCAGGCCTGTTTGGCGATCGTGGCTCCTTCGGCCACACCGTTGACGGCGGCCGAAGCGAAGACGCCGGTCAGCAGAGCCCCGAGAATGCCGCCCGCCCCGTGGATGCCGAAGGCGTCCAGACTGTCGTCATAGCGCAGCAGCTTCTTGATCCAGACAGAGGCGGCGTAGCAGACCGGACCCGACGCGAGGCCGATGATCACCGCGCCCTTGGGATCGACGAGTCCCGCCGCCGGAGTGATGGCGACCAGGCCCGCGATCAGGCCGGACAGCACGCCGATCAGCGACGGCTTCCGCTTTTCCATGACCTCGACGATCTTCCAGGTCAGGGAGCCGGCCATCGCAGCCAGAATGGTGTTGAGGATGGCGACGGAGGCGATGGAGTCCGCAGTCCAGGCCGAGCCTGCGTTGAAGCCGATCCAGCCGACCAGCAGCAGTGAGGCGCCGATCATGGTCAGCACCGGATTGTGAGCGACGATGCTTTCCTTGCCGTAGCCCTTCCGGGCCCCGAGGAAGATGGCGCAGACCAAGCCGGCGACACCTGCGTTGACGTGCACCACGGCGCCGCCTGCGAAGTCCAGAACCCCCGCCGCGCCGAGGAAGCCGCCGCCCCATACCCAGTGGCAAATCGGAGCGTAGACGAGCAGGGTCCACAGGCCGGTGAACAACAGCAACCCCGAATATTTGATCCGTTCGGCGAACGCCCCCGCGATCAGGGCCGGGGTGATGATGGCGAAGGTCAGCTGGTAGGAGATCCAGAGATACTCCGGCAATCCGGGCGTCAGGCTATGCGCCGTGGTCGGGGTGACGCCGTTCAGGAACAGGGCCTGGAACGAACCGATGTAGCTTTGGACCTCGTCGCCCGCGTAGCCGCCGATCGGCTGGCCGACGCCGAATGACAGGCTGTAGCCGGCGATGAACCAGGCCAGGGTGACGACAGAGGCCACGCCCAGCGACTGGGTGATGGTGGCGATGACGTTCTTGCGCCGGACCATGCCGCCGTAGAAGAGCGCCAGCCCCGGCAAGGTCATCAGGAGAACCAGGGCGGTGGATGTCAGGATCCAGCCGGTCGCGGCCCCGTCGAGGACGAGGGTCGTCTGATGCGCCAGAAGCGCCGGGTCCGGCGCAACAGGCGCCGCTGCCGAGGCCGCGCTCGCCAGACCCCCGAACGGCAGGGCGAGCATTCCGGCAACCAGGGTACGAAGTCGTGTCATTTGATCCCCCCAAAGACTGCATTACGCATATGCGAAATGTTTACCGCATTTGCGAAATAGACAAGGGGCGAACGACGTTTGGCGCAATATTTTTGCCGGATGTGGAAAAATGACTGCGATCTCGGCATGTTGCTTCCGGGTCGGCCGGCCCCGGCGCCGGGCTTTTCGGGCGCCGGCGTCCATTTTTCTCGCAGATGCAGCATGCTCAGCCTGCGCGAATGGCCCACCCGTCGAGGATCTCGTCGCAAAGGGCGGTTTCGATCTGCTGGCCGTATCGGTCATGATAGAGGCTGACAGTGGCGTCGTGTGTTTCGTCCGAGGAACTGCAAAGGGCGTCCACGGCGATGACGACCCGGTAGCCGAGGTCCACCGCGCCGAGGACGGTCGCCAGGACGCACACGTCCGTTTCGCCCCCGCTGACGACCAGGGTGTCGACCCCACGCTCCCGAAGCAACTCATGCAGGGCGCCGTTGAACCACGGCGAGTATACCCGCTTGTCGAAGACCAGGGCCGGGGGCGCGAACAGCGCCAGTTCCGGGACCAGATCGATCAGTCCGGGGCCCAGGGCCTCCAGCGTCATCGACGACCAGCGCTCATAATACCTGCGCCAGGTTCCAGTCCCCTCCCCCGGTCGCGCCGGAGGGACGAAGCGGGTGAAGCAGGTCCGTTCCGGTCCATGTTCGCACAGCCGCACAACCTGGGGCAGGACACGACGGATCCATGGAGTCCGCCACTCGGTCTCCTCAGCGAACAGTCGCTGCATGTCCACGCAAAGGTGAACCGCGGAACCAGGTATGGGGCCGTGGGTCAGTCCGGTTGTTTCCGCCATGCGCGGTCAACGCTGCGCGCCGAGGCGGGTTGCCTTGGCCGGGTCTCAGGTCCCCGGCTGGACATAGGGCGTCCGCGCGAAGAAGCGGCGTTCGGCTTCGCGCGGATCTTTCTCAAGGCGGGCGACGACGTCGAACACCATGGTCTCGCGGTCTACGAGCCCATAGGGGGGCCAGGCAGGAAGTCCGGCATGGTTCGGGTCGGCCGAGCGCGCGAAGGCAATGAAGGCGTCGCTCAGACGGGCGGCGACCTCCTGGGCTCCAGGGCCTGCGACACGCGATCCGGCGGCGGCCACATTGTCGAACGCCAGGGGGATGTCCACCGTGTGAAATGCGCCGGAGCGGCCGTTGTCCAGGGTTCCGGGAAAGTCCATCTGATAGACCCAGGCGGGGGCGCCCTGAACCGCACGGGCCTCGGCTTCGATGACCGCGGCGCGCCATGAACGGCCCGCCGTGGAAGCGCCGATCAGCACCTGGTCCGGAGACCAGTCCGGATACAGCCGCCGGTATTCGGCGATGACGGTTTCGGGAGCGACGTCGATCCGCATCACCTCTGGCGACATCCGCGCCGGCAGGGTTTCCCAGGTCAGTCCGGCGTTGGCCGGATCGCCGCCCAGAAACGCCAAGGTCTCGTCGCGAGTGTTGCCGATGATCATGGGGATACCCGCCGACTGGGCCGGCGCGTCCGGATAGAAGGGGTGGCGGAACAGGCTTTGCTGATCCACCACCGGGCCAAAATACAGGCCCCCATAGCCGAGCACGGGGTCCGTGGTCCTGGCCGCCTCCAGCAACGCATCCGCCGGCATCTGGAGCAGATCGCGGACCCGGTCCGGCGCGACGCCCAACGCATCCAGCCACGCTCGAGTCCGCCGCCCGGCGTTCAACGGGCCTGAGGCCGTGACCTGCTGACCGCTCATGGTCGCCACCCGGTGGAACAGGCCGGCGGCTGAAGGGGTGGCCATCAGGGTGGCGATCTTGGCGCCTCCGCCAGACTGGCCGAACAGCATGACCCGGTCCGGATCGCCGCCGAAGGCCGTGATATTGTCCCGCACCCAGCCCAGGGCGAGGATCAGGTCGTGCTGGCCGGCGTTCCCCGAATGGGGAAGGCTCGCCTCCAGCCGGGCCAGATAGGCGTAACCGAACAGGTTGAGTCGGTGGTTCAGGGTGACCACGACCACATCGCCGCGCGCCGCCAGCCGCGTTCCATCATACAGCGGCGACGACCCCGATCCGGTCCCGTAGCCGCCGCCGTGGATATAGACCATCACCGGGCGCCGTCCGGCGTCGAGCCCCGGCGTCCAGACATTCAGAAACAGACAGTCCTCGGACTGGTTCGACTCACTGCCCGACTGGGGACTGGCGGCGCCATAGGTCAGCGCCTCCGCCGGGCGCGTCCATGGCGACGGCGGGCGCGGAGGCTGGAACCCGGTCGGACGGGTGTCGGCGCCGTAGCGAACACCCTTGAAGCTGAGTATTCCGCCGTCCCGCGATCCGATGATCGGGCCGTGGGCGGTTCGGGCGACGGGCGACGAAACGCGGGCGCGGGCCGGTTGGGCCTGCAGCGTCGCAGCAGCAGCCAACGCACCCAGGGTTTCGCGGCGCGTCAACACGCGCTCAACGGATCGATCGGCCGTCGCCGCCGGCCAACAGGGCCGCGATCTCCTGACGCGAGACCATCGAGGCGTCGCCGGGGGTCGTCATGGCCAGGGCGCCGTGAGCGGCTCCCCATCCGACGGCCTCCTCGACGGAGAGGTCGTTCATCAGCGCCCACGCCAGACCGGAGACGAAGCTGTCCCCGCCTCCGACCCGGTCCATGATTTCGAGATCGGTCCAGACCGGCGCGGTCTGCAGCTCACCGGCGCTCCAGGCGGCCGCGGACCAGTCGTTTCGGCTGGCCGTCGTCGGGCGCCGCAGGGTGGCGGCCACGACCTTCGTCCGGGGAAAGAGGCCACAGAAGGCCTCGGCGGCGGCGGCGAACGCGAAGGCCCCCAGGCCGGACCCGTCGCCGGTCGTCGGCTTTCCGAGATCGACGCCGAGGCAGGTTTCGAACCCGTGGCCATCGCCGATCATCACGTCGACGGCGCCTGCGATGCCACGGTTCACCCGGCGCGCGGCATCCGGATCCGGGTGGCTGGCCCACAGGCTGGCGCGATAGTTGAGATCATAGGACACCACCGTCCCGTGCCGCCGCGCCGCCTCCACCGCCTCCATGGCGACCTCGGCGGTTGACGTGGACAGGGCCGCAAAGATGCCCCCGGTGTGGAACCAGCGCACGCCTTCTTCGCCGAACAGCCGGTCCCAGTCGACCTCGCCGGGCCGCATCTGGCTGGCCGCCGAATTGGCCCGGTCCGACAGGCCCCGCGCGGGGCGGACGCCGAAACCGCGTTCAGTGAAGTTGAGGCCCAGCCGCGTGTTGCGCCCTATACCGTCGGCTTCGCGCCACATGACATGGCTGCGGTCCACCCCGCCTTGGGCGATCATCTCGTCAGCGAGCCAGCCGAGGTCGTTGTCGGGCAAGGCCGTGACGACGGCGCTACGCAGGCCGAAGGTCCTGGCGATGGCCCGCGCCACATTGTATTCGCCGCCGCCCTCCCAGACGTCGAAGGAACGCGCATTGCGCACCCGCCGTTCGCCGGGGTCGAACCGCAGCATGACCTCGCCCAGGGCGACCATATCCCAGCGGCAATCTTCGGGTGAACGGAGGTTCAGGAGGGAAGACATCCGTGAATCCTGTACGCGTGTCCCGGCGGCGTTGAAATGAAAGAAAGAGAGGACCGGCGACCCGCGCCGCCGGCCCTCAAGGCACGTTCAGGAGAAGGTGATCTAGAAGCTGTATCGGAAGCCAGCGAAGAATTGACGCCCGGTGTGGTGGTGAACCGAAACCAGATTGTGGATGCCGACGTACTGCGTCGGAACCTCGTCAGTCAGGTTGATTCCCTCGATGGTCAGCGAAAGCTGGTCGTTGACCTGATAGGAGGCCGCTGCGTCGATGTTGAAAGTATCGACCACCCCCTCGATCGCGTTGCCATTGCGGCCGGGGACCTGGGTCAGGTAGCCGTCGCGATAGGTTCCGGAAACCCGCGCGCTGAACCGGTCATCCTCGTAATAGAGGGTGGCGTTGTAGGCCCGCTTGGACAAGTTGGTCAGGGTGTTGGTGGTGCCGTTCGGATACTCGATCTGGGAGTCCACATAGGTGTAGTTCGCCAGCACGCCAAGATTGCTCAGAATGCCTGGAAGGAAGATCAGGGGCTGCTGATAGCTGATCTCGAATCCATCGAGGTCGCCGCCGTCGGTGTTGACGGGCTGATTGAATACCCAGTCGGCCCCCGGGGAGCAGCCCGGGGTGGCGCCGCAGGCCGCGACGGCCACGCTGTCCGGCAGCCCCAGGGAGTTGCCGGTGAAAGGCTGGGTCACCGTGTCATTGGCGACGAAGCTGCTGATCTCTTTCCGGAACAGGGCCAGCGACACAATGGACTCCGGCGCGAAATACCACTCGACGGCCACGTCGTAGGTTGTCGCCCTGGTCGGGTCGAGCAAGGGGTTGCCCGAGTTGACCGTCCGATTGTTGCCCGAAACCGATACCGTGCCGCCGGGGGTCAGCGACCCGAGGCCCGGCCGCGTCATGACCTTGGCCGCCCCGACCCGGATCAGGAGATTCTCGATCGGTTCGACCACCAGGTTCATGGACGGCAGCAGATCGTCGTAGCTGCGGTTCGCCTCAGTGAAAACCGGGGCCCCGGCGGACAGCGTATAGCCGGTCGAGGATTGGTCGGTCTCGATATAGCGAAGGCCGATGTTGCCGCGCACGGGCATCTGGCCGACCAGGGTGTCGAAATCGGCTTGGACGTAGGCGCCTTGGCTCTCCTCCTCCACCGACCGGTTGTTGCCGCGTGAGGGGATGAAGCTCATCGGGAAGCCGCTGAAATTGAACAAGGCGTCAGCGGCGGCGTAGTCCGGTACCAACCAGCGCAGCGCCGATCCGGCGGGGATGTCCCACTGGTCGGCGAAGCTGACCAGACGGCTATAGTCCGAGATCGGCGTGCCTGCGATGGCCGCCGGGATACAGCCTTCGGCATTGCCCGTCGGGGCCAGACCGCAGGACGCCGGATCTCGGCGCAGTTCGGTGGTTTCGAAGGTGTATTTCTTGAGGAACAGCCCGCCGCGCAAGGTGATGCTGTCGGTTACGTCCCACCCGCCGTTGAGCTGGGCGGTCTCATAGGTGTTGTCCGCTGTCTGCGGCCGAAGCCGGATCTGGCTTAGCCTCCAGCTGGCTGGATCCTCAACGTCAAAGCCGTAGCTGATCATCGGCAGGTTGGCGTTATCACGGTAGTCGTAGGTGTAGCCGTCCGAGTTGGCGTGATCGAACAGCAGGGTAGTCTGGATCGGGTTGTCGTGCTCCGAGGTGGAGGAGCCCAGGAAGCCGCTGATACGCAGCGTGTCCGAAAACTCATGCGACAGGTTCAAGGTCAGCTGGGTGAATTCGGTCTGCAACTCGTCGAAGCGGGATTCCGAACGCACATCGACGTTGTCGAACACGCCATAGATGAGGTTGCCGTTTGCATCGACTTCGGAGTCGACCACAACGATGCCGGCCCGGCCGCCTGCCCCCCCGGCGCTGAAATCCGGGGCCTGAAGGAAATGCTCGAACCGCGTCGCGCTGAAGTCCGCGTACAGCAAGTCGAAGCTGATCTCGGTGCGGTCGCTCGGCCGCCACTGCAGGGCGGCAGTGACGCCCAGACGTTCCTGGTCATGTTCAAGAATGCCATATCGCGGCAGGCGCGGGGTGAAGGCATTGACAGCTCCGGGCCCGGAACCGACGTTCCCGCCCTGCCAGCGGACGGTGCTATGGCCTTCCTCCAACGCCGCGCGGCTTGAATAGGCCACCGACAGCAGGGCCCCGAAGGTCCCGTCCGCCCAGGTATTGGAGATCAGAAAGGCGGCGCGGGGGTCGCCGTTCTGGGCAAGGTCGTTCCAGCCCATCTGGCCCGAAGCGGCCATTGTGAAGCCTGGATAGTCGAACGGCCGCGCGACCTGCAGGTCGACCGTGGCGCCCAGCGACCCCTCCTCGGCGTCGGCCGAGGCGGTCTTGCGCACCGTGATGTTGTTGAAGAGATCAGAAGCGAAGACATTGAAGTCGAAGCCGCGGCCCCGATTGGTGCCGCCGGAGCTGTCGGTGCCGCCGGTGGTGCCCAAGGCTTCCATGCCGTTGATGCGGATGCGAGTGAAGTCGGGACCGAGACCGCGGACCGAGATATTCCGCCCCTCGCCTGCGTCGCGAGTGATGGCTACCCCGGGAATGCGCTGGATCGACTCGGCCAGGTTCTGGTCCGGGAAGTCGGCGATGTCCTCGGCCATAATGACATCCACGGCGCCGGCCTCGCGACGTTTGACGTTCAAGGCTTGAGCAAGGCTGCTCCGGAAGCCGGTGACGACCACCTCGTCAATCTCGGTCGCGTCGTCCTGGCCGGGAGGCGGCGCATCCTGCGCGGCGGCGCCCCCTATTCCCAGCGACAGGGCCACGGCCAGTCCGGACGCTCCCGTGAACAGAATACGGCGAAATGCACGGGTCATCCCCGGCTCAATGGCTTGCATCATATGCCTCCTCCCAATTGGGCATACAGAACGCCGAGGTGACCCCGGTCTATCGATTCTTGCGGTTCGACATCATTGGCCGTCCCGTTTGACACCGGTGTCATATCTGAATGGAATAGTTCTGACACCGGTATCAATCGAAGCCTAACCCTATGATCCGCGTTTTCGCAACCCCGCTTCTGTTCTCCAAGACGGCAAGCGCGGCCGTAACGCCGGTCTGCGTGACTTTGGAAGCACACCCCGGTCCCGGAGCAGGTGCTCACGACAGGCCCCGCCGCCTTTCCTGGAGGCCGGGGCGAGGGCTGGATCGCCCGAGCGTCGGGCCGGATCCGGATGTGACCGTGTTCCGGAATTTCGCGGACTCATCGGACTCCTCAGGAGAGTCCGCTTCCGCAGTTTTAGCGGACAATTTGGACTCGGCCCCGAACCGCACGATGGACGTGTCAAAGACCGGCCCGAGGACGCGGACAATGAAGAAGCATGCGCCTGCGTCAGAAATGGACGTACATCGGCCGGCCGCTAGCGGGCCAGCCAGCCCCCGTCGACCGCCAGCACCGTGCCGTGGACATAGCTGGCCGCGTCCGACGACAGGAAAACCGCCGCGCCCACCAGATCCGAGGGCTTGCCCCAGTGCCCGGCGGGGATGCGGGCGAGGATGTCGCGGTTGCGCGTTTCGTCCGCTCGCAGGGCCTCGGTGTTACTGGTCTCGAAATAGCCCGGCGCGATGCCGTTGACGTTGATGCCCCTCGCCGCCCACTCGCAGGCCAGCAGGCGCGTCAGTCCGGCCAGTCCGCTCTTGGAGGCGGTGTAGGACGGCACCCGGATGCCGCCCTGGAAGGACAGCATCGAACAGATGTTGATGATCTTGCCGCCCCGGCCGCCGGCGACCCATGTCCGGGCCACAGCCTGGCTGAGGAAGAAGGCGGTCTTCAGATTGGTGTCGATCACCGCGTCCCAGTCTTCCTCGGTGAAGTCGAGACTGTCGGCGCGGCGGATAATGCCGGCGTTGTTGACGAGGATGTCGACAGGCCCCGCCTGGGCGACCACATTGGCGATCGGAGCGATGGAGCCGAGGTCGGCGGAGACGGCCCTGAAGGCCCGGCCCAGACCCGTGACCAGCGCCTCGGTTTCGGTCGGCGCCGAACGGCCGACGGCGACGATGTCGGCTCCCGCTTCGGCCAGACCGACCGCGATGGCCTGGCCCAGTCCGGTGTTGGCGCCGGTGACGAGGGCCGTGCGGCCGCTGAGGTCGAAGCCGCTCATTTCAGCTGACAGATGTCGAGGATGGTCATGTCCGTATAGTCCAGGTTCTCGCCGCCCATGGCCCAGATGAAGGTGTAGTTCGAGGTGCCCGAGCCCATGTGGATCGACCACGGAGGCGACACCACGGCCTCGCCGTCGGCGACCACGATGTGCCGCTGGGCGTCGGGCTCGCCCATGAAGTGGAACACCCGGTCGTTGTCGGACAGGCCGAAGTAGAAATAGACCTCCGACCGCCGGTCATGCAGGTGCGGGGGCATGGTGTTCCAGACGCTGCCGGTCTTCAGGATCGTCAGGCCCAGCAGCAGTTGGCACGACTGGCAGGTGGCCGGGACGATATACTGATAGATCGTCCGCTCGTTCGACGTCTCCAGCGCGCCCCGCTCCAGCGGCACGGCCTGGCTCAGCGAGATGTGTTTGGTCTCGTAGCGGACGTGGGCGGGCGTCGAGGCCAGGTAGAAGCGGGTGTCGCCGGAGAAGGTCACGTCCTTCGAGCCCATGGCGACGTACAGGCCGTCGTTCGCCTCCAGCGTATAGGTCTGTCCGTCCACGGTGACCGTGCCGGTCGCGCCGCCGACGTTGACCACGCCCAGCTCGCGCCGCTCCAGGAATGGATGGCCGGCCGCCGAGGCCGGTTCGGTCTGGTCGGGCAGCCTCACCGTCGCCGCTTCCGGCTCGACGCCGCCGATCACGAAGCGCTCGTAGTGGGTGTAGTTCAGGCGGATGCGACCCCCCTCGAACAGGCCGTCGATCAGATAGCGCTCGCGCAGCTGGTCGTTGGTGACCCCGTCCATCATGTCCGGGTGGGTGGCGTGATAGGTCTTGCAGTACATGAGGTCACCTTGTCCGGCTCGAAGCGCGCCGTCTAGGTAACCGGTGTCATGACCGGGAGCAAGGCGTCCGGGCGTCTGCAACGAAGGAGCATCCGGCGGCGCCCCCGCTTCCGCCTCACGTCGGTTAGCGCTACCATTTTCAGGGAGCTGCGCCGGATCGCGGCGTCGGAGCTGATCGCGATGCCAGGATACGACCGCCGCCAGATCCTGTGCTCGGCGGCCGGGGCGGCCCTGCTCGCCTCGCTCCCGCCGGCGGCGGCCGGATCGGGCGAACGGGCGACCGCCCTGTCCTCCCGGTTCGTGACCCTGAAGCCGTCGATCTTCGCGGAGGCCCAGGCAGCCAACCAGGCCTGGCTGGCGTCGCTGTCGCCAGACCGCCTGCTGCACAATTTCCACAAGGCGGCGGGCCTGGAACCCAAGGCGTCGAAATACGGCGGCTGGGAGAGTCAAAGCATCGCCGGCCATACGCTCGGCCACTATCTGACCGCGTGCGCCCTGCTGGTGGAGAACACCGGCGACGCGACGCTGAGGGAACGGCTGCGCTATACCGTGACTGAACTCGCCCGCATCCAGGCCGCCCACGGCGACGGCTATATCGGCGGAGCGACGCTCTGGGGACAGACCGACGCGGTCGATGGCAAACAAGTGTACGAGCGGCTTCGAAGGGGTGACATAGAGGTCAACCCCTTCACCCTGAACGGCGGCTGGGTGCCGCTCTACGTCTGGCACAAGGTGCACGCCGGCCTCCTCGACGCCCATTCGCGCGCCGGCGTCCCCGGAGCGCTCGAGACCGCCACGCGCATGGCGGAGTACCTCGCCGGCATCCTCGACGTCCTCACCGACGATCAGGTTCAGCAGGTCCTGATCGCCGAGCATGGCGGCCTCAACGACGCCTTCGCCGGGAACTACGCACTGACCGGAAACCGGCGCTGGCTGGACGTCGCCGGGCGGCTGCGTCATCGCGCGGTCCTCGATCCCCTGGCGGAGGGCCGGGACGAACTCGCGGGTCTGCACGCCAACACCCAGATTCCGAAGGTTCTGGGGCTGGCGCGCCTTCATGAGCTCACGGGGGATGAGGCCGAGGCCCGGACGGCCCGCTTCTTCCACGAGACGGTGGTGCGACGGCACAGCTATGTCATCGGGGGCAACTCCGATCGGGAGCATTTCACGCCGCCGGACATGATCTCTCGCCATGTGTCCGAGACCACCTGCGAGGCGTGCAACACCTACAACATGCTCAAGCTGACCCGCCATCTCTACGGCTGGAAACCGGAAGCGGCGCTGTTCGACTACTACGAACGGGCGCTGCTCAATCACATCATGGCCCACCAGCGGCCGGCCGACGGCCGTTTCGTCTATTTCATGCCCCTGTCCGCCGGCGTGCGGCGCAGCTATTCGACGGCCGAGGACAGCTTCTGGTGCTGTGTCGGATCCGGAATGGAGAGCCATGCCAAACATGCGGACTCCATCTACTGGCGCAGCCGGCAGACCCTTTTCGTCAATCTCTTCATTCCCTCGACGCTGTCGCTGCCGGACGAGGGCCTTCAGCTTGATCTGGACACGGCCTATCCGGCCGACGGCCTCGTCAGCCTTACGGTGACGAAGGCGCCGTCCGGGCCCATTGAGCTGGCTCTCAGGTTGCCGGCATGGGCGACGGCCGCCGAACTGACGCTCAACGGACGCGCCGTCGCGGTCGATCGGGAGGAGGGCTACGCGAGGCTTCAGAGGCGCTGGGCGGACGGGGACCGGATCGAACTGGCGCTGGATCTGCCGTTGAGGTTCGAGCCGACGCCGGACGATCCAAACCTCGGCGCCTACCTCAGCGGCCCCCTGGTGCTCGCCGCCGACCTGGGGCCCGCGGATCAACCGTTCGAGGCGTTCGCGCCGGCGCTGGTGACGCAAGGGAATCCGACCGGCCTGCTTCAGGCCGAGGCTGGCCGACCTCATCACTTCCTTGTCCGCTCGGCCGGGGCCACGGGAACGGGACTGGCTCCGTTCTTCCCGCTCCATGACCGCCGCACCGCCGTCTACATGCCGGTCTTCACCCCCGCGCGGTGGGAGGCGGAGCGGGCCAGCTATCTGCAACGGGAGGCGCGTCGGGTCGATCTGGCCCGACGCACCGTGGACACCGTCTTCTTCGGCGAGCAGCAGCCCGAGGTCGATCACAACGTGTCGGCCGATCGCGCCGAGATCATCCAGCTGAACGGCCGGAGCGGCCGCCGCATCCGGGAGAACGGCTTTGTGGAGGCCCGCCTGTCGCGCAGCAGCGGGCCCGCGAGATTGCGCCTCGTCTATTGGGGAGGCGATGCGGGACAACGTTGCCGCGTTTCCGTGGACAGCGACGTCATCGGCGAAGTGGTCTGGGGGCCGGAGTCCGCGGACGGATTCCACTGGCGCGAGCTGGACTTGCCCGACAGGGCCGGCGACCCGAAAATACGGCTCGAAGGCAGTGGCGGCGAGCTGGTCGTCTACGAGGCCGCCGTCGTGCGTCCGCCGGCCGCGCCATCCGAATGACAACGCCGCGGAAGACAGGCCGCTCCTACCGCCCCGGCGCCGCCGTCGAATCCCGCACGACCAGCGAGGGATCGACTTCGGGCTGGATCAGGGTCGCCGGATCCAGTCCGCGGCTTCGGGCCGTCAGCTTCTCGGCCGCCATCCGGCCCATGTCCCGGATCGGCAGGCGCACGGTCGTCAGGTTGGGCCAGACCCGCGAGGCCATGGGCAGGTCGTCAAAACCGACAATGGAGAGGTCTTCCGGCACCTTCAGTCCGGCGTCCCGAGCGGCCTTCATGACCCCGATGGCCATTTCGTCGTTGCCCGCGAAGATGGCCGTCGGCCGCTGCGGCAGGGCCAGCAATTCCGTCGCCGCCTCGACGCCGGATTCGAAGGTATAGGCCCCGCGCCTCACATACGCCGGGTCCAGTGTCAGGCCATGTTCGGCCAGCCCCTCGGCGAACCCCCGGCCCCGCTCGTGCGACGAACGGAAACTGTCGGGTCCCGAGATGAAGGCGATCCGGCGGTGGCCGAGTTCGGCGAGATGGCGCGCCGCCCGCGCCGCGCCGCGGCTGTCATGCGTCACGACCATGCGCGCCGGTTCATCCAGCGAAACCGAGGCGATGCGGACATAAGGACAGTCGGCCTCGCGCAGGATAGCGACCACCCGGTCGTCTTCCGACACGGATGGCGGCATCACCACGCCAAACAGCTTTTGCCGCACGATGAACGCGCGGACCTCATTCAGAAAGGTCTCTGATCCGCGGTTGCAGGGGTGGACCAGTAGTTCGAGGCCCGAACCCCGGACAGCGTCCAGCACGCCCTGCTGCATGTTGACGACATAGTTCGGGCTGGGGTTGTCGTAGATCATCCCGACCAGGAAGGAGCGCCGGAACGCAAGGCCGCGCGCCTGCGGATCGGGGCTGTAGCCATGTTCGGCGATCACCGCCTCGACCCGTTTGCGGGTATCCTCCTTGACGAAGGGCGAGTTGTTGATGACCCGCGAGACGGTCTTCTTCGACACTTCGGCCAGCCGGGCGATGTCGTTGATGGTGGCGGGCTTGCCCGAGGGGCGTTTCGGTTCGCTCACGCGCAGACGTCTTTCGATGGTTCAGGCCGTGTCTAACCCTCAATGCGGGTTCTGTCAGCGGCTCAGGTTCCGCGTCGGGTCGCCGGTCGGTCCAGCACATCGTCGCGCAGGGGCGTCATGAATCTCAGATCCCAGTCGTCGGGATTGAACGGCCTGCGGGTCGCCTCGACCACCGGCGGATAGCCGCCGACCTCGCGCTCGTGGTCGATGATCTCCCCGCGGCCCTCGGCGACCTCGGCGATCAGCAGCACGTCGCGCATGTCCCGGTCCCACGGCCGGGCCCCGACATTGGCCAACACCGCGCGCTGAACGTCCAGGGCGGGCATGGGAGTCAGCCCATCCCACCACACCGGCGGGCGACGCATTTCGATGATTCGGGCGGGCGAGGTGGTGTAGCGGCCGAACATCCGGATCGGCTCTCCGACCTGATCAACCGCGATGTTGTCGCGGCCATAATATTCCACATCGCCCGCCCCGCCGATCATCATGAAGGCCAGACGGTCAGTCGGGGTGGACGGCCCGGCGCGCAGGACATTGCCCACCACGGTCATCTTCCCGACCTCGAACGGAACGCTGCCCCACTCCTCCGGCGCGAGGTTGTAGTGGATGGCGCGCGGGCCCGGATCGTAGATCAGATTGTTGGCGATGACCCCGTGGACCCCGCCCTTGAACAGCGGGGAGCGCTCATAGTTGTGGGCGTACAGATTGCCGACGATCAGGAGGTCGGTGACGTTGTCGTGGATCAGCGAGCCCTTGGAATGCTCGCCCTTGGAATGGGTCGAATAGGCCAGGCTTTCGCCGTTCAGATTGTTCGAGAAGGTGATGGCGTGGCTGGTGCCCTGCCGCCATTCGGCCGGCGTCGACCCCGTAAAGCGCGGACCCGAGGCCGAGAGATTCTCGTCGGTCGCCCAGGTCAGGCTGCAGTGGTCGATGATGACATTGTACGCGCCGACTGTGGAAATACCGTCCTCGTCCCAGCCGCTCATCCACTCGCCGCCGGCTGAGCCGGGGCGGATGCGGATGTGCTGCACGACGACATCGTGGGCGGTGATGTCCATGCCGCCGCGGATCAGGGTGACGCCCGGGGACGGGGCTGTCTGGCCGGCGATGGTGATGAAGGGGTTCTGCAGCCTCAGCGTCTTCCTGCCCAGGTCGATGACGCCCCCGACCTCGAACACCACGATGCGCGGGCCATCGGCCTCGATCGCCGCGCGCAGCGATCCCGGGCCTTCGCTGTTCAGATTGGTGACGCGAAGGATCTGGCCGCCGCGTCCGCCCGGTGTCGCCGCGGCCCAGCCGAGGGCTCCGGGGAAGGCGGGCAGGGCCGCCGTCATCGCGCCATCTGTCGCGGGGACCTGCGCCCCTGCCGTCCCGAACGGGAGGACCAGCGCCGCCAGCAGGGCGACGAAAGAGGCGATAAGGCGAGAGTGGCGGGGGAGCCGGGTCATGTTTCCATCCTGTCGCACGGTCGCTGTCGCCACGACCTTGAGCTATAGCGCCGCCGCACGGGCAACGCCGGATTCAAATTGACACCGGTTTCCTTCCTGCGCAATGTCTTCGTCAAACGGGAGGCGGCGTGAGCCACGCATACGACAAAACCAACCCGCCGCCGACCGCGCGCGCCTTCGTCGAGGCGCGCCGCGCCGGACGTTTCCTGTCGCCCTACCCCGGTCCTGTCCCGGCCACCCTGGCCGAGGCCTACGACATCCAGGATGAGGCGATCGCCGCCTGGCCGGACCGGATCGCGGGCTGGAAACTGGGACGGATCAGGTCGCCGCTGGATCAGCAATATGGCGCGGGCCGGCTCGCCGGTCCGATCTTTTCCCGCAATGTCTGGCAGGCCGGCGCCGAGCCGACCCGCTTCCCTGTCATCGACGGCGGCTTCGCGGCGGTCGAGGCGGAGTATGTCGTCGCCCTGGGTGAAACCGCGCCGGACCGCGGCGACTGGACGGCGGAGTCGGTCGCGCCCCTGGTCGGCCGGGTGCTCACGGGCGTGGAGATCGCGGGCAGCCCGTTCCCCGGCATCAATGACCATGGCCCGGCCGTTACGGCCTCCGACTTCGGCAACAACGCCGGTCTGATTCTGGGCGAGGAAATCTCCGGCTGGCGCGACCGCCTCCCGGACCTGATCTGCACGGTCGCCATCGACGGTGAGCCGGTCGGCAGGGGCGGTGCGGGCGACATTCCCGGCGGCCCCCTGGATTCGCTCGCCTTCCTGCTGAACCTGCTTCACGCACGCGGCCGCCGGCTGGAGGCGGGGCAACTGATCTCGACAGGTGCGGCGACCGGAGTGCACGATATCCACATCGGCCAGTCCGCCGTGGCCGATTTCGGCCCCGACGGGCGGATCGCCTGCCGGGCCGTCGCCGCGACGGGAGCCGTCTCATGAGCCTCACACGCCGCGCACTGGGTCTGACGCTGGGCGCCGGCGCCCTGGGCCTCTCCGCGTGCGGACCGCGCCCGGCGTCGGGCGGTCGGACTGTCTTGCGCGCCGTCGACGTACATCCGGCCGACTATCCGACCGTAACCGCCGTCAAATGGATGGGCGAGGAGCTGTCGCGGCTGACGGACGGCCGGCTTGCGATCACCCAGTTCCCGGCCGGCCAACTGGGCACCGAGGACGATTCGATCGGCCTGACCCGCTTCCAGGCCATCGACATCTGCCGCGTGGCCGTCGCCGCCCTGAACAACGCCTTCCCCGAGACCCGACTTCTGGCCCTGCCCTATGTCTTCCGCTCGGTGCCGCATGTTCGCGCCGTCGTCGACGGCGATATCGGCACCGAACTGCTGAATGTGTTCGAGGGCCGCGGCCTAGTCGGTCTTGCCTATTACGACGCCGCTCCGCGCAGCTTCTACAACGTCCGCCACCCGGTTTCCGAACCCGGCGAGATGCGCGGTCTGAAGATGCGCGCGCCGCAGTCCGACATCTTCCTCGACTCGATCCGGGCCATGGGCGCCAACCCGACCCCCCTGACGTTCGGAGCCGTTTTCTCCTCGCTCCAGACCCATCTGATCGACGGGGCCGAGAACAACTGGCCCAGCTATCAGTCCAGCCGTCAGTTCGAGGTCGCCCGCTACTGGAGCGAGACGGAACATTCCTTCTCGCCCGACGCCCTGCTGATGTCGAAGACCAGCTTCGACCGGCTGACGCCAGCCGACCGCGAACTCGTGCGCGACGTCGCTCGCCGTTCGGTCCAGATCATGCGCGTTGAGTGGGACAGGCGGGAAGCCGAGGCCCGCGCCGCCGTCATCGCCGCGGGGGTGCAGGTGACACAGGCCGACAAGGCCGCCTTCGCTTCGACTGTCCAGCCGGTGCTGGACAAATATCTGGCCGAGCCGCGATTGCGCGCGCTCCACGAACGTATCGCAGCGGTCGCCTGAACGGCCGCGCAACCGAACGGCGCTCAGGGAGGGCGTTGCATGTCTGAACCCCGCAAAGGGATCGTCCGCGCACTGGACGGCCTGACCGGCGCCGTCATGGCCGCCGCCGGCGTCGCCCTGGTGCTCATGGCCCTGATCCAGGCCTGGCAGGTCTTCGCCCGCTATGTGCTCAACGACAGTCCAGGCTGGACCGAACCCCTGGCCCTGCTGTTGATGAGCTTCGCCGTCATGTTCGGAGCTTCGGTCGCGGTGCGGCGCGAGACCCATTTCGCCTTCGAGACCCTGCTTCACGCCATGCCCTCGCGCGGCCAGTGGCTGATGAAATCGGTGTCGCGGGTGATCGCCGCCGCCTCGGGCGCCGGACTGATGACACTGGGGGGCCAGTTGATGGTGGATGACTGGTCCGTCGCCATGGCCGGGGCGCCCCTGCCGTCGGGTCTGAAGTTCGCCGGACTGTGCGTGGGCGGGGCCCTGATCCTGCTGTTCTCGATCGAGCGGCTGCTGACCGGCGACTACACGCCGCCGACGGCGCCTTCCGACAGCCCCTCCGAAGCCGAGGCCTGAAGTATGGAATACGTCATCCTCTTCGGCCTGATGGCTGTTCTGCTCGCGATCGGCGTGCCGGTCGCCTTCTCCCTTCTGGCCGCCACCCTGGCCACCGTCCTCTATCTGGCCCTGCCCCCGATCGTGGTGTTCCAGCAGATGGGGTCCGACATCACGTCAGTGGCCCTGCTGGCCATCCCGCTGTTTATCTTCACCGGCGAGCTGATGATGAAGGGGGGGCTGTCCGACCGGATGATCGCCCTTGCCTCATCCATGGTGGGCCATGTGCGCGGGGGCCTGGGCCAGGTCACCGTCGTAGGTTCGACCCTGTTTGGCGGCGTCTCTGGCAGCGCCATCGCAGATGTCTCGGCCATCGGCGGGACCATGATCCCGCAGATGCAGAAGCGGGGCTATGACTCCGACTATGCGGTCAATGTCACCATTTCAGCGGCGCTGGTGGCGCTGCTGGTGCCGCCGTCTCACAACATGATCCTGTACTCGGCCTCGGCCGGGGGCGGCGTTTCCATCTCGGATCTGTTCGCGGCCGGCGTCATTCCCGCCCTGCTGCTGGCCGCGACCCTGATGGTCACCGCCTATGTGGTGGCCCGCAAGCGCGGATACGCGGCCGAAGCCTTTCCGGGCTGGCGCGCCGTGGCTACCCGGCTGGTCGCGGCCGTGCCGGGCCTGCTTCTGGTGGGCATCATTTTCGGCGGCATCCGGGCCGGCATATTCACCGCGGTGGAAAGCGCCTCGATCGCCGTGGTCTATGCGACCGTGGTGACGGGCCTGGTCTATCGCCACATGAGCTGGTCCGCCTTCAAGGCCGCCTGCCTCGGGGCCGCGCGCACCTCGGGAGCCGTCCTGTTCATCATCGGCTGCGCCGGCGCCTTCGGCTGGCTGATGGCCTATATGCAGGCGCCGGTGATGATGGTCAGCCTGCTGCAGACCCTGACCGACAACCCCATCCTGATCCTGCTGCTGATCAACGTCATCCTGCTGATCCTCGGCACCTTCATGGACATGGCGCCGCTGATCATCATCTGCACGCCCATCTTCCTGCCGGTGGCCAAGGCTTTCGGCGTCGATCCCGTCCAGTTCGGCGTCATCCTGCTGCTGAACTGCGGCATCGGCCTGATCACCCCGCCGGTGGGGTCCGTGCTCTTCGTCGGCAGCGCCATCGCGGGCGTGCCGATGACGCGGGCGCTGAAGACCATCTGGCCGTTCTGGCTGGCCTGCGCCGGGGTTTTGATGCTTGTCACATTCGTGCCCGCCCTGTCGCTCTGGCTTCCGGCGGTCCTGAAATAGGTCGACGGCGGGCCCGCCCTCGCGCCTCACGCCGGTAGGAAAGTTGTCGTTGGACGGACAGCGGTCGCACCGGCTATCTGCATAAATCCAACCCTTGCCGGGACAGCCCGCCGGAGCGACCCCATGAGCGCGCCCTCGATCTTCGCTCGCCACGGCTGGCGCTTCTGGATCGACCGCGGCGGCACCTTCACCGATATCGTCGCCCGTGCGCCGGACGGCCGGCTGGAAACCCGCAAGCTGCTGTCCGACAATCCGGAGCAATATGCGGACGCCGCGGTCGAGGGCGTGCGCCGCATCCTGGGCGCCGCGCCGGGGCCGTTGCCGGAGGGCCGCGTCGACGCCATCCGCATGGGCACCACGGTGGCGACCAACGCCCTGCTGGAACGCAAGGGTGAACCGACGCTGCTGGCGATTACCCGCGGCTTCGGCGACGCGTTGCGGATCGGCTGGCAGAGCCGCCCCGACATCTTCGCCCGCCGCATCATCCTCAATGAACAGCTCTACGATCGGGTCGTCGAAATCGGCGAACGCGTCCGCGCCGATGGAACGGTCGAACAGACGCTGGACGAGGACCGGGCCCGCGCCGACCTGGCCGCGGCGCATGCGGCGGGCTTGCGCGCCGTCGCCATCGTTCTGGTGCATGGCTGGCGCTTCACCGGCCATGAGACGCGCCTGGCGGAGATCGCCCGCGAGGTCGGTTTCGAACAGGTCTCGGTCAGTCATGAGGTCGGGGCCCTGATCAAGCTGATCGGACGCGGCGACACCACCGTGGCCGACGCCTACCTGTCGCCGATCCTGCGCGCCTACGTCGACCGTGTGGGCGCCGATCTGGGCGAGGCCACCCCGCTGCTGTTCATGCAGTCCAGCGGCGGCCTGACAGCGGCCGGGGCCTTCCGGGGCAAGGA
>NZ_DATMYH010000068.1:0-71522 GCF_035561115.1 Brevundimonas sp.
GGGTTGATCCGCGAGGCGGGTGATCTGGGCGAGGATCAGGTTGAGGACCAGCGCCTTCTGCTCGCCGGAGGAGCCCTCGGCGGCGGGGCGGTTTTTCTCGCGGTGCAGGGCGGTCAGGTCGGAGCGGTGCGGGCCATACAGGGAGCGGCCGGCGGCGGCGTCGCGGGCGCGGGAGCGGGCCATGCCTTCGCGGATGACGGCGGCGATGGCGGCCTCGTCCGCGGCGGATGCGGCCAGCGTCTCGGCCTCGCCGGTCAGGCCGAGGTCGGCCTGGGGGAAGGGCCGGTCGGACCGGGCGTCGATGGCGGACTGGAGGGTGGTCAGGGCGGCGGCGCGGGCGAGGGCGGCGGCGGCCCCCGCCTCGCCCAGCCGGATCTCCAGGGCGTCGAGCCACAGGGGGTCGGCGGCCCGGCCCTCGGCGCCTTCGGTCAGCAGGCGCAAACGTTCGCGCAGGGCCTTCTCATAGGCCGAGACAGAGGCGGCGTGGGCGGGGTCCGCGGCGAAGACCAGCCGGTCGAAGAAGCGCAGCCGGGCGGCGCGGGCGTCCGAGAACAGCCGGTCCTGCTCGGGCGTGGCCCAGACCGGGCGCAGATGGTCGAGCAGGCGGCCGGGCTGGGCCGTCTCGCCGTCGATGCGGACGATGCGGCGGGCGGCGCCGGCGGACTGGACGCCGGTGCCCAGTCTGGTCTCGCCGTCGCCGTCGGTCAGGACGGCGGCGACGGCCCAGGCCCGGCCGCTCGCCTCGCCCGGTTCGCGCCGACCCATCTCGGGCGCCGCAGCCCCGCGCAGTCCCTTGCCGGGGGTGAACAGGCTGAGGGCCTCGAGCAGATTGGTCTTGCCCGCCCCGTTCGGCCCGTGAAGCACCACCGACCCCTCCGCGAGGGGCAGGGTGGCGCTCGCATAGGAGCGGAAGTCGGTGAGGGTGAGGGTCGTGATCAAGATCGCGAAAAAATCCGTTCATCCCGGCGAAAGCCGGGACCCAGTTCTTTCGCAGGAACACCGGCGGTTCAGAAGAGCGTTTCGAACAGATCGTTCCAGCCGGGATTGGTCCGCTCGATCAGTTCCAGCTTCCACGCCCGCTTCCATTCCTTGATCCGGCGCTCGCGGCGGAAGGCGGCCTCACGGCTGTCATGCCATTCGTACCAGACGAGGATGGTCGCGCCGTGTTTCGACGCAAAGCCGCGCCGGACCTTGTCGCGATGCTCGGCGGTGCGCCGAGCGAGGTCGTCGGTCGAGCCAGTATAGAGCGTCCCGTTCCGACGGCTGGCGACGATGTAGGTGAAGAACGCCAACCGGAACCTCCGTACGTCACGAAAGCACTGGGTCCCGGCTTTCGCCGGGATGAGCGGAATTTTGTGCGCGCCTACACCCGCAGCGGCATCAGCACATACTGGACGCCGGGATCGCCCGGATCGAGCACCAGCGTCGGGCTGGCCGGGTCGGCGAATTTGAAATGAGCCGTCTCGCCGGTGATCTGGCCGGCGACGTCCAGCAGATAGCGGGCGTTGAAGCCGATCTCGAAGGGCTCTTCGGAATAGCCGATCTCGACCTCCTCGACCCCCTGCCCGGCCTCCATGTTACGCACCGTCAGGGTCACGCGATCCAGCTCGAAGGCCAGCTTCACCGAGCGGCTCTTTTCAGCGGAAATGGTGGCGACACGGTCGACGGCCTGGGCGAACAGGGCGTTGTCGATGTCGGCCTGTTTGTCGTTCCCCTTGGGGATCACGCGCATGTAGTCGGGGAAGGCGCCGTCGATGACCTTGGAGGTCAGGGACGCCTGGCCGAATTCGAAGCGGATCTTCTGCGGCGAGACCATCACCTCGACCGGGCCGGAGCCGTCGTCGAGCAGGCGGCGGACCTGGTCGATGGTCTTGCGCGGAACGATGACGCCGGGGCCGCCGGCGGCGCCCTCGGGCGCGGGGGTCTCGGCCAGGGCCAGGCGGTGGCCGTCGGTGGCGACGGCGCGCAGCAGGGGAATGCCGTTCTCGGCCACGGTGTGGAGATACAGGCCATTCAGATAGTAGCGCGTCTCCTCCGTCGAGACCGCGAACCGGGTCTTGTCGATCAGCCGGGCGAGGTCTTCCTTGGGCAGGGTGAAGCGCGTGCCCGAGGTGTCCGTCGACATGACCGGGAAGTCGCCGGCCGGCAGGACCGGCAGGTTGAATTTGGAGCGGCCGGCCTGGACCACCAGACGGGGGTCGTCGCCGTTGTAGGACAGCGACACCTCGGCGCCGTCGGGCAGCTTGCGGACGATCTCGTACAGGGTGTGGGCGGGGGCGGTGATCTGGCCCTCGACGTTCACCTGGGCCTCGGCCTCGTCGACCATCTCCATGTCGAGGTCGGTGGCGGCGAAGCTGAGCTTGTCGCGTCCGGCGCTGAGCAGGACGTTGGACAGGATCGGAATGGTGTTGCGGCGCTCGACGACGCTCTGCACGTGCCCGAGGGCCTTCAGAAGCGCGGATCGTTCGATGGTCAGTTGCATGTCGTCTCGCCCGGGGTGCGGCGACTCAAAGCGTCACCGCGAATAGAGGGCCTTGGACACTAGCGGATTGAGCGGGCGGGGCAAGGAAGGGGGTAGGGAGTAGGGAGTAGGGATTAGGGACGCGGCCACATCGATGTGTGGATAAGCGTCTCCGCCTGTTCCAAGGATTGCCGAGTTCCCTAATTCCTACGCCCTGACTCCTGATCCCTAACCCCTCAGCTTGCGCGTCAGCGTCTCGACATCCCGTGCGATCTGGTCGTCGAGGGCCATCAGTTCCTCGATCTTGCGCACGCCGTGCAGGACCGTGGTGTGGTCGCGCCCGCCGAAGCGCCGGCCGATGTCGGGATAGGACCGGGTCGTGTGCTGTTTGCACAGCCACATGGCGATCTGACGCGGGCGGGCCACAGCGCGGGTGCGGCGCTCGCTGAGCAGATCGGCCTGTTTCAGAGAGAAATGGTCGGCGACGGTCTTCTGGATTTCATCGACGGTGATGCGGCGCTCGGGCCCGCCGCGCAGGGCCGAGCCGAGCAGGGCCTGGGTCTCGTCGACGCTCAGCGAGGACAGGCGGGCGCCGGCGACGGCGGCCAGGGTGTTCACCGCGCCCTCCAGCTCGCGCATCGAGCCGGGGGTGCGGTCGACGAGGTGTTCCAGCACCTCGGCCTGGGCCTCGCCCGAGACGACGCCGAGCCGGGCGAGAGCCTCGATGCGGTTGCGGGCCACGGCCAACTTGAGGGCGCGGTCGGCCGGCTCGACCGGGCAGGTCAGGCCCGAGGCCAGATGGCTGCGCAGGCGCGGCTCGACCTCGGTCAGGGCCATGGGCGGGCGGTCGGCGGAGATGACGATCTTCTTGCCGTCCTCGATCAGGGCCGTCAGCGTCGACAGCAGCTCCTCCTGGGTCGAGGTCTTGCCGCCGACGAACTGGACGTCGTCGATCAGCAGCATGTCGGCGCTGCGCAGGCTGTCCTTGAAGGCCGCGGTCGAGCGGTCCTGCATGGCGCGCACGAAGGTCGACAGGAAGCGTTCGGCGGTCAGATAGACCACCTTCGCGTCGGGGCGCAGGCGCTGGGCCTCCCAGGCGATGGCGTTGAGCAGGTGGGTCTTGCCGTAGCCGTAGGGGCCGCAGAAGAAGATCGGGTTGAAATGGCCGTCGGCCCAGGCGGCGGCCTGGCGGGCGATGGCCAGGGCGAAGGCGTTGCCCTGCCCTTCCACGAAGCTGTCGAAGGTCAGCCGCTCCTGCAGGCCGGCGGCGCGCACGGCGCGGGCGCCGTCGGCGACCGGCGGCACGGTGGCCATGGGAATGGGAATGGGCTGGAGCGGGATGACGGCGGCGCCCTCGGCGCGGCCGGCGGCGACCTGGGAGGCCGAGGGGGTCGAGCCCATCTCGGCGCGGCAGCGCACGTCGAGGCGGCGCGACAGGCCGTCCAGACCGAGCCACAGCTCATTCATGCGGCGCAGGGCGTTCTTGCGCACCCAGTCGCGGGCGTAGGCGGTCGGCGTGACCAGGATCAGCTGGCCCGAACCGTCGGCGCGGACGGCCGACGGCGCGATATAGGAGCTGAACGGCCCCTCGCCGATTTCCGTGCGAAGACGGCCCGCCGCCTCGGTCCAGATACGATCCGGATCCGTCATCCCCGCCATTCCAGCGCTCCCCGTAAACATCAGCCACCCGCTCAAACCATCACCGCCGACCCTCTTCGAGACCGCCTGGAACCGGGACGACTTCTCCTGTCCCGCGTGGCGATGGCGCCGCGCGGGTGGGGTCGAACTCTTGAACAGGCGTCTCACGCCGACACGAAAACAGGTTCCGCGCCGTCTTCATCCGTGTGGGGATGGAAGTGCGTCAGCGCCCCAAACTTACGCCCGGCGAGGGGGGCGTCAACGCTGATTCGCGACTCGATTTGCACTTAAAATTGTTGACTCCGCTAAAGCCAAACACAGTCAACGAAAAACCGTATTTCGCCACAGGCGCGAGAGCCAATTCACGCCTGAGCGGTTAGCCGCACACGTGCAAACGGCGAGGAAGCGTTCGCGCCCTCGCCGTTGATATCGCTGGTATTTACCATGACAGGCCTGTGAAAGGCCGTCAGCAGGCCCCTATGTCAGGCAGCCGACATTTTCTTGAGCTGGGCGGCCAGACGGCCGACCTTGCGCGAGCCGGTGTTCTTGTGAACCACGCCCTTGGAAACCGCGCGCATCAGCTCGGACTGAGCCTCTACGAAGGCGGTCTTCGCCGCGCCGGCGTCGCCGCCGACGACGGCTTCCTGGAATTTGCGCAGGAAGGTGCGGACGCGCGTACGGCGCGCCTTGTTCACTTCGGTGCGGGCAGCGATCTTGCGGATCGCTTTCTTGGCGCCGGCATTGTTGGCCATCAGTCAAACCTTACGAACGGAAACGCCGCGGAGCACGGTCCACGGCGGGGAAATCTCGAAGAGCGCGCGGCTATAGCGGAAAGGGGTTGGGGAGGCAAGGCGAGTCTGGACCGCGCTTGCCGCCATGCTTCGACGGGCGGTCACAACGACAGTTGACGTCTATAGGTTACAATTGTAGCGTCCACACGACATTGAGCGTGAGACCTGCATCATGGCCGAACCCACAGCCCCCAGCGAGTCCGAACTGGACGTCCTCAAATGCTTCTGGCGCGACGGCGACCTGTCGGCGCGCGAGGTGCAGGGCCGGATCGCGGGCGATCTGGGGTGGACGTCGTCCACGACGCGGACGGTGCTGGAGCGGATGCGGGCCAAGGGCCTGCTGAGCCGCCGCGACGTGCACGGGATGGCGGTCTATTCGACGGCCCAGCCCAAGGTGGCGGTGATCGGCGGCCTGATGAAACGGCTGGGCGCCCTTCTGGATCTGGACGGACCCCTGCCCGCCGCAGCCTTCTCGGGCAGCCAGATTCTCGACGCGGACGACATCGCCGAACTGGAAGCGGCCCTGGCCGCGCCCGACGCTGACGGGGAGGACCGCTGATGGGCGCGCCCGAACTGCTGGCCCTGTCGCTCGGCCTGTCGATCGTCGTCGCGGCCCTGGGCGGGGTCGGCGGCCGGGTTGTCGAAGGTCTGAGCGCCGATCCCCGGTTGAGGGACCGCGTCTGGGGCGCCGCCCTGATCCTGCCCGCCCTGCCGCCGCTTGCGGTCGCTTCGCTGCTGCTGACGCCTCCGACCGTTCGCGACGTTCCGATAGTCCCCGCCGACACGACACCCTCCCTTATTCCGACTCCGGCGGAGATCGCGGCGAGCACGCCCGCACCCGCATTTTCCTTCGACCCGGTTCTGACGGCCTGGGTCATTCTGGCGATCGCATTCCTGCTCACGGCCGGGCGGCTGGCGGCGCTGGCGCTTCGCGCCCGGAGGCTGGCCCGGATCGTCCGTGAGGCGGAGGCGGCCGACCCGGCTGTGGCGGCCATGGTGGAGAGCGCGGCCCGCGACCTGAACATCCGCGCACCCCGGGTCGGCGTCAGCGCGACGACCACCGAGGCGCTTCTGGCCTGTCTGGGACGCGCGCGGCTGATCCTGCCCGTCGGCCTGACCGGCGGAGCGGACGCGGTCGCGGCCGAGGCTGTGATCGCCCACGAGTTGGCGCATCTGAGGCGCGGCGACCATCGCGCCCTCTGGCTCGAGGAGGCGCTGCTGGCGCTGCTGGCGGTCAATCCGCTGATGCCGCTGTTGCGCGCCCGGCGCGCCGCCGCCCGGGAAGAGGCGTGCGACGCCCTGGCCCTGTCGGGGGCCGCGCCTGAAACCAGACGCGCCTACGCCCGGTCCCTGATCGAAGCCTTGCGGGACCGCGCCGGTCCGCAGGTTTCCGGCGACCTGCCGGCCCTGACTTTCACCGGCGCGGGAAGGACCACCACCATGCACCGCCTTAAAGCCGTCCTGAATCCGGTCGCTCCGGCCGGTCGCCGCGACCGCCTGTCCGCCACTGTCGCGGGCTGCATCCTCCTGGGGGTCGCCACGGGCGGCTCGGTGGCGGTCGCCGCACAACGTGAACCCACGACGCGGTTCGTCGAAGCTTCCGATGGCGTCTCCACCACCGACATGGAGCGAACAGGGCGCCCTGCCCCGCAGGCGGAGGAGCGGTCGCTCCCCGCGCGCTCAACGCGCGTTTCGCTGAGGATCCAGTATCCGGAGAACTACCAGGCCAGGGCCGGCGACCAGCTGGAGGTCCGCTTTGTGCGGCGCCTGGGAGAGGCGGTTCACCGCCGCGTCGTGAGCTTTGACCTGTCGCCCAACGTCCCGCTCGATGAAGTGTCGGCCGAGCTCGATCCGATCTATTTCACTGAAGGCCATTCGCCCGACCTCGTGGCGCAACTCGTTGCGCGTGACGGGGAGATCCTGAGTCGCCAGGCGGCGCAGCCGCGGCCGATGCTGGTGCGCGGCGACAGGGGCGAGGCCTTCGGCTGGCTGGTCTTCGAGGGCGCGGTCTCCGCGCCGCGGCAGGAGCCGGAGAACCGATATCGCCGGGTTTCCGCCGCGCGCTATCAGTCGCTGTGCGCCTCGCGGGACCCCGGCGATCAAGGATTGTGTGCGGGCGTGATGTTCGCCCAGCTCGAAAACGCACCCGGAAACGGTTTCTGTCCGCCGGCCAGTCTGGAACAGGGTGATGAGGCCGCCCGGCGCGCCGCTCTCGGAGCCCTGGTCGCGCGCGGCAAGGCCGAGATCGCACGCGGACCGGTCCGTGCGGGCGACACCGCGTCCAGTCTGGCGCTGACCGCACTGGTCCGGGCCTATCCCTGCGGGACCGGCCGGGCGGAGGCGGCTGCCCCGGACGTGGTCGTGGAGATGCCGGTCGAACTGGCGCTGGGCGGCGCGAACATCGGCCCCGGCGACGAGGTGCGCGTCGCCCTCGCCGACCGCAGCGGAATCCTGGCTCAAACCTTCGCGCGTGGCTCGGATCGCCGTCGGGCGCGGACTGTAAGCATTCCGCTGACCGCCGACCAGTTCCCGGGCCTGGGCGAAGGCAACCGGTCCTATACGCTGACGGGCGAGGTCCGGGATTCGCAGGGCGTCATCCGCCATGTCGCCAATCCTGTCATTGTCCGGCTGGGGCCCGGGTCCCGGGGCAGCGCCGGGGACATGCGCACAACGCTGTACTTCAGCCCCGCCTAGGCGGGACGCCTACCGCCCGGTAAACACCGGCTTCCGCTTCTCCACGAAGGCCGCCATCCCCTCCTTCTGGTCCTCAAAGGCGAACAGGCTGTGGAACAGGCGGCGTTCGAACTGGACGCCCTGGGTCAGGGTGGTCTCGAGGGCGGCGTTGACCATCTCCTTGTTGGCCATGACGGCCAGCGGGCTTTGCGAGGCGATCTTCGCGGCGATCTTGCGGACCTCGTCCAGCAGGGTCTCATGCGGGACGACGCGGCTGGCGAGGCCGGACGTCAGGGCCTCGGCGGCGTCCATCATCCGTGCGGTCAGGACCATGTCCATGGCCCTGGACTTGCCGACCAGTCGGGTCAGGCGCTGGGAGCCGCCGATGCCGGGGGCGACGCCGAGGTTGATCTCGGGCTGGCCGAATTTGGCCTTGTCCGAGGCGACGATGAAGTCGCACAGCATGGCCAGCTCGCAGCCGCCGCCCAGGGCGAAGCCGTTGACCGCGGCGATGACCGGCTTGCGGAAGCGGACGATGCGATCGTGGCCGAGGGCGAAGAAATTGGCCTTGTACATGTCGGCGTAGGACTGGTCCGACATCTCCTTGATGTCCGCGCCGGCGGCGAAGGCCTTGTCGCCCGAGCCGGTCAGGATCAGGCAACGCACCGCGTCGTCATGCTCGACCGTGTCGAGAAAGGCGGCCAGATCCTTGAAGAGTTGGGAGTTGAGGGCGTTCAGCGCCTCGGGCCGGTTCAGGGTCACCACCGCATAGCCGTCGGCGTGGCGTTCGATGAGCAGGGTGGAATAGCTGTCGGCCATGGGGTGCGCTCCGCGTGTTCGCGGCTGGTCTAGCGCCTCACGCCTTCCACTGGAACACCTCGGTGATCTCCACGCCGAAGACCTCGGCGATGCGGAAGGCGGCCTCGAGGCCGGGCGAGTATGGACATTGTGTCTTTGACAAACCGGCGCACAGCCCGCCGACTAGAGCCTTGCCGCTATCGTCCAGATGATGAGGACGACGAGGATGACGCCCACGACCTTGTACATCACCCACACCTCGGGTTCGATCTTCGTGTCCTTGACCAGCTTGACGGCCCACCGAGGCCGGAAGTTGGAGGGTTCGGTCACGACTTCGCCTCAGGAGCCGCCTTCGCTTCGGCGATCCACGCAGTCAGGCGCTGAAGCATCGGCTCGTACGGAAACTGTCCCATGAACTCGTAGTGCTGGTCGTCGATGCGCCACTGGCCGTCCTCGAGGACGAGGTTGTAGGTCTTGCGGTGGACCGGGTTGCCCGGCTCGGCGAAGCCCTGGGCGACGGCCACGTCCGCGCTTTGCGGCCCGGTCGAGGTCGCGGTCGCCGACTGCAGGACCGGCGTGCCGTCCTGACAGTCGCAGATCGGGTCGGCCTCGAAGAAGCCGACGTCGCCTTCGGGCGTCAGCCGGTCGCTCTCGGCCAGCAGGGCCCGGGTGCGGGCCGACCAGATCGCGCTTTCGTCGCCGCCCGGATACTCGTCCTCGCTGTAGAGCGACCGCACGAACCCTTCCGGCGTCTGGCCGGCCGGAGTCGCGGCGACGGCGGTCGCCCGGGGCGCTTCGGAAGGTTCCGCGGCCGGCGAACAGGCGGCCAGCGCCAGGGCGGCGGCGGTCAGCATCAGGGGCTTGCGCATGATCGTCCTGTGGTTGGGCCGGCGGGAGCCGTCCTAGGCCTCAAGCCCTACCATATCCGCGAGTTTGAGAACGGTGTTCCAGTTGCGGCCGGTGCCCATGCCCAGCATGCGCGGCGTGGCCTTTTTGAAGATCTCGGACTGGCCCTGACCGTCGGGAAACCAGAAGAACAGGACGTCGTCCACGGCCTCGACGCGTTCGCCATTGCGGGCGAGGGCCTGGGCCGCCTCCAGCCCGCCGGGCCTGATCCCCTCCTTCATCACCATGGCGACGACCTTGGCGGGGTGGGCGGCGGCCTCCTTCGGGAAGGGGTTGGCGGCGATCAGCCTGGCCCACTGGTCGGGGGTGCGGACCATGGCGGCGACCTTGAGGCCAAAGGTCTTTTCCATGGCGGCTTCGATGTCGGCCTCGAGGGCGGCGGCGGCCTTGCCGCTTTCGACGACCAGATTGCCGCTGGCGGCGAGGGTGCGCGGGTTTTTCAGCCCCATGGCCTCGGCCATCGCCCGCTGCTCGCCGACGGGCGCGCGGACGCCGCCGGTGTTCATGCCGCGGAACAGGATGATGCGGTGGATCATGCGGCCTCCATTTCGTCGAGCGCGGCGGTGATCTTCTGCGCGGTGTTCCAGTTGCGGTTGGTCCCGACGGCGTCCAGAGACTTCAGGCCGAACCCGGCCGGCAGCTTTGAGGTGTTCGGGTCGTCGCCGCCGAACCACATATAGATGTCGCCGGATGTCGTGCGCTCCACCGCCTCGTCGGCGGCCGCGCGGCGGCGCAGCTGATCGAGGCCGCTGTCGGGCAGGGGGTCGCGCATGGCCCAGACGAGGACGCGCGCGGGCGAGGTCTCCGACCGGTCGGCAAAGGGATTGGCCTTCATCAGGGCGCGCCACTGGTCGGCCGTCTTGACGATCATTTCGGTGGGTTGGCCGTACAAGTCGGCGCAGGCGGCCTCGAGCTCGCGCTGGAGCGTCGCCGGCGCCTTGCGCGATCTGAACAGCAGATTGCCGGTGGCGCCGACCGAGCGCACGTCCGTCCCGCCGACGGCTGCGGCCAGTCCCCTCGCCTCCTCGCCTTTCACCCGGCGGCCGTTGATGACGACGCTGCGCAGGAGGGCGATGTGGATCGGCATGGTCAGCGCTTCTGGCAGGACGGGCACCAGAAGGTCGAACGCCCGCCCTGGACGGTGCGCTTGACCACGCCGGTGCAGCTGGCGCCGAGGCACGGCTTGCCCTCGCGGCCGTAGACGTCGAAGCGGTGCTGGAAATAACCCTGCCCGCCGTCGGCGTTGGCGAAATCCTTCAGCGTCGAACCGCCGGCGGCGATGGCGTCGTTGAGCACGTCGCGGACCACCGCGGCGAGGGTTTCGAGCCGGGGCTTTGACACCTTGCCCGCCGGGGTCAGGGGCGAGATGCGGGCGCGGTACAGGGCCTCGCAGACATAGATGTTGCCCAGGCCCGCGACGATGCGCTGGTCCAGCAGGCTGACCTTGATGCTCTGCTTCTTGCCCGCGAAGGCCTCGGCCAGATGCGCGCCGGAAAAGCCGTTGCCGAGGGGTTCGGGTCCGAGGCCGGCGAACCATGGATGGGCATCGACCTCGCCAGTCGGGATCAGACCCATGAAGCCGAAGCGGCGCGCGTCGGCGAAGCCGAGGCGGGTGATCGCCCCGCCCTTCACCGCACACAGGCTGACATGCTCGTGCTTGCCCGCGACGGGGGCCGGTTCCTCGAACTCGCCCAGCTGTTCGCCGTCGAGAGTGAAGCGGCCGGTCATGCCCAGGTGGGTGACCCAGGTCTCGCCGGTCGACAGGGGCGCCAGCAGATATTTGGCCCGCCGGTCGATGCGCTCGACCGTCGCCCCTTCCAGCCGGTCGACGAACCGGTCGGGAAAGGGAAGGCGCAGGTCGGGCCGGTTCTGGCGCACGCGGGTCAGGCGCGCCCCGGTCAGGACCGGTTCAAGGCCGCGGCGGACGGTTTCGACCTCGGGAAGCTCGGGCATGGACTACGGCAGCAGGTCGGCGGGCAGGATCTGGCTGGACAACAGGGTCTCCATGCCGTCCCAGCGGTTCGGGCCCTGGCGTTCGACCCAGGCCTGGACCACGTCGCGGCCGAGGCCGTAGTTGATGATGTAGCTGCGGTAGGTGTCGATGAAGCGCAGACGCTGGGCGGCCTTGGCCGGCTCGGCGAGGGTGTATTTCGACAGGCGGGCGATGGTCTCGTCGCGCCCCACCCGTCCCGACAGCCAGTCGTCGGCGATGGTGTATTCGGCGCGCGCCAGACGGCGCTGCAGGACGCCCAGACGGGCCTTCTTCTCCGCCGTGGAGGGGTCCAGACCGGCGAGGGGATAGAGGACATCGCGTTCGAACGCCGTGCCCTCGTCGCCCGGGAAGGCCAGGTCGACGCCGTAGTTGGCGCTGCCCTCGGCCACGAAGGACATGGGGCTGAACAGCGGATAGACGCTCATCTCGACCCAGTTGCGGTCGCGCACGAAGGTCTTTTCCAGCAGGGCGTTGTAGACGTGGTGGCCGGGGTAGCCCTCGTGGCAGCCCAGATCGATCGCCCGCTCGGTATAGATGGGGAAGTCGGCGTTGATCTCGATCCGGCTGGCCGCGTCGCCGAGGTAGTAGTTGTACCCCGACCACGGCTTGTCGCCGACGAAGCTGAGGGTGAACCGCTCATTGGCCGGCAGGTCGATGTGGCGGACGGTGCGGCGGCGGCACTCGGCGATGGCGGCGTCCATCACCGGCTGGAGCCGGTCCTTCGGAATGACGTAGTGCGCCTTGAAGGCCGTGACCCGGTCGGTCAGGGAGCCGGGGCCCGGCAGCAGGGCGTCGATCTCGGCCAGGATCGGATCGTAAGTCGACAGCGGGAGAAGTTCGGGGCGGATGCCGAACAGGGCCCCGGCCTCGTCGGCGAAGCTCATCTTTTCGCCTGACAGCATGCGCAGCCGCGCCGAGGCGGCCGAGACATGGGCCAGCAAATATTTGCGGCGCTGGACGACGACGGGCTCGACGCCGCGGGTCGGGATGGCGTTCAGACGATCGGTCAGGGTCGCGGCGCCCTGGATCAGCTGGGGCACGGTGCGCGGGCTGGCTTTGGCCGCTTCCTGCCATTCGGCGGGCCCGTAATAGGCGTCGACATAGCCCGGCTCGCGCTCGCCGATCTCGAGGATCAGGGCGACATAGTCCCGGGCGATAGCGTCCAGGCTGTCACCGGACGGATCGGCCGCCGGGGCCGGCGCTGTGACGCAGGCGCCCACCAGCATCAGCAGTCCAAGCAGAAAGGCGCGCATCGGGACCTCCATCGGCGAAGCGGGCGCACGCTAGATCACGGCGGGCCGGGCCGGAACCGTGTAAATCGTCCGGGACGGCTTTGGTTCGGGACGGGCGCATCGGCGCGCATTCGGGATTGAGGGCGGCGCGGTCCTGCTGTAAGGCCCTTCGTCCGGCGTTTCGCGCCGACGCACCCGTAGCTCAGCTGGATAGAGTACTGCCCTCCGAAGGCAGGGGTCACAGGTTCGAATCCTGTCGGGTGCGCCAGCGAAACCAGCCTCCGGCCCGTCAGGCCGGCAAGCTGTCCTTCAGGGCGCGCCGCGCCGCGCGGTGACGCAGGAGCGCCGCCGCGGCGAAGACCCCCGCGCCGCCCCAGATGAAGGCGAAGCTGACCACGCGCAGGGGCGTCAACGCCTCGCCGGCCCAGACGCCGACCGCGAACTGCAGCGTCGGGGCGAGGAACTGGATGAAGCCGATGGTCGACAGCGGCAGCCGCCGCGCCGACCAGGCGAACAGGGCCAGCGGCAGGACGGTGGCCGGGCCGTTCAGCAGGGCCCAGGCGGTATTGACCGGACTGTCGAAAGCCACGCCGGCGCCGGTGTGCTGCAGCCAGACAACCCAGGCGAGGCCGAACGGGACCAGCAGCAGGCATTCGATCAGCAGGCCGGCCTGGGCGTCGATGGGGACGCGTTTGCGGATCACGCCGTAGCTGGCGAAGCTGAAGGCGAGGATCAGGGAGATCCACGGCGGGCGGCCGAGGGCCAGGGCCTGGAACAGCACGCCCACGGCGGCCAGGCCAATGGCGATCCAGCCCCAGCGGTCGATCTTCTCGCGGAACAGCCACAGCCCCACGACCATGTTGAGCAGGGGGTTGATATAGTAGCCGAGGCTGGCTTCCAGCGTGGCCTCATGGGTCGTGGCCCAGACGTAGACGCCCCAGTTGATCCCGATCAGCAGGGTCGAGGCCGTCAGCCAGCCGAGGGTCTTCGGATTGGTCAGGGCCGCGCGGACCTGACCGCCCTGACCGGCAAGGAAGACCAGCAGGCTCGCGACCGCCACCGCCCACAGGGCGCGATGGGCGAGGATCTCCAGCGCGTCGAAGCCGACCGCGTGCTGGCCCATGAACAGCAGGGGCATGAAGCCCCACATCACATAGCAGCCGAAGGCGGACAGCAGGGCGGCGCGGGAACTGTCGGACGGGGTCGTCATACGTTTCGTCCGTCATCCTCGGGCTTGACCCGAGGATCAGAGGTGGGGCCGACGAGGGTGTCGGGGCGGCCCCGCGAACGAGGGCCGCGCCTGAGACCGGACGGCGGATGGTCCGGCCCTCGGGTCAAGCCCGAGGGTGACGGTGGTGACTGATCAGACCGTGATGCTTCGATACCCCGAGGCCGGTTTGATCATGCCCGTCTCGTCCAGCAGCTGGGCGATCTGGACGGCGTTCAGGGCCGCGCCCTTGCGCAGGTTGTCGGAGACGATCCACAGCGACAGGCCGTTCTCGACGGTCGGGTCCTTGCGGATGCGGCTGACGTAGACGGCGTGCTCGCCGGCGGCGTCGACGGGGGTGATGTAGCCGTCGTGCTCCTGCTTATCGATGACCATGACGCCGGGCGCCTCGCGCAGGATGGCGCGGGCTTCGTCGGGCGAGATGGGGCGGTCGAACTCGAGGTTCACGGACTCGGAGTGGCCGACGAAGACGGGCACGCGCACACAGGTGACGGTCAGCTTGATCGAGGGATCAAGGATCTTGTGCGTCTCCTTCCACATCTTGGCTTCCTCGTCGGTGTAGCCGTCGTCGAGGAAGGACCCGATGTAGGGGATGACGTTGAAGGCGATCTGCTTGGGGAACAGTTTCGGCCGCGCGTCGCCGAGGCCGTAGATGGCCTTGGTCTGGTTCCACAGCTCGTCCATGCCCGCCTTGCCGGCGCCCGAGACCGATTGATAGGTCGAGACCACGGCGCGCTTGATCTTCGCCGCGTCATGCAGGGGCTTGAGGGCCACGACCAGCTGGGCCGTCGAGCAGTTGGGGTTGGCGATGATGTTCTTCTTCTTCGCCAGCTTGATGTCGTCCGGGTTCACCTCGGGCACGATCAGGGGCACGTCCGGGTCCATGCGGAAGGCGGACGAATTGTCGATGACGATGGGACCGGCCGCGCCGATCTTCTCGGACCAGGCGCGCGAGGCGTCGCCGCCGGCGCTCATCAGCACCAGGTCGACGGTCGAGAAATCGAACAGTTCGATGTCCTCGCATTTGATGGTCTTGTCGCCCCAGGAGACCTCGACGCCCTTGGACTTGCGCGAGGCGACGGCGTGCATGGTCTCGACGGGGAAGTTGAGCTCCTCGAGGATGTTCAGCATTTCCCGACCGACGTTGCCGGTGGCGCCTACGACGGCGACGCGATAGCCCATGTTGGTTGTGTCCTTCGGACGCCCTACGCTCGCGACGCGGTCGCTCGCTGCTTGAGGGCAGGTGTTGTGTGGATGTCCGGCGGACCGAACGTAGTTTGCCTATGTGGGCTTTCGCAGGCGCGAAGCAATCGCTTTTCAGCGAGAGCCGGCCCCGCTAAGCCCGAGAACGATGCCCTCACGCATACGCACCGCTTATGACCGTCGTTTGGCCGACGGCCGGCTGACGCCCGATCCGTCGCAGGTTCCGGTGGTCGAGGCCCTGTCGCGGCTGGAGAAGGACCTGCGGAAAAAGGCCCCGCTGGCCGGACTGTTCGGCCAGAACGAGGTTCGCGGCGTCTATCTGTGGGGCCCGCCCGGCCGGGGCAAGTCCATATTGATGGACCTGTTCTTCGCCTGCGCGCCCGAGCCGCGGAAGACCCGGGCCCATTTCCACGCCTTCATGGCCCGGGTGCACGGGCTGATCCGCCAGTGGCGCGAGGGCGATGCAAAGACGCGCAAGCGGGTGTTCGGCCAGTCGAAAGGCGACGATCCCATCAAACCCGTGGCCGATCTGATCGCGGCCGAGGCGCGGCTCCTGTGTTTCGACGAGCTGCAGGTCACCGACATCGCCGACGCCCTGATCCTGGGCCGGCTGTTCGAGGCCCTGTTCGCGCAGAATGTGGTGCTGGCGGTGACGTCCAACCGGGCCCCGGACCAGCTGTATCTGAACGGCGTAAACCGTGAGCTGTTCACCCCGTTCATTGACCTGATCGAGGCGCGCTGCGAGGTGATGTCCGTGGCCGGGGCGCGCGACTGGCGGCTGGACCGGCTGATGGGAGACCGGGTCTGGTTCGCGCCCGCCGACGACGCCAACCGGGCGGCGTTCGACGCCCTGTGGTCCGATCTGAAGGGCGATCAGGACGAATGCCCGGCGCATCTGAAGGTGACGGGACGCGACGTGGTCATCGAACGCACCGACGGCGGGCTTGCTAGGGCGACCTTTGCGGAACTGTGTGCGACGGCGCTGGGGCCGCAGGACTACCTGGCCATCGCCGGCCGGTTCCACACCCTGTTCATCGAGGACGTGCCGGTGCTGGGCCCGGCCAATCATCATGAGGCGCGGCGGTTCGTGACGCTGGTCGACGCGCTCTACGAGGCCGGGACGCGGCTGGTGGCGCTGGCCGAGGCGCCCCCGGAAGCGCTGTACCGCAAAGGTGTCGGAGCCTTCGAATTCGAGCGGACGGTGTCGCGTCTGAACGAAATGTCCGGCGCGGAGTGGCTGGCGCGCGAAAGAACGGCGTAAGGTCGCCGCCACAATTCCGCTGGGCCCGTCGGTCCAGAGTTCGCCGTCCCCGGAGATCCGTCATGCGCCTGCCCGTCCTGTTCGCCGCCCTCGCCCTCGGGGCCGCCTCGCCGGCCTTCGCCCAGACCCCCGCGCCGGCGCCCGCCGCGCCGGTGGCGGCGACCAAGGGGGTCGTCGTGGCCGACGCCCGGACCTGGCTGATCGGACTGGGCGGTTCGGTGGCCGAGCCGGCGGCGGAGGGCGGGGCCCAGACCCTGACGATCGCCGACCAGCCGCTGCCGTGGACCCTGACCTTCTACAACTGCGCCGGCGCCGGCCTGTGCGACGACGTGCAGTTCAGCGCCGTCTTCTCGGGGCCGATCACCGCCGAGCAGATCAACGCCTGGAACCGCGACAACCGCTATCTGAAGGCCTTCTTCGTGCCGGGCGCGACGCCCGAAACGGCCGGCGCCGTGGCCCAGTATGACGTGGTGCTGACCGCGACGGGGACGGAGCAGCTTCAGGAACCCACCGTGATCTGGCTGCAGATGCTGCGCCAGTTCGCGCAGGGGCTGGCGCAGGCGGCGGGTCCGGCGGCTCAATAACTTTCGTCATCCTCCCGCAAGCCGCGTCTTCGCGGCGCAGACCGGGGGACCCAGCGGCGCGCGGGAGCGCGAACCTGCCGCGGACTCAGTCGTCAATCAGCGTGCATGAACAAATCGCCTTCGGCGCCGCTGGGTCCCCCGGTCTCCCTCCGCTTTCGCGGGGGTCGCCGGAGGATGACGATAGAAAAAAAGGCCCCGGAGCGATCCGGGGCCGGTCTCTTCCGACCTTCAGGCCTTGGCGACAAGGCCGGCGAGCAGTTCGTCCAGCTGGGCGAACTGTTCGGCCAACCCTTCCTCCGCCCCGTGGCCGGCCTCGAAGGCTTCCTTCGAGGGGTAGATCTCGTGCACCGTCAGGAACGTCGCGCCGTCCCGGTCCTCGAAGGTCACCGTGGTCACGGCGCCGTCTTCCTCTTCCTCGTTCGTCCAGACGAGACGCGAGGGCGGCGTCACCTCGAGGTATTTGCCAAAGAAGGCGAAGGACGAGGCTTCGTCCTGCCCAAAGGCGAGCCGATAGCCTCCGCCGGTGCGGACATCCATCTCGCACGACAGCAGGGGCACGCCGATCGAGCGGGGCGCCCACCACTGCTTCATCAGCCCGGGCGTGGTCCAGGCCTCGAACACGATGCGCGGCGGGGCGTCGAAGGTACGGGTGACGACGAGCTCCCGGTCGGACGTCCGTTTGATCGTTGTGGGGTTGGTCATTCGGTCTCCTCCTTGCGTTTCAGGTCCTCGACAACCCTGTCCAACGCGTCGAAGCGCGCGGCCCAGACCTGGCGGTAGTTCTCGATCCATGCGGCCTCTTCCTCGAGCCGGCGCAGGCCCAGCCTGCACCGCCGCACGCGCCCGACCTTCTCCGTCGTGACGAACCCGGCATGTTCGAGGACGCCGACGTGCTTCTTCATGCCCGTGAGGGTCATGTGGAATTTGTCGGCCAGCTCGGTGATCGAGGCGTCCGACCGTCCGAGCTGCTCCAGAACGCCGCGTCGGGTGGCGTCCGAAAGCGCGGAGAACGAGGCGTCCAAGCGGGCTGGGGTATACTGAACCATATGGATCAGTATCGGAGCGCCGGGCGGCGGCGTCAAGGGGCGGTCAGGCTGCTGACTGAGCGGACGCGATCTGGCTGCAGGTGCGGCGCGAACGAAAAGGGCCCCGGATTGCTCCGGGGCCCTGACGTTCAGTTGCGGATCGCGCTCACGCAGCGAGCGACCGCGTCGCGAGCGATAGCGCCCTAGGCCAGCGAGCCGTCGATGTCCTTGCAGGCCTGGATCAGGCCGTTCACCGACTCGACCGACTTGGCGAACATGGCTTTTTCCTCGTGGTTGGTGGTGAACTCGACCACCTTCTCGACGCCCGCGGCGCCAATCAGGGCGGGGACGCCGACATAGAGGTTTTTCAGGCCGTATTCGCCCGACAGCCAGACGGCGCAGGGCAGGACGCGCTTCTGGTCCAGCAAATAGCTCTTCGCCATGGCGATGGCGCTCTCGGCCGGGGCGTAGAAGGCCGAGCCGGTCTTGAGCAGGGCGACGATCTCGCCGCCGCCCTTGCGGGTGCGGTCGACGATGGCGTCGAGCTCGGCCTGCGACAGGAAGCCGGCCTTGACCGCATCGGGCAGGGGCAGGCCGCCGATGGTCGAGTGGCGCACCATGGGCACCATGTCGTCGCCGTGGCCGCCCAGGGTCCAGGCGTGGATGTCCTGCACCGAGACGCCGGTCTTTTCAGCGAGGAAATACGCAAAGCGGGCCGAGTCGAGCACGCCGGCCATGCCGACGACCTTCTCCCTCGGCAGGCCCGAGAATTTCTGCAGGGCCCAGACCATGGCGTCGAGCGGGTTGGTGATGCAGATGACGAAGGCGTTGGGGGCGTGGGCCTTGATGCCCTCGCCGACGGCCTTCATGACCTTCAGATTGATGCCGATCAGGTCGTCGCGGCTCATGCCCGGCTTGCGCGGCACGCCGGCGGTGACGATGCAGACGTCGGCGCCCGCGATGTCGGCGTAGTCGTTGGCGCCCTTCAGCGAAACGTCCGTGCCGATGACGGCGGTGGCCTCGGCGATGTCCAGCGCCTTGCCCTGGGGGGTGCCTTCGGCGATGTCGAACAGGATGACGTCGCCCAGCGCTTCGCGCGCAGCCACATGGGCCAGGGTGCCGCCGATCATGCCGGCGCCGATAAGGGCGATCTTCGCGCGAGCCATAGGGTTTCGTCTCCGGGAGGAAGGTGTGCGATGCGGTATCGCTGTCGGCGGCGGTCTAGACCCGCTCGCTTTCGCCTGCAACCGTAACGCCGCGTCACCCGGAACCGTCATGTCCCGCCTGCCTGAAATCGTCGCCGACGGGGACACGCCGCCGGATCTGATCACCGTCGTCGACGAGCGCACGGTGCGCGCCGAGGTCGAGGCGTGGCGCGCGAAGGTGCTGAAGCGTCCCGGGCTGTGGGACAGGGCGACGCGCGGGACCCAGGACCGGATCAACCGCATCATCCCCGAGCGGGTCCACGCCATGGTCACCGCGGGCGTGGAGGCGATGACGAAGGGGATATTGTTCGGCTCGGATCTGGTCACAGCGCGTCCGACCGCAGAGGGATCGCTGGCGGCGCGCGAACTGCGGGCGCGGGCGATGATCCGGACCTATCGCACGACCGCCGGGGTCGAGGGCGGGGTGGCGGGCGCGGGCGGCTTCGTGCTGGCGGCGGCGGACTTTCCGGCCCTGATGGCGATCAAGGTGCGGATGCTGGGCGACGTGGTCGGCGCCTACGGCTGGGGCGGCGACACGGTGCGCGAGCGGTTGTTCGTGCTGCACATCTTTCATCTGGCCTTCGCCAGCGCCAGACGACGGCCCGAGGCGCTGGCCCAGCTGGAGGCGTGGATCGCCGGCGTCGACCAGCCGCAGGCGATCACCGACTACGATTGGCGCAGGTTCCAGATCGAGTATCGGGATTACATCGACCTCGCCAAACTGGCCCAGCTGATCCCCGTCGTCGGCGCGCCGATCGGGGCGGTGGTCAACTGGCGGCTGGTCGACCGGCTGGGCGAGACGGCGATGATGGCCTGCCGGATGCGGTGGCTGGCCGAGGCCGACGCCTAGAGCTCGGCCAGCAACAGCTTGGCGGCCGTCTCCGCCCCGTCGGGCCGGATCGCGCCGGACAGGGCGGTCGCGCGGGCGCGGGTCTCCGGCACGAGCGCGATTTCGAGGGCGGCCGTCAGCGACTCAAGGGTCGGCGTCGGACCCTCGTGCGCGGCGCCGACGCCCAGGCCAGCCACCCGGCCGGCCCAGTAGGGCTGGTCCGCGATCTGGGGCACGATCACCTGCGGCGCGCCCGCACGGGCCGCGGTGGTCGTCGTGCCCGCGCCGCCGTGGTGAACGACGGCGGCGACGCGGCGGAACAGGGCCTGCTGGTTGACGTCTCCGGTCAGGAAGACGTCGCGGCCGTCGTCGAGCGGCGCCGCCTCGACCCAGCCGCGGGCGAGCACGATGCGGCGGCCCGACGCCCGGGCCGCCTCGATCGCGATCCGGGCGGCCTCCCGCGTGGACGGCAGGGCGATACTGCCGAAGCCGACATAGACGGGCGACGCGCCGTCTTCGAGGAAGGCCTCCAGATCGGCGGGCAGCGGCCGCGCGTCCGGCAGGATCCATGCCCCGGTCTGGACCGCGCCGCAGAGGTCTGTCGGCTCCCACGACCACAGAACCGGATCGGACGCCAGAAACGGGCGATCCGTGAAGACGTGGTCGCGGACATTGTCCACCGTCGGCAGACCGATCGAAGCGCGAAGGCCATTTACCGCCTCGCCGAACAGGGCGTTCATGACCCCGATGTTCAGGTCCCACAGCGCCCGCGGATCGGTCACCTCCGGCGGGTGGGGGTGACCGGGGTAGGGATAGGGCCGGTGGTGGTGCGAGGGCAGGAACAGCGGGCAGAAGGTCACGTGGCGGTAGGGAAGGCCCAGCTTTTCGGCCACGCACTGTGCAGCGGCGGCCGAGGGAAGCAGACCGGTGGCCACGATGGCGTCGCAGCCCGCTGCGGCGGCGGCGATCGCTTCATACTGCGCCCCGATCATCCGGGCTGCGTGCTGGGGGATGCCGTCGGCCGGCCGCTGCTTCGCCGCCTCGATCCATTCGCGCACCGGCGTGAAGGTCGGCGCCAGCGGCGCGCCGGCCCGGGCCAGCAGATCGACGAACTCCTGATCCGGCGGCGCGGAAACGATCGCCTCGGCGCCCAGCGCCTGCAGCTGCACGGCGAGGGCCGCCATGGGTTCGACGTCGCCGCGGGACCCGTAGGTCGACAAAAGGATACGCATTCGGGGAGGCCCTCCTTCGCTCAAGGGCTCCGCAGTCTGCGCATAAAAAGCCGTTCGACCATTCTTGAACGAAACTGTTTTGACCCCAACTCCAGTCTGGCCGGGAGCCCCGGAGTCGGATGAGTCCGCAATGTCCGCTGTTTTCGAGCGGACTCAGCGAGAGAGCTGTCGATAACCCCTTCTGTTCCTGACGACAAAGTTTATCGATTTTACTTAGCGCCGCCACAGGTCCAGGCTCCCTCCCGATCGCGCTTGACGCAGGAGGAAACCATGGACGGAAACGCTGGCGGACCCACGCCCCTGAACGATCCGAAGAAGGAGCCGGCCGCGCTGCGGTCCCTGCTCGGGCGCACCAACCGTGACTGGTGGCCGAATCAGATCGCCGTCGACATCCTGCACCAGCAGGGCCGCACCGGCGACCCGATGGGCGACGGCTTCAACTACGCCAGGGCCTTCAAGTCGCTGGACTATGCGGCGGTGAAGCGCGACCTGACCGCCCTGATGACCGACAGCCAGCCCTGGTGGCCGGCGGACTACGGTCACTACGGCCCGTTCTTCATCCGCATGGCCTGGCACTCGGCCGGGACCTATCGCACCGGCGACGGGCGCGGCGGCGCGGGATCCGGTCAGCAGCGGTTCGCCCCGCTGAACAGCTGGCCGGACAATGGCAACCTCGACAAGGCGCGGCGTCTGCTGTGGCCGATCAAGCAGAAATACGGGGCCAGCCTGTCGTGGGCCGATCTGATGATCCTGGCCGGAAACGTCGCCATCGAGTCGATGGGCGGGCCGGTGTTCGGCTTCGGCGGCGGCCGCGCCGACGTCTGGGAGCCCGAGAAGGACGTCTACTGGGGCACCGAGGAACACTGGGTCGGCGAGGAGGGCAATGAGACCCGCATCCAGCCGGACAAGGAGATGGCGCTGGAGAGCCCGCTGGCGGCGATCCAGATGGGGCTGATCTATGTGAACCCCGAGGGCCCCGGCGGCGTGCCGGACGCCCTGCAGTCGGCCCGCGACATCCGCGAGACCTTCGCCCGCATGGGGATGAACGACGAGGAGACCGCGGCGCTGACGGCGGGCGGCCATACCTTCGGCAAGGCCCACGGCGCGGGCGACGCCAAGCTGGTCGGGGTCAGTCCCGAGGGGGCGGACATCGCCCAGCAGGGTCTCGGCTGGATCTCCGGCCACGAGAGCGGCATGGGCGACCACACCATCACCTCGGGCATCGAAGGGGCCTGGACCCCCACGCCGATCACCTGGGACATGGACTATTTCAACATGCTGCTGGACCACGACTATGAGCTGGTCCGCAGCCCCGCCGGCGCCAAACAGTGGCAGCCGGTCGGCAATCCGCCCGAGACCCTCGCCCCCGCCGCCCATACGCCGGGCAAGAAGGTCCCGACGATGATGACCACCGCCGACATGGCGTTCAAATTCGACCCGGAATACCGCAGGATCATGGAGAAGTTCCGGGCCGACCCGGCCCATTTCGCCGACGCCTTCGCCCGCGCCTGGTTCAAACTGTGCCACCGCGACATGGGCCCCAAGGTCCGCTACCTCGGACCCGAGGTGCCCTCCGAGGATTTGACCTGGCAGGATCCGATCCCGAAGCACACGGGGCCGTTGATCGGCGACGCCGACATCCGGGCGCTGAAAGAGCGGATCGCGGCGTCGGGCCTGTCCGTGGCCGAGCTGGTGACGACGGCCTGGGCGGCGGCGGCGACCTATCGCGGCTCGGACCATCGCGGCGGGGCCAACGGCGGCCGCCTGCGGCTGGAGCCGCCGCGCAGCTGGGACGTCAACGAGCCGGGCAAGCTGTCGAAGGTTCTGCAGACCTATGAAAAGATCAGGGCGGACTCGGGCCTGAACGTCTCGATCGCCGACCTGATCGTCCTGGGCGGCGGCGTCGGGATCGAACAGGCGGCGAAGGCCGGCGGCCATCCGGTCGAGGTTCCGTTCACGCCCGGACGCACCGACGCCAGCCAGGACCAGACCGACGTCGAGGGCTTCGCCGTGCTGGAGCCCAGGGCGGACGGCTTCCGCAACTATCTGCAGGTCCGCTTCAACGTGCCGACCGAGGAGCTGCTGGTCGACCGGGCCCAGTTGCTGGGTCTGACGGCGCCGGAGATGACGGTGCTGGTCGGCGGCCTGCGGGTGCTGGGAGCCAACCACGGCGGCTCGAAGCACGGCGTCTTCACCGATCGTCCGGGGCAGCTGACCAACGACTTCTTCGTCAATCTGCTGGACATGCGGACGGGGTGGAAACAGGTCGACGACAGCGGCGACGAAACCTTCGTGGGCTCGGACCGCATCAGCGGCGAGGCGCGGTGGACGGCGACGCGCACCGATCTGGTGTTCGGCTCCAACTCGCAACTGCGGGCGCTGTCCGAGGTCTACGCCTCGGCGGACGCGGGCCAGAAGTTCGTGCGCGACTTCGCGGCCGCCTGGGTCAAGGTCATGAACGCCGACCGGTTTGACGTGACCCTGAACGAAGAGTTCGGCGCGGCGGCGGCATAGGCGCGACTCCCCTTCGCGGCCTTCGGGTCGCGAAGGGATGCGCATAGGACAAGTGGATGGCCATGGCTTTCGGCATAGCGACCGCCTATGTCGCTCGCATGCTCCCCACCCTTCGACAGCTCCAGTACCTCAAACTCCTGGCCGAGCACGCCTCGTTCAGCCGCGCGGCGGAGGCGGCGCACGTCAGCCAGCCGGCCCTGTCGGCGGGGGTGCAGGAGCTGGAGAAGATCCTCGGCGCGCCGGTGGTCGAACGCACGCGCGGCAACGTCCAGCTGACCGCCGTCGGAGCCGAGGCCGTGCGCAGGGCCGAGGACGTTCTGGCCCGCACCGAGGATCTGGTCGAGGCGGCGAAGAACGCCGGCAAGCCGCTGTCAGGCCGGTTCCGGCTGGGCGTCATCCCGACGGTCGCCCCCTTTCTGCTGCCGACCAAACTGCCGGGGATCAAGCTGGCCTACCCGGCCTTGCGGCTGTTCATTCGCGAGGACCTGACGCCGCGGCTGATCGCGGGGTTGAAGGCCGGCCAGCTGGACGCCGCCGTGATCGCCCTGCCCTACAGCGCCAGCGGCGTGGACCACGCCCGCATCGGCGATGACGAAATCCTCGCCGCCGCCCCCGCCGGCCACGCCCTCGCCGGCACCGGCCCCATCCCCGCCGGCTCGCTGAAGGCCGAGGACCTGATCCTGCTGGAGGACGGCCACTGCCTGCGCGACCAGGCGCTGGCGGCCTTCGACATCGATCCGCCCAAGGGCGACGACGTGTTCGCCGCTACGTCGCTGCATACGCTGGTGCAGATGGTCTCGGCGGGACTGGGGGTCAGCTTCCTGCCCGAGATGGCGGTGCGCGCCGGTCTGGCCGACATGCCCGGAGTGGTGGTCCGCCCCATCGCCGCCAGGGCTCCGCGCCGCGAGATCGTGGTGGCGTGGCGCACAGGCTCGAGCCGGGCGGCCGAGGCCCGGTTGCTGGCCGAGGCGCTGACGCTGGACTGACCAGCGGGTTCATTACGACACCGTAAGGTGCGCCGGCCGTCCGCGCTGATAGGTTCCGCGCGCCCGCGTGCATCGGGCGTTCGGAGCCCGCGTCCATGAAGTCCCGCCTGATCCTGACCGCCGCCGCCTCGGCCCTGTTGTTCGGCTTGCCGGTCGCCGCGCCGGCCATTGCGCAGACCGCACCTGCCGCCGTCGCCGTGCCGCCGCTGGGCTTCGTCGAGCGGACCCTGCCGAACGGGCTGAAGGTCTACACCGCGCGCGACGCGTCGACGGCCAATGTCACGGTGCAGGTCTGGTACAAGGTCGGGTCCAAGGACGATCCCGCCGGGCGCTCGGGTTTCGCCCACCTGTTCGAACACCTGATGTTCAAGGCGACGAAGAATTTCCCCGACGAGACCTTCGACCGCCTGACCGAGGACGTCGGCGGCAACAACAACGCCTTCACTTCGGACGACGTGACGGCCTATCACGAGACGATTCCGGCCAATCATCTGCAGCGCCTGCTGTTCGCCGAGGCCGACCGGATGAGTTCGCTGGTCGTCGGCGACGACGTGTTCAGGTCCGAGCGCGCCGTGGTGCAGGAGGAATACCGGCAGGGGATTCTGGCCAGCCCGTACGGCCGCCTGTTCGGCCTGTTCGAACCGGCCACCGTCTATCAGGAAAGTCCCTATCGCCGCTCGACCATCGGCTCGATCGAGGATCTGGACGCGGCGACGCTGGAGGACGTGCGGCGGTTCCACGCCACCTACTACCGGCCCGACAACGCCTATCTGATCGTGGCGGGGAATTTCGACCAGACGCAGCTGGACGCCTGGATCGACCGGTATTTCGCGCCGATCGCCAATCCCGAGCGCCCCCTGCCCGCCAACTCCGTCATCGAGCCGGAACCGACCGGGCCGCGCGACGTGACCTTCCATGCGCCCAACGTGCCGCTGCCCGCCGTGATGCTGGCCTGGCCGACGGTGAAATACGCGGACCCGGACCGCGCGGCCCTGACGGTGCTGGACGGCATCCTGTCCACGGGCGAGAGCTCGCGCCTGTACCGGTCGCTGGTCTATGAGCAGGAGATCGCCGCCCAGATCGGCTCCTCTCCCGACATGAAACAGCAGGCCGGCCACCTGACCGCCTACGCCATCATGGCCGACGGCCATACGGCGGACGAAGGGATCGCCGCCCTGAACGCCGAGATCGCCAGATTCCGCGATGAACCGGTGACCGACGCCGAACTGGCCGAGGCCAGGAACGAACTGGTCGCCAACGCCCTGCGCCAGCGCGAGACCATCGACGACCGCGCCAATGTGCTGGGTTCGGCCCTGATCGCGACCAACGGCGACGCCTCGGTCGCCGACCGGGAGATCGCCGAGATCCAGGCCGTGACCGCCGCCGACGTCCAGCGCGTGGCCCGGCGCTATCTGACGCCGCAACGCGCGGCGACCATCCGATACCTCGCCGCCGACGACACCCATCCGGTGACAGAGCAGAATACCGCCGTCGACGCCCCGGTGCGGATCGCCGACCTCGCGCCCGTCGGCGAGATCTTCACCCTGCTGCCCGAAGCCGGGCGCGCCCGCATGCCCGAGCCGGGCGCAGCGGTGTCGCCGGCGACACCGGCCATCGCCGACTTCCGCCTCGACAACGGCCTGCGGGTGCTGGTGGCGCCCAAGAGCGGCCTGCCGCTGGTCTCGGCCCGCCTCAGCTTCGACGCCGGCTCGGCCGACGAGGCCGCGGGCAAGGCCGGCGCGGCCAGCCTGACCGCCGGTCTGCTGACCCAGGGCACAACCACGCGCACGGCCCCGCAGATCGCCACCGAGATCGAACAGCTTGGCGCCAATGTCGGCGCCGGGGCCGGTCCCGACTTCACCAACGTCTTCGCCAACGCCCCGGCCAACGTCTTCCCGCAGGCGGTCGCACTGATGGCCGATCTGGTGCGTAATCCGGCCTTCGCCGAGGAGGAACTGGACCGCCAGCGGACCCAGACCCTCGACAATCTGAAGGTGGCGCTGAGCACGCCCGGCCAGGTGCTGAACCAGGCGGTCGGCCGCGTCGTCTACGGCAATGCGCCGTACGGCTCGCCGGGCGTCGGCACGGTGACCTCGCTGCCGGCGATCACGCGCGACGACGTCGTCGCCTTCCACGCGGCCCGTTATCGTCCGGAGGCCGCCACCCTGGTGTTCTCGGGCGACATCACGCCCGAGCAGGCCCGCGCCCTCGCCCTGTCGGCGTTCGGCGACTGGACTCCGGCGGGAACGGGCGCCTCGGCGACCGCATCGCCGGCCGGCCAGACCGTGGCGCCGCGCGTCATCGTCATCGACCAGCCCGGCGCCGGACAGGCGGCGGTGGCGGTGGCCATGCGCAGCGTGCCCCGCGCCACGCCGGACTATTTCCCGCTGACCTTGGGCAACACCCTGCTGGGCGGCAGCTTCACCTCGCGCCTCAACCAGGAGATCCGCATCAAGCGCGGCCTCAGCTATGGCACGCGGTCGTCGCTGGGAGTCCGGCGGGATGCGGGGGCCTTCGTCGCCTCGGCCCAGACCCGCAACGACGCCGCCCCCGAAGTCGCCGACCTGATTCTCGCCGAGGTCGCCCGCCTCGGCGGCGCGGCGCCGACGGAGCAGGAGATCACCACCCGCCGCGCCATCCTGACCGGCGCCTTCAGCGACTCGCTGGAGACGGTGGACGGACTGGGCGGCCTGGTCGCCGACCTGGCCCTCTACGACCTGCCGATGAGCGATCTGGCCGCCTATGTAAGCAATGTCGAAGGCGTCGACGCCGCCGATGTTCAGGCCGCCTTCGCGCGCAACATTCCCGTCGACCGGTCCAGCGTGGTCATCGTCGGAGACGCGTCGAAATTCCTCGACGCCCTGCGCGCCAGACACCCGAACGTCGAGGTCATCCCGCTGTCGGGCCTGAACCTCGACAGCGCCGCCCTGCAGTAGTCAGGCGGACAGACAGACCACCTGGGCCACGCGCAGTTCGCGGCGCAGGTCGTCCGCCACGAGGCCGTAGTTGTCGACGGTGACGGTGCGGCCGGTCAGGGGTTCGTCGGCCGCCTGAACGCCGCGGATGGCGGGGCCGAAGGTGTCGGGCGAGGTGGTGTAGATCCGGCCCCGTCGCGGGCTTTCGGCGATGGTGACGCCGATGGCGCGGCCCTGACGGTCGAGCACCGGCGCCCCCGACAGGCCCGCGAGCGTGCCGCCCAGTCCCTCGGTGCGGCCGACCTCGGCCCAGGCGAGGATCGGCTCGTCCCGCTGGCCGCGGCCGCGCACCTTCAGGGTTTCGCGGCCGAGCAGGCGCGAGGTCACCTCGCCCGCCCGGGCTTGGGGAAAGCCGGGATGGAAGGCGCGCTGGCCGGCGCGCAATCCTTGCACGCTCGAGACCGGCACGGCGTCGGCGCCGCCCTGGGTCAGCAGCACGGCGATGTCGGCGCGCGGGGCGAGGCGTACGTCGGCCGCGACGGCGCGGCCTCCGCCCACGAGGATGGCGGGTCGGCGGCAGCCCTCGACCACATGGCGCGCCGTGACCCAACGGCCGTCGCGGGAAATGGAGAAGGCCGTACCCGACGCCGGCTGGAAGGGAATGTCAGGGGCGTGGACGGTGACGGCCGGATCGAAGGGCGTGACCGGACCCAGCAGGGCGCCCTCGATCTCGTCAGGCGGCGGCGGCGCGGGCGGCGCGTCCGCATTCTCCCGCCGTTGCAGCGACAGGAACAGGAGTGCGCCGAGAACCGCCGAATAGATCAGCCAGTCAGGCGGACGCGGGAAGGCCATGGCGTCAGCCCGTCAAGGCCGCCGCCAGGATCAGGGCGGTCGACAGCTTGGCCCCGACCAGCAGGACGGCGGCGGCGACCTCGCCCTCGCGGATGCGCTGGGGCAGGCCGGTCAGGATCATGTCGACAAGGCGGAACGACAGGAGCTGGATGACCACGGTGGCGATGCCCCACAGGGCGATGTCCTTGATCGAGGTCGAGACGCTGAGACTGACCGCCAGCGGAATGGCGAGGCCGACCAGCACGCCCGAGAAGGCCACGGCGGCGGCGGCGTTGCCCTGACGGATCAGGGTTATCTCCTTCCACGGCGTGAACAGGGCGTAGATGACCGCGCCGCCGACCATCAGGACGAGGGTCACGCCCAGGTGCGCCATGGTGGTGGGGAAGCCGGTCGCGAAGGCCTGGACCTCGGCGCTTTCGAGCACGTTGGAAAGGGACGAGGAGTCCATGTTGATCCGGAGGTCAGAAGGTCCCAGACGATTGCCCGGTTTTCGCCCCAATCCGCAAGCGCGACAGCGCCACACCCGATCACGAATCTTGTCGTGATGTAACCGGAGGTTAGGCGGCCTCGCTCGACGCCTGTTCGGCCTTGCGCAGGACCGAGGCCCTGACCTTCTCGCTCTCGGACTTCAGCTGGCCGCAGGCGGCTAGGATGTCCCGGCCGCGCGGGGTGCGGATGGGCGAGGCGTAGCCGGCCTTGTTGAGGATGGCCGCGAACCGCTCGATCGTCTTCCAGTCCGAGCATTCGTAGTCCGTGCCCGGCCACGGGTTGAACGGGATCAGATTGACCTTGGCCGGGATGCCCTCGATCAGCTTCAGCAGGGCGCGGGCTTCGTCGGGGCTGTCGTTGACGCCTTTCAGCATCACATATTCGAACGTCACGCGGCGGGCGTTGGAGAGGCCCGGATAGGCGCGGATGCCAGCCATCAGCTGTTCGAGATTGTACTTCCTGTTCAGCGGCACCAGCACGTCGCGCAGGGCGTCGTTGGTGGCGTGAAGGCTGATCGCCAGCATGGCCTGGGTGCGGTTGCCCAAGGCGTCGAGCTGGGGCGTGACGCCCGAGGTCGAGACGGTGATGCGGCGGCGGGACAGGGCGATGCCCTCGTTGTCCGAGATGATGTCGATCGCGTCGGCGACGTGGTCGAGATTATACAGCGGCTCGCCCATGCCCATGAAGACGATGTTGGACAGGCGGCGGTCTTCCTTGGGCGACGGCCATTCGTTCAGGTCGTCGCGGGCGACCTGGACCTGGGCCACGATCTCGGCGGCGGTCAGGTTCCGGACCAGCTTCTGGGTGCCGGTGTGGCAGAAGGTGCAGTTCAGGGTGCAGCCGACCTGGGACGAGACGCACAGGGCGCCGGCGCGGCCGACGTCGGGGATGTAGACGGTCTCGATCTCGATGCCCGGGGCCGTGCGGATCAGCCATTTGCGGGTGCCGTCCTTCGACACCTGGCGCTCGACGATCTCGGGGCGGGCGAGGGTGAAGACCTCGGCCAGCTTGGCCTGGACATCCTTGCCGATGTTGCTCATCGCGGCGAAGTCGGTGACGCCGTAGTGGTGGATCCAGCTCCAGACCTGACTGGCGCGCATCCTCGCCTTCTCGGGTGGACAGATGTCGGCGTCGATCAGGGCCTGACGCAGGCCTGCGCGCGTCAGCCCCGAGAGGTTGACGGGAGCCGCCGGCCTGGCGGCGGACGTGCGCGAAAGGTCGAGCGTGAGGCTCAAGGGTCAGTCCTGCAGGAAAGGGGAGGCGAAGCTTATACCACAGATCGGGAAGGATTTAAGGCGGGGATCACCTCTCCATTCGCGGAGGCGATTGGAGAGGACAGATCAATCGTCCGCATCCTCGATGTGGTGGATCTGGTCGTCGTCGAGGCCGAAATGGTGGCCGATCTCGTGTATCAGGACGTGGGCGATGATCTCGGACAGGCCGACGTCGCCGCGCTCGCACCATTCGTCGAGGATCGGGCGGCGGTAGAGGAAGATGCGGCTGGCCTCGGCGGCCGGGCCCATCTGGTCGCGCAGGCCGATGTCGACACCGTGGTAGAGGCCGGTCAGTTCGAACGGGTCCTCCATCTCCATCAGGGCCAGAGTCTCCTCGTCGGCGAAGTCGTCGACGCGGATGACCACGTCGCCGGCCAGCGACCGGAACGGATCGGGCAGGGCGTCGAAGGCCTGACGCGCCAGCCGGGCGAAGTCGTCGAGCGAGGGGGCGGTCTGATCGGTCCAGTCGGTCATCGGGCCCATATCGGGCGTTCGACGCCCGCTCGCAAATCCGGCGACGCGGGTTATGGTTACCGAATCAGATTCTGGTCGGGCCCGACGCGCATTGCGCGGCTTGAGGCCCGGGGGCGTGGGGCTCCGAAGCAGGGACGGGAATGGCCGAGGCCGACATCGCCTATGTCGCGACCGCGGGCGCCGCGGGACTGGCTCTCGCGCTCAGCGCCTGGGCGGCGCGGCTGCGCCGCCGCCTGGCGATCCGCCACCGCCTGGTCGAGTCCGAACTGGCCCTCGCCCGCGCCGATCTGGCCGATTGCGACGGCGCCCTTGCGGCTTTTGAAGACATAAGGCTGGCGCTCGCGCCCGACGGGCGGACGCGGCGGCTGGGCGCGGCGGCGGCCTGGGAGACCGTGGTCCGCGATCTGGCGGCGGACGGCGAGGAGCCGGGCGATCCCGCGCTGGTCGTGCTGGACGCCGTGCGCGAGGCGGCGGGGCCGCGGCTGGACGCCCTGATCGACCAGGGTGAGGCGTTCGACGCCGTGCTGGAGGGTGCGGCCGGAGCCTGGTCGGTCGAGGGCCGGTCGGCGGCGGGCGCGGCCTGGCTGAAGGTCTCGCGTCTGGGACTGGTCGGCACGGCGACCGAAAGCGGTCTGGGTCTGCTGGCTGATTCCTACCCGGCCCCGACATGGATCACCGACGCGGCCGGGCGGCTGGCCTGGGCCAACAAGGCCTGGCTGACCGAGATGAAGGCCGAAAGCGTGGAGGCGGCGCGCGAACGGAAGCTGAGCTTCGACCGCGGGGCCGACGCCATCGTGGCCGAGGCGGGTCGCACCCGTCAGCCCCAGGACGGCTTCCGCTGGACCACCGGCGGCGGCCGCCGCCGGGCGTGGCGCATCGTGGCCGAGCCGGTGCAGGGCGGAGCCGGTGCGGTGCTGGCCTTCGCCCTGGACATGACCGAGGCGGAAGAGACGCGCGACACCCTGCGCCGCCACGTCGAGGCTCATGACGAGACCCTGAACCACCTCGCCGACGCCGTGGCCATCTTCGGCCCGTCCAAGCGGCTGGCCTTCCACAACACCGCCTTCCAGACCCTGTTCAACATCGATCCGGCCTGGCTGGACGAGCGGCCGACCCACGCCGAACTGCTGGACAAGCTGCGCCAGCGCCGGCTGCTGCCCGAAGTCATCGACTACGCCGGCTGGAAGGCCAATGAGCTGGACTTCTACGGCGCATCGGAGGCGGCGCCGGACGACAGCTGGTCCCTGCCCGACGGTCGCACCCTGCGCGTCGTGCGCCAGCCCCACCCACTGGGCGGAGTGCTGCTGCTGTTCTCGGACATCACCGACGAGCTGAAGCTGCGCAGCCGGTTCAACGCCCAGATCCAGGTGCAGACCGCGACGCTGGACAAGCTGAACGACGCGGTCGCCGTGTTCGGCTCCGACGGGCGCATCCGGCTGCACAACGAGGCCTTCGACAACTTCTGGGGCGTCAGCGGCGAGGCGCTGGACGCGGCGGGGGATTTCGACGCCGTCGCCGCCCTGTGCCAGTCGACCATGCCCGACCCGGCCCTGTGGCTGGGGCTGAAGGCGCGGGTCGCCGATCCCGATCCCGAAAGCCGGGTGCCGATCGCGGGCGAGGGCCGCACCACCGACGGCCGCATCGCCTCGTGGCTGACCCGGCCGCTGCCGGACGGCGCAACCCTGGTGGCCTTCTCGGACGTCACCGCCCGGCGCGGACTGGAGCAGGCCCTGGCCGCCAAGGCGCAGGCGCTTGAGGAATCCACGGCGCTGAAACGCGAGTTCGTCGGCAGCGTGTCCTATGAATTGCGGACGCCGCTGACGACCATCGTCGGCTATTCCGAGCTGCTGGAAATGCAGGCCGATCTGCCCGAGCGCAGCCGCCAGCACGCCGGAGCCATCCGCGTCGCCGCCAGCCAGCTGGCCGGGTCGATCGACGACGTGCTGGACATGGCCCAGATCGACGCCGGCGAGATGGAGCTGACGCTGGGCGATGTCCGCATCCGCGATCTGTTCGCCGACGCCGTCGAACGCTTCCGTCCGCGCGTCGAGGGCCGCGGCGGGACCCTGAACGCGGCGGCGACCACGGGCCTGCCCGCCATCCGCGGCGACGAAAAGCGGATCGCCCAGGCCCTGGAGCATCTGCTCGAGAACGCCGTCCGCGCGATTTCGGACGGCGGCGTCGTGACACTGAAGGCCGAGGCTAACGCGTCCGAGGTCCGCATCCGCGTCGAGGATAGCGGCCGGGGCATTCCCTATCACCTGCAGGCCCACGTCTTCGACCGCTTCGTGCGGCGCGAGCGGGGCGGACCCGGCGTCGGCCTGGCCCTGGTCAAGGCCCTGGTCGAGCTGCACGGCGGCTGGGCCGAGGTCGAGAGCGAGCCCGGCAAGGGCGCCGCCTTCATCCTGCACCTGCCGCTGGAAGCGGCGGTTGTGGCGGCCGCGCCGGAGCTCAGGCTCGGCTGATTGCACGCGGATGGGTGAAGAGTGCTAGTGAGCGGGACGTGAGCGGATTTGTGAACGCAGTTTCCGACCAAGGCTCTCCTCTCGCTCACCAGTACTCTTCACCCGACCCCCGCTCCGAGCTCGCCATGGCCAAACGTCTCAAGACCGCCCTGATCTACGACTTCGACGGCACGCTGGCGCGCGGCAACATGCAGGAGGTCACCTTCATTCCGTCGATCGGAATGGGGATCGGCGACTTCTGGGGGGCTGCGGACAAGCTGACGCGCGACGCCGACGCCGACAACATCCTGATGTACATGCAGCTGATGCTGAAACAGGCGCGCGACAACGACGCGCCGATCACGCGCAGGCTTCTGGCCGAGCACGGTCAGGACGTGAAGCTGTTCGACGGCCTGAAGTCCGACCTGACCGGCAAGGGCTGGTTCGACCGCATCAACGAGGTCGGCGCCAAATACGGGCTCGAGATCGAGCACTACATCATTTCGGCGGGCCTGGAGGAGATGATCGACGGCTGTCCGATCCGCGACGCGTTCCACCACGTCTTCGCGTCGAAATTCGTCTACGACGAAAACGGCATCGCCATCTGGCCCGCGGTGGGCGTGAACTACACCACCAAGACCCAGTACCTGTTCCGCATCAACAAGGGCGTGCTCAACCACTGGGACCACGAACAGATCAACCGCTTCATGGCCGACGACGATCGTCCCGTGCCGTTCGAACGGATGATCTTCCTCGGCGACGGGGACACCGACGTGCCGACCATGAAGATGATGCACACCAAGGGCGGCTTCTCGATCGCGGTCTATGACCCACGCAACTCCGAGCGCGACCAGAAGAAGATCTATGGCCTGATCTCGGAGGACCGGGTCAATTTCGTCGCCGCCGCCGACTATCGCGAGGGGTCGGCGCTGGACCTGATCGTAAAGGGTTTGATCGGTCGTATCGCGATCACCGCCGGGACGATGCCTGCCGGCGTCTGAGACCGAACCCACGCACCGGTCACGCCGGCTCACCCGTTGTCACGAAGCCGGGAACGGCCTGGACCGCCCCCGGTTATCTCTCCGACGATCGTGAGGACCGGCGATCCCTCGCCGGGCGATCGCCGGAGGATCGTGCATGAGCATCAGGATCACTGTTCTGGCCGCCGCCGGAGGCTTGGCCCTCGCGGCCTGTTCGGGCCAGGACGACGCGCCCAAGGCCGACGCCGCCCCGGAGACGGCCGCTGACGCCGCCGCTACTACGCCTGCGCCCGCCACGGAAACGCCGGCCCCGGTCGACGGAAGCGCGACGGTTCCTGCGCCGCCATCGGACGGAACGACCCCGCCGGGACAGACGCCCCCGACCCTGCCGACCGAACCGCCCACAACCTCGCCGGCCACCAGTCCGCCACCGCAATAGACCTCGGAGGCGGCGGCCGGGACGGCGCAGGGTCTCTTCGGCGCGGGTTGCGTTACACGGGTTCACGAATGCGTGAGAATTTCGCTTGCGCTACCGCTCACGATCCCGTTATCTCCGGCATTGCGAGGATTCATGACCTCGTGTGACCTTCTGAAGGAAGAAAACCATGCGCATCACCGCTCTGATCGCCGCTTCGGCCGCCGCTCTGGCCCTGGCTGCTTGCCAACCCGCCGCCGAAGACAAGGCCGCTGACGCTTCGGCCGACGCCGCTGCCGCCGCCGACACCGCCACGGACGCTGCTGCGACCGCCGACGCTGCCGCCGCCGACGCCACTGCCGCCGCCGCGACCGCTTCGGACGCCGCTGCTGCTCCGGCCGCCGACGCCGCCATGGCCCCGGCCGCCCCGGCTGCTGAAGAAAAAGCCGCTCACTAAGAGCGACATCGACACAGGCCTTCGGGCCTCGTTGAAGGAAAGGGTCGCCCTCACGGGCGGCCCTTTTTTCTTGCGTCCGCCCGTCCGCGGGAACATCGGCCGCCCGACGGGATTTCAGTTGTGCATCAAGCTTGGCGGTCGGCATCCTGATGGTCGGGGGCCCCGCCGGCAGCCACAAGGATTGTCAGATGAGAACCGCCGCCCTGATCATCGCCGCCGCCGCGGCCGTCACCCTGTCAGCCTGCAACCGGCCTGCGGAGGACGCGACCGAAGCCTCGACCGAAGCCGCCGAAGCCTCGGGCGCCGCCGCCGACACCGCGGCCATGAGCGCCGAGGGGTCGGCCGCCGAAGCCGCCGCCGCCGCCGCCGCCGCCGCCGCCGCGAACGCCGCCGGCGGCGGTTCCGGTTCCAGCTCCGCCGGCGGCCAGACCATGGCCCCGACCTCCGGATCGACGGTGACCGACGGGGCCATGGCCCCGCCCGCCCAGCCTCCGGCCGGCGCCGGCACCACGGTCACGGAGACCGAACGCCGCCTGAACCCGCCGCAGAACAGCCAGCCCGCCCAGTAGGCGCGCCCGCAGACGAAGGAGCCGCCCCGATCCCGGCTTTCGGATCAGGGGCGGCCCTTTTTCCTTGCGCGGAGCCTTGGCGGCTATAGGCCGTCGTTATGGCCGAAGACCGCTCGCCCCGCCTGATCTGGACCGAAGACGGCGCGCCGCGCTCGGGCCGGTTCGACGACGTCTATTTTTCACAGCAGGACGGACTGGCCGAAACCCGCGCCGTCTTTCTGACCGGGTGCGGCCTGCCCGGGGCCTGGTCCGGGCGCGACCGGTTCGCCGTGGCCGAACTGGGGTTCGGCACGGGGCTGAACATCGCCGCCCTGCTGGATCTGTGGCGCCGCGAAGGACCGCCGGACGGCCGGCTGCAGATCTTTTCGGTCGAGGGATTTCCGCTTCGGCGCGAGGAAGCGGCCCGGGCCCTGTCCGCCTGGCCGGAACTGGCCGAGGCGGCGGCCGCCCTGCTGGCGGCCTGGCCCGAGCCGACCCCGGGCTTCCACCGGCTGGATCTGCCGGGATTCAACGCCACCCTGGACCTGGCGATCGGGGACGTGAGCCGGGCCCTGGAGCAATGGACGGGGCGGGCCGACGCCTGGTTCCTGGACGGGTTCGCCCCCTCGGCCAATCCCGCCATGTGGTCGGACGCGGTGATGGACCGGATCGCGGCCCGGTCGGCTCCGGGCGCGCGGCTCGCGACCTTCACCGTGGCGGGGGCCGTGCGGCGGGGTCTGGCGGAGCGGGGCTTCTCGGTCGAGAAACGCCCCGGTCACGGCCGCAAGCGCGAGCGGCTGGAGGCCTGGCTGCCGGAGGCGGCGGATGCCGGCGCGGCTCCGTCGGTCGCCATCGTCGGCGCGGGGATCGCGGGCGCGGCGCTGGCGCGCGCCTTCGCCGCACTGGGGATCCGCGCGACCGTGGTCGAGGCGGACCGGCCCGGCGTGGGGGCGTCGGGATTTCCGGCCGCCCTCGTCACCCCCCGGCTGGATGCCGGCGACGAAGCCGTCGCCGCCCTGTTCGCCCAGGCGCTGGAGCGGGCCCGGGCCCTCTATGCCGCCGTTCCCGATGCGATCGTCGCCGGCGGCGTGCTGCAACTGCAGCAGCAACCGCGGGACGCCGGACGTTTCGCCAAGGTCGCCGTCCAGCCGGTCTGGCCGGAGGGCGCGATGGCGATCCTGGACGCGGCGTCTGCGTCGGACCGTCTGGGCGAGCCTGTCGGCGGCGGCCTGTCTATGGGCGGGGCGATGGCGCTGCGGCCCGCGCCGGTGCTGGAGCAGTGGCTGAAGGGCGCCGATCCCGTCACGGCCGAGGTGGCCCGTCTCGAACCCCATGACGGATGCTGGCGGCTCGTCGACCGCGACGGCGTGACCTTGCTCGAGACCGATCTTCTCGTGATCGCCGCGGGCTGGGGCGTCGCCGGCCTCTGGCCTGAAGCCCCGCTGGCGCCCGTGCGCGGCCAGGCCGACTGGATCGAGGGCGTGGCCCTGCCGCCGGTCGCATGGGGCGGCTATGCGGTTCCGACCGGAGACGGCCTGTTGTTCGGGGCCACCCATGACCGGGACGAGACCGCCACCGAGGTCCGGCCCGGCGACAGCGCCCGCAACCTGGCGGCGCTGGCCGCCCGTCTGCCCGCGACGGCGGCGCGGGTCGAGGCAGCCGGGTCCGGACAGGCCCGCGCCGCGGTCCGCGCCACGACGCCGGATCGCCTGCCGCTGGCCGGAGCGGTTCCCGGGCGGCCGGGCCTGTTCGTTCTCGGCGGGCTGGGCTCGCGCGGCTTCTGCGCCGCGCCCCTGCTGGCCGAGCATGTCGCCGCCCTCGCCCTCGGAGCCCCGTCGCCCCTGCCGGGCGATCTGGCGGGGCGGGTCGATCCCGCACGATTGTTGAAGACCTGAGGCCTTGCGCAATCGCCCGGCGAGGCGGACGGTTGACGGGCTGTCGAAGGGACAGACGATCACACCGGAGTCCGCCATGCGCGCCGTCCTCACCGCCAGCGCCGTCGCCGCCCTCGCCCTTTCAGCCTGCGCCCCGGTCGATCCCGCCGCGCCCGGCCCCGGCCCCGGCATGACGGCCGCCGAGTCCCACCGTCAGTGTTTCGTCATCAGTCAGGTCCGGAATTTCCGCCAGGGCCGCCCGGATCAGGTCTTCCTGCGGGTGAGCCGCGACGAGGTCTTTGAACTGAACGCCGGCGGCGGCTGCGCCGATCTGGATTTCGCGATCCGGCTGGCCCTGATTCCGGACATGGGCGAGACGGTCGGCTCGCGGCTTTGCACGGACGACTGGGCCCGGATCATCGTTCCCGGCTCGACCCTGCCCAATTCCGTCTGCCGCGTGCGGGTCATCCGCAAGCTGACGGCGGAACAGGTCGCCGCCCTGCCGGCCGCCCATCGTCCCTGAAGCTCAGGGCTTCTGGGCGTAGCCGAGGCGCTGGTTCAGCTTCTCGATCAGGTCGATGGCCGTGTCGGCGATGACCGAGCCGGGCGGATAGACGGCCGCCGCCCCCATGTCGATCAGGGTCTGGACATCCGACGGCGGGATCACCCCGCCCACCACGATCATGATGTCCGGGCGGCCGAGCTTTTCCAGTTCGGCCTTGAGTTCCGGCACGAGGGTCAGGTGGCCGGCCGCCAGGGATGAGGCGCCGACGGCGTGGACGTTACGCTCCACCGCCTCCTTCGCCGCCTCGGTCGGGGTCTGGAACAGGGAGCCGGCGACAGCCTCGAGGCCGAGGTCTCCATAGGCTGTAGCGATGACCTTCTGGCCGCGGTCGTGGCCGTCCTGGCCGAGCTTGGCGATCAGGATGCGCGGCGGGCCGCCGTCGTTCTCGACGAAGGCGGCGACCATGTCGCGGGCGCGGGCGATCTTCGGGTCAGGGCCGGCTTCCTTCGCGTAGACGCCCGACACGGTCTTCACCGTCGCGACGTGGCGGCCGAAGGCGGCTTCCAGCGCGTCGGAGATCTCGCCGACGGTGCCGTAGGCCCGCGCCGCCCGCACCGACAGCTCCAGCAGGTTGGCGGTCCCACGCGCGCCCTCGGTCAGGGCGTCGAGCGCGGCCCGGGTCTTCGCCTCGTCGCGTTCGGCACGCAGGCGTTTGAGCTTGTCGATCTGGGCGGTCAGGACGGCGGCGTTGTCGACCTTGAGCATGGGGATGTCGTCGACGGCGTCCGACAGATAACGGTTCACCCCGACGACGGTCTGCTGGCCGGTGTCAATCCGGGCCTGGGTGCGGGCCGAGGCCTCCTCGATCCGCATCTTGGGCACGCCGGCCTCGATGGCCCTGGCCATGCCGCCCAGGGCCTCGACCTCGGCCATCAGGACGCGGGCCTTTTCGGCCAGTTCATGGGTCAGGCGTTCGACGTAGAAGCTGCCGCCCCACGGATCGACGACGCGGGTCAGGCCCGTCTCCATCTGCAGCAGCAGCTGGGTGTTGCGCGCGATCCGGGCCGAGAAGTCGGTCGGCAGGGCCAGGGCCTCGTCGAGGGCGTTGGTGTGCAGGCTCTGGGTCTGGCCGCCGGCCGCGGCCATGGCCTCGACCATGGTGCGGGGCACATTGTTGAACACGTCCTGCGCCGCCAACGACCAGCCCGAGGTCTGGCAGTGCGCCCGCAGGGACAGGGAGCGGGGGTCCCTGGCGCCGAATTTCGACACCGCCTCGGCCCACAGCAGGCGTCCGGCGCGCAGCTTGGCCACCTCCATGAAATAGTTCATGCCGATGGCCCAGAAGAAGCTCAGGCGCGGGGCGAACCGGTCGACGTCCATGCCCGCCGCCACGCCCGCCTTCAGATATTCGACGCCGTCGGCGAGGGTGTAGGCCAGCTCCAGATCGGCCGAGGCCCCGGCCTCCTGCATGTGATAGCCGCTGATCGAGATGGAGTTGAATTTCGGCGTCTCGGCCGCGGTCCAGGCGAAGATGTCCGAGACGATCCGCATCGAGGGTCCGGGCGGATAGATGTAGGTGTTGCGGACCATGAACTCCTTGAGGATGTCGTTCTGGATGGTCCCGGTCAGGGCCGCGTGCGGCACGCCCTGCTCCTCGGCCGCGACGACATAGAGGGCCAGGATCGGCAGGACGGCGCCGTTCATGGTCATGGACACCGACATCTGGTCCAGCGGGATGCCGTCGAACAGCGTCCGCATGTCGTAGATGCTGTCGATGGCCACGCCGGCCATGCCGACGTCGCCCTTCACCCGCGGGTGATCGCTGTCGTAGCCCCGGTGGGTGGCCAGATCGAAGGCGATGGACAACCCCTTCTGACCGGCGGCGAGGTTACGGCGGTAGAAGGCGTTGGACGCCTCGGCGGTCGAGAAGCCGGCGTACTGGCGAATGGTCCAGGGGTTGGACGCATACATGGTCGGATAGGGGCCCCGCACATAGGGGGCGATGCCGGGCAGGCCATGGATGAAGTTGAGGCCCTCGACGGCGCCGGGTCCATAGGCGGTTTCGACCGTCAGACCCTCGGGCGTATGCCACGCCTCGCGCGCCGGGCCGGCTCCGGTCGGGCCGAGGTCCAGCGGGATCTTGGTGAAGTCGGGGGCGCTCATCGAGCGGCCTCCCAGGCTTCGGTCTCGAACGGGCCGGCGAACCGGATCGGGATCAGCGGATCGCAGGCGTCGCCGCCAGACAGGCGGGGCAGCCTCGGCTCGGCCTCGAACGGCGCGGGACGCGGATCCGGGTCGACGAATTTGGTCACCCCGACCAGTTGTACGGCGCCCGCCGCAAGGGCCGCCTCGCGTTCGGCGCGGGCGGCGGCGACGCGGTCCTGCACGTCCCCCGTCCGCAGGGCGACGATCAGGCCGCCCTCGCCCTCGATGCGCTGGAACTCGGCCCAGCCGGCCTCGGCCAGATCCCGGGTGCGGGCGTCGAGGAACCATGAGCCGGCGGCGGGGTCGTCGACACGACCCAGATGCGCCTCCTCCATCAGCACGGCCTGGGTGTTGCGCGCCTGACGCCGGGCAAAGGCGTCAGAGCGGCCGTTGGCGCGCGAGAGGCCGTCCAGCACCACGGCGTCGGCCCCGCCGACCGCGCCGGCGAAGCCCGCCGCCGTCAGCCGCAGCAGGTTCGGCCACGGATCGCGCGCCGATAGCATGCGCCGCGACGAGCGAGCCTCGATGACCGCTGGGGTTTCGGCCCCGAACGCCTTGCCGATCGAGCGCCAGATCAGGCGCAGGGCGCGGACCTTGGCGAGGCCGTCGAAATATTCCTGGTCGAGCGAGACGCCGAGCACGGTTCCTTTCAGCGCCTGTTCCGCGGACATGCCCGCCGCGAGCGCCGCCCGGATCAAGGCAACGCCGTTGGCGGCCGCAAATCCCAACTCCTGGCCGATCGAGCCGCCCGCCTCATGCACGACCCGTCCGCTCGCGAGGAAGAAGGAGGCCTCGGGATAGGCCCCGGCGTGGCGGGCCGCCGTATTGGCCGCCAGGGTCAGATGTTCCTCGATCGCGCGCGGCGCGACGCCCGCTTCGGCGAAGGCCGACAGCGGGTCCATGTGGAACATCAGCCTCGCGCGCGGCGAACCCTTGGCCGCCACGGCCAGGGCGTTGGCCGCTTCCGGACCGTCGAGGCCGGCGTCGAGGCCGGCCGCGGCCAGCTCCAGCGCCACGCCGTCCAGCGCCCGCGACAGGGGTTCGGAATCCGCCAGCACCGCGCCCTTCAGCAGGATGGAGGCCGCGCCGCCTTCCAGATCGGCCAAGGCGGCGGCGTTGACCTCGGCCGGGTCGTCGCCCTCGATCAGCGCGCGCACGTCCCAGGCCCTTCCCGCCGCGTCCGAGGGCCGGGGCGCCGAGATCGGCGTCACCCCCGTCGCTGCTGCGTACAGGGGCCGAACCGCCAGACCATCGGCGTCCAGATGCACCAGGCTTTCCAGCGGGCGATCCTTCAGCGCCTTTTCGGCCAGCACGCGCCAGTCTGCAGGAGAGGGAGTGGGGAACAGATCGGACATCCGCCTCCAATGCATCGCGCACGCGCGGCGGTCCAGACCCGCCCGTCTCGCTTTCAGCCACTCAACGTGTTGCAGTATCAGGCGCCGCTTCCAACATGCGGGACGTCACCCGTCCAGGAGCCGCCCATGGCCGATCTCTCCGTCTTCCCCGTCACGCAGCGCTGGCCCGCCGCTCATCCCGACCGCCTGCAGCTGTATTCCCTGAACACGCCCAACGGGGTGAAGGTGTCGATCATGCTGGAGGAGATCGGCCTGCCGTACGAGGCGCATCTGGTCGATATCGGGAAGAACGAGAGCTGGACGCCGGAATACCTGTCGCTGAATCCGAACGGGAAGATCCCCGCCATCATCGACCCCAACGGCCCGGGCGGGCGGCCGCTGGCCCTGTTCGAGTCCGGCGCCATCCTGATCTATCTGGCCGAGAAGACCGGCCGGCTGCTGTCGGCCGATCCGGCGACCCGATACCAGACCATTCAGTGGCTCATGTTCCAGATGGGGGCGATCGGCCCGATGTTCGGACAGGTCGGCTTCTTCCATAAGTTCGCGGGGCGTGGGTACGAGGACAAGCGTCCGCTGGAGCGTTACGCCGCGGAATCGAAGCGGCTGCTGGGCGTGCTGGAAAGCCGGCTTGGGGGCCGGGACTGGATCATGGACGACTATTCGATCGCCGACGTCGCGACCCTGGGCTGGGTGCGCAATCTGATCGGCTTCTACGAGGCGCGCGATCTGGTCGGGTTCGACGACCTGAAGAAGGTTCCGGCCTGGCTTGAGCGCGGGCTGGCGCGGCCGGCGGTGCAGCGCGGACTGCTGATCCCGTCCAAACCCTAGCGTTTGCGGAAGCGTTTCGCCTCGGCGGCCATGCCGGCGCCCCAGGGTTCGGGCGTCGTGTCCTCGGGCTGGAACGGCAATTCGCCGGCAACCCCGCGCATGGCCAGGGCCAGCGGCAGGGCGAAATGGGTCAGCATGCGCAGGGGCTTGCGCCGGTCGTCCGCGACATCCCAGCCCTCGGCCGCGAAGGCGTCGATCAGGTCGAAGCCTTCCAGCTGCTCGATGCCGTCCCACCCGGCGGGCAGGGCCACGGCCTCGGCCGCCTCGACGGTCAGGCCGAAGGCGGCCTGGGCGGTCGCGTCGATGTCGGGGAATTCGGCGCGGGCGTCGGGATCGGCGTGGCGCGGCTTCATCAGCGCCTTCAGTTCCAGATCGGCGACGCCGGGCAGGTCCAGCAGGCGTCGGAGCTTGGGCCGGGTGTTCATCGTCACGGCTTGAACCCGGGACCGTCCCGATGTCAACGCAACCCGCCGGCGGGGGTCGAAGGAAGCCGGTCCGCAAGGCCGGCGACGAACAACCGGTCGCAACGGCCGGCGCGAAGTCGGCCGGTCATCGTCCGGCGGCCACGCCGTCCTGAACGTCCCGCGCCAGTTGGTCGAACACGTCCCGCACCGCTCGAGGATCCGAAAGCTCGGTCAGCGGGTCCGGCCGGCGGGGACGCAGACCAAGACCGTGCAGCACATAGTACCAGTTCACATCGGCGAAGAGGTCGCCCTGGCGGAAGGGGCAACGGCCGCTGGCGCGATAAAGGTCGATTCGCGCCCGGAGGCTGTCCGGCAGGGGCTGGCTTGTCACATCGCGCCAGAACGGGGTGTCGCGCCGCTCGCTGAGGCAGTAGTGGGCCAGGATGAAATCCCGGATCGTCTCATACTCCTCGATCAGGGCGGCGTTGTAGGCGGCGATGTTGGCCGGGTCGAACGACCGGTCCGGGAAGTGGTCGAGCAGCTTGTAGAGGCCGCTGGTCATCAGGTGGATGCTGGTCGATTCCAGCGGCTCCAGGAAGCCGGAGGCCAGACCCAGGGCGACCACATTGCCTTTCCAGAAGGCGCGACGCCGCCCGGTGGTGAAACGAAGCAGGCGCGGCTCCGCCAAGAAATCGCCACCGACCGCCCGGGCCAGCGCATCCAGGGCCGGTTGATCCTCAAGGTGGCGGCTGGAATAGACATAGCCGTTGCCGACCCGGTGCTGGAGCGGGATACGCCACCGCCAGCCGGAGCCGAGCGCCTGCGACAGGGTGTAGAGCTGGGTTTCGCCGGTCAGCGCGGTCGGCCCGGCGACGGCACGGTCGCACGGCAGCCAATGTGTCCAGTCCTCATAGCCGGCGGCCATGACGCCCTCGATCAACAGGCCGCGAAAGCCCGAGCAGTCGATGAACAGATCGGCCGCCAGCGGCTCGCCCTCGCTGAAGAGCAACTCGTCGACGTGACCGTCGGCTGTGCGGACGACATCGACGACGGTGCGTTCCAGCCTCTCGATCCCGCGTCGCCCGGCCACCGTCCTGAGGGTGCGGGCGACCAGGGAGGCGTCGAAATGGAGGGCGTGGCGCAGGCCGGCCCGGGCCAGGCCGGCGCGGGGATCCGGCGGGACGAAACGGCCGGCCTGGGCCAGGGCCGCGCCGAGGCTGAAGTCGGTCACGCCGCGCGCCTCGCCCCATTCCGCCGCACGCTGCAGATGATGGTGGAAGGGCCGTCGATCGATGACGCATCCAAACGACCCGAACGGGTGCCAGTAGTGCTCTCCGATCGCCTTCCAGTCCTGGAAGCGGATGCCGAGCTTGATCGTCGCCCGGGTCTCGCGAACGAACATCTCGCGATCGATGCCGACCAGATCGAGGAAGTCGAGGATGGGAGGAATGGTCGCCTCTCCAACCCCGACGATCCCGATATCGGCCGACTCGACCACCGTGATCCGGCAATCGGACCCTCTGAGCGCATGACCCAGCAGAACGGCCGACATCCAGCCGGCCGTGCCGCCGCCGACGATGGCGATCGAGCGGATGCGACCGGGCCGCGTCATGTCCATGTCGTCATCCTGACAGCGAGACGCGGACGGTGGGTCAGGCCCGCCGTCCGCGTCAAGAAGGTCAGCGTCCGAGCGTGAACCGCGCGCCCAGCGAAATGCGGCGCTCGCCGGTCGCATATCGGAAGGGCAGGTTCTCGAACTGCAGATAACGACCCGACGATTCCTCGGTCAGGTTTATGCCTTCCAGCACCACCTTGATGTCCTCGGTGACGGCATAGGCGATCTGTCCGTCCAACTGGCCGTAGGCCCGTTCCCAGGTTGACAGATTGTGCGAGTCCGCCCCGGTCCCGAAGGCGAAATTGCCCTGGTAGCTCTTGTCGCGCCACGCGTAGGACAGTCGGGCCTCGAAACCGTGGCCTTCATAGTAGCCCTGAAGGTTGAAGGCGTGCTTGGCCACGCCCGGGATCGGCAGGCTGTCTTCGAAGTCCGAGAAGTTTGAGCTTTCCGAGTCCGAATAGGTGTAGTTGGCGTTGAACCCGAAGCCGTTGTCGAAGGCGTATTGTGCGGCCAGTTCGACGCCCTTGATCGTGCCGCCCTCGCCATTCACGGGCTGGGTGAAGATGCCCACGGTCGAGCCCGCAACCGAGCCGTCCGCCACGCGCCGGGACACGGTGTCGGTCTGGATGAAGCTGTCCACGCTCTTGTAGAAGATCGCCGCCGACAGAAGGCCCTGCGTCCCGAAATACCGCTCATAGGCGATGTCGTACTGGGACGCGCGATAGGGATCGAGTTCGGTGTTGCCGCCGCTGCCGTTCGTATAGATGAACCTGTTCAGGTCCGGCCCCGGCGTCGTGCTGCGGGTGAAGTTGAAATTCGACCCCTGGCCCAGCTGGAACAGGTTCTGGCGCGACACGACGCGGGCGGCGGAGACCCTGAGCTTGTCCGTCTCATTGATCTCCAGCACGCCGCTCGCACTCGGCAGGACGTCGGTGTACTCGCGCCGCGTGGTGACCGCGACGGGATTGGCCAGCACGCCGTTCCAGCTGTCGGTGCCGAAATAATAGGCGCCCGAGATCGGAGTCTGGCTGGAGTCGATGCCGAGCTCGGTCTTGATGACCCGCGCCCCGGCGTTGAGGTGGAACCGGTCCTCGTCCTCGCCCACGTCGAACATGACATAGCCCGAGGTGGTCTTCTCCTCGACCATGAAGGACTCAACCGGGTCCCGGAAGAAGGTGAAGGGCGTCGACGGATAGAGCGCCGAGATCCACGCGACCGGGTTGCGCATCTGGTCGCGGTTCTGCACCAGGGCGGCGATGCCGCCGATCGTCACGGCTTCGAACCGGTCGGGGTTCGAGGCGGCGGTCTGATAGGGCGTGATCAGGGCGGGGGAATCGCCGAACCGGGCGCCGGGCGAGCAGACCGGCCGCCCGGGCGTGCCCACGGGCAGTTCGCAGGACTTGTAGCCGATGGCCCCGTCCTGGAAGTAGCCAAAGGGCGTCCAGTCGCCGAGTCCGAGCGCGTGAGCGTCGAGCTCGCCCTTGCCGGAGTAGTCGGCGAGATAGCGCCCGTATTCGGAGTCGACGGTGCGTTCCGCGTAGCGGGCGCCGAAGCTGATGGTCAGGCTCTGGGCGAAGTCCGGCGAATACTCCAGGTCGGCGCGCAGCGAGGCGTTCTCGATCTCGGTGTTTTCACCGAACACCCAGTGCGACTTGGCGAAGACCGAGGTCGGGGTGGTGAACTGGCCGGGGTTGGCCGGGGTGAAGGTCGGATTGTCGCCATTGGTGTAGCCGTAGGTGAAGGTCGCCGGCGCCGTCGGGTTCGGCACAAAGCCCGCCGCCGTGCCATTTCGCACCGTGTACTGGGTGTAGCGGACGTCGCTGTTGCCGCTGGTGCTTTCGTATTCGCCCGTGGACCAGGCGGCGCGTACGCTGCCGCGCAGGGAACCGCCATTGTCCCAATTGGCGGCAATCTGGAAATTGTCGGTGTTGGCCTCGGCGTTCTGGACGAAGGAGATGGCCTCAGCGGAGTTCGCCGTCACCGTGCCGCTTTCCAGCACATTGTTGTCGCCGACCGTCAGGTTCGCCGCCGCATAGGTCGCGTTTTCGTTGGCGAAGGGGAATTTGATCGAGGCTTCCTGGGTCAGGATCGACAGGTCGGAATGGAACCAGTCAGCGGTCAGCGACAGCGAGTTGGTGACCTGAAGGTCGGCGTTCAGCGAATAGCCGATCCGCTCCCGCTCCTGGTCACGGTTGGTGGCGTACCGGTATTCGGGCGACCAGATGTCGCGCGCGGGGCCGCCGCTGACGGGACGCCCGAGGAAGGCCCAGCCGCCGCGGTTCTCACCGCCCAGGGCTTCGGTGAAGACGTCCGTCTGGTCGTAGGACACCGTTCCCAGGATGGCGAAGCGATCGCCGAAACGGTGGCCGACCACCAGCGATCCGGTCGGGTTCCAGTCGCCGTCGTCGCCGTTGACGTTCCCACGCAGGTCGCCAGCGATCAGATTGTCGCTGCGCAGCGTGCGGGCGCGTCGGGTCTGCAGGTCGATGATCCCGCCCAGACCGCCTTCCAGCAAGGAGGCGTCGGGCGACTTGTAGACGTCCACGCCGCCGATCAGCTCCGAGGGGATGCCCTCGAGCGAGCTGTCCTGACGGATGTTGCCCTCGCCCAGCCGGAAGATTTCCAGGCCCGTGACGAAAATATCCCCGTTCAGCAGGGTGACGTTCTGGTCGAGGCCGCGGATGCGGACCTTGGTGCCCTGGCCGTTCTCGCGGTCGATCTGGACGCCCGCCAGCCTCTGCAGGGACTCGGCGATATTCTGGTCCGGAAACTTGCCGATGTCCTCGGCGGTGATGGATTCAATGATCAGGTTGGATTCGCGCTTGGCGTTCAGCGCGTCGGCCAGGGAGGCGCGGAATCCGGTGACAATGACCTCGTCCAGGGTCGTCGCGTCCTGGGGGTCCGCGGTCTGCGCGAAAGCCGGCACGGCGGTGGCCAGCACGCTGGCTGAGGCCGCGGTCATGAGGATCGCGCGGATGTGGCGTTGTTGATTAAGCATAGGCCCTCCCCTTCACGGACCCGCGCGCTGGCCGCCCTGAACAGGCTGAACCCGGCTGCGTTCCGTGGAGCGCCGTTGGCGCTTCTTCCCAAGTTCCGTCCGGTCTCTGAATCGCCGGTGACACTAAAAGGCCTCAAAAAGACAGCGCTGTCAATCGGGGTCCGGCAACGGTGTCCCGGCTACCTCGTCCGTCACGCCACGCCTCGGACAAAGCCGATCACGCAGCCTCCGACCAGAGCGAAAAGGGCCGCGGCGAGGTAGGTGAGAAAGAAGCTACCGCCCGCCTCGGCCTGGAAGATCACGATGCCCAGGGCGGGCGCGGCGATCTGGGGCAGCACATTGGCGATGTTGATCAGGCCGAGGTCCCGCCCCGCATGCTCCGCGCGCGGAAGAATCTGGGCCACAAGAGCGATATCGACGGTGGAATACAGGCCGAGGCCCGCCCCGAACAGGGCCTGACCGAGCAGCGGGCCCGGCCAGGCCGGAAAGGCCGCCATGGCCGTCAGGCCAGCGGCCAGCAGTCCGCCGCTGGCGACGACGAAAATCTTGCGCCGCCCGGTTCGGTCGGACCAGACGCCGCCGATGATGCCGGCCAGCAACGAGGTCGCCGTCCAGGCCGCCAACAGCCAGCCGAACACGGTATCGACCGACCCCGCGCCAAATCTCTGGGTCAGGGGCTCGGACTGCTGGACATAGTACAACAGATAGAGGGCGTTCATGACCACGGCGACCTGAACCAGCAGCCGGGACGCGAACGCGATGCGGAAATCAGCGCTTCCGAGGGCTTCCAGCGAGAAAGGCCGGCGGGGACCGGTCGGGCGGGGCGCAGCAGGTTCGCGCACCCACAGCAGCAGCGGCGCGAGCAGCAGGGCGACCGTCGCGCCAGTCACGGCGAACCGCCAGCCCGGCCCATCCAGCAGGATGGCCACGACAAGCGAGGTGAACAGGGTCGCCGTCGGATAGGCGGTGCCCAGTAGGGCCGAGGTCAGACCCTTCTGCCGATCAGGCACCAGATCAGGAAGCAGGGCTACAAGGGGGCCAAAGACAGCATTCAGCCCCACCTGGAACAGCACGACGCCGAGAATCAGCGCCATGCCTGTCTGGGCGCCATGGATGACGGCATAGGCCGCAAGCGTCAGCACCAGTCCCAACGCGATCCACGGACGACGCCGGCCGAAACCGCTTCGCGTCGCATCGCTGAGGGTGCCAAAGACGACGTTTGCGATGCTGCACGCCACCCCGCCCCACAGCGCGGCCTGGCTGAGCAGGACGACCTTTCCCGCCGCGTCGACGTCTTCGGCCTTCAGGGGCAGGAGGAAGTTCAACAGCGGGACGAAGGCGACGAAGGCGGCGGTCTGGGCAAGGGTCAGGGCGGCCAGCGTCCGCCTGGAGACCGGCTCCGGACCGCCGCCGAAGGCCGCCGAAGGCCTCGTTGCGCCGTCCTGCGGAGAAAACACCCTGCCCATCAACGTCCCGGCCCGACTCGGATCCCGTCATGGTCGCGGCCCGTGCGCCCAGGCGCAACAGCCAACCTCAGGCGCCGGGACAGATCGCGATGTTGTCGTGCGAGGCAAGCCGGATCTCCGAGACCGAGATCGTCATCGCTTCTTCGGTCGTGAGCGCGAAGGGCGTATCCACGGCGGCGACATCCGCTCCGGCCGCCCTGAAGCAGGACAACCGGATCCGCAGCATCCGCCAGTCCCCGACCGGCGCTTGTCGCAGAATTTCCCCGATGTCGAGCACGCCCGCTCCCATGGCCAGGGACACCGGACCCGACGGCGGCGCATCCACGCGGTAGCGGAAGGACAGGGTCAATTCGCCATTGCTCTGCCGCGACAGATCCACGGGCGGGCCGTTGACGAACACGGTCGCCTGCTGCCCGCCGGCGAAGACCAGCTGGCGGCCGCTCTCCTGGGCCAGGTCGTCCACGGCGCGGATGGCCACGCCGGCGCGGGGGCTGGCGCCCGTGCGGCCGTCGCTGGATCGCGTTTCGCCGCCTGCGTCCCCGAGCGACAGACTCCACGGCGCAGCCATCCGGCCGTCGACCAGATAGCGGTCGACCGCCCCCGCCGCGCCGGACACGCCGCTTTCCTCCGACAGCGTGGGCACGCTGGCGGGCCGGGCATAGGTCAGGCCGTAGCCATAGGCGAACTGCGGATCGTAATCCGGCTCGCCGTGGTTGAGAGGGGCGCCGGCGGCGGTGCGGGGCCAGCTGAAGGACAGGGTTCCGCTGAAATCATGCCGCGCCCGCCCCTGAACGTCGCCGACGACCACGTCGGCGACCCCTCCCCCCTCCGTGCCCGGGAGCCAGGCGGCGACGAAGGCGTCGGACGCGTTGATTTCCGGATTGGTCCACAACGGGCGGCCGGACAGGAAGACCGAAACGGTCGGCACCCCTTCCGCCTTCAGCCGGCGCAACATCTCCAGAGGACCGGTCGGCAAGTAGTCCAGAGTCTCGAGGTCGCCCTGGAACTCTGCGTAGGGCGTCTCGCCAAAGACCACGATGGCGACGTCGGGCCGGGTGTCATAGCGTCCGTCCGGGCTGAGCACGGCGGTTCCCCCTGCCGACCGGACCGCCGCCTCGACGCCGCTCCAGATCGACTGGCCGTTCGGAAAGTCGGCGTTGGTGTTCCCGGCGCCCTGCCAGCTCAGGGTCCAGCCCCCGGCCGCCTGGCCGATGTCGTCGGCCGCCCCCGCCACCAGCACGCGCGCGCCCGCGCGGATCGGCAGGAGGCCGTCCTCGTTCTTCAGCAGGACCAGGGATTTGCGCACGGCCTCGCGCGCCAGGGCGCGGTGCCGCGCCGATCCGAGCACGCCCAGGTCCCCCTCGACCGGCCGTGCGTCCTGAAACAGGCCGGCCTTGACCTTGACCCGCAGAATGCGCCGCACGGCCTCATCCAGGCGCGCCTGCGAAATCTCGCCGGACCGGACCTGGGCGAGGGTGTTCTGGTACAGCGGCAGCCAGCTGTCGGGAGCCATCAGCATGTCGATGCCGGCGTTGATCGCCATGGGACAGCTCTCGTTGGAACAGCCGGGCAACTGGCCGTGGGCGTTCCAGTCCGACACCACCAGCCCCTGAAAGCCAAGGGGGCCGCGCAGCACGTCGGTCAGCAGGGTCCGGTTGCCGGAGAGTTTGAGCCCGTTCCAGCTCGAGAAGCTGGCCATGATCGACAATACGCCCGCGTCGATCGCGGCGGGATAGCCGCCCAGATGGATATCGATCAGCGCCTGTTCGGATCCGAGGAAGTCGCCCTGATCGACCCCGTCCGCCGTCCCGCCGTCGGCGAGGAAATGTTTCGCTGATCCCGCGATGTGGCCAGCCGCGAGCGGTCGGCCTTCCTGAAGTTCGCCCTGCAATCCGAGGGTCATGGGACCGGCGTAGGCGCGCTGCACCTCGGGATTCTCGGAATAGCCCTCATAGGCCCTTCCCCAGCGGTCGTCTCTCGGCACGGCGAGGGTGGGGCCAAAGGTCCAGTCGGCGCCGGTCGCCGCAACCTCCAGGGCCGTCGCCTCGCCGATGCGACGGATCAGGCCGGGGTCCCGCGCGGCGCCCAGGCCGATGTTGTGCGGGAAGATGGTGGCTCCCACGACATTGTTGTGCCCGTGCACCGCATCGATGCCGAAAATCAGGGGCACGCGCGCCCCGGGCCGGGCGGCGGCGGCGGCCCGAAAGGCCCGGGCGAGATCGACCCAGGCCTGGGCCGGCGCGCGCTCGTCGCCGCCGGGCGAGGAGTTGCCCCCTGCCAGGATGGAGCCCAACGGATAGTCCGCAAGTTGGTCCGGAGTGATCGAGGCGATGTCAACCTGGATAGTCTGGCCGACCTTCTCCTCCAATGTCATGCGGGCGAGCAGGGCGTCGATGAAGGCTTCGGTCTGCGGGTCGCTCAGGGCTGCGGGGGACGCGGCGTGCGGCCACATCTCCGGGTGCGCCCGCTGCGCCGCCGCGACATGCGAGTCCGCGGGCGCGACATATCGGGATTGCGCGGAGGCGGCGCCGTGGAGAATGAGAGAGACCGCTGTCGCCAGGGCCAGGAAAGATGCGGCTCTGCCCATGGTCGTCCTCGCGCAGGGTCGTGTGAAAGAATCGCCGCGGCAGGGTCGCCGCGGCGAAAGTCAGTCAGGAGTCGCTTCAAGAGACGACCGCAGGGGGTCGACCGATCCGGCCGGGGTCACGACGACGAAGCCCTTCTGGCGAAGGCGACCGGTTGACCGGTTGACCGGTTGACCGGTTGACCGGTCGTTCCGGATGACGTTTCCCGAGCCTTGTTCGGCAGCTCTCTTGAGCCCAGTAGAGCCAAGAATGACAGCGCTGTCAATCCTGCCCGCACAAGCCTAGTCGATTGGCGGCGCGCTGGTCGAGTTGCGGGGGATGAGCCGGTAGGGAACCACCAAAGGACCCCCGTCCTGTCCGGCATTGAGCCGCGCGCGGAGCGGCGGGGTCAGGCGTTGCACGGCCGCGGCCGCCATCTCGGCGACCGGCTGGCGGATCGTCGTCAGCGTAGGATTGCTGAACATCGCGCTGGGCGAGTCGTCAAAGCCGCAGACAGAGAGATCTCGCGGAACCTGGAGACCCCGGGCCAGCGCGCCATGGATGACGCCGAGGGCGGTATCGTCGCAGGAGCCGAAAACCGCGGTCGGCGGCACGGCGCCGCCCAGAAGCTTTTCGACGCCGGCGACCCCGGCCGCGAAGGTGAAGTCTCCTTCGACGACCGCCTCTGCCGGGACGGCCAGGCCATGCGCCGCCATGGCCGCCTGAAAACCTTCCAGGCGCAGCCGGCTCGCCGAATAAGCCGCAGGGCCGCCGATGAAGGCGATCCGCCGGTGACCCAGGTCGATCAGGTGTTCGGTCATGTCGCAGGCGGCCTGACGCTCGTCCATGGAGACCAGGATTCCACGGCCCAGTTCCCGTTCGGCCCCGATCCGGGCATAGCCCACGCCGGATGCGTCCAGCACGTCAAGGACGAGGCTGAGATCGCAGTTCGGCGGGGTCAGCAGGACGCCTTCCGGCCGGATCGAGGACAGAAGGGCCGACAGGTCACGCCGAAGCGTGGGCGAGGCGTAGTCGACCATCTCGACCATCAGGTGATAGTCGACCTGGCGCAACTCCATCAGCACGCCCAGTTCGAGCCGGCTCAGATAGTCGTTTCCGCTGCCGCTCCGCCAGTGCTCGATGGTCATCCCTGCGTCGACCAGGGCGACGATCACCGATGAGGACGATCCCGCCAGGCCCCGCGCGGAAAGGCTGCGCCTGTAGCCCAGGTCTTCGACCGCCTTGCCGACCCGGGTCTTCAGAGCCTCGCTGACGTTGGGCTCGCCGTTCAGTACGCGGGATACCGACTTGATGGACACGCCTGCCGCGGCCGCGACGTCATAGATGGTCGACCCTGCCATATGCCTCCCCGACCGCCCGAAAACCTGGCTCCAAGCCGAACCGCCCTGTCGCATCCCGTCGGAGCGATATCAACACGACATTGGCGCAAAAGGGCGATGGGCCGCCATGGCCCGGCGGCGGGCGGCGGCCATGGGAAGGGCCATGCCCGCTTCTGCCTCGGGCTGACAAATCTGTACGCTCTCTGACCCTCAGCTTCGGAACAGGCCGAAACGCCTCCGTCCCGGACGTGCGCCGGACACGGCCCGCCCGATGCGCCGGATGACGTCGCGCCCCTTGCCTATGCGCCCGGCGAACAGGACGAAGCCGTGGATCGTCCCCTTGATCCGCCACTCGCGGGCGTCGACCCCGGCGCGCTTCAGCGCCTTCACATAGGCCGCGCCCTCGTCGCACAGGGGGTCGAGGCTGGCGGTGATCACCACGGTGCGCGGCTGGCGCGACAACATCTCGGCCGACGCCAGCAGGGGCGAGGCCGGAGCGGCTTCGCGGTCGTCGCCGGGCGCGAAATACTCGCTCTCGGCGCGCAGGATGTCGAACTCGCGCAGGAAATACGCGCCGTCCCCCAGCGTCTTGCGCGAGGCGAAGTCGGCATGGGCGCTGGCGCTCATCACCGGATAGACGAGAATCTGCAGGGCCACCGGGACCGAGGTCTGCTGGCAGGTCGCCGCCGCCAGATGGCCGCCGGCGCTGTCGCCGGTGACCACGATGCGCGCCGGATCGCCGCCCAGCGCCCGGGCGTTGGCCGCGGCCCAGGCCAGGGCCGCCAGACAGTCGTCCAGCGCCACGGGATGCTTGTGCTCGGGCGCCCGGCGATAGTCGACGTCCACCACGACGCAGTCGCCCGCCGCGCAATAGGCCCGGCAGACGCGCGCATAGCCGTCGAGATCGCCCAGCACCCAGCCGCCGCCGTGGATATGCACGACCAGGGGCCGCAACCCGGCCACGTCGCCTCCGGATGGCCAATAGATCCGCACCGGCACGGGTCCATGGGGGCCGGGCGCGACAAGATCCTCGATCCGTCCGACCGCGGCCGGGGTCGGGCCGTACAGCTCGGCCGCGATGTTCAGCCCCTGGCGCCGCTCGGCGACCGTGGGCTCGGCCGGGGCGCCGGCGAAGTCCGTGGCCATGGCCGTCAGCAGCGCCGCCGTATCCGGCTCGACCCAGGGCCCTCGCGCGCGGCTCATCTCAGAATTTGAATCCGGCGGTGAGGCGCACGGTGCGCGGGGCGCCGAAATAGGCCAGCTGGTAGCCCAGCGAGTCCGACAGGTCGAAGCCCTGCTCGATATGGCGCTCATCCGTCAGGTTCTGGCCGCCCAGCTGGAGGAACAGATGGTCCTCCCGGTCGCTCCAGCGCACGAAAGCGTCGACCAGGGTGTAGCCGTCCTGGGCCAGGATCTCGCTGGACGAGACCGTCGGATAGACCTTCGACCGGTATGAGGCGTCGGCCCCCAGGGTCAGCGAGCCGTTGACGCCCAGGTCGGCGACATAGACGCCGCCGAACCGCGCCGACCACTCCGGCGCATTGACCAGATGGCGCTGGTCGCTGATGTCGACGCCGCCGGGGCCGATGTATTCGTCGTACCGGGCGTCCAGATAGCCGACCGTGGCGTTCAGCGTCAGTTCCGGGACCGGCCGCGCCGTCAGCTCGAGCTCGGCCCCGCGGATGGTCGCCGCCCCTGCGTTGGTGAACAGGGCGATGAAGCCGCCGCCGCCGTCGGCCGAGAAGCTGGACAGCTGCAGGTCGGTGTAGTCGTTCCAGAAGACGGCCATATTGGCTGTCAGACGCCGGTCCATCAGCGTCGACTTCACCCCGGCCTCATAGGCCCACAGGGTCTCGGGATCGTAGGGCGCAGCGCCGGAGGCGTCGTTGGCGCGGCCGTCGAAGCCGCCGGACTTGAAGCCCCGGCTGACGCTGACATAGGCCATGACGTCGTCCGAGACCGCATAGTCCAGCCCCAGCTTGGGCGACCAGGAATCCCAGCTTTCCGAGGCGTCGATGTCGGTCACCAGCAGGCCGGGCGCGTCGCGCACCGGCGGCTCGGTCAGCGGGCCGTAGAAGGTCTGGGTGCGGCGGAAATCCTTGTCCTCAGCGGTGTAGCGCAGGCCGGCCGTGAGGCTGAGCCGCTCGCTCAGGTCATAGGTCGCCTGGCCATAGGCCGCCCAGGACCGGTTGTGCTGATCGTTGATCGAGCCGGTGACGAGGCTGATGACCGGACCCAGCAGGCCCGAATAGGTCAGGTCGTTCTCGTCGAAATAAAAGACGCCGGCGACGGCGTTCAGACGCTCGCCGGCGTAAGTCAGCTGGAACTCCTGACTGAACTGGTGCTGGTTCTCGTCCACATAGACCCCGAACAGGGCCAGCGGCGTGGCGTCGAGGTCCAGATGGCTGGCGTAGTCCATGGAGCGCCAGGCGGTGACCGACTTGAACGACCACAGGTCCGACACGGCCCAGTCGGCCGTCAGGGCGGCGCCGAAGGTGTCGAGCGTGTTCAGGTCGTTGAAATCGGCATCGACCTTGAACGGATCGGCCATCGTATCCGGATAGAGGCCCAGCACATCCGTCGCCCGCGCCGGGGTTCGCGAGGTGTCGGGCCGGTCGCGCGAGGCGTCGACGTTCAGCCGGAGCGACAGATCGTCGTTCGGGCGATACTCGAGCGAGACCCGGCCCGCGACCTGATCCTTGTCGCCGTCGTCCATGCCGTTGAAGGCGTTGTCCGAATAGCCGTCGCGACGCGCCACCGACACCGCCGCCTTGCCCAGCAGGGTGCCGTCGTCGTTCAGGGCGCCGCCGGCGCTGATCCGCGCCTCGACCAGTCCATAGTCGCCGACCGACGCCTCGGCCCGGCCGCTCCGGTCGGCGGCCAGCGGGGTCGAGACGAATTTCACCGCGCCGCCGATGGTGTTGCGGCCGTAAAGGGTGCCCTGCGGGCCGCGCAGCACCTCGATCCGGTCCACGTCATAGACCGACAGGAAGGCGCCCTGGGCCCGGCCCAGATAGACGTCGTCCACATAGACGCCGACGCCCGGATCGGCGAAGGCCAGGCTGTCCACCTGCCCGACGCCCCGCAGATAGACCACGGCGTTGGCGGCGTCGCCTTCGTGCAGGGTCAGGTTGGGGACCGCGCCTTCCAGGGCGCCGATGTCGGACGCCTGCAGATTCTCCAGCGACTCGGACGACAGGGCGGTGACCGCCACCGGCACGTCCTGCAGCCGCTCCTCGCGCCGGCGGGCGGTGACAACCACCTCGTCCAGGGTCGAGGCCTGTTCGGCAGCCAGCGGCGCTTCCTGCGCGACGGCCGGCAGGGCGGCCAGCACGGCGGCGGACACGCCGGCGAGCATGAGGGCGCGGTGCGCGCCGCGAGCGGTGTGGATCTTCATGGTGGCCTCCCCCGGTCGCCGCTGACGGGCGATCTCGATGAGAGGCACAGCATCACGGCGCATGATGGCCGACTAGCGAAGAGTTGCGCGCGAAACTGTCCGCAAAAACTGCGCCCAGTCCCGCTTCAGTCGAGCGCCGTCCTGATGAGCTCGCGGGTGCGCCGTAGATGGCCGACCATCAGGGCTTCCAGCTTGGGCGTCGGCCGAACCAGGGCCGTCCGGCCGTCGTCTCCCGTGCGCTCCTTGACCAGGAAGCCGTCATCCACGGCGCGTTTGATGCGCTCCTCGCGGGTGCGGTTGGAGCCGCTCTTCATCTGCTGGCAGGCCTGGCTCATGGTCATGGGCCGGCCGTTCCAGTTGGCGATCATGCAGCCCACCAGCAGGTACCAGAACTCCTGGGTGAAATAGCCGGGTCGCTTGTCGAAGGTCTCGTCCCAGTCGCGGGCATAGGCCTCAAGCGCCTGCGCCCAGACGATGAGTTCATCAGTGTCGCGCGACTCCATGGCCCATAGTCCCGAAACGGCTGACAATTTCCAGTCCTGCCTCGGAGTGAGGCGGCGATGGCCGCCTGAGTCAGAGCTACCCCGATTTGTCTGCGAGTGAGGGAGTCTGGTCGCCCAGGCGCTCGAAGGCCTGATCCTGCGGAAACGTCATTGGCTTACTGCGCTGTCGCACGATGGCATCGCTTCGCGCTCGTCAGGGAACAGCGGGGCCGAAGGCGCCGCAGACTCCGTCAAGCCGCGACGCCCCTGAGGCTCGAAGACCGCGGCGGAGACGCGGTCCCGTACGCGCGGCGGGAAATGCTGGCGACGCCCATGCGACCTCCTCGTTCGATCGGTCTGATTCGCCGGCGACCGGTGGAAACGGGCGGACCCGAAACGCCGTCACATCCGTTTCGCGAACCAGTCCGCCGCCAGAGACGTGACCTGGTCCATGGCGCCCGGCTCCTCGAACAAGTGGGTCGCGCCAGGGATCACCGTCACCCGCACGGGCCCGCCGATCTGTTCCGCGGCCTCGCGATTCCAACCGAGCACGGGTTCGTCATTCCCACCGACGATCAGCAGGGTCGGGGCTCGGACCTGTGACAGGGCCTCCCCGGCGAGGTCGGGCCGCCCGCCGCGCGACACCACAGCCATCACCGCCCGCGGTCGCGCCGCCGCCGCCTTGAGGGCGGCCGCCGCCCCGGTGCTCGCGCCGAACAACCCGATCGGCAGAGCCGCCAGAGCCGGCTGGCTCACGACCCAGTCGATCGCGTCGACAAGCCGCCGGGCCAGGAGATCGATGTCGAACACATTACGCCTGTCTCCCGCCTCGACTTCGGTGAGCAGATCGAACAGCAAGGTCGCCAGGCCGGCGCCGGTCAGGGCTTCGGCCACCCGACGGTTGCGGGGGCTCAGCCGACTGGAGCCGCTGCCGTGCGCGAAGATGACGACGCCGCGGGCCGGATCCGCCAGGCGCAACTCGCCGGCCAGGCCGAGGGGCGGAATGGCGACGGGGACGAAGGCGGAGGTATCAGTCATGGCGCAACCGACCTTGGGACCAGTATTCCTGGACCGATGGCCGCACCGGCGCCTTGACCCACGTCAAGGCGGCCGCGCGGCGGAACGGCCAGCTTCAACGGCCCGCAGGATCGGGCCGGATCAGGATGGAGCGGGGCGATGACCTTCGCCGACCTTTCGCAGACCCGGGATCTGGCGTCCCTGGTGCACCACCGATCCGCGCCCCTCGCCCCGGTCGGCGACGAGGCCTTCGCCGCGGCCTTTGATGTCTTCGCGGACGCCAGGGTGGTTCTGCTCGGAGAGTGCACTCACGGTACGGCCGAATTCTACGAGGCCCGGGCGGCGATCACCCGGCGTCTGATCGATCGGCACGGGTTCCGGATCGTGGCCCTGGAGGCCGACTGGCCCGATGTCGCCGAACTGGATCGTTTCGCCCGCAATCGGGGCGTCTGGGGCCAGATGGCCAGTTTCCCGAACTTCCCCCGCTGGATGTGGCGCAACGCCCAGTTTTCGACTTTCGTCCGCGACCTGCGGACCTGGAATCTGTCCTGGCCGGCGGAGGACCGGGCCGAGTTGCGCGGGCTCGACGTCTACAGCCTGTCTCAGTCGCAAACCGATGTCCTGGCCTATCTGGACCGGGTCGATCCGGAGGCGGCAGGTTCAGCCCGACGGCGCTACGGATGCCTGACGCCCTATCTGGATGAGCCGCAGCGCTACGGGGCCGCCGCGCGGATGGGGACGGTCGATTGTGAGGACGCGGTGGTCGACCAGCTCGTCAACCTCCTGTCCAATCGCCTGGCCTACAGCGCGCGGGACGGCGACGACTATTTCGACGCCGAGCAGAGCGCCCGGGTCGTGGCGGCGGCGGAAGCCTACTACCGCGCCATGTACCGCGGCTCGACGGAGAGCTGGAATCTGCGCGACAGCCATATGTTCGGCACGCTCCAGCGACTGCTGAAGGCGCGCGGACCGGACGCCCGGGCGATCGTCTGGGCGCACAATTCGCATCTCGGCGACGCCTCCGCGACGGCCATGGGCGCGGGCGGCGAATACAACGTCGGCCAGCTGTGCCGAAGGGCCTTCGGTCCGGACTGCATCTCGATCGGCTTCGGCACGGACCGCGGACGGGTGGCGGCGGCCGAGGACTGGGGCGGCGAGGTCCACTTCAAGACGGTCCGGCCGTCGCGGCCGGACAGCTGGGAGCAGGTTTTCCTGCAGGCGGGGCGGGAGCGGTCGCTGACCCGTTGGCGCGACGATCCCGTCCTCGCGGCGGCCCTGGACGCGCCCCGGCTGGAACGGGCCATCGGCGTGATCTACCGGCCCGAGACGGAGCTGCGCAGCCACTATTTCGAGGCCCGGCTGGGGTCCCAGTTCGACGCCTGGGTCTGGTTCGAGCAGACCGGACCGGTGACGCCCTTGCCCGGGGCGGCCGCGGAGGGTGCGCCGGACATCTATCCGTTCGGGCTCTGACGTCGCCCGCGGGGCTGGACGGCGGCGAGGGAGAAAAGGCATGGTCGCCGGAGAGGAACGGAGACGGGGCGAGGCGAATCCGGGCGCGCCCGCCGCCGCGGGCGGCCGGCCGATCGAACTCAAGGTCCGGGAGATCGGCCAGTTGTTCCAGTCTCTGGATCCGCTGCCGTTCCGCGAGCGGGATCTGGACGCGGCGGTTGAGGAGTATGTCGTCGCCTGGGCGCGCGAACAGGGCGGGGCGAGGCCGATCCGTATCCTGGTCCACCTGCCGGCCGAGGAGGCCGGACGCGCGGAGGCCAGGCATGTCGCCGACGCGATCCGCAACTATTTCGCCTATCGCGCCGAAGTCGCCGGATGGGAGCTGAAGGAGCTGTTCCGCGTGGGCCACGCCTCGCTCGCCATCGGCCTGACGGTGCTGGCCCTGTGCGTCTTCCTCGGGGCGGAGATCAGCAGCCGGGTCGGTGAGGGCTATGTCGGCCGGTTCTTCGACGAAGGCCTGATCATCCTCGGCTGGGTCGCCAACTGGCGGCCGATCCAGATCTTTCTCTACGACTGGTGGCCGCTGGTCCGCCGCCGCCGGCTCTATGGGCGGCTGGCCCGGGCGGCCATCGACCTCAGGCCGACGCCGGCGTGAGACGGGCGCGGCCGGTCGGCTCGCTGACCAGTTGATCCAGCGCAAGGCGGTTCCGGCCCGTTCAGTCAGCCTGACCTTTCCGGTCAGCGAGGCGATGATGAGACAGGTCCATTCTGCGTTCCGGTCGGGGAGGTTCGGGTGAGCTGGCCCGTCATCCACAAGTCGATGGCGGATTGCGCAGCGGCCAATCTCAAGGACTATGACGCGGAGACGGTCGCCTTCGCCTGGGAGACCGCGCGGGCGGAGATGGCCGGGCTGCCGGGGGGCGGGCTCAACATCGCCCATGAGGCGCTGGACCGGCACCTCGCGGCGGGCCACGGCGACCGGACGGCGCTGCGCTGGATCGGCCGGGACGGTACAGTGCGCGCGTTCAGCTACGCCGAGCTCACGGAACAGGCCAACCGCTTCGCCAGCCTGCTCCGGTCGCTGGACGTGAAGCCGGGCGACCGGATCTACGCCGTGCTGGGGCGGATTCCGGAGCTCTACGTCGCCGCTCTCGGGACCCTGAAGGCCGGTGCGGTGTTCACGCCCCTGTTCTCGGCGTTCGGGCCCGAGCCGCTGCGGGCCCGGATGGAGATCGGCGAGGCCAATGTCCTGGTGACCACCGAGGTTCTCTACCGTCGCAAGATCGAGTCCTGGCGTGACGCCATTCCCAGCCTGCGTCACGTCCTTCTGGCCGGATGCCCCGGCGCGGCGCCGCCGCGCTGCATCGGTCTGGAGGCCGCCCTGGCGTCGGCCGACCCCGTGTTCGAAACTGTGGCGACCCGCCCCGAGGACATGGCTCTGCTGCATTTCACCAGCGGCACGACCGGGCGGCCCAAGGGGGCGGTGCACGTCCACGAGGCGGTCGTGGCCCATCACATCACCGGCCGCACGGCGCTGGATCTGAGGCCGGGCGACATCTACTGGTGCACCGCCGATCCGGGCTGGGTGACCGGCACCTCCTACGGGATCATCTCGCCACTCACCAATGGCGTCACCCTGGTGGTCGACGAGGCCGAGTTCGACGCGGAACGCTGGCGGCGCATACTGGACGAGCAGAAGGTGACCGTCTGGTACACGGCGCCGACAGCCGTGCGCATGCTGATGAAGGCCTGGGACAGCGACCCTCGCCCCTATGACCTGCCCGCCCTGCGTTTCATGGCCAGCGTCGGCGAGCCGCTGAATCCCGAGGCGGTGCTCTGGGGCGTCAAAGCCTTCGGCCGGCCTTTCCATGACAACTGGTGGCAGACCGAGACCGGCGGGATCATGATCGCCAATTTCGCCGCCATGGACATAAAGCCCGGGTCGATGGGGCGGCCGCTTCCCGGCGTGACCGCGGGAATCGTGGAGCGTCTGGCCGACGGGTCGGTCCGGGAGGCGCCGGAGGCGATGGCCCTCGGCGAACTGGCCCTGCGGCCCGGCTGGCCTTCCATCATGCGCGGCTATCTGCATGAGGAGGATCGCTACCGGAAATGCTTCGCCGGCGGCTGGTACCTGACCGGCGACCTGGCGATGCGGGACGCCGACGGCTATTTCTGGTTCGTCGGCCGGGCCGACGACGTCATCAAGAGCGCCGGCCATCTGATCGGCCCGTTCGAGGTCGAGAGCGTCCTGATGGAGCACCCGGCCGTGGCGGAGGCGGCGGTGGTCGGCCTGCCGGACCCGATCGCGGGCGAGACGGTGAAGGCCTATGTCGCCCTGAGGGCGGGTTTCGAGGCGGATGAGCCGTTGCGCCGGGACATCCTCGGCCATGCGCGGAAGCGGCTGGGGGCGGCGGTGGCGCCGAAGGACATCGCCTTCCGTGAGAATCTGCCGAAAACCCGCAGCGGCAAGCTGATGCGTCGCCTGCTGAAGGCCCGCGAACTGGGCCTGCCCGAGGGGGACCTGTCGACCCTGGAGAGCGAAGAGCGATGACCGACGCCGTCCTCAAGCCCCGGCTGTCCCGGGCCCATGTGCTGGACCTACTGGGCCGGATGATCCGCATCCGGGCGTTCGAACAGGCCTGCGCCGAGGCCTATACGCAGGAAAAGATCCGCGGCTTCCTGCACCTCTATGACGGGGAGGAGGCGGTGGCCGTCGGCGTCATCCCGGTCCTGGAATCGCGCGACCGTGTCGTCGCCACCTATCGCGAACACGGTCACGCCCTCGCCCGCGGGGTTTCGATGCAAGCCCTCATGGCCGAGATGTTCGGCCGTCGCGACGGCTGCAGCGGCGGCCGTGGCGGCTCGATGCATCTGTTCGACCGGGCAGCCAATTTCTACGGCGGCAACGCCATCGTCGGCGGCGGCCTGCCGCTCGCCGTCGGCCTGGCCCTGGCTGACCACATGCGCGGCGAGGATCGGGTCACCGTCTGTTTCTTCGGCGAGGGCGCGGCGGCGGAGGGGGAGTTCCACGAGAGCCTGAACCTGGCGGCGCTGTGGGGCCTGCCGGTGCTGTTCGTCTGCGAGAACAACCTCTACGCCATGGGAACGGCGCTCGGGCGGTCGGAATCCGAAACCGACATCCACCGCAAGGCCGAGAGCTATCGCATCGCCTCCGAGGCGGTCGACGGCATGGACGTGGTGGCGGTCGAGGCCGCCGCCCGGCGGGCCGTCGCCGCCATCCGCGAGACCGGCAAGCCCTTCTTCCTCGAATGCCGCACCTACCGTTTCCGCGCCCACTCGATGTTCGACGCCCAGCTCTATCGGGACAAGGCGGAGGTGGAGGGCTGGAAGGCGAAGGATCCGATCCGGCGTTTTCAGGCCTGGGCCCTTTCCGCCGGTCTGGCCCATCCTGAGGACGTCGCCGCGCTCGAGGCCGCCGCCACGGCCGAGGTCCAGGCGGCGGTCGCCTTCGCCGAGGCTTCGCCTCTCGAGCCGGTCGCGGATCTGGCCCGTCATGTGACCGCCGCCGAGCGGCCTCGGGCGCCCGAGCAACGCCCACCGCAGAGCCCCCGGGTCGACACGACCTATCGCGAGGCGGTGCGGCAGGCGATCCGCGAGGCGATGATCCGCGATGACCGGGTTTTCCTCATGGGCGAGGACGTCGGCGCCTACGGGGGCTGCTATGCGGTGTCCAAGGGGCTGATGGAGGAGTTCGGTCCGGCGCGGATCCGCGACACGCCGCTGTCCGAAGCAGGTTTCACCGGCGCGGGTCTGGGGGCCGCCATGGCCGGGATGCGACCGATCGTCGAACTGATGACGGTCAATTTCAGCCTGCTGGCCCTGGACCAGATCCTCAACAGTGCGGCGACCCTCCGCCATATGTCCGGCGGGCAGTTCGGCTGCCCGTTGGTCATCCGCCTGGCCACCGGCGCCGGGCGTCAGCTCGCGGCCCAGCACTCCCACAGCCTTGAGGGCTGGTACGCCCATATTCCCGGTCTGCGCATTCTGGCGCCGGCCACGGTCGAGGACGCCCGGGGCATGCTGTGGACCGCCCTGCAGGAACCGGATCCGGTCCTGATCTTCGAGCACGTCATGCTGTACAACGCCGTCGCGCCCCTGGCCCCGGACGCCGGACCGGTCGATATCGACCGGGCGGCGGTGCGGCGCGCCGGCAAGGACCTGACCCTGATCACCTATGGCGGGTCCCTGGCCAAAACCCTGGAAGCGGCCGAGGGGCTGGCGAAGGAGGGGATCGAGGCCGAGGTGCTCGACCTGCGCGTTCTGCGCCCGCTGGACGAGGCGACCATCCTCGCCTCGGTGGCCCGCACCCGGCGGGTGGTGATCATCGACGAAGGCTGGCGCAGCGGGTCGCTGGCGGCCGAGATTGGCATGCGCATCGCCGAAAAGGCCTTCTTCGACCTCGACGCGCCGCCGGTCCGGGTGTGCAGCGAGGAGGTGCCGGTCCCCTATCCGCGCCATCTGGAGGAGGCCGCCCTGCCCCAAACGGACAAGATCATCGCCGCGGCCCGGGCCGTGCTGGGAAAGAGCTGAGCATGGCCGAATTCCTCATGCCGTCACTGGGCGCCGACATGGACGCAGGCACGTTGGTCGAGTGGCTGGTCAAGCCCGGCGACGTGGTCAAACGCGGCGATATCGTCGCCGTGGTCGAGACCCAGAAGGGGGCGATCGAGATCGAGATCTTCGACGCCGGCGTGGTCGAACAGCTGCTGGTGCAGCCGGGCGCCACCGTCCCTGTCGGGACGCCCCTCGCCCTGCTGCGGAGCGAGGGAGAGGCTGTGCTGGTCGAGCCAGCCGCCCCGGCGGCGGAACCTGCGGTCCCGGCGGCGGAGCCCCCGACGGCGGCGCCTGCGCCGGTCGCGGTTGCGCCCGCACCGCTTCCGACGCCTGCCGGACCGGCGGGCGAACGCTTCAAGGCGTCCCCGGCGGCGCGTCGCCGGGCCGGTGAGCTGGGCGTGGACCTCGCGGTCGTGGCGGCCGGACCCGACGGAATCATCGAGCTCGCGGACGTCGAGGCGGCCCTGCCGGAGACGACGCCGCAAGCGGCCAAGCCGCGTTTCGATTTCGCCGAGATGCGCGCGGCGATCGCCGCGGCCATGTCCCGGTCCAAGGGGGAGATTCCACATTACTACCTGTCCGACACCGTCGACATGGCCGCGGCGGAAGGTTGGGTGGCGCGCGTCAACGCGGATCGGCCTCCGGACCGCCGGCTGTTAACCGGCGTGCTGTTCGTCAAGGCGGTGGCCCGGGCTGCCCGCGCCTATCCCGAGTTCAACGGCCTGTTCGTCGACGGCGCCTTCCAACCGGCTCCCGCCGTCCATGTCGGGCTGGCCATCGCCCTGCGAGGCGGCGGCCTCGCGGCGCCGGCGATCCACGATACGGCCGACCTCGACCTCGACGCCCTGATGGCGCGGACGCGCGACCTCGTCGCCCGCGTCCGCGAGGGACGGTTCCGGAGTTCCGAGATCGCCGACCCCACCATCACCGTCTCCAGCATGGGAGACCGGGGCGTCGAGACCCTGTTCGGCGTCATCTATCCGCCGCAGGTGGCGATCGTCGGCTTCGGCAAGGTGGTCCGGCGTCCCTGGATCGTGGACGGCGGCGTCACGCCGCGGCCGGTCGTGACCGTCACCCTGGCCGCGGATCATCGGGTCAGCGACGGCCACCGCGGCGGCCTCTTTCTCGCCGAAATCGGGCGACTGCTTCAAACCCCGGAGGCCCTGTGACCGATGAAGACATCCGCGCGGTGCTGCGCGACGAGCTGGGCCGGATCGCGCCGGAGATCGACTTTGACAGGCTCGACCCGTCGGTGGACATGCGGGAACAAGCCGATCTCGACTCGATGGACTTTCTCAACCTGCTGACGGCGCTGCATCAGCGTCTCGGGGTGGATATTCCCGAGTCCGAGGCCGCGGAACTGGCGACCGTGGACGCCGCCGTCGCCTATATATCGAGCCGACGCGGAGGCCCGCGACCTTGGCCTGGATAATGGACGCGGTTTGATCCCGGTCAAGGCAGGCCCCCCCAGGAGCGACAGTATGCGGCCGTTCCATGCAGCGACCAGCTGCGTGGAGCCGCCTTGCGGGCATGGTTCAGGCCGTCGCCCGGATGCGAGCCCGCTCGGGCCGGATCTTCGCTGACGCGGAGGTCCGGCCGCGGCGCCTCAGCGGAGAAACGCCATGACCAAGGGCCCGCACAGTTTCGACAGCTCGCTGCAGACCGCCAACGCGTGGCTGAAGGCGATCGACGACCGGCTCCTGTGCGAGGATCGCCAGACGGCATATGAGGCGCTCCGCGCCGTCCTCCATGTGCTGCGGGATCGGCTGCCGCTGGAGGCCGTGCTTGGCCTGTCAGCCCAATGCCCGATGCTGGTCAGGGGCCTGCTGCTGGAAGGCTGGCGGCCGCAGGACGGCCCGTCGGGCCTCCGGGACCCCATCGCCTTCGGCGAGGCGGTCGCCGGGCGATTGCCGCCTTCGTTCCCGTTTTCCGGACTCGAGGCCTCAGAGGCGGTTTTCGGCGTCCTCGCCGAACGCCTCGACGCGGGAGAGGTGCGGAAGATCCTCGTCCATCTTCCCGAACCGCTGCGGGGTCTCTGGCCCGATCCCCGTCCCGTGGGCGCCGTGGCCGACGTTCCTCCGCGCCGGTCCGCGCCGACCCGCGAGGCCCGCAGGCGGACCCGGGTGCGGTGGAGCCTTCTGGCCGGGGCGGCGCTCACCGTGGCGGGTGGGGTGCTGGTCTGGGCTCTGATCGTCGGGCCGGTGCGGTCAGGGTCCGTCGACCCCGCGCAGATCCTCCTCGACCCCGATCTGGGCCTCCAGAGGCTTGCCGCCTGGCTGCTGTTCGTCGGCGTCGCCATCTTACTCGGTTCGGTCCTGGCGGCGCGCCTCCTCGCCCGGGCCGGCCGATCCTGAGGCGCCGGATCAATGCGGTCGGGGCAGGCGGCCTCACTTTCGGGGGCGCATCCAGCGCCGCAGATTCACTGGAGCTTTCCCATGACCGCTCAGCCCCGTCCCCCCGCCGCCCCGGCGCCGTGACGGCGCCGCTGGACCCCGGCCCCACGGCCCGGAAAACTCCGATTCCGATCAAGAGCGTCTGAGGGTCGGCCCGGGACGATCGCGCCTGACCGGGTGGTCTTGATCGCGATCAAGGCCGCCCGGAATCGATCGTCCATGCTGGATCGCCGGCGAAGGGTCGGCGCCCGTCCAAGGAGTCGACCATGACCATGCTGAAAGTCATCGAGGTTCTCGCGGAATCGGAAACCAGTTGGGAAGACGCCGCCCATCGCGCGGTGGCCGAAGCCTCGAGCACGGTGCGTCAGGTGCGATCGATCTACATCGAGAACATGCAGGCGACCGTCGAGAACGGCCGCATCGCCCGTTACCGCATCAATGCGAAGATCACCTTCGCGCTGGAAAGCGAACGCTGAACCTGCGGGCGCCGCCCTCGAGCCGGGGCTCTATGGGCATTCGCCGGGAGATCCGCCCATGCCGATGCTTGTGTCTCATTAACGGCCATCGCGCCGCCCGGAGGTGACCCGTGTCCGCCAGGTTTGCTGAATTTACCGACCGCGCCGAAGCTGGCCGTCGCTTGGGCGAGGCTCTGGCCCACCGGGTCGACGGCGACTTGATCGTCTACGCCATCCCCCGCGGCGGCGTGATCGTGGCCCGCGAGGTGGCGCGTGCCCTGGGCGCTCCGCTCGACCTGGCGCTCGTGCGCAAGATCGGCGCCCCCCAGAACCCGGAGGTAGCGCTCGCGGCCGTGATCGACGGCCCTCATCCCCGAATGGTCATCAATGAGGATGTGGTCAGGATCACCGGCGCGTCGGCCGATTATCTGGAGCATGAGCGCGTCACGGCGCTCGCCGAAATCGAGCGCCGACGCCGACTCTATCTCGGAGACCGCGGAAGGGTCGATCCCAAGGGCCATGTGGCGGTGATCGTGGACGACGGGTTGGCTACCGGGGCTACGGCCCGGGCCGCCATCGCGGGGCTGCGCGCCGGGGGCGCGCGCCGGATCGTGCTCGCCGTGCCGGTCGCGTCACGGGAACTTGCCGCTTCCCTGCGCCAGGAGGTCGACGAGCTTGTCTGTCTCGTCGAGCCGGAAACGCTGCGGTCAGTCGGCGGATGGTACGCCGACTTTCACCAGATCAGCGACGCCGAGGTCATCGCCTGTCTGGACACGGTTCGCTCTTGAACCTCGATCCGGCGACCGGAATGGAAAAAAGGACCTCGAAAAGGTGAGCCCGCGTTCAGCATTGAGAGCCCGCTCAACGGGTATCGGAGTGGTGGCGCCGCGCGGACGGTTCGCGGGCGTCATCTTCGATATCGATGGCGTCGTTCTCGACACGCCCCATGAGGCCGCCTGGCGCGCGGCGCTCAACGGTCTGGCGGAACCTGAACGTTTCAGCGCGGCGCTGTATCGTGACGCCGTCGCCGGCCGTACAAGGCTCGATGGCGCGAAGGCCGCGCTGGAGGCCCTGGGCGTTCCGGCGGCGGCTTCCCTCGCGCCGGCCTACGCCCGACGGAAGCAGGCCATCCTCGAGGAGCTTCTCCTCAGCCGGCCCGTCCGCGCCTTTCCGGACGCGTTGGGTCTCATCGCGCATCTGGCGCGAGCCGGTGTTCCGATGGCCGCAGCCTCGGCCTCCAGGAACGCGAGTCGCCTGCTCGCCGCCGTGACATTGGCTGGCGCGCCTTTGCGCGGGTATTTCGCAGCTGACCTGTGCGGGTATGAGGTCCGCCACGGGAAACCGGATCCAGAGCTGTTTCTGGCAGCCGCCGAAGCGCTTGGTGCGGACCCGGGGCTCTGCCTGGTCGTGGAGGACGCGCCGAACGGCGTCCTGGCCGCCAAACGGGCCGGTTGCGCGGCGCTCGGCGTGGCCCGCCATGGCGAGCGCCTGCCCCTGTCTCGCGCCGGAGCCGACCTCGTCGTCACAACCCTGGACGCCCTGGACCGATCCAGTCTGGCGCGCAGCCGATTGAGGCTTGCGAAACCATGAGGGGCTACCCCCATCATCGTCTGTTCGAGCCGCCGCGCGCGTCTGAAATGCGACTGACGGCGTTCGGCTACGACCCCTTGCGCGAGGTCAACAGACAGAGCCGCTTCTTCATTGGAAACGGATTTCTGGGCGTGCGGGGCGATCGCGTCTTCTCGGACCGAGCCGTCTTCCAGTCCTTGCCAGACGCCTATGTCGCCGGACTGTTCGGACAGGCCGAGCCAGGCTCCGAGATCGCCAACCTGATTCCTGCGCCGGATTGGCGGCGCATGAGATTGACCACCTCGACCGGGCCAGTCGTCCAGACGCCGCCCGAGGCGCAGCGGAGTCGGCTTGATCTAGACTACGCCCGGGGACTTCTGCTGTCCGACACCTTCTACGAGGAGGGTCCATTCGCGCTGCGCCTGCGCCTTCTCCAGTTGGCCTCCCACGACTGCCGTGCACTGGCGCTCCAGGTGGCGTGCCTTGACGTTCTTCGAGGGGACGCCTTCCTCGCGCTGGACGCCGCCCCCCCGCAGACCGGGGTGGCCCTCGACCCTCAACCGGGCGCGCCGGGGTTCTCCGTGTGGCGGACGCGAGGCAGCGGCATCCATCTGAGCCTCGGGGTCCGGTCCAACGTCACAATCGATGGCGAGGCCAGGCCTTCGACGGGCGCGCCGGAACGCCAGAGCTGGAACTGGACGGCGTCTCCCGGCCAAAGGATCGTCATCGCCCGCCTGGTGGGCGCCGGCCGCGCCCGCCAGGCGGCGGATGCGGAGGCCATGGCGCGACAGGCCCTCGCCGGTCCGGCGGCGTCCGCCTGGCCGACGGTGCTGGACCGCCATGTCTCGGCATGGAGGAAGCGCTGGCGCGCCAGCGCGGTGCGGGTCACGGGCGATTCTGACGCCCAGGCGGCGCTGAACTACGCGACCTACCACCTCAACAGCGCCCCGAACCCGGAGGACCCCGCCGTCTCGATCGGGGCGCGAGGCCTGACCGGACACGGCTACGGCGGTCACGTCTTCTGGGACACCGAGACCCTGCTGTTGCCCTACTACTGCGCGACCTGGCCCGAAGCCGCGCGGACGCTGCTCTCCTACCGCGGCCGAACCCTGGACGCGGCGCGGGCCAAGGCGGAGCGGCTCGGATACCGCGGCGCGCTCTATGCCTGGGAATCCGCGGACACCGGTGCGGAGTCCACCCCGCATGAAACCCTCGCGCCGGACCGGCGGGTGCGGCGTGTTCTTTGCGGAGAGCAGGAGCATCATATCAGCGCCGACGTGGCCCTGGGCGTCTGGCGCTACTGGCGATGGACCGGCGACGACGCCTTCATGCTCGAGATCGGGGCCGAGATTCTGCTGGAAACGGCCCGGTTCTGGTCGAGCCGGGCCCGGCTCGAGGCCGACGGCGGAAGCCATATCCGCGGCGTGATCGGACCGGACGAATATCACGAAGGCGTCGACGACAACGCATTCACGAACCAGATGGCGCGCTGGAACATCGGACGGGGCCTGGCGATCGCGCGGTGGATGGCCGAAGCGGCGCCAGGCTGCTGGCGGCGGTTGCGCCGCCGTCTCAGCCTCGGCGCCGATGAACTGAAGCACTGGCGGGGCGTGCGGCGAACGCTCGTGTCGGGCTTCGACCCGCGAACCCTGCTGTACGAGCAATTCGCCGGCTACGACGGACTGGAGGACATCGACCTGGCCGCGTATGAGGGCCGATCGGTGCCGATGGACCTCATCCTTGGCCAGGACCGCACCCAGCGCTCCCAGGTCATCAAACAGGCGGATGTCGTGGCGCTCGCCGCCTTCCTGCCCGAACTCGTTCCGGAGGCGACGGCCGCGGCCAACTTGCGAAGATACGCGCCCAGATGCGGCCACGGCAGCTCCCTGAGCGCGCCTACCCACGGCCTGGTGGCGGCCCGCCTGGGACAAACGGACGCCGCGCTCGACTATTTCCGGCGCGCGGCGGCGCTGGACCTGAACGACGCCGCCATCGGCCTGTCTGAAGGCGTCCACATGGCGGCTCTCGGCGGGCTCTGGCAAATCGCCGTTCTGGGCTTCGCCGGAGTGACGGCGGGAAGGACACTTGCCTTTCGCCCCCGACCGCCGGAGGCCTGGAGCCGGCTGAGGTTTCCACTCATGTGGCGCAACAGAAGAATGACCGTGGATATATCGGCCACGGATCGGGAAATCCGCATTTCGCAGACCTCGGGTCCCGCGAGCGCGATCCGCATCGACGGACGGCGTCACATTCTGTCCCGCGGTCGACCCATCGTGGCCCGCTTCGGAGCGGCCGACAACACGCCGCCGGGAGGCGGCATATGAGCGAACATCGTGTGCGGACTAACGCCGGCGGAGTCCGGCCGGCCGACGCCGAGCCGCCATCAGGGGCTTGGCGGGCGGGATGGTGAGCTTCGCCCGCCGGACACCTGATATCCGTCCGTGATGCTGCGTCCGCCCCGGGCCCGGGCCAGGACGATCGTGACAGGCTGGACGTGCACGATCGCGACAGAGTGTTGCTGCGGACAGTACAGGTGTCCTTCCGGGTAACGCTTGATGACGGCCTTGTTGATGCGTTCCGCCACTGTCGGATCGAACACCTCCTCGGCGCGCCCGGTCATCGACAGCGCCAGGCCATTGCCCGGCTGGCCGATCTCATGGCGGATCGCGATGGCGACCCGCGGGTCCGACCGGATCGCCCCAAGCTTGTCGCTGTTCCGGGCGGTGACAAGGTAGATGTCCAGATCCTCACTGTAGAACCCGACAGTTGACGCTCGCGGCCAACCGTCTGGCCCAAGCACGGCCAGGGTCATGAGGTGTTCCTGATCCAGCAGTTCGATTGCGGCCCTGCGCTCGGCGGCGGGAAGCGGCCTGAGCCGCCCCGGCTCGTCGCCTTTCCGGCGCGCGGTCATGCCCCCGGCATCCGCTCGGGGTGGACCCGGAAATCGGCGCTGCGTTGCATTCCAGCAGCCGGCAGCGCGAGGGCGGTCAGGAATTCCATAGCATCAGAAAAGTTGCACCCGGTTCAGGGCGCGTCATTGACGAAAGTCAAAGCTCGCCCGCGATAGCCTGCCTCTGACCGTCCAGCGAGACTATGAGATCGGAAGTCTCAGGGCGACGGATCCAGACCCATGCTTTTCAAGCCGATCGGCTGACAAGGGTCCACGGCGCCGTGCGCGGATTGACCTGAATCAAGGATCGCGACTCGTCCAGGGGGCACAAGATCGGCAACAGATGGACTCTTTACCATGGCCCCGCCACATCCTGTTCTTCAGCCAAGCCAGTGAAGATCGCGCAAGTCACGCCGCTGTACGAAGCCGTGCCGCCGAGGCTGTACGGCGGCACCGAACGCGTGGTCGCCCATCTGACAGACGCCCTTGTCGATCTGGGCCATGACGTGACTCTCTTCGCATCCGCCGACGCCGAGACCCGCGCCCGCCTGATCCCGGTCCGCGATCAGGCGATCCGGCTGGATCCTGCTCCGCTCAAGTCCGATCTGGCGGCCCACATGACCATGCTGGCCGAGGTGCTGAAGCGCGCCGACGACTTCGACGTGATCCATTTCCACACGGACATGATCCATTTCCCCTTCTTCTCGCGCTGCGCCGACAAGACGGTCACCACG
>NZ_DATMYH010000069.1:0-26993 GCF_035561115.1 Brevundimonas sp.
GCCTGGGGGCCGGGAGCGCCCTCGGGGCGCCGGGGAACGGGCTGGTTCTGGTCGCGCAGCGCGCGCTCCAGCCCCTGCCAGCGGCGTTCTGTGAAGAAGAAGGATGGATCGACCTGCTCCAGCCCCACCGAGGCGGCGAAACTGTCGGCCCCCTCGCCGATCAGCATGACGTGGGGCGAGCGCTCCATCACCGCCCGGGCCGCCGCGATCGGGTGGCGGGTGCGGGTCAGGCCGGCGACCGCGCCCGCCGTCAGGTCCGGGCCGTTCATCACCGCGGCGTCCAGCTCGTTGCGTCCGGCGGCGGTGAAGACCGCGCCGCGGCCGGCGTTGAACAGCGGATCGTCCTCCATGATCTCGATCGCGGCCTGCACCGCGTCCAGCGCCGCGCCGCCGTTGGCCAGCACGGCCGAGCCGGCTTCCAGGGCGCGCTTCAGGGCGGCGCGATAGGCGGCGTCCTGTTCGGCGGTCAGGCTTTCGCGTTCGATGACGCCGGCGCCGCCATGGATGGCGAACGACCAGCGCGGCGCCTCCTGCGCCAGGGCCGGGGACGTCGACAGCAAAAGGGCGAGGGCGGCCGGGAGGAGGCGGGCGAGGGACATGGGCGGCCTTTCGAAAGCGAGTCCCGAACGTCGGGCATGCGCGGTCTCAACTCAAGGGCTGACCGCAGCACGGGCAGCCGCCGGCATCAACGCCGAACAGGGCGCGGATGCGGTCGGGCGCCAGCGCGCGGGCCGGCGCGGCCATGTCGGCCCGGTCGGGACCCAGCGCCAGCACGCGGTCGGCGCGCGCGGCGAAAGGCAGGTGATGGGTGGAGGCGATGACGATGCGGCCCTCGACGGCCAAGGCCCGGATCGCCGCTTCCACGGCCCGGGCGTGGGCGGGGTCCAGCAGGGCCAGCGGTTCGTCGAGCAGGCACAGCCGGGCGTCCTGGACGAACAGGCGGGCGATCAGGACCAGTTGCTGCTGGCCGCTCGACAGGCGGTCAAAAGGGCGATCCGCGAGGTGGCCCACGTCCAGCCGGTCCAGCGCCGCGCGGGCGGCATCCAGATCAGCGGCGGCGAGGCCGGAAGACCAGCGTCTCAGATGCGATCGTCCCAGTGCGGTCAGGTGCAGGGCTGAAAAGCCGGCCTGGACCACGCCCGGCGGCGGCAGCCACGCCGCGCGGGGTCGGACGATGGAACCCTCCATTGGCGCCAGGAGGCCCGCGAGAGTCTTCAGCAGGGTGGTCTTGCCTGCGCCGTTGGGTCCGATCAGGGCGATGATTTCGCCGGGTTCCACGATCTGGTCCAGCGGCGGGAGGCGGAAACCGCCGCCGCGCCCGGCGACCAGTCCCTTGAGCCGCAGGCCGCTCATGACCGCCTCGAGGCGGCGACGAACAGGAAGAGGAAGGCGGGGGCGCCGACGGCGGCGGACAGCAACCCGACCGGAATTTCTGCGGGTCCGAACGCGGTGGCCAGCCGGTCTATGGCAAGGGCGAACAGGGCGCCGACCGCCATGGAGGCGGGGATCAGTTGCCCCGCCCGCTCGCCGACGACCAGACGCGCGGCGTGCGGCGCCAGCAGGCCGATCCAGCCGACCACGCCGGCCAGGGCGACGGCCGCGGACGTCATCAGGGCCGCGGCGGCGAGAGCCGTCAGCCGCAGATGGCGTGCCGGCAGGCCCATCGACTGCGCCTGCTCATCGCCCAGCGACAGGACGTCGAGCCGGAAGCCGAGCCAGAGCAGGATCGCTGCGCCCACGACGACGGGCGCGAGGGCGAACAGCGCCTCGGACGAGGTTGCGCGGGTGAAGGAGCCCAGCAGCCAGTAGGTGATGGCCGGCAATTGCGAATAGGGCTCGGCGACGATGACGACCAGGCCCAGTCCGGCCGAGGCGAGAGCTCCGGCGACGACGCCGCAAAGAATCAGGGCCAGCCGCCCGTCGCCGCTTCGGGTCAGGGCCGCGCATCCCAGGGCCAGGCCCCCGGCCGCGAGTCCGCCCGCGAACGCGGCGCTCTGCACCAGGACGGTTCCCGCGCCGAACAGCAGCGCCAGGGCCGCGCCCAGGCCCGCCCCGGACGAGACGCCAAGCAGGTCGGGCGCCGCCAGGGGGTTCCGGAACAGAATCTGGAACCCGGCGCCCGCCCCCGCCAGCGCGGCGCCGCAGGTCAGGGCGGCCAGCAGGCGCGGACCGCGCAGGGCCAGGGCCAGGTCGGCGTCCCTTGTCCCATGGCCGAGCAGGGCGGACAGAAGGTCCGGGGGCGGGATGGCCAGGGGGCCCGTCGACAACACCGCAACCGCTCCCCCAAGGGCGAGCAGGGTCAGAACCACAGCCGGCAGGGCGGATTTCAGCCGGCTCACCCGATCCATCGCGGCTGGGGAATTTCAGCCGGCGCCATGCCGTAGATGCGGCGGCTCAACCCCCCGATGGCCAGGGTGGAGCCCTCGGGATCGGCCAGCCAGGCGCAGCCCAGCAAACGGTTCACCGAGGGCGGCCGGTCGACCCAGCCGAACGGGCGGTCCGGCAACAGCAGCAGGCGACGACGCCCGCCGTCGCGCCGCCAACGCCAGACTGAATCATGCCGGACGGCCTTCGCGAACGTCGGGTCCAGGGTGACCAGGACCTCGGGGTCCCAGGCCGCGATCTGTTCCCGCGTCACCCGGCCGATATCGCGCGACCCCCGGGCGACATTGGTCCAGCCCGCGCCCTCGAGAACCTCGGTCGCCAGGGCCCCGCTGAAGCCGGTTTCGAGACCGTCCGTTCCCCGGGCGTAGTAGAAGCTCGGCCCGGGCGGCGCACGACGCCATCGCTCCAGCACCCCGGCGGCCTGTTCGGCCAGCGCGACGGCCGTCCGCCCTGCCCCGAGCAGCTCTCCGGCCTCGCGGATCGCCTCCGGGATCCGGGTCAGCGCGCCGTCGATCAGCCGCCAGTCCGTTCCCAGCCGGGTCCGCAGGCGCCGGGCGAGGTCCTGATGGTCGGGGTCGATGTCGCCGTAGTCGATGACCAGTCGCGGCTTCAGCGCGGCGATGGCCTCCAGGTTCGCCGGCCGGCCCCCGCCGGCGAGGGCCCCCAGTTCAGGCAGATCGCCGGCCAGGGCGGGCAGGGCTGCGAGCGCCGCCGGTCCGGGTCTTCTCGGCCAGCCCGCCAGCCGATCGCGCGCGACGGCCCACACCAGAAGCGCAGCGGGCGATCCTGCGGCGACGATGTCCCTGTGGTCGGCGGCGTCCGCCGAAGAGCCGCGTGAACAGGCGGAAAGGGTCAGGGCGCCGCCGAGCCCGATCAACGCCGACCTGCGTGTCGTGATCATTAACCGCCTCATGCTGCGAATCCCGCCCATCGTGCCGTCCAGTCGCGCCGGGCGCCACCTTCCCGCCAATTTACCCTTAACTCTTGTCCGGTCTTGCTCCGCGTGCTGCTTATGCGCCCATCGCGCGTCAGGTGGGGCGCAGCAAAAAGGGAGTGAGCCGTTGAGTACGACGGACGCAGGGAGAGCGCTTACAGGGCGCATCGGGCTTGAAGCCCGGCAAACCACAGGAGGCCGGGCATGAACATCGTCATCATCGTCGGTCTGATCATCACCTTCGTCACCGGCATACCGGTGCTGTTGCAGATCCTGAAAACCCATCCGCGCGGACTGATCATCCTGTTCTTCGCCGAGATGTGGGAGCGGTTCTCCTACTACGGCATGCGCGGCATCCTGATCTTTTTCCTGACCCAGCATTTCCTCTTCGACGACTCCATGGCGGGCTCGACCTACGGGTCCTACACCTCGCTGGTCTATCTGCTGCCGCTGGTCGGCGGCATGCTGGCCGACCGCTTCATCGGCACGCGCAAGGCCATCGCCTTCGGCGCCCTTCTTCTGGTCGCCGGTCACGGCCTGATGGCCTTCGAGGGCCGCCCCGCCACCGAAACCCTGACCTACGGCGGTCAGACCTATGAGATCTCGGCCGAGGGCCGCGGCGCCGATCGCGACGTCAACATCGTCCTGGACGGCCAGAAATACGCCTTCGGTCCGGCTGAAGGCGGCGGCATCGCCGTGGAAGGCCTGCCGGCGGCGTCGCCCTTGCCCGCCACCCTGGCGGAAGGGTCGTATGTCATGACCCAGACCCGCGACCTGGCGGGCGTCAACCTCTTCTATCTCGCCATCTCGTTGATCATCATGGGCGTCGGCTTCCTGAAGCCGAACATCTCGACCATCGTCGGACAGCTGTATCCGCAGGGCGATCCGCGGCGCGATTCCGGCTTCACCCTCTACTACTACGGCATCAACCTCGGGGCCTTCTGGGCCGCCGTGCTGTGCGGCTATCTGGGCCAGACGGTCGGCTGGTGGGCGGGCTTCGGCCTGGCCGGCCTCGGCATGGCGCTGGGCTGGGTCGTGTTCATGCTCGGCAAGCCGCTGCTCGAGGGCAAGGGTGAACCCCCGAACCCGGAGATGCTGAAGCGTCCGATGATCGGCCCGCTGAACCGCGAATGGTCGATCTATCTGCTGGGCACCCTCGGCGTCGGCCTGATCTGGTTCCTGGTCCAGCGCAACGCGCTCGTCGGCACCGTGCTGAGCGTGGCGACGGTCGCCTCCCTGGTCTTCATCGGCTACGTCATCGTCGCGCTCTGCAAGACGTGGGCGCAGCGTCAGCGCATGATGCTGGCCTGCGTGCTGATCTTCGGCGCGGTGGTCTTCTTCACCCTGTTCGAACAGGCCGGCACCTCGCTGAACCTGTTCGCCGACCGCAACGTCGATCTCAGCCTGACGCCGACGGCGTTCAACTTCCTGGGCGTCACCGTGGGCACGCCCGCGCAGCTGGCGGCCGCAGGGATCACCCCGACCGGCTTCTGGATCGACGCCACGATCACCGCGGCCCAGACCCAGTCGTTCAACGCCGGTTTCATCCTGCTGTTCGCGCCCATCATGGCCGCCCTGTGGGCGTATCTGGCCAAGCGCAATCTCGACCCCAACCCGACGATGAAATTCGGTCTCGGCCTGATTCAGGTCGGACTCGGTTTCATGGTGGTGGTCTGGGGCGCCGGCATGGCCAACTCGGCCTTCCAGCTGCCGATCGTGCTGCTGGGCCTGCTCTACATGTTCCACACGACAGGCGAGCTGTTCCTGTCGCCCGTGGGCCTGTCGGAGATCACCAAACTGGCGATGCCGGCCGTGGTCAGCTTCATGATGGCGGTCTGGTTCCTGGCCAGCTCCATCGCCCAGTTCGTGGGTGGCTGGATCGCGGGTCTGGCCGGCACGGAGACCGTCGGCGGTCAGGTGCTGGACCCCGGTCTGGCCCTGCGCACCTCGCTCGACGTCTTCGAGAAACTGGGCTGGGGCGGCATGGCCATCGGCGCCTTCTTCATCCTGATCAGCTTCTTCATCAAGGGCTGGTCGCATGGAGCCAATGACGCCAGCAACCACCCGGGCCCGGCCCTGACCGACCGCGGTCAGGAAGACGGCAACGTCGCCAAACCCGGAACCAGCACGGCGGGCTGATCCAGCCAGCCGGGAGAACAGAAGGGCGGAGCCTCGCGGCTCCGCCCTTTTTCGTGCACGGGGGTGGCGCACATCAGTTTGGGGACTTGGGGTCGCCTTCTTCAGAAGGTCTTTCTTATCTGGACGAACAGCCACGGGCTCATCCGGGTGCGGCGCACCTCGCGGAACGCCAGGGGGGCGGTGTCGCGCGGCCCGGCGTAGATTTCGCGGTTGTAGCCATTCCGGCGGTTGGAGGCGTTGCCGAGGTCGACCCGCACGGTCAGGTCGCGACGCGGTTTCCATTGGCCATAGGCGCTGACGCCGGGCTCTGAATAGAAGTAGCGGATCTCGCGCACCCGGTAGGCGGCGCCCTTGTCGACGTTGCAGCCGTGGTCGAAGCCGTAGGACCAGCGGCCGCCCTTCAGGTCCTGGTTGAAGGCCACGCCGCAGCCGAAGGCCTGATTGCCCTGGAAGCGCCGTTCCTCGCCGGTCACGGGATCGACCACGGATGTCGGGGCCCAGCTTCCGCGCACCTGCAGGCGGCCGTTGGGCGCGCCCAGCTTGTCCGTCGGCAGGGTCAGCCGGGTCTGGAAGAAGCTCGACGTCCCGTCGCCGATATTCCCCACCCCGTCGAAGCCGCCGGTCAGGGGAATGACATCGACCACGTCCTCGATCTCTGCGTACTGCCAGGTGAAGTCCAGAACCCCCTCGCCCCAGAAACGGCGCTCGTAGATCGCTTCCAGCACGGTCGCCTTCTGCGGCTCCAGGTCCGGGTTGCCGCCCTCGACCTGGCCGATGTCGATGTCCGCCGAGGCGACGAAGTCGCCGAAGTCCAGCTGGCCGACCTCGCGTTCGGCGCGGAAGCGGAACTGGTGGCCTGCCCATGGCGTCCAGGTCATCTGGATGCGCGGCTTCGGGAAGACGAAGGATTTGGACTGATCGCTGTCGCCCGACTGGCTGATCTCCGAAACCTCGACCCGGACCCCTGCCTCAAGCGTGAATTTCAGACCGGGCCGCCAGGTCGCCTGACCGAACAGCTCGCCGCGCAGTTCCTCGACCCTGACCGAAGCCGACGGCAGCGGAATGGCCACGCTGTTCTCCTCATAGGCGTTTGTACTGTCGAGGAAGTTGAAGGCGATCTCCCCGCCCGTCTCGACGGCGAATTGGTCGTCAGGCCGGTAGCGCAGGGTGGCCCGGACGATGGATTCGCCCGCGGTGGCGTCGGCGGTGAAGGTCGAGCTGCCGCCGGCGCCGGTGGACACGCCGGTGTAGCTCTCGTTGCCGTAGCGTTGCAGCCCGGTCAGTTCCAGCCCGGCGCGGGGACCCAGGTCCCGGGTCCAGTTGACGCCCAATTCGCCGTTGATCTCGTCGGCTTCCTCATCGTTGAAGCTGTCGCTGCCGGCGCCCGACCGGATCAGCAGATCCTGCGAGTTTTCGTTGCCGAACCAGCCCAGCAGGCCATTGACCTTCAGCAGGCCGCCGCCGATGCGCCGCTGGACGGCGCCGGTGCCGCGCACCTGTCGGATGCGATCCCACAGGACCAGGTCGGCGTCCTGGATCAGGTTGCCGGCGGGGTCGTAGCGGCGCCGGAAACCGTCGCCGGTTCCGTCGGTGCGGTCGGTAAAGGCGTTGAGCGACCCCTCGATCTGGTTGTCGCCCTCGCGCCGGGACCAGCGCGCCGAGACCACCGGCCCGACATAGCCGTCGGGATAGAAATAGGCGTTGGCCTCGATCACGCGTTCGGTCACCACGGTGCGAACCAGAACGACGTTGGCGATCACCGAACGGCCCTGCATGTCGATGCCGGGCGCGCCCCCCCGGATCAGCTCGATGCGGGCGACGCCGGCGGCCGAGATGCGGCGCAGGATCTGGTCCAGGCTGTCGCTCTTGGTCGAGGGCCGGACGCCGTCGATCAGCACGTTGCCGGCCGTGCCCGCCAGGCCCCGGGTGTCGCTGTCGCCCGTGTCGAGGCCGAAACCGGGCAGGCGGGCGATCATGTCCAGGGCCGTGTCGGGGCGGGCGTCGGCGAAGAAGGCGGGTTCGAACACCAGAACGCCCTGCTGGGCGGCGTCGATGGAAGGGGCGCTGTCGGCCGGGCCGGTCGGGACCGGCGCCTGGGCGGCGGACTGCGGGGCGGCGGCCAGCGAGGGCGAGGTCTGGGCCAGCGCCGGCGCCGACAGGGCGCTCGCGGCCGCTCCCGCCAGCCAGACTGCTTTTCTCATGAACCCTCTCCCGATTACGGCAAAGGTGCGCGCCGGTCTTTCGGGCCTCCAGTTAAAAGCGGGACAGGTGGATTAAATCGCCGACAGGCTTGGGGCGGCGCCGTGGCCGCCCCGCCGGAGAATCAGAAGGTCTTGCGGAGCCGCAGGGAAACGAAGGTCCGCGGGTCGATATAGCGGTTCTCGTAGAAGGCCACGGGCCGGGCCGCCGTGCGATCGGCGAAGACCGTGCGCTGGACCTCGAAGTCGTCCCAGACGTTGATCTGGGCCCGCAGGGACAGGGTCGCGGTCGGTTTGTACTCGGCCCAGAGTTCGAAATAGTCAGCGCCGCGGAAGCCCGAGGTCTGGTCGGGATCGTAGTTGAACTGGTGCAGGGTGGTGATCCAGGCGCCGCCCCACTCCAGCTTCCAGGAGCGGATGTTCTGGGCGATCGTGAAGACCGGCTGCGACGGCCGGAGCCCGGAGATGGCGCGGGTCTCGCCCGTGGTCGGATCGGTCACCTCGGTGTGGTTCCAAGTGTTGCGGAAACCCAACCGCCCGCCGGTGAAGCCGAACTTGTCCGTCGGCACCAGCACATTGACCACCAGCTGATCCAGGGTGCCGTCGCCGATGTTGCCGACCGCCGACAGACCCATGTCGAGCGGGATCACGTCGATGGCGTCGACGATCTCGTCGTGGCGCAGGCCGATGCTGACGATGCCGTCGGTCCAGAAGCGGCGCTCGTAGGTGACTTCGGTGATCCAGCGTTGTTCGGGTTCCAGATCGGCGTTGCCGCCCAGCACATTCTCCTCGTCCAGATCGGAGGAGGCGGCGAAGTCGCCGAAGTCCAGCTGGCCCAGTTCCCGTTCGAACCTGAAGCGGAACTGGTTGTTCGGCATCGGCGTCCAGGTCGCCTGCACACGGGGCTTGGCGAAGAAGAAGCTCTTCTCCTGATCGGCGTCGCCGGACTGGGTGATGGTCGAGGCCTCCAGACGCAGCCCGCCTTCCAGCGTCAGTGTCGGGCGGATGCGCCAGGTCGCCTTGCCGAAGGCTTCGCCGCGGGTTTCCTCGACCTTGACCGAGGCCGAGGGCAGGGGCACCGCGACCCCGCCGACGGTGAAGGCCTGCTGGACCTCCAGCATGTTGTAGGCGACCTCGCCGCCGCCCTCGAAGGTCAGGGCCGGCGAGCGTTCGAAACGCAGCAGACTGCGGAAGATCGTTTCGGACGACTCGCCCTCGGCGACGAAGAGCTGTTCCGGGCTGTCGACGCCGCCGGCGCGGGTACGTGACGTCGAGACGTTGTCGAAGTCATTGAACTGGTGAATGAACCGGGTCTCGAGATTCAGGCGGGTGCTCAGCGGGCGGGTGTAGACCGCCCCGAACTCGCCGCCCGAGCCGTCTTCCTCGAACAGGTTGTCGCGCCGGACGGCGGGCGCCGTCTGCAGTGTGATGCTGCGGTAGTCGTTGACGCCGTAGCGGGCCGTCAGGTCGATCTTGCCGCCAAACAGGGGCGTGGCGAAGTTGCCGCGGATCGAGGTCCCGCCGCCGTACTGGTCATTGAAGAAGTCCTCCTGGCGGATGACGGCGCCGGCCGCATCGCGGCGGATCACGGGTCCTGTGCCGTTGGCGTCGCTCGTGGAGATGCCGTCGCTCAGGGTGACGCCCCATGTCCGGTCGCCTTCCTTGGCGGTGAACTGCCAGGACCCGCCATGGACATCCTGTCCGCCGTCGAAAATGTAGCTGTTCAGGGTGAGGATCGATTGCCGGCTGGACTCGGCTTTGGTGATCACGTTCACGACGATGGCGAAGCCCTGCATGTCGATGCCGGGCGCGCCTCCGCGAATCAGCTCGATCCGCTCGACCTGGGCGGCGAGGGTGCGGCCCAGCACGGCCGAGCCGGTGTCGTTCTTGGAAGCCGGGCGCGATCCGTTGATCAGGATATTGCCGACGGACCCCTCGAACCCGCGGCTGCCGTCGCCGTCGACGACGCTGAAGCCCGGAATCCGGTTGACCATGTCCAGAGCCGAATTGGGGCGGTGGTCGGCGAAGAATTCCGGCGCGAAGACCAGAACCCCCTGTTGCGCCGCGTCTGCCCGGGGGGCGGCTTGCTGCTCGCCGGACGTCTGGGCGGACGCGGCTCCGGCGGCCAGCAGGAGCGCCGTCGTCGCCAGCAAGATGGTCTTGGTCATTGCAGGATTCCCCTCGTCGTGTGACGAGAGATGTGACCGTCCGTCGCAGTCGCCTCCAGTTACAAGACGGACAGGTGCATTAAATCGGGGACATCATTACGGCGCTGTCACGATTGTGTTCTGATTTGGTCTTGCCACTACTGAGGCTCTGCAGATGAAGAAGGTAATGTCCGTGAAGTCATTTGCAGCCGGTCTGTTCGCCGCCGTCTTTCTGGCCGGCGCGGGAGCATCGGCCGCCGCAATGGCCCAGACGCCCGAGGCGGGGGCGACCGAACTGGATGAGGTGATCGTTCTGGCCCGCCGGTCCGGTGCGCCGATGTGGACGGTGACCCGGGACGACAGCACCCTGATCCTGGTCGGCGCGATCCGGAGCATTCCCCGCGACCTGCCGTGGAGACCCGACGACCTCGAAGCGGCGGCGGCGCGGTCGGACCAGATCCTGTCGCCGCAGGTGGGCCAGGCCTCGGTCACCGACCTGTTCCGCGTCATCTGGCGCGCCCGCACCATCGCCCGCATGCCCGGGGGCCGGACGACCGCCGATTTTCTGACGCCCGACTGGCAGGCCCGGCTCGAGGCCGTGATGGCCGACGAACGCAATGACGGCTGGCGGCGCAAGAGCCTGCTGTTCGTCGGCTTCGACCTGATGCAGGACAAGGCCGGCTACGGGCAGGGCCGCACCGGCGACGACGCCATGGACGTGATCCGGCGCGCGGCGCGGCGCGCCCGGGTTCCTGTGCGCCCGGTCGGAACCGTGCGCGGCGACGAGCTGATCGACAGCCTGATCAACGCGCCCCAGAGCGCCCACATCCCCTGCGTCCAGGCCGCCATCGCCGCCGCCGAGGCGGGGCCGGACGCGGCGCGCGACCGGGCCGAGGACTGGCGCGCCCTGCGGGTCGCGGACGTCGTCGCCTCTCCGGTCGACAGGGCGCTGAACGAATGCTGGCCCTGGGGCGACCCCGAGATCGCGCCGCAGCTGAGACAGCAATGGGCCGCGGCGATCGAGACGGCGATGATCTCGCCCGGCGTGACCATGGGCGTGGCCCCGATCCGGCTGCTGGCCGAGGCGGGCGGCGTGCTGGACGAGCTGGAGGCGCGCGGGTTCGAGGTGGAAGGGCCGGAGTGGAAGCCGGCGCCCTGAAAAACACAGTCCGAAGAGTCCGAAGAGTCCACTGAGTCCGCTTCGTCTGATTTCGGCGCCGATCAACATGACCGGCAGTATGGCGCCAGCCTGCGTCAGAAACGGTCGTATCAGACCGCCGTTCCGCCCACCGTCAGGCCGGCGATCTTGAGGCTGGGCTGGCCGATGCCGACGGGCACGCCCTGGCCGCCCTTGCCGCAGACGCCGACGCCCGGGTCGAAGGCGAAATCGTCGCCGATCATCTGCACCCGCTGCAACGCCGTGGCGCCGTCTCCGATCAGGGTCGCGCCGCGCACCGGGGCGGTGATCTTTCCGTCCTCGATGAGGTAGGCCTCGGTGCACTGGAAGACGAATTTGCCGTTGGTTATGTCGACCTGGCCGCCGCCGAAATTCGCCGCATAGAGGCCGCGCTTCGTCGAGGCGATCATATCGGCCTGTTTGTCCTTGCCGCCTTCCATGAAGGTATTGGTCATCCGCGGCATCGGCATATGGGCGAAGGACTGGCGCCGGCCGTTTCCGGTGGCGCGGGCGCCCAGCTGGCGCGCCGACATGCGGTCGTGCATCAGCCCGACCATGATCCCGTCCTCGATCAGGACGGTGCGCGAGGTCGGCGTGCCCTCGTCGTCGACCGACAAGGAACCGCGGCGGCCGGCGATGGAGCCGTCATCGACCACGGTCACGCCCGGGGCGGCGACGCGCTGGCCCATCATGCCGGAGAAGACCGACGATCCCTTGCGGTGGAAGTCGCCCTCGAAGCCGTGGCCGATCGCCTCGTGCAGCAGGACGCCGGGCCAGCCGGCGCCCAGAACCACGTCCATTTCGCCGGCCGGGCAGTCCACGGCCTCCAGATTGACCAGGGCCTGACGCAGGGCCTCGTCGACCTGCCCTTGCCAACGGTCGGGGGCGATCCAGGTCTCGAAGCCGGCGCGGCCGCCGGCGCCGGCCGAGGCGCTCTCACGCTTGCCGTTCGATTCGACGGTGATGGAGACATTCATCCGGACCAGCGGGCGCAGGTCGCGCACCAGCCGGCCGTCGCCACGCAGGATCTCGATCTGGCGGCGCTCGCCGATCAGGCTGGCCGAAACCTGGACGACGCGCGGGTCGCGGGCCCGGGCCCAGGCGTCGATCTCGGACAGCAGGGCGATCTTGTCGGAGAAGGCGGGCGAGGCGAGGGGATCGACCGCGTCATAAAGCTGCTGGTTGGTGGCCCGGGGAGCCTCGGCCGTGATCCCGGCATGACCGGATTTGGCGAGGGAGGCGCTGTCGGCGGCGCGGCGGATGGCGGGGCCGCTGATCTCGTTGGCGTGGGCGTAGCCGGCGGTTTCGCCCGCCACCACCCGCAGGCCGAAGCCCTCGCTGGCGTCATAGGCGGCGGATTTCAGCCGGCCGTCGTCGAAGACCAGCGATTCGCTCTCGGACCGTTCGAGGAACAACTCCCCGTCGTCGGCTCCTTCGAGCGCGCCTTGCAGAATGGAGAGGGCTTCATCGGCGCCGACGTCGGCGCTGTCGAGGATGGCGGGAGGCGATACGAGGACGGTCATGAGCCCTAAGTAGGGGCTGACCGCCCTCGCGTCACCGGGTCAGTTCTGGTCGATGTCGCCGGAACCGGACACGGACTGCTGCAGATTGGCCGGACGGCGGGTCAGATCGACGTCGCCCGAACCGGAGACGTCGATCCGCGCCGCGCCCGTCGGACCGACCCGCAGGTCGCCCGAACCGGAGATGTCGACCTCGGCGTCGGTCATCCGCAGCGCCGACAGATCGGAATCCCCGGACCCCGTCGTGTCGATCGTCGCCGTCCGGGTCTCGCCGGCCGCGTCCACGTCGCCCGAACCGGAAACGTTCAGGTCGAACGTCGGCTGGTCGTAGTCGCGGATGGACAGGTCGGCCGAGCTTTCGAGGTCGAAGCGCTTCACCGCTGGGGCGGTGATGACCACCCGGAGCCGGCTGTTGTTATGCCAGCCGAAGACCACCTGGTCCGTGCCGTCGTCGTCGTCCCAGGTCAGGCGGCCGTCGATCAGGTTGACGCGGTCGACCATGGATTTCTTGCCCGTGATCACGACCGAGGGCGTGTCGCCCTGGACATAGGTCACGTCGCCCGGAATCTCGACCGTCAGCGTGTCGCCGCCGGTCCAGGCCAGGTTGCGGGTCACGGCCGGGCCGTCGTCGCCCCGCTCGAAGTGGACGGTGTGGTCCTCGCCGTCGTCACGGAAGGTCCAGGTCCAGCCGTGGCGGGCCAGGTCGTTGCCGCCGATGGCGGCGGCCCCGGACAGGGTGGCGACGCAGAGCACCAGGCTGGCCCCGGTGATGATGAGAAGCGTGCGGATCATGTCGTTGTCCTCCTCAGACCTGGGCTTGGGGTTCGAGCGCCGGCTTCAGCAGGCGGTAGTGCAGGCGGGCGTACCAGACGGTGGCGTTCACCAGCAGGATGGTGGCGATGGCCGTGAGAGCGCCGAGAGCCGTGGCTCCGGCCATCAGGCCGATGCCGGCCAGAATCGCCGTGGCGACGCCCCCGGGGAAGCCTGCGAAGGGACCGGCGATCATCGTCGCGCCCCCGCCGATGAACAGGCCGATGGCGGCCATGAAGAAGCCGAACAGGACGCCGACCACGCTCATGAAGATGGGCAGCAGGATCAGCAGGTCTATCGCGCCCAGGCCCAGGACCGCGAACACGGCCCCGGCGGCGGCCGACGGGTTCTTCTCCTGATGCCAGCGCTGGGCGCCGGCTTCGGCGCGCAACTCCCGGGCCAGGCGGTCGGGATCGCCCAGGGCGGCCGCGACCTCGGCTTCGGAGCGGCCGGCGGCGGCTCCGTCCTCGAAATGGGTCTCATAGTCCGAGGCGATGTCGGCGGCGGCGGCGGTCGGCATGCCGACCAGTCCCCGGCGCAACCGGCCCATGAATTCGGCGCGGGTCATAGTTCAGCTCCCTTGTCGGCTTTTTTCGCGGACGGCGCGGCGGCGGGCGCCGCGTCGTCCAGAACGGATTCGACCGCGCGGGCGAAGGCGCGCCACTCGGCCGTCTGGGCGTCGAGGGCGGCGCGGCCGGCGTCGGTCAGGCGATAATATTTGCGCGACGGCCCGGACGGCGATTCGACCATATAGGTCTCGACCTGTCCGTCGGACTGCATCCGCCGCATCAGCGGGTAGATCGTCCCTTCGCCCATGTCGATCGAATCCGACAGGGTCGAGGCGATCTCATAGGCGTAGCTGTCATGCCGGCTCAGAAGCGCCAGGACGCATAGCGTCAGCACCCCCTTCTTCAGCTGTATCTCGATTGTTTCGGGCACCGGGCGTCCTCCTTCGATGCCCAAGACGTATCGCAAGGTATCTGGCTAAGCAAGGTAGCTGTCATAACATGACGACGATTTAATCTGCGGTCGGATGGCCGCAGCCGTGGGCAATCTCTTGCTCATCGCTTGGCAAGCGTCGGACGGGGCGATATGGACCGCGCGAAGAACCGCTGCGGGCGTCACGTCCGGGCGCCTGCTTGCGATTCTCTCGCAAGCGTTTGCGACGAAACGGTAATATGAGGATGTTTCGCATGGGGATGGGCACGCGGGCCCGGGCGTCGATCGGCGGTGGCTTCACCGCGTTGTGCCTGGCCGTATTCTCCGCCACGCCCGCCTGGGCGAAGGAACTGGTGGGTCAGCCGACGGACGGAGCCTTCGGCCTGCAGCCGGCGGCCTCGCCGCTGAAGGTCGAGGCGCACTTCTTCCACGACATCATCCTGATGCCGGTCATCACCTTCATCACCCTGCTGGTGCTGGGCCTGATCGTGTGGATCGTCGTCCGCTACAACAAGAAGGCCAACCCGGTTCCGGCCAAATGGAGCCACAACACCCTGGTCGAGGTGATCTGGACGGTCCTGCCGGTCCTGATCCTGGTCTTCATCTCGCTGTTCTCGTTCCGCCTGCTGTTCGCCTATCACGACATGCCGACGCCCGACCTGACCATCAAGGCCACCGGCAACCAGTGGAACTGGGCCTATGAGTACCCGGACCAGGGCATCGCCGAATACGTCTCCAACATGCTGCCGGAAGACGAACTGGCCCAGCGCGGCATGCCGCACAGCCTGTACCGCCTGGCCGCCGACGAGCCGATCGTGGTGCCGGTCGGCAAGACGGTCCGCGTGCTGGTCACCGCCGCCGACGTGATTCACGCCTTCGCCCTGCCGGCCTTCGGCCTGAAGACCGACGCCGTTCCCGGCCGGGTCAACGAGACCTGGTTCCGCGCCGACCGCGTCGGCACCTTCTACGGCCAGTGTTCGGAACTGTGCGGCGTCGACCACGCCTTCATGCCGATCCAGATCAACGTCGTCACCCAGGCCGATTTCGAAGCCTGGGTCGCCTCCAGGGGCGGTTCGATGACGCCGAAAACGCCGGAACAGGCTCCGGGCGGCACCGCCGCCCAGGTCGCCGCCGGCACGACGGGGGCCCCGACGATCGCCGAAGGCGCCATCGCCGCCCCGACCTCCATCCCGACGGTGGGCGACGCCGCCGTACCCGCCCAACCCGCTGCCTCCGCCCCGGCTCCCGCCGCGGCCCCGGCGGCCCAGTAACGATCCGCGAGAGCCCACAGATCATGGCCACCGCAGCCGAAAACCTCGCCTATGACCATGACGGTCATGACGACCACGACCACAAGCCGGGCTTCTTCACCCGCTGGTTCCTGTCGACCAACCACAAGGACATCGGCACGCTGTACCTGCTGTTCGCCATCATGGCGGGCCTGGTCGGCGGCATCCTGTCCGGCTTCATCCGCCTCGAGCTGGCGGAACCGGGCATCCAGTATTTCGTCCAGGGCGGCCTGATCGACAAGCTGGGCCTGGTTGAAGCCTCCCACCATGGCTACAACGTCACCGTCACGGCCCACGCCCTGATCATGATCTTCTTCATGGTCATGCCGGCGATGATCGGCGGCTTCGGCAACTGGTTCGTGCCGATCATGATCGGCGCGCCGGACATGGCCTTCCCGCGCATGAACAACGTCTCGTTCTGGCTGCTGGTCGCGGCCTGGGTGCTGCTGTGCCTGTCGATGTTCGTCGACGGCGGCCCGGGCAAGGGCTTCGGCGGCGGCTGGACCATCTATCCGCCGCTCTCGACCACGGGTCACACCGGCCCGGCCATGGATCTGGCGATCTTCTCGCTGCACGTGGCGGGCGCCAGCTCGATCCTGGGCGCGATCAACTTCATCACCACCATCTTCAACATGCGCGCCCCGGGCATGACCCTGCACCGGATGCCGCTGTTCGCCTGGTCGGTGCTGATCACCGCCTTCCTGCTGCTGCTGTCGCTGCCCGTCCTGGCCGGCGCCATCACCATGCTGCTGGCCGACCGCAACTTCGGCACCAGCTTCTTCGACCCGGCCGGCGGCGGCGACCCGGTGATGTTCCAGCACCTGTTCTGGTTCTTCGGCCACCCCGAGGTCTACATCCTGATCCTGCCGGGCTTCGGCATCATCAGCCACATCGTCTCGACCTTCTCGAAGAAGCCCATCTTCGGCTATCTCGCCATGGCCTACGCCATGGTCGCCATCGGCTTCGTCGGCTTCATCGTCTGGGCCCACCACATGTTCACGGTCGGCATGAGCGTGAACCTGCGCGCCTATTTCATCGCCGCCACCATGATCATCGCGGTGCCGACGGGGGTGAAGATCTTCAGCTGGATCGCCACCATGTGGGGCGGCTCCATCAGCTTCAAGACGCCCATGCTTTGGGCGATCGGCTTCATCTTCCTGTTCACCGTCGGCGGCGTGACCGGCGTGGTCCTGGCCAATGCGGGCATCGATTACAGCCTGCACGACACCTATTACGTCGTGGCCCACTTCCACTATGTGCTGTCGCTGGGCGCCGTCTTCGCCATCTTCGGCGGCTTCTACTACTGGTACGAAAAAATGTTCGGGGTGAAGTACAACGAGTTCCTCGGCTGTCTTCATTTCTGGATCATGTTCGTGGGCGTGAACCTGGTGTTCTTCCCGCAGCACTTCCTGGGCCTGCAGGGCATGCCGCGCCGGTATGTGGACTATTCCGACGGCTATGCGCTGTGGAACCAGGTGTCGTCGATCGGCTATGCGATCACGGCCGTGGGCGTGCTGGTCTTCCTGGTCATGCTGCTGGAGTCGGCGATCCGCCGCCGCAAGGGCGTCGCCAACCCGTGGGGCGAAGGCGCCACGACGCTGGAATGGACCCTGTCCTCGCCGCCGCCGCATCACCAGTTCAACGAACTGCCGGTGGTCAAGAGCGACGAGCACTAGGGACTATCCGGGTCCCGTCGTCCCCGGGCCTGTCCCGGGGACCCATGGCGGGGCTGACGCGATCGAATGAGAAGGGGGCTCAGACGTCAGTGCGTCTGGGCCCTCGTCCGTTGCGACGGACGAACGGGGCCGCGGGACAAGCCCGGGGATGACGGAGTAGAAGGAAGCGGATGCCCGCCGAAGCCACGCCAGCAGCGATCTCCACCGCCCAGCCGGAAGACTTCTTCCAGCTGCTGAAGCCGCGCGTGATGTCGCTGGTGATCTTCACCGCCGTGACCGGACTGGTCGTTGCGGGGGGCGACATCGACTGGATTTCGGCCGCCATCGCCGTCCTGTGCATCGCCGTGGGCGCGGGGGCGGCGGGGGCGCTGAACATGGCGCTGGAAGGCGAGACCGACGCCCTGATGCGGCGCACGCGCGGACGGCCCGTCGCAGCGGGCCGGGTGCGCAAGAACGACGCCATGGCGTTCGGCGTCATCCTGTCGATCTTCTCGGTCATGCTGCTGGGGATGACGACCAACTGGCTGGCCGGCGGCCTGCTGCTGCTGACCATCGTCTACTACGCCGCCTTCTACACCCTGCTGCTGAAGCGGCGGACGCCCCAGAACATCGTCATCGGCGGCGCCGCGGGCGCCTTCCCGCCTGTGATCGGCTGGGCCGCCGCGACCGGTCAGGCGCCGTGGCAGGCGTGGCTGCTGTTCCTGATCATCTTCCTGTGGACCCCGCCGCACAGCTGGGCCCTGGCCCTGTACTCGGCCGGCGACTACGCCCGGGCGGGCATTCCGATGATGCCGGTGGCGCGGGGGGCGAAGAGCACCCGGCTGCAGATCCTGCTCTACACCCTGGCCTTCGTGCCCGTGGCGATCGCGCCGGGTCTGACGGGTCTGGGCGGCCTGCTGTATCTGGCCGTGTCGGTCCTGGGCGGCCTCGGCTTCCTGTTCCTGGCGGTGCGCCTGTATCGCAGCCGCGCCGGCGACCAGCCCGACAAGGCCGAGGCTGTGGGACGAGAGGCCGCATTGTATGATGTCCGCGCCGAGGCCAAACCGGCGCGCAACCTGTTCGCCTTCTCGATCCTGTATCTGATGGCCCTGTTCGCGGCCCTGCTGGTCGAGAGCATCGCCGCCATCCCTGGACTGTAACGACCATGACCCGCCTGACCCCGGAACAGCTGCAAGCCCGCAAGAAGCGCAACCTGGCCATCGCCGGGGCGCTGGTCGCCTTCATCGTGCTGGTGTTCGGCGTGACCGTGCTGAACCTGAAGCGCAATCTGGACGCCCGCGCCGAGGCGATCGCCGAGGGCCGGCCGGTGGGCTACGCCGGATGAGGCTGTCCCGCAACGCCATCGCCATCGCCTGCGTCCTCGCCGTCATGGGCATGACGGGCGCCGCCTTCGCGGCCGTGCCGCTGTACCGGATGTTCTGCCAGGTCACCGGCTTCGACGGCACGGTCCGCAAGGCTGAGGAGGCGCCGGACCGGGTTCTGGATGAAACGGTCCTGATTCGCTTCGACACCAATGTGCGGGGCCTGCCGATGACCTTCCGCGCCGAACAGGTGAGCCAGCGGGTGCGAATCGGCGAGACGGGCATGGCGTATTTCGACGTGACCAACACCTCGGACCAGCCGATCCACGCCACGGCGGCCTACAATGTCGTGCCGGAACGGGCCGGCCCCTATTTCCAGAAACTGCAGTGCTTCTGCTTCGAGGGGCAGACGATCCAGCCGGGCCAGACGATGAAATTCCCGGTCCAGTATTTCGTCGCGCCAGAGATGGCGACGGATCGCGAGAGCCGCGGCGTGCGCGAGATCACCCTCAGCTACACCTTCTATCCGACCCGGGCGTCCGACCTGGCGGCCAACGCCGTCCAAGCCTCTGGCGCAGCGGGATAGCGGACGCTATAGCCTGCCCCACACGTATCTCGACCGCTTGAAGAGACCCTGATGGCCGACGCCCACGCCACTCCGCATCACGACTACCATCTGGTGAACCCCAGCCCCTGGCCGCTGGTCGCCTCGATCGCGGTCACGACCATGATGGTCGGCGCCGTGGTGTGGATGAAGGGGCTGGTCGGCGACGACGCCGGCCAGGTCGCCGGCGCCCTCCTGGCCAAGGGCCACAACGCCCTGTTCTTCGCCGGTCTGGCCGGCGTGCTGGTGTCGATGTTCGGCTGGTGGGCCGACGTGATCAAGGAGAGCAAGGCGGGCGACCATACGCCGGTCGTCTCCATCGGCCTGCGCTACGGCATGATGCTGTTCATCGCCTCCGAGGTGATGTTCTTCGTCGCCTTCTTCTGGATGTTCTTCGAGATGGCGGTCTTCAACGAGGCCCGCGCCCATATTCCGGAAGTGGCCAACTGGGCCGACACCGCCGCCGCCTGGTCGACCTGGCCGCCCAGGGGTGTCGAGACGCTGGACGCCTGGCAGCTGCCGCTGCTGAACACCGTCATCCTGCTGCTGTCGGGCACCACCGTCACCTGGGCGCACCACGCGTTGCAGGTCGGCGACCGCAAGGCCGCCAAGACCGGCCTGTTGATCACCGTCCTGCTGGGCGTTCTGTTCACCGCGGTGCAGGCGTATGAGTACAACCACATCATCCACGAGAACCTGTTCTTCAACGAGGAAGCCGCCAACTCGGGCCTGTACGGTTCGATCTTCTTCATGGCGACGGGTTTCCACGGCTTCCACGTCCTGATCGGCACCATCTTCCTGCTGGTCTGCCTGCTGCGCCTGTACGCCGGCCAGATGAGCCCGGCCAAGCATTTCGGCTTCGAGGCCGCCGCCTGGTACTGGCATTTCGTGGACGTGGTGTGGCTGTTCCTGTTCGCCTTCGTCTACGTCACCTTCGGGTGACGGAAGGCCCCACAGGGCTTGATCTTCCACCGGCGCGGATCGATCCGATCCGCGCCGGTCTGCTTTGCCGCTGTCCCAACTGCGGCCGGGGCCCGCTGTTCGCGGGCTTCCTGAAGGTGGTCGAGCGGTGCGCGGTCTGCGGCTTCGATTTCGGCCACCTGAACACCGGCGACGGGGCGGCCGTCTTCATCATGCAGATCGCCGGCGGCCTGGTGGTCTTCTCGGCCCTGTTCATCCAGGTGGCCTGGAATCCTCCCATATGGGCCATGCTGGTGGTGGCGCTGCCGCTCGTGGCCGGCCTGTCGCTGGGCCTGATGCGGCCGGGCAAGGGCGTGATGATCGCCCTGCAGATGCGCAACAAGGCGGGACAGGCGCGCAATGACGACTGAGGCGACGCGCGCGCGGTTCCCCTGGGGGCTGACAGTCGTCTGCGCCCTCGCCTTCGTCCTGCTGGCGTCGCTCGGCGTCTGGCAGGTGCAGCGAATGCAGTGGAAGCAGGCGTTGATCGCGCAGGCGGAAGCGGTGGCGACCGCTCCTCCGGTCCCTCTGTACCCTCCGCGATCTGCGCGCCCCTCCGCGAGGGTCGAGGCGTCGGCCGTCGCGCCGGAACCGCAACCGGCAGCAACCACACTCCAGGAGCTGCCGAAATTTCCCGAGTTTCAGCGGGTGGTCGTCGCCTGCAACTGGGAAACCAGGGGCTATGTCCGGCTGAGATCCATTCACGAAGGGGTGGCCGGCGATCGCATCATCACGCTGTGCCAGCAGTTTCTGGTCGATCGCGGTTTCGTACCTGACGGCGCGACGAGGCCGATAACAAGGCTGTATTCCTCCGAACCGGGAGGCCGAGAAATTGCGGTCATCGCCCAGGCACGGACGACCCCTCTGCCGAGTCCGTTCGCCCTCGCGGCGAGGGACGGCATCTTCTACAGCCGGGACAACAAGGCCATCGTAAAGGCGCTTGGGGGCGACCCTGGTCACTTCGGCAGTCAGGTACTCTTCGCGGAGCAGTCGACCGCGCCCGAAGCGCCTGCATTGATTGCCGAGCCGCCGCCCGCCGCCTTCTCGAACAACCACCTCGGCTACGCCCTGACCTGGTTCGGACTGGCGCTGGCGGTGCTCGGTTTCTATATCGCCCTGCTCCGCCGCAAGCCCTCCCTCAAGCCGTCTCGCTCCGAAGGCGAGGCGTCCGGGACAAAGGAAAGCTCCTGACCGCCACCCTCCACACCCTGTCCAACGGCGTCCGCGTCATCTGCGACCCCATGCCCGGCCTCCGCACCCTGGCCCTGACCGTCGCCGTGCGCGGCGGGGCCAAATGGGAGACCGAGGCCACCTCGGGCTGGTCCCATTGCCTCGAACACCTCGTCTTCAAGGGCGCCGGCGACATGGGCGCGCGCGAGATCGTCGAGCGGATCGAGGCCGAGGGCGGCTCGCTGAACGCTTCGACCGGCTATGAGCGCACCAGTTTCGAGGTGCGGGCGCTGGACGGCTCCCTGCCGCTGGCCATGCAGGTGGTATCCGATCTGGTGTTCCGTCCCACGCTCGATTCCGAGGAGATCGAGCGCGAGAAGGACGTGGTCGCCCAGGAGATCGCCGAGGCCTTCGACACGCCCGACGACCATGTGTTCGAGATGGCCCAGACCCAGGCCTATGCACGCCAGCCGCTGGGCCGGCCGATCCTCGGGTCGGTGAAAAGCCTGCAGCCGATCACCCGGGCCTTGATCAGCGACTGGCGGGCCCGGCTGTATTCGCCCGAACGGATGGTGATCGCGGTTTCCGGCGCGGTGGACGAGGCCGAGCTTCTGACCCTGGCCGAGCGCTGGTTCGGCTCCGAGACCGGCGCGCCCGCGCAGGAACCCGGGACGCCGCGCTTCACCGGCGGCGGCGCCGCCCTGTCGCGTCGCATCGAACAGGCCAATATCGTCTTCCAGCTGCCGGCGCCCGCGGCCGCCGATCCTGCCTATGCCGCCGCGCGGCTGATGACCGAGATTCTCGGGGGCGGCATGGCCTCGCGCCTGTTCCAGAGCGCCCGCGAGGAGCGGGGTCTGGCCTATGCCATCGACGCCTATCACGAGCCCTATGAGGACGCCGGCATTCTCGGCATCTACGCCGGAGCCGCCGCCGAACGGGCGGTCGAACTGGCCGGCGTTTGCGCCGCGGAGCTCAGGGCCCTGGCCGAGACCGGACCCACGGCGGCGGAACTGGCGCGGGCCAAGGCCGTGATGAACGCCGGGCTGTGGATGTCGGACGAAAGTCCGGCGGCGCGCGCCGGCCGGGCGGCGGCCCAGGTGCTGATCTTCGGCGCGCCGATTTCGTCGGAAACCATGGCGGAACGGATGCTGGCCCAGACGGCCGATGACGTGCGCGCGGCCGCGGCGATGTCTCTGGGCGCCGGAAAGGCCGCGACCGCCGTGCTGGGGCCGAAGGCGGCCGCGCCCGCGGGTGTGGCGTTCCGCGAGGCCCTTTTCGGCTGAACGGCGGGCCGCTAGTCTGCTCCCCATGGCCCTGCTGGACTGGATCAACGAGGCGACCGGTCCGGTCGTCAAGGGCGCGGGCGTCACACTCAGGGCGCCGCGCGCCGGGGACCACGAGGCCTGGGCGGCCCTGCGCCAGGCCAGCCAGGCCTATCTGCAGCGGTGGGAGCCCAGCTGGCCCGAGGACGACCTGACCCGGGCGGCCTTCAAACGGCGTCTGGCGATCTACGCCCGCGAAATGGAGGCCGGAAACGCCTGGCCGTTTTTCATCTTCACCGACGCCGATCAGGCCCTGGCAGGCGCGATCACCCTGTCCAACATTCGCCGCGGCGTGGCCGAAACGGGGACGCTGGGCTACTGGATCGGCCAGCCGTTCGCCGGCCGGGGGCGCGGGACGGCGGCCGTGCGGGCCATGGTCGACTACGCCTTTGACGAATTGAATCTGCACAGGGTCGAGGCCGCCTGCGTGCCCGACAACGTCGCGTCGCGGCGGGTGCTGGAGAAGGCCGGCTTCGCGCTGGAAGGCCAGGCCCGGGCTTATCTCAAAATTAACGGCGCATGGGCAGATCATCTCCTGTTCGGCGTCGTGAATGACGGAGCCGCGCGCGGCGGCTGACCAGGGCTGATCCCTGGGGCTGTCCTGTCAGGACCGGTAAGGCGTTTGAACACTCGCTCCAGAAGTCTGGCCTGGGACGCGACGACCGCCATCGAGGCGCTGGCCGCCGCTGACGCCGCGCTGTGGATCTGGACGCCCGCCGACGACCAGATGCGCTTCACCGGGGCCACCCGCGCCCTCGGCCTGGGTCCGCTGGCGCCCGAGTGTTCGGGCGCCGCCTTCACCGCCGTGGCCGTGCCGCAGGACCGCTCGCTGGCCGAAAAGATTCTGAAGCCGCAGGAGGAGGGGACCGAGGTCGCCATCCGCCTGCGCATGCGCGACGCAGAGACCTGCATCTGGCGCGGCGTCTGGCTGGAAGACGGCCTGCGCGCCGCCGGAGTCGTGGCGCTGGAGGCCAAATTCGCCGCCTCGCATCGCGACCATCTGACCGGACTTCTCGATCGGCGCACCTTCCTGGCCCGGGCGGGCGAGGCCCTGACCCAGCCCGGCGACTATGAGCTGGTGGTGGCCGACGTGGACCGGCTGCGCCGCCTGAACGAAGCCCTGGGACACGCCCGGGCCGATCTGGTGCTGGCCGCTCTCGGATCGCGCCTGAACGCCGCCTTCGCCCATGACGCCAATGCGGCCCGCATCGGCGAGGATGAGTTCGCGGTGCTGGCGCCGCGCGGATCGGGTACGGTGGCCGAACGGGTGCGGGAGGCGCTGGAACAGCCGCTGAGGGTGGCCGGATTCGACATCTATCCGACCGTATCCATCGGCTCGGCGGCGGCCGAGGGCGGGCCGGACGCGCCCGACCCGGCCGAACTGCTGCGCCGCGTCGAGCTGGCCGTCGAACAGGCCAAGACGGCGGGGCGCGGCGGCGCGGCCGCCTACGGCAAGGCCCTGGAAAGCGACAGCCTGTCCCGTCTCGCCCTCGAGGCCGATCTGAGGAACGCCTTCGTCCGCGGCGAGATCGAGCCCTTCTACCAGCCGATCGTCAACCTGCTGACCGGCGCGGTGGCCGGGTTTGAGGCGCTGGCCCGCTGGCGCCATCCCAAGCGCGGCCTGGTCCCGCCCGACGAATTCCTGGGTCTGGCCGACGAGATGGGCCTGATGAACGAGCTGGGCCTGCTGATGATGACCGCGGCCTCGCGCCAGCTGGCGGAATGGCTCACGCGGCATCCGGCGGCCGGCAGGCTGTTCTGCAGCGTCAATCTGTCGGTCGGCGAGATCGAACGGCCCGACCTGGTCGCGGACGTCACCCGCATCATCGCCGAGGCCGGCCTGCCCAAGGGCGCGCTGAAGCTGGAAGTGACCGAGGGCGACATCATGCGCGACACCTCGCGCGCCGCCGAAACCCTGACCCGGCTGCGCGAGGCTGGCGCCTCGCTGGCGCTGGACGATTTCGGCACCGGCTTCTCGTCGCTGACGTGGCTGGCCAAGCTGCCGTTCGATACGCTGAAGATCGACCGCTATTTCGTTCTGACCATGGACAAGGACGAGGGCTCGGCCAAGATCGTCAAGTCGGTGGTCAACCTGGGCCGCGACCTGGGCCTCGACGTCGTCGCCGAGGGGGTCGAGAACGCCGGCCTCGCCAAGCTGCTGCTGGACGCCCAGTGCCACTACGGCCAGGGCTTCGGCTACGCCCAGGCCCTGCCGGCCCAGGAGGCCGAGGTCTATCTGAACGAATCGCTGGCCGACGGCACGGCGCCGATCAAGGCGCGCTCGGCCTAGGCGCGGCCGATCTGGCCCGACAGCCGCGCCGGATCGACGCCCAGACCCGCCAGCACCCGGCCCCATTTGCTCTCGTGGTCGGGATCGAAGATCAGGTCCGGATCGGCGTCGGCGGTCAGCCAGACATTCTCGCCCAGCTCGTCCTCCAACTGGCCCTCGCCCCAGCCGGCGTAGCCGAGCAGCAGCACCGACCGATGCGGCCCCGTCGCCGGATCGACCATGGCCAGCAGGGCCTCGCGGGTGCCGGTCATGGCGAAGCCCGCGCCGAAGGCCAGCGAGGCGTCGTCGACCAGCCAGTCGTCGGTGTGCAGCACGAAGCCCCGCTCGCGCTCCACCGGCCCGCCGATCAGCACGGCGCGGCTGTCGGCGTCGTCGGGCGCGGCGGTGTCGAGTTTGGTCAGCACCTTCTTCAGGTTCACGCCCGGCGCGGGCCGGTCCAGTCTCAGACCCATGGCGTGGTCAGGCCGGTGGGCGCAGATCAGGATGACCGCGTGCTCGAACCGGGGGTCGCTGATGCCGGGCATGGCCACCAGAAGCCGCCCGGCCAGGGATTGGAATTCGTCCATGACCCTATCATCGGCACGGACGGCGGCGTCCGCAAGGCGTGGAACGGTTGGCGCGAGCGGCGGCAACGCCTATCTGATCGGCACGTTTCGTCCTCACCCCTCACGGAGCCTGCCCATGACCGTCCAGATCGGCGACCGCATCCCCTCGTCCAACCTGACCCGCGCCACCGACGACGGCCCCAGGCCCGTCACGACCGACGACATCTTCGCCGGCAAGACCGTGGCCCTGTTCGCCGTCCCGGGCGCCTTCACCCCGACCTGTTCGGCGAAACACCTGCCGGGCTTCAAGGACCTGCGTCAGGACCTCGTCGGCAAGGGCGTGGACACGGTCGCCTGCGTCTCGGTCAACGACGCCTTCGTCATGGGCGCCTGGGCCGACAGCCAGGGCATCGGCAAGGACGACATCGTCATGCTGGGCGACGGCAACGGCGACTTCACCCGCCAGCTGGGCCTGTCGATGGACGCCAAGGGCTTCGGCATGGGCGAACGCTCGCAGCGCTATTCGATGCTGGTCAGGGACGGCGTGGTCGAGCAGCTGAACATCGAACAGCCGGGCGAATTCAAGGTATCGTCGGCGGAGCATCTGCTGGCGCAGTTGTAAGGGCGCTATCGCGAACGACGCGGTCGTTCTCTGCTTGAGCGCGGGGTCTGGATTGTGACCACCGACGTCTTCACCCCCGAAAAGCGCAGCGCCGTCATGCGCCGCGTCAAAGGCCGCGACACCGGGCCCGAACTGGCCGTGCGCCGCATCCTGCGCGCGGCCGGAATCGGCTACCGGCTCGGCGGTGCGGGCCTGCCGGGGCGGCCCGATCTGGTGATGAAGGGCCGGCGGGTCGCGGTCTTTGTGCACGGCTGTTTCTGGCACGGCCACGACTGCGCGAGGGGCGGCCGCAAGCCCAAGGCCAACGCCGCCTACTGGAGCGCCAAGATCGATCGCAACCGGGCGCGCGACGAGGCCAGCCGTGCGGCGCTTGAGGCGGAAGGCTGGCGCGTGGTGACGGTGTGGGAATGCGCGATGAGGGCGGAGGGGTTCGCCGAACGGTTGACGGCCGAGGTGCGGGATCAGGCCGCGGCGGTCCGAGCCTCGGCCACCTCGTCCGGCTGACCCATGCTCATGACGTGGGTGATGGCTCCCAGCAGCATCGGCGGCGTGATCGGCTTGGGCACGAAATAGGTCATGCCCGCCGCCGTGCAGGCGGCGATGTCCTCCGCCGCCGTGTCGGCGGTGACGGCGATGATCGGCACGCCGGCGTTCGGGCCGTCGCCGGCGCGGATGCGTCGGGTGGTCTCACGGCCGTCCAGCTCGGGCATCCGCACATCCATGAAGATCAGGTCGAAGGCGGTGTGCTCGCAGATTTTCAGCGCCGCCATGCCGTCTGCGGCGGTGGCGATGTCGCAGCCCAGCGGCTGCAGGATCAGCTGGATGGCGCGGCGGTTGATGTCGTGGTCGTCGACGACCAGAACCCGCATGGGCCGTCCTTCGTCGTCCTCGTCATATCCGGGCTCCGGTGCAGCGGCGTCCTCGACGACCAGCGGCGCGGGGGCGGGCGGCGCCTGGTACAGGGG
>NZ_DATMYH010000070.1:0-14392 GCF_035561115.1 Brevundimonas sp.
CCATGCGATGCCCGCCCCGAAGCGCTCGGAAGCCGCGATCACGCGGAGCGAAGGCGGCGACGCCGAAAACACATTCCGGTCCCCGTAACGCGAAAGCAGGGGGCCACATCACGGTTCCGGGCATAGCCGCCCGCGCTCCGCCACCTCCCCGCACTTTCCGGCAGCGATGCCGGCAAGAGCTTCAGCCTGTCCGGTCTTTGACAATCGCACCTTGGTTTCCGTGCATCCCGGCGAAAGCCGGGACCCAGTTCTTTGGGTGATGCGGCGGCTCCGGTGACCTCCGCTCGCCAGTCCTCGAACGCTGGCGTCACGCTGGAAAGCACTGGGTCCCGGCTTTCGCCGGGATGAACGGGAGTGGGAATCCGCGCCGACATCCCTCCCTCAAGCGGGAGGGAGAAGCTGAGGTCCCCCACTGTTGACTAACCCCGTCCTCCGGCCGACAAGGCCTGACCCTTTTTCAAGCGGTCCCGACGCTCTCCGGCGCCGGGGCCGTCTCGCTTTTGGAGGTCTGATCCGTGTCCACTGAACATCTGATGGGTGTCTACAACCGCGCGCCGCTGGAGGTGGATCGCGGCCAGGGCGCGCGTCTGTGGAGCAAGGACGGGACCGAATATCTCGACTGCGTCATGGGCATTTCGACCAACGCCCTCGGCCACGCCCATCCGGTCCTCGTCCAGGCCGTCAAGGACCAGGCCGAAAAGCTCTGGCACGTGTCCAACATCTTCAAGATTCCGGGGCAGGAGGCCCTCGCCGACGCCCTGTGCGAAAAGTCCTTCGCCGACGTGGTCTTCTTCACCAACTCGGGGACCGAGGCCGTCGAATGCGCCCTGAAGACGGCGCGCAAATATCATTCGGCCAACGGCCAGCCCGAGCGGATCGACATCTACGGCTTCGACGGCTCGTTCCACGGCCGCACCTACGGCGCCATCAACGCCGCCGCCAACCCCAGCTACACCAACGGCTTCGGCCCGCCGATGGAAGGCTTCCACCAGCTGGTCTGGGGCGACCGCGAGGCGCTGGAGGCGGCGTTCCGCAGTCCGACCACGGCCGCCGTCATCCTCGAGCCGGTGCAGGGCGAGGGCGGCTGCCGCGCCACCCCCGACGAGGACCTGCGCTGGATGCGCCAGATGGCCGACGACAACGGCGTCCTGATTATCTTCGACGAGGTCCAGTGCGGCATGGGCCGGACCGGCAAGCTGTGGGCCCACGAATGGGCCGGCATGACGCCCGACATCATGGCCATCGCCAAGGCCCTGGGCGGCGGCTTCCCCATCGGCGCCTGCCTCGCCACCGCGAAGGCGGCCTCGGGCATGACGGTCGGCGTGCACGGCTCGACCTTCGGCGGCAACCCGCTGGCCATGGCCGTCGGCCAGGCCGCCTTCGGCGAGATTTCGAAGCCTGAGACCCTCGCCCACGTCAACGAGATCGCCGGCTATCTGAAGCAGCAGCTGCACGGCCTGGCCCAGCGCTATCCCGACGTGATCGTGGACGTGCGCGGCAAGGGCCTGCTGCTGGGGGTCAAGCTGGTTCCCAACAACCGCGAATTCATGGGCTGGGCCCGCGACGAGCAGCAGTTGCTGGTCGCCGGCGGCGGCGACAACTGCTGCCGCATCCTGCCGCCGCTGAACCTGACGCTGGAAGAGGCGCGCGAGGCGGTCGAACGCTTCGAGCGCACCTGCGAATTCGCGCGTGCCAAGATGGTGGCTTGACCATGGTTCGCCATTTCCTCGACCTCTACAAACTGGAAGCCGAAGATCTGCGCGCCATTCTGGATGACGCCCACGCCCGCAAGGCGGCCCGCAAGGGCTGGCCCAAGGGCCGCGTCGACGCCGATGCGCCGGCGAAGGACCGCGTCCTGGCCATGGTGTTCGAGAAGAATTCGACCCGCACCCGCTTCAGCTTCGACGCCGCCATCCGCCAGCTGGGCGGGGCCTCGATCATCGCCAACGCCGGCGACATGCAGCTGGGCCGCGGCGAGCCGGTCGAGGACACGGCCCGCGTCCTGTCGCGCATGGTCGACGCCGTGATGATCCGCGCCAACAGCCATGAGGACGTCGAACGCTTCGCCCGCGTCGCCACCGTGCCGGTGATCAACGGCCTGACCGACCGCTCGCACCCCTGCCAGATCCTCGCCGACCTGATGACCATCGAGGAGCATCGCGGGCCGATCGCCGGCAAGACCATCGCCTGGGTCGGGGACGGCAACAACGTCTGCCACAGCTTCATGCACGCGGCGCCGAAGCTGGGCTTCCACTTCAACGTCGCCTGCCCCGCCGACTACCACCCCGACCTCCACGACCTGGCCCGCGGCGGCGATCACGTCACCCTGACCAGCGATCCGCGCGAGGCCGTGGCCGGCGCCGACGTGGTCGTGACCGACACCTGGGTGTCGATGGGCGACGGCGACTACGAGGCCCGCCTCGAAGCCTTCGAGGGCTATGGCGTCGACGACCGGCTGATGGCGGGGGCGTCGAGCGACGCCGTCTTCCTCCACTGCCTCCCCGCCCACCGCGGCGAGGAGGTGACGGACGCCGTCATAGACGGCCCCAGATCGCTGGTCTGGGACGAGGCCGAGAACCGCATCCACGCCCAGAAGGCGGTGCTGGCGTGGTGCTTCGCGGCCCTGGCATAGGGGTCAGTACGGCCTTTGCGGCACGCCCAGCAGAGTTCCGATGTGAATTACCAGAACGAAGACGCCGGCCCCGGCCAGCAACATGATCAGCCGCCACGGCATCATCCGCACCCCGCCTCTCGGATCCCACGGCCGGGAGCCGCGCCATCCGGCGAAGATGGCCAGGGCGATGGCGGCGGCCGTCAGGGCCAGGGTCAGGGTCATATCCACCGGCGCGAGGTGGCGCGGACAGCTGGTTTGCGCAAGCCCGGAGACCTTTCCAACCCGTTAATCTTCACGCCGCGTTAACCTCCTGGGCCTGAGAATCCTTCCGGTGCCGGCGCTTTCCACAGGAAGATGGGGGCGCCCCCACATCTTGGGGTTAACCACGCGTTTACACGCATCATCTTGGCGTCTAGCGTTCGGCAAGTAGGTCGGGAGGCGAATCAGTGAGCGCAGCCGCGCCGTGGAGCGTGAAGGGCATCGAGCCCAAGGCGCGCGAGATCGCCAAGGACCTCGCCCGTCGCTCCGGCATGACGCTGGGCGAGTGGCTGAACACCATCATCATGGAAGACGGCGACGACGACGAGGGCGTCGTTCCCCTGTCCCGCCGCCCGCACGCCGCCGAAAGCTATGAGCGCCGCGGCCGCAGCCGCCGGATGGACGACGCCTATGGCGGCGCCGACAATCAGCTGGACCGTCTGGGCGCCTCGATCGACGCCATCGCCGCCCGGCTGGAAGCCGCCGAGCGCCGCTCGACCATCGCCATCCAGGGTGTGGACCAGGCCGTCTCGGGGTTGGTCCGCCGGCTGGACAATCAGGACCAGAGCGACAAGGCCCACGTCCGCCGCATCGACGACATCGCCGAGGAACTGCGTGAGGGCCATCGCCGTCTGCGCCGCTTCGAGCAGGAGGTCGGCCCCCAGACGGCCGAGACCTTCGGCAAGGTCGAGGCGACCATGGGGGCTCTCGCGGGACGCCTCTACGACATCGAGGAACGTCAGCGTTCGGGCGTCAACGAACTGCGCCAGCGCATGGACGCGGTCGAGAAGGCCGCCGGTCCCGGCGTCGGCGCCGACCTGCTGGCCCAGGTCGGGCAGCGGCTGGATCAGGCCCAGACGCGGACGACCGAGGCGCTGCGCGGGCTGGAACGCTCCTTCGCCGGGCTGGACCAGCGCCTGCGGGCGACCGAGGGCCGGATCGAACCCGAGAGCGCCCGCGAAGCCGCCCGCTTCGAAAAGCTGGCGGAGACCCTGAGCCGTCAGGTCGAGGGCAATCGCGCCGAGATGATGCGGCGCCTCGACACCGCCGAGGCCGAGGGCCGGATGGACCGCATCGAGCGTGCGGTCCTCGCCATCGGCGAACAGGTCAAGTCGTCCGAGGAACGCTCGGCCAAGGCCGTCGAGGCCATGGGGCGCGAAGTCCTGCGCATCGCCCAGAATCTGAACGGTCGGGTCCAGACCATCGAGAGCGCGGCTCCGATGCAGCTGGATGTCCTGAGCCGCAAGGTCGAGACCGACATGGGCCGGCTGGCCCAGGGACTCGAGCAGCGCCTGACCGCGGCCGATGACCGGCACGCCCTGGCGCTGGAAAAACTGGGCGGAGAGATCACCCGCATCTCCGACCGGCTCAGCGAGCGGATCGCCCAGTCGGAGCGTCGCTCGCAACAGGCGCTGGAAGACATCGGCCGGCGGCTGGCCGACAGCTCGACGAAGATCGAACAGGGCTACGATCGCGCCTCCGGCGAACTGGCCGAACGCATGCGGTTGTCCGAGGAACGCACCGCGGCCCTGATCGCCGAGGCGCGGGGCAATATCGAGCGCCGGGCCGAACCTGCGCGCCCCACGACGGCCGAGCCCGACTGGCGCGCCGCCGCCTTCCCGGACGCGGCCTTCCCGGACGCGGGCTTTTCCACGACCGCCTTTGACGATCCCGTCTATGCCGAACAGCAGGCCTGGTCCGCCGACCTTGCTCCGCCCGAGCCCGAACCCACGGCGCCCAGCGAGGACGTGCTGGGCGCCGACGCCATTTTCGACGCCGTCATGCGCGGTCCGGGGACTGACGAGGCTCCTGCGGTCTCGACTCCGTTCGGCAGCCGCCCCCCGGAACCTCCGGCCGGGGGACCCTTGGGCGAGCGGGCTGTCGCCCGGGCCGTGGAACCTGCGCCGGGCGCCGCCGGCTTTCCCTTCGGCCAAGGCTTCGGCGGCGCCGACGTCTCGGACGCGCTGCAGGCCACGGCTCCGACGGCCTACGACGCCGGCCCGGACGATTTCGCCGGCGAGACCGACTTCGTCGATCCCCGCGCCCTGCGCGCTGCGGCGGCACAGGGACGCGCCTCCTCGACCCGACAGGCCATCGACGCGGCCCGCGCGGCCATGGCTTCGCCCGAGGCCGCCGAGGCTCCGGCCCGGTCCGGATTCGGCCTCAAGAAGGGCGGCAAGTCCAAGCTGCAGGAGCGCCTCGACAAACAGGCCGCGCGCGGCGGCGGCACCGTGCGCAAGGCCCTGGGCGCCTCGGCCATCGCGGTCCTGCTGACGGGCGGCGGCGCCTATGCGACCGGCCAGCTGACCGGCTCGGGCCTGAACATTCCCGGTCTGACGGCGACGCCTGAGGCCCAGCCGATCGCGGCCCTGGCCGTTCTTCCGACCGCGCCGACCCCCGAGGATCTGACCCGTGGATCCGAACTGTATCAGCAGGCGATCGAGCTTCTGGACGCCGGCGCGGACAGCGGCGTCGACACGCTCAAGCGCGCCGCGGCGACCGGCTACACCCCGGCCCAGCTGCATCTCGCCAGTCTGTACCAGGACGGCGCCCAGGGCGTGCCCGTGAACCTGCGCGAGGCCCGGGTCTGGGCCCGCCGCGCGGCGGACGGCGGCGACGCCAAGGGCATGCACGCCTATGGCATGTACCTGTTCGAGGGCGTCGGCGGCGCCCAGGATCAGGACGAGGCGCTGGCCTGGCTCAGGAAGGCGGCCGAACGCGGTCTGGTCGACAGTCAGTTCAACGTCGCCAAACTGTACGAAACCGGGGATGAGGCCATCGAGCCCGACCTCGCCCAAGCCTACAAATGGTACCTGATCGCGGCGCGCGCCGGCGACGGCGACGCCCAGGCGGCGGTCGAGCGTCTGGGCAAGACGATCCCGGCCGCGACCCGGACCCAGGTTCGCGCCGAGGCTGAGCAATTCCAGGTCGAGCCGCTCGCCTGATACGGGACCGCCAAGCTTTTCAGGCGCATCGGGTGGCGGGGGGCGCCGGGTGGGTCTAGGACAACCAGACTTCCGTCGTCGCCTTTCCGGCGCCTAGCTTCAGTTCCAGCCGAAGGCGCGTCCTTTGGATATCTATCTGCCAATCGCCGAGGTTTCGGTGAACTGGCCGCTCCTGGTTCTGCTGGGCGCGGTGGTTGGATTCGTGTCCGGACTTTTCGGCATCGGCGGCGGCTTTCTGATGGCCCCGATCCTGATCTTCCTGGGCATTCCGCCGGCCGTGGCCGTCGCCAGCCAGGCGAGCCACGTCGTCGCCTCCTCGACCTCGGGGGTGATCAGCTACACCAGTCAGAAGGCGGTCGACTACAAGATCGGTCTGGTCATGGCCGGCGGAGGCGTCCTGGGCGCGTTGCTGGGGGTCGAACTGTTCCGCTATCTGCGTCTTCTGGGCCAGGCGGATCTGGCGGTGGCTCTCTCCTATCTGCTGTTCCTCGGCGCCATCGGCACCCTGATGCTCTACGAGAGCCTGGGCCAGATTCTGCGCCGGGTGCGCGGCGAGGTGGCCCCGCACAAGGAAAGGCGCCGGCCGCTGTGGCTGTACGGCCTGCCGCTGAAGATGCGCTTTCCCCGTTCGGGTCTCTACATCAGCGCCATCCCGCCCTTCGCCCTGGGAACCTTCGTCGGGGTGATGTCGGCCATCATGGGGGTGGGGGGCGGCTTCATCCTGGTTCCCGCCATGCTGTATGTTCTGCGCATGCGGGCCGGGGTGGTGGTGGGCACCAGCCTGTTCCAGATCATCATCGTCACCGCCATGACCACAGTCCTGCAGGCCGGCCGCAACCAGACCGTCGACATCGTCCTGTCGATGCTGCTGCTGCTGGGCGGTGTCGTCGGAGCCCAGTATGGCGCCAGGTGGTCGGGTCGGTTCCGGGCCGAGGAACTGCGGGCGGTGCTGGGTCTGATCGTTCTGATGGTCGGCATCCAGATGGGCCTGGAACTGTTCGTGCGGCCGTCCGACCTGTTCGCCTTCGCCCCCGGAACAGCACAGTGAGGGCGGCCCCATGATAGCCGCCCTTCCGCCGCCCCCTCCGGCCGTATCCGCGCCTGCGCCGGAACGCTCGGTCAGCACGACGGATCAGGTGCGCGTCGCCGCGGCCCTGACCGACGCCCGGGTGAGGGTCGATTCCAGTTTCCGCGGCGCCTCGATCGTTCTCTACGGCGCGGTCTTCAATCCCGGCGACCAGCCCGCGGATGTGGTGGTGGTGGTGCGCGGGCCGGATGGTCCGGTGCGTCTGGTCAAGAAGACGCGCAACACCGGGGTCTGGCTCAACAGCCGACCGGTGCTGTTCGAGGGCGCGCCCGGCTTCTACATGACCGCCTCGACGCGGCCCCTGTCGGACATCGCCGACTTCGGCCAGCTGCGCCGGCTGGGCGTCGGCGTCGATCACCTCAGGATCAACGCCCCGCAGGAGAGCCGCACCGTCACCCGCTATGGCGTGCGCGACGTGGTCGTCAGCCGGCTGGGCGAGGACTATCTGGACTTCCGCCGGGCGGTGATCCGCCTGCGCGAGGCGGCGGCGCTGTACAATACCGATCCGGACGGCGTGGAGTTCGTCGACCGCGGCCTGTTCCGCGCCGAGGTCGAGTTGCCCGCCGTGGCGCCCACGGGCCGGTATTTCGCCGAGGTCTGGCTGTTCCAGGATGGCGATCCGGTGTCGGTCAGCAACCTGACCCTGACCGTCGAAAAGGTCGGCATAGAGCGCGACATCTTCGAGTTCGCGCATCGGCGGCCGTGGACCTATGGCCTGCTGTGCGTGCTGCTGGCTGCGTTCACCGGCTGGGCCGCGAGCCGGCTTTTCCGGCGGGCCTGAGGTTAACCACCCTGCTGCGGAACCACTTCGGCGCCGCCCGCTTATGGTCAAGCATGGAGGGTTTCAGAATGCGCAGACTGTTCCACGTCGTCGCCCTGTCGACGGGCCTGTTCCTCGCTTCGGCCTCGGCGGCCCAGGCGCCGTACGCGTCAAACCAGCGGAACGACTTCTGCTACACCGAGTGCCAGTACCGCTGCTACGCCGTCTATCCGGGCGGCGGGGCGGCGTGGCAGCAATGCTATCTGGCCTGCGCCCGGGACAAATGCGGCTACGTAGGGTGACGCCCGTCAGCTCGCGGCGAACTCGCTGAGCGCGTCGATCACCGCCCGGTTCTGATCTTCCGTGCCGACAGTGATGCGCAGGCAGTCGGGCAGGCCGTAGCCGCCGACGGGACGGACGATGATGCCTCTGGAATTCAGATAGTCGTTGGCGGCCGCGGCGTTGCGCGCCTCGTCGGGAAAGCGGATCAGAACGAAATTGCCGGCCGACGGGAAGACGTCGAAGCCGAAGCCCTTGATGGCCTGGGTCAGGCGCGGGCGCCAGGCCTCGACCAGGTCGCGCGAGGCCTTCTGGTGGGCCTCGTCGCCGAGGGCGGCGACGGCGGCCTCGATCCCGGGGACCGAAACATTGAAGGGCAGGCGGATGCGGTCGACAGCCTCGGCCACCTTCAGCGGAGCGTAGCCGAAACCGATGCGCAGGCCGCCCAGGCCGTGGATCTTGGAGAAGGTGCGGGTCACCACGATGTTCTGGCTGTCGCGGGCGAGCGGGAAGCTGGTCTCCCAGTCCGGGGCGGAGACGAATTCGGCATAGGCCTCATCGATGACCAGCAGGACATGCGGCGGCAGGGCCGCATGCAGGCGGCGCGTTTCCTCGGCGGTGTTGTAGCTGCCGGTCGGGTTGGAAGGGCTGGAGATGTAGACCAGCTTCGTCCGCTCATCGACCTGCTCCAGCAGGGCGTCGACCTCGGCCCTGAAGCCGGGCTCGGGCGCCAGCTTGACCTCGGCCTGGTTGGCCCTGGCCGAGATGCGGTAGGCGAGGAAACCGTACTGGCCGGTGACGATATTGTCCCCGGGGGTGAGGTAGCACTGGTTCAGCAGGGCGAAGACCTCGTCCGAGCCGTTGCCGAAGATCAGCCGTTCGGGCTCGAGCCCATGGTGTTCGGCGACGGCGTCGCGCAGCTTCATCGCCCGGCCGTCGGGATACATGTGGATCTGCCCGGCCGCGGCGGTGAAGGCCTCGCGGGCCTTTTCCCCGGCGCCGAGGGCGTTCTCGTTCGACGACAGTTTCATCGGCGTGGCCACGCCTTCGATGCGCGACTTGCCGCCGACATAGGGGGCGATGTCGAGGATGCCGGGCTTGGGGGTGGGGGCTTCGGTCATGGGCGCTTTCAGAACAGGGGCGCGGCGCCGATGACGCCGCTGAGGCCGCCGGGCGCGGATGAAAGCCGCCCGTCCTCGGCCTGCACATAGCCCGCGAGCATGAACAGCTTCAAGCCGCCGGCCGCGATCAAGGGACTGGCGGCCAGGCCGGCGGCGCCCAGGATCTCGACGATCGCCGCGGCCGGGGCGGCGCTGTCTGTGGTCCAGAAGCTGCGGTCGTCGCCCGTGGGGCCCGGTTGGGCCTGCTGGATCATCAGGGCGCGCGGGACGCCGTGGCGGTCGTCGGGCAGGGCGGCCACGACCCGCAGCGCGGGCTCGGCCAGCAGCCGGCCCCACCAGGCGGAGGCGGACGTCAGGTCCATCAGGGCGCGCGCCCCGTCGCGGACGACCGCCAGGGCCTGATCCGGGTCGGCCGCAGTGCGGGCGGTCAGGCCATAGCGGTCCGCGGCGAGGGTCTGGCTGGCCGAACCCCAGACAACGAGGGGGGCGCCGGAGGCGGCGTCGATCCGGCCCAGCACGGCCCGCAGAACGGCGGCCCCGGCCGGGGGTTCGCCCGCCAGCGTCTGCCGCAGGGCGATGGCGTCGGCGTCGGGCGTCGGGCGCGCGCCACCGGCCAGACGGGCCCTGACGGCGTTCGCCACCGCCCGGTCGAGGGCCAGCCGGTCAGCGTCCTCTTCGGGCTCGATGAGCATCAGAACAGCTTCGGCGCCGGGGCGAGGGCGAAGGGCCCCAGCCATGTGCGGCCATCGCGGAACTGGATGACCAGATCGACGCCCCGGTCTCCGGAGGCGGCGGTCGCGGCGGCGGCCCCGGCGGCCCCGAGGCGGTTGACGGCGCCCGAGCGCGAGCGGGCCAGACCGGCGATGGCGGCCCCGGGCTTTTCAGCGGTGAGGGAAACCTCGCCCTCGAGCCGGCCTCCGGCGTCGGCTGAGAGGGCGGCGCTTTCGATACGGGCGCGGCTTTCGCCTGCGGCCAGTTCGCCCTTGATGGCGGTGAAACGCCCGCCCGAGGCGGTCCAGGCGGCGAAGACGCCGGCGCTGTCCATGCCGCTGAGGCGGCTGGCGTTGACGACCGTGCCCTCGATCCGGGCGGTCAGCCGTCCCTGCCGCGTGGCGCCCTCGACCGGGCCGCCGGGGCGGCCCCGGGCGTCGATCAGGTTGAAGGCGACATCCATTTCGTCGGTCGCGGCGCGGCCTCCGGTCAGGTGCGGGCGGACGTTGAGCAGAATTCGTTCGGCCGAGGCGATGGGGAAGGGCTCGGCGTCCCGATGGGTCGTGAAGGTCGGGCGGATCAACTCGACGCGCAGGTCGGGGAAGCGTTCGCGCAGATGGCTGACGCTGAGGCGCAGGCCATCGCCGGCGATACCGACCTTGCCCTTGTCGGCGCGGGTCAGGGTCAGGCCTTCGGGCGCGATGACCACCCAGCGGTCGGGGTTGTAGGCGTTGGCCTCGGCGACCAGCTCGGGCGCCGCGACGCCGTGGCCCGAGGGAGCCGTGATGTCGACGTGGGGGATCGAGACCCGCGCCCGGAAGGGCCAGCCGGTGGTGGTCCGCGAGGCGTAGCCGATGCGCCAGCCCTCCTGTCGCAGGGCCGCGATCCGGGCGTCCAGCCGGGTCTCGATCTGGTTGGTCAGATAGAACCACCAGCCCGTCCAGGCGGCCAGCAACACCCCCACGATCAGGAAGGGGACCAGCAGGCCGCGGCGGCTGTGGCGGGGGACGGCTGTCATCGAGGCTCCGGCGAAAAAAATGGGTCTGGCAGGTTGAAACGTCTGAAACCCGAACCGGGCCGCAAAAAACACAGTCCAATGAGTCCGAAGAGTCCACTGAGTCCACTTCGTCCCCGTCGGAACCGACCTCGTCCGGGCGTCCGATATGGTGAAGCCGGCGCGGCGCGGCAAGCCCGGGCCGCCGGGCGGAACTGCCTGTGGGGACAAGCCGTTTGACCGGATCACAACGCGGGAGCCCGGGATGGAAACGCAGTCGCTGCATCGGGGTCGGCTGATCGACCATATCCAGCTTGTCGTGAGGGATCTGGCCGCCACGCGCCGGTTCTACGACTCGGTGTTCGAGACGCTGGGCGTGCCGCTGGGCGGCGAGGGCGAGAGCTGGTTCTGGCTCGACGAGCTGTTCATCTCCACCGCCGACAGCGAGGCGGCGGCAGGCAAGCTGACCGGCCGCCATCACCTGGCCTTCCAGGCGCAGGATCGGGCGATGGTCGATGCCTTCTACAAGGCCGGATGCGCGGCGGGCGGCAAGGACAACGGCGCGCCGGGCGAGCGGCCATACCACCCCGGCTATTACGCCGCCTTCCTGCTGGACCCCGACGGCAACAATATCGAGGCGGTTTTCCACGGCGAGGCCGAGCGGTCGGCGAAGAGCGTGGAGATCACGTTCGAACAGTAGGTCTCCTCCCTGTCGCGAAGCGATGGGGAGGTGGCGCGGCGCGGATACGCGCCGTGACGGAGGGGGCGACGCCGGCGTGAGCCGTGTGGTCGCCAATCACATCCGCCGGCGTCGCCCCCTCCACCACCCGGGCTGAGTCGCCCGGGCGGTCCCCCTCCCCATTCGCAAACGCTTATGGGGAGGAGACGTCAGTTCAGGAAGCTCCCCACCTGTTCCACCGCTTCGGCCAGACCCATGCGCTGAACCTCCGTGCCCGGCGGAAGGCTGGCGAACAGGCGGGTCGGGGCCGCGGCGTCCAGCATGACGAAGACGCCCCTGTCGTCGGCGCGGCGGATCAGCCGGCCGAAGGCCTGGGCCATTTTGGCGCGGGCGAGGGCGTCGTCGAAATTGCGTCCGCCCGCCCCCTCGCCGCCGAAGCGCAGGCGGCGCGCCTTGTGCAGCAGGTCGGGACGCGGCCACGGCACGCGGTCGAAGGCGAGGATGCGCAGGGACCGGCCCGGCACGTCGACCCCGTCCCGCACGGCGTCCGTGCCCAGCAGGCAGCTGTCCTGTTCGGCGCGGAAGACGTCGACCAGCGCCCCCACTTCCAGCGGATCGACGTGCTGGGCGTAGAGGGGGATGCCCTGTTTCGCGAGGTCGGGACCGAGGCGCTCATAGACCGCCTTCAGCCGGCGGATGGCGGTGAACAGGCCGAGACCGCCGCCGCCCGCCGCGAGAAACAGTTCGCGCATCGCCGCCGCGGTCTGGCGCGTGTCGTCCTTGATCAGATCGTTGACGACGATGACCCGGCTGTTGGCCGCATAGTCGAACGGGCTTTCGACCTTCAGCGTCCGGGCCGGCTCGATCAGCCGGGCCGAGCCCGTGCGCAGCCGGGCCATGTCGAAGGGATCGTCAGAGTTCGGATCGGACAGGGTGGCGCTGGTCACCAGAACGCCGTGGGCGGGCATGATGACGGCGGCCTCGAGCGGCACGGTCGGGTCGATCCAGTGGCGGCGCAGGGCCACGTCCATGATGCGGCCGAAGGCGGCCTCGGCCGACAGCCAGTCGAGGAAGTCGGGGTCGGGCTCGTCCGACGACACCTCCAGCGCGGCCAGCATCGAGCGCCAGCCGGGCAGGGTCATGCGGGCGCGGCGGTCGAGGCCGCGCAGGGCGCCCTCGATGCGGGCGCGGGAGGCGCCGTCGAGATCCGACGCCTCGCCGTCGAGGATGTCTTCCAGATGCCGCGACAGGGCCAGCAGCGGGGCCTCGACGGCGGCCAGGGCCTGGGCGGCTTCGCGGGCGGCTTCCAGCACCGGTTCGGTGACAGGACGCAGCGAACATTCCATGCCGAACTCGACGCCGCTGCCCGAGGCGTTCTCGCTGGTCCGTGCACGGAGCTGTTCGAGGGCGGCCAGCAGAAAGCGTTCGATCGGTCCGACCGGATTGACCTCGCCCGAGGCCGGGGCGATGCGGCCTGAGACGCCCTCGCCGGGCAGCTGGGCGGCGGCGCGGACGGCGTCCTGAAGCGCCCTGGTCGCGGCCTCGTTGTCGGCGCACAGGTCGCCCAGCCGCTGTTCCAGACCGCGTCCGCGCCGGCCGCGTCCTTCGGGTCCGCGCAGCCAGCGGCGCAGCTCGGCGGCCTCCTGACCCGACAGGCAGGCCGAGAAGGCGCTGTCGGCGGCGTCGAACAGATGGTGGCCCTCGTCGAAGACGATCCGTTTCAGGGCGGCCGTCTCGCCGTCCTGCTTCAGGCCGCGCGCCGAACGGGCGCCATCGAAGGCGGCCTGGGTCATGACGAGGGCGTGGTTGGCGACGACGAGGTCGGCCCGGCGGCTGGCGCGGATGGTCTTCTCGACGAAACAGGTGCGGTAGTGGGGGCAGGCGGCGTGGACGCATTCGCCGCGCCGGTCGACCAGGTTGGCGGCGCTGGCCTGATGGCTCGGCCCCGTGGCGAACAGGCCGGGCAGCCAGCCCGGATAGTCGCCGCCGGTCATGTCGCCGTCGCGGCTGTGCATCGCCCAGCGGCTGGCGAGAGCCATGCCGATCAGGTCGCCGTTCCCCAGCTGGGCCGCCTGCACCATCTCCTGCAGGTTCAGCAGGCACAGGTAGTTTTCGCGCCCCTTGCGGACCACGGTCTTCTTCTTGCGCTCGACGGGATCGGGCCACAGGGCGGCGCTCTCGCGGTCGATCTGGCGCTGCAGGGCGCGGGTGTAGGTCGAGACCCAGGCGGCGCCCTGGTTGCGCTCGGCCCACAGGCTGGCGGGGGCGAGGTAGCCGAGGGTCTTGCCCGTGCCCGTGCCGGCCTCGGCCAGCAGGAAGCGGGGACGGCCCTCCTCGTTGCGCGGCGAGAAGGCGTAGGCGGCCTCGGCGGCGTAGTCCGACTGGGTCGGGCGGGTCTCGTCGAGACCCGAGGCCTGAAGCAGTTTCTCCAGCCGGATGCGGGCGGATTCGGAATCGACCGGAGCGGAGCCCGCCTCGCCGCGCGGGGCTTCGTCCTCCCACTCGGGCAGGCGGGACCAGGCGTCCAGCCCGCTGCCGCGATGCTGGCGCTCCCGCACCGGCTGATGCTGCAGCGCCCCGAGCACCCGCCAACCCCACGCCCAGCCGGCCCGGATCAGCGTTTCAGCGAGGGTGAAGGCGTCCTCGCGCCCCGGCCAGGCCGGGTCGGCCAGTTCCCGCAGCAGCCCGTCGGCCGCCTTCCGCAGCGCCTCCGCCTGCGCCTCCGCCCCCTTGGGCTCGCTCATTCCCATGGCCAGGGCCAGGCCGCTGGGGGAGGGGGCGCAGAACCGCGCCGGCCGCACGAAGGCGAACAGCTCCAGCACGTCCAGCAGGTCGCCTGACCGCGGCGGCGGGGCGAGCCCCAGCCGGCGGGCGGTCAGGCTGGCATGCGCCACCAGCACCGGCCCGGTGGTGAAGGCCCCCTCCGCGGCCCCCCGTCCGATCT
>NZ_DATMYH010000071.1:0-2127 GCF_035561115.1 Brevundimonas sp.
GCCCCAGCCCGCCCCTGTGTCGCGTCTGTCCTCGCATCCCGGCTGCAACGGCTCCATCCGGCGCGCGTTCCGGCGCCGCCGCGCTTGATATCCCCGCAAAGCCGCGCCAATGCCAGCGCATGACCGAAACCGCCCCCGCCCCGACCCTGCTCACCGCCTGGAAGGCCGCGACCGCGACCCTCAAGGCCGGCCGCATCGACAGCCCCTCGATCGACGCCCGCCTGCTGCTGGAGGTCGCCGCCGGCGCGAGCCGCACCGACATCCTGACCGACCCCTATCGCGTCGTGACCGCCGACCAGCAGGCCGCCCTGGACGGCTATGTCGAGCGCCGCCTGCGCCGTGAGCCCGTCTCGCGCATCCTCGGCAGGAAGGGCTTCTGGAAGATCATGCTGAACGTCACCCCCGAGGTGCTCAGCCCCCGCCCCGACACCGAGGCTATCCTCGACGTCGTCATGCTGGCCTTCCCGCCGCACCGCGCCTTCGAGATGATCGACCTGGGCACCGGCTCGGGGGCCATCCTGCTGGCGACCCTGGCCGAGCGGGCCGGCGCCCGCGGCGTCGGCACCGACATCTCGTCCGAGGCCCTGGCCGTGGCGAAGGAAAACGCCGCCAATCTCGACCTCGACAGCCGCGCGACCTTCCTGCGCACCGAATGGGCCGCGGGCTTCGGCGACGACAGTTTCGATCTGGTGGTGTCCAACCCGCCCTACATCCCCTCGGGCGACATCCCCGGCCTCGACCCCGAGGTGCGCGACCACGATCCGCTTCTGGCGCTGGACGGCGGCCCCGACGGCCTGACGGCCTATCGCGAACTGGCCCCCGAGATCCGCCGCATCCTTCGCCCCGACGGCGTCTTCGCCGTCGAGATCGGCTGGGACCAGGGCCCGCAGGTCAAGGCGCTGTTCGAGGCGGCGGGCTTCGAAGGCGTCATCGTGGTCAAGGACCTGTCGGACCGCGACCGCGTCGTGACCAACGGGCCCGACCCGCGCACCAACCCCATCCCGAAGATGTAGACGTTCCGAAAACTACCCCTTGGAAAGCGGCTCCGGCCGCGCTAAGTCTTCAACTGTCTCCCACCCAAAACGCACGCCTTGGTCCGCTTCTGGCCCATCCACGCGCGCTCAGGGCAGTGACGGTCTGATCATTCGATCAGGCGGACCACGGGGCGGCGACGGATTTCCGATCACATCGTCAGCGGGGATTGGCCTCGCGCGAAGCGGAACGACGACACGGACGGCGACAGGCTGCATCTCGCAGGCCGGCCCGTCCCCTCACAAAGCACGGTAGCGTCCGATGAGAGATTTCAAGGGCATGAAGCGTCAGCGCGGACGCAACAGGAAGCCCGGGAGCGGCGGCGGCAACAACAACGCCAACGCCACCAATCCGAACCGGTCCTGGGATTCCCAGGGCCCCGAGAACATCAAGGTCCGCGGCAACGCCCAGACCGTCTATGAGCGCTACATGCAGCTGGCGCGCGACGCCTCGGCCGCCGGCGACCGGGTGCTGGCCGAGAACTACACCCAGCACGCCGAACACTATTTCCGCGTCCTGCGCGCCCTTCAGCCCTCGCGTCCGGTTTCCGAGATCGCCCAGCGCGAGCTGGCCGGCCAGGGCTTCGACATCGATTTCGAGGACGAGACCGGGGCCCAGGCCGCCGCCATCATGGCCGCCGAAAAGGTCGAGGCCGACCGCATCGCCCAGATCGAGGCCCGCCAGCGCGAGAACGAGGAGCGCGACCGCTCCAACGATCGTCAGGGTGAACAGCCCCGCCGCGAATGGCGCGACCGCGACGACCAGCCCCGCGCCGATCGCGAACCCCGCGAGCCCCGTCCCGAGGGCGAGGCCGCGACCAACGCCGACGGCAGCCGCCGCGAGACCCGCCGCGAACGGTGGGAGCGCCGCCAGCAGGAACGCGGCGCCCGCTTCGACCGCGAAGGCGGCGAGCCGCGCGCCGAGGGCGACGCCCCGGCGGCGTCCGAAGAAGCGCCCGAAGTTCGCGCCGAAGCGACCGAGCGTCCCGAACGGGCCGAACGCCCTGACCGGGCCGAGCGCCCGGAGCGGCGTCCGCGCCGCGACGCCCGCGCGGCTGAGGACGACGGCCCTTCGGCCCTGCCGGGTTTCCTGACC
>NZ_DATMYH010000072.1:0-9499 GCF_035561115.1 Brevundimonas sp.
GATCACCTTCTGGTGGCGGCGCTGCAGGGAGCAGTCGCGTTCGTACAGGTGGACGGCGTTTCCGTGTTTGTCGCCGAACACCTGCACCTCGATGTGGCGGGGGCGGGTGATGTAGCTTTCGATCAGGACGCGCGGGTCGCCGAAGGACGATTGTCCCTCGCGCTGCGCCGAGGCGAGGCCGGCGGCGAAGTCCTCGGGCCGGTCGACGCGTTTCATGCCCTTGCCGCCGCCGCCGGCGACGGCCTTGATCAGCACGGGATAGCCGATGCGGGCGGCCTCGGCGGTGAGCGTCGCTTCGGACTGGTCCTCGCCCTGGTAGCCGGGCGTGACGGGCACGCCGGCCTCGATCATCAGCGTCTTGGCGGCGTCCTTCAGACCCATGGCGCGGATGGCGGCCGGCGGCGGGCCGATCCAGACCAGGCCGGCGGCGGTCACGGCCTCGGCGAAGTCGGCGTTCTCTGACAGGAAGCCGTAGCCGGGGTGGATGGCCTCGGCGCCGGTCGCCTTCGCGGCGGCCAGCACTTTCGCGGCGTCCAGATAGCTTTCCCGCGCCGGGGCCGGGCCGATCAGCACGGCCTCGTCGGCCTCGCGCACATGCAGGGCCTTCGCATCGGCTTGCGAATAGACGGCGATGGTCCGGATGCCCATGCGGCGGGCGGTGCGGAAGACGCGGCAGGCGATCTCGCCGCGGTTGGCGACCAGGACGGATTTGAACATCGGATGTCTCTAGCGGCTCGCGCGGCGGCTGACGACAGGCTCAGTGCCTGGCCATCTCGTTGAAGCCCAGATAGAGCCACAGGAGCGCCAGCAGGGTGAAGGTCACCGTCGTCAGGGTGAACAGGACGAACATCCGCGCCAGGGTGCCGATGACGCTGCGCTGATAGGCGCCCTTCATGTGCAGGAACAGATGCACCGGGGCCAGCCACAGCAGCCACCAGGCCAGCGGCGTCAGGACCCCCAGCGCCATGATCACGATCAGGAGCAACAGCTGGAACGACAGCGAGTGCATCGAGAAGATGACGTGATCGAAGACGTAGAAGCGGCGGTTGAAGGCGAACAGCAGCGTCAGCATCAGGGCCGAGACCGGAAGGGCCAGGATGGCGACACGGTGGGCCCAGATCTCGAGGATCAGGGCGAACCGCTCGGGATCGTCCTGGATCGCGGCCTGCCGGGTTTCGATCCATTCCTTGAAGCCGCGAAGGTTTTCCGCATCGGCCCCGTCTTTCATCTTCGGCGCGTCGGCGGCGTTTTCCCGGGCCTCATCGGTGACGTCGGCGGCCAGGTTGCGGCTGAAGGCTACCCAGTCGCCCCTGGCGGCTGCGATCTGGGTCCGTTTCTCGGCCTCGCTCAGGTCGGGGTCGGCCATGACGTCGCGTTCGAACTCGGCCATGGCTGCGCCGCCCGGCGTGACGACGCGGCCGTTGTATTTGAACGTCCGTTCCGAGGCGGCGTGATCGCCTTCGGCGGCCTCATGTTTCGCGCCCGCCTTCATGGCGGCGTGGCCGACGAAGAAGGCGATCAGCAGGATGACCAGGAACATGCGGAACGGCGCGACCTGGGACGCGCGCTTGCCCTCCATATAGTCGCGGGTGAGCTTTCCGGGGCGACGGATGAGGTTTGGCAGGGTGCTGAAAAGCCGCCCGTCGAGGTGCAGAAGGCTTTCGACGGCCTCGACGATCAGCTTCCAGACGGACTTGTGGAAGTCCTCGGCCAGCTGGCCGCACTGGTGACAGTGAGGGCCGGCCAGCGGGGTCTGACAATTGGCGCAGGGCGTGCCGGGCGGAATGTCGGCGTGCTCACGCTTCCACTTCAGCCATCCGCCGCCCGAGGCCAGCGCCGCCGTTTCCATTTCCCCCGACATCGATACCCCGTGTGATTCCTACTGCGCCCACGCCGGTTTACGTTTTTCGAGGAAGGCGCGCACCCCTTCCTGACCCTCGGCGGACACGCGGGCGCGGGCGATGCGTCTGGCGGTGTCTTCCATCATGCCGTGATCGATCTTTTGGCCTGCGACGTCATTCACCAGCCGTTTGGCCTCGCCCATGGCGGCGGGCGCATTGGCGCTGATGCTGTCGGTCAGCATGGAGATGAATTCGTCGACCGAGCCCTCGGGCAGGACCATGTCGATCAGGCCGGCGTGGGCCGCGTAGTCGGCGTCGAAGATGTTGGCCGACAGGAACAGCTGGCGCGCGCGGCGGGCGCCGACGGCCTCGACGACATAGGGGGCGATCGTCGCCGGGATCAGGCCCAGCTTGACCTCGGAGAAGGCGAAGCGGGCCCCCTCGACGGCCACCGCCATGTCGCAGGCCGCGACGATGCCGGCCCCGCCGCCCATGGCCGCGCCCTCGACGATGGCGCAGGTCAGCGCCGGAACGTCGTGCAGGGCCTTGAGCATCTTCGCCAGGCCCATGGCGTCGTCGCGGTTGTCGCTCTCCGACCAGCCGGCCGCGTCGGCCATCCAGCCCAGGTCGGCGCCAGCGCTGAAGGTGCCGCCCGCGCCGCGCACGAAGACCAGACGCACATTGTCGGCCCCGTGCAGGGTCTCGAACGCTTCATAGAGGGCGGCGATGGTGGGGGCGTCGAAGGCGTTGCGCTTGTCGGGCCGGTTGATGGTGACGAAGACGATCCCGTCGGCGGTGGAGTCGATCTGGACGAGATCGTCATTGGCGTCCGGCGCCGGATCGGTCAGCAGCGGGTGGGCGATGGCGTTGATCTCCGCAGCCTCGGCGTCGGTGACATCGAGGGCGTTGAGGTCGGCTTCGGTGGGCTTGTCGGTCATGATCGGTCCTTCGAGACTGCCCGCTTGTAACGCATGGCGCTGCGATTGGCAGCGGCGCCGTGCCAGGGAGGCGCGTTTCTTGACAGCGCCCCGGGCGAAGGCGTTGAGTGCCGACGGTCAACGACAGCCTGCGAGGACGGCATGCCGCACGCAATGCGATCCCGGAAGCCGGGCCGACTGACTCCCGTCAAGGCGAAGCTGGCCGCCGAAATCCGGCAGCAGCTGCTGGAGCATGGCGGCTCAGCCCACCGCGACGTGATCATTGGCCGCATCCTGCAGCGCAAGGGCGTCAGCGGTCCCGCTGCGGACCGCGCGCGCCGGGCCCTGCTGTCAGCCTTCGAACTGCACGCTGATCCGCCGCCGGACAGCGAGGCGCCGCGCCTGTTCGACCTGCCGTTCGGTCCGGACTCCCATCGCTGGGCCCTGGGCCAACGGCCGCCCGTCATCACATTCTGAACACGCCGAACGTCGTCTCCGGGATGGGGGCGTTCAGCGAGGCGGATATGGCCAGCCCCAGCACGTCGCGCGTCTGGACCGGGTCGATGATGCCGTCGTCCCACAGGCGGGCGGTGGCGTGGTACGGATTGCCCTCGTCCTCGTATTTCTGACGCACCGGGGCCTTGAAGGCCTCGGCCTGTTCCGGGGTCCAGCTGTCGGCGTCGCGGTGGACGGTGGCGAGGACGGCGGCGGCCTGTTCGCCACCCATGACGCTGATCCGGCTGTTGGGCCAGGTGAACAGGAAGCGGGGGCCGAAGGCGCGGCCGCACATGCCGTAGTTGCCGGCCCCGAAGCTGCCGCCGATCAGGATGGTGAATTTGGGAACTTCGGCCGAGGAGACGGCGGTGACCAGCTTGGCCCCGTTTTTCGCTATGCCCTCGGCCTCGTATTTGCCGCCGACCATGAAGCCCGAGATGTTCTGCAGGAAGACCAGCGGGATCTTCCGCTTGCAGGCCAGTTCGATGAAATGGGCGCCCTTGAGCGCGCTCTCCGAGAACAGCACGCCGTTGTTGGCCAGGATGGCGACCGGATAGCCCCAGATGCGGGCGAAGCCGCAGACCAGGGTCGTGCCGTACAGGGCCTTGAACTCGTCGAACTCGGAGCCGTCGACGAGGCGGGCGATGACCTCGCGCACGTCATAGGGGGCGCGGACGTCGTCGGGGATGAGGCCGTAGAGCTCTTCCGCGTCGAAGGCGGGGGCGCGCGGTTCGCGGACATCGAGGTCGACGCGCTTCACGGTGTTGAGGCTGTCGACGATGGTGCGAACGATCTCCAGCGCGTGCTCGTCGTTCTCGGCGACATAGTCGACCACGCCGGACTTTCGCCCGTGCGTCTCGGCGCCGCCCAGCTCCTCGGCCGAGATGATCTCGCCCGTCGCGGCCTTCACCAGCGGCGGACCGGCCAGGAAGATAGTGCCCTGGTTGCGAACGATGACCGTCTCGTCGGACATGGCCGGCACATAGGCGCCGCCGGCGGTGCAGGAGCCCATGACGCAGGCGATCTGGGGGATCGACTTCGCCGACATCCGCGCCTGGTTGAAGAAGATGCGGCCGAAATGGTCGCGGTCGGGGAAGACCTCGGCCTGGTGCGGCAGGTTGGCCCCGCCGGAATCGACCAGATAGACGCAGGGCAGGTTGTTCTGTTCGGCGATCTCCTGGGCCCGCAAATGCTTCTTCACGGTCAGCGGGAAATAGGCCCCGCCCTTCACCGTGGGATCATTGGCGACGATCATGACCTCGCGGCCCGACACGCGGCCCACGCCGCAGATCATGCCGGCGCCGGGGGCCCCGTCAGGGTCCTTCGCGTCGCCGTACATGCCGTTCGCCGCCAGCTGGCCGATCTCGAGGAAGGGCGAGCCGGGGTCCAGCAGGCGGTCGACGCGGTCGCGGGGCAGCAGCTTGCCGCGCGAGACGTGACGGTCGCGGCTGGCGTCCGTCCCCCCGCGGGCCGCCTTGGCGACCCTGGCGTGGAGCTCGTCCCGGAGCGCCCGGTTGTGGGCGTCCAGGGCCTTGAAGGCGGGGCTGTGCGGATCGATCGCGGAGGACAGCTTGGGCATGCCGCTGGTGTAGGGGGCTTGCGGCGCCGGGAAAAGCCCTAGCGCTTCCGGAACACGTAGCGGCAGCCTCCGGCCGGCGGCGCGACGTCAAGGCCGCCGAAATAGACTCCGTCCAGCGCGAGCTGGTCATCGCCCTCGATCCGCGCGCTTCCTTTCAGCATCAGACCGGGAGGCACTGTGTTGCCGCGCTCGACGGCGAAACCGATCCGCCCGGCGACCGGGTTGAACTCGACCGATCCCCAATAGTCCTGTCGCACCTCGAAGGGCACGAAGGTGACGGCGAAACGTCCGTCGCTGTTGAACCGGAGTTCGCGCAGGGGGTCGCGCGGGACCGGGCCGCCGCAGTCGACCGAGGTCTGGGACCAGAAGCCCGTCAGGACGGGTCCCTCGGCGGGGGCGATGCGGAAGCGGGCGCGTACTGTCCGGGAGCCGAGCGTCCCGGTAATCTCCACGTCCTCTCCGGGCGTCGCGTCGCGTCCGATGACGATCCTGCGGCGTTCGGGCGCGACCGTCACGGCGGGATCGGATGAGGTCCAACGGCTGAAACACGTCAGCGGTACGGCGATGATGCCGTGCAGGCCGTCATTGGCGTGCAAGGGAACCTCGCCACCGGGACGTCCGGGCGCGATGGCTATGCCGATGGTCAGGTCCTCGGAATCATAAGCCTCGCAGGGCGGCTCATCCTCCTGGGCGGGGGCGGCGAACAGGGTGGCGGCGAGCAGCAGTTCCAGCATGGACATATCCTGAAGCGGGGCGCTCAAGGTCTGCGGCGGGGACCGTTTCGTCAACAGCAGGCGGACGGGCCGAGGCGCGCCTCCCGACATCTGTCACGGTCACCTTATGGCTCGCCCGGCTTTCCTTGGTTGACCTCGGCCGACGACCGTGGCCTGTCGCCCGTCCCATGATCGGCTTCAACACCCGGACCCGTACGACCTTGCGCGAGCTGCTGCACCTGGCGTGGCCGGTGGTGCTGGCGCGCATCGGCATCATGACCATGGGACTGACCGACGTGATCGTGGTGGGCAACTGGTCGGGGCTGGAGCTGGCCTACAGTTCCCTGGCGCTCGCTCCCACGGCGATCATCGTCACCACCGCGGTCGGCCTGATGATGGGCGTGCAGGTCATGACCGCCCGTCTGATCGGCCAGGGCCGGCGCGACGAGGTCGGCGGGGTGCTGCGGCGGGGCGTGACCTATTCCCTCCAGCTGGGCGTGACGGCGATGATCGGCCTGATCCTGATCGGTCCATGGGCGCTGCAGCACATGGGACTGGCGCCGGGGCTGGGCGAGGGGGCCTCGCCGGTGCTGATCGTCTTCGCCCTGTCGATGCCCGGCTATCTGGTCAGCGTGGCGGCGCAATTCTTCCTCGAGGCCCTGCATCGGCCGCGCGCCGGCATGTGGGCGATGTGGATCGCCAACGGTCTCAATCTGGCGCTGAACCTGCTGCTGGTGCCCGACATCCTGGGCCTCGGAATTGACGGCGCCGTGGCCTCGGCCTGGGCGACCTTCGTGGCGCGGACGTCGCTGGCGGTCTTCCTGCTCGTCTATATCTTACGCCTGCCCGAGGCGCGGGCGCTGGGCGTATTCCGCCGCCCGGCCCGCAACCAGGCCGACGAGCGCGAGCAGCGCAAGGTCGGCTACGGCGCCGGCAGTTCGTATTTCATCGAGGTCGGCGCCTTCGCGGCCATGACCTTCATCGCCGGCCAGCTGGGCGCGATCGAGACCTCGGCCTGGGCCATCGTGCTGAACGTCTCGGCCATCGTCTTCATGGTCCCGATGGGGCTGTCGTCGGCGACGGCGGTGCTGGTGGGGCGCGCCTACGGGGCGAGGGACGGGCGGGGCGTGCTGCGCGCCGGCCTGGTCGGGATCGGGGTGGTCATCGCCCTGACGCTGGCGGTGGCGCTGGCTGTCTGGCCGGGAGCGCCGCTTATCGCCAGCGCCTACAACCGCGATCCGGAATTGCTGGCTGTGGTGATCCCGGCGCTGGTGCTGACGACCCTGTTCTTCGTCGCCGACGGCATCCAGGTGGTCTCGGCCTCGGCCAACCGAGCGGCGGGCGACGTCTGGTGGCCGACGATCATGCATTTCGGGGCCTACAGCCTGATCATGATGCCGCTGGGTTGGTGGTTCGCGCACGAGATCGGCGTCAACGGCCTCGTCTGGGCCGTGATCATCGCCAGCCTGGTGTCGTCGGCGCTGCTGACGGGACGGTTCGTGCGTGTGGCGCGGCGGCTGGGAAGTGGCGAGTGGCGAGTGGCGAGTGGCGAGTAGTTCGCCCGTCACCAACCATATTGGACTTTCGGGCCTCTGAGTGTTGCGATAGCGCGCAACCGACGCCACTAACACTCGCCACTCGCCACTCGCCACTCGCCACTCGCCACTCGGACACTCATGGCCCGCATCCTCATCACCTCGGCGCTGCCGTACATCAACGGCATCAAGCATCTGGGGAATCTGGCGGGCTCGATGCTGCCGGCGGACGTCTACGCCCGGTTCAAGCGGGCCCAGGGCCATGAGGTTCTCTACATCTGCGCCACCGACGAGCACGGCACCCCGGCCGAGCTGGCCGCCGCCGCCGCCGGTCAGGACGTGCGGACCTATTGCGACGAGCAGCACGAGGTCCAGAAGGCCGCCGGGCAGGCGTTCGGCCTCAGCTACGACTGGTTCGGCCGCTCCTCCAACGCCCCCAACCAGCGCCTGACCCAGCATTTCGCCCATGTGCTGGAACAGAACGGCCTGATCGAGGAACGCGTCGACCGGATGATCTATTCCGTCGACGACGCCCGCTTCCTGCCCGACCGCTATGTCGAGGGGACCTGCCCGCACTGCGGCCACGTCGGCGCGCGCGGCGACCAGTGCGACAACTGCGGACGGCTGCTGGACCCGACCGACCTGATCGATCCGTATTCCGCCGTCTCGGGCTCGCGCAATCTCGAGGTGCGGGACACGCGGCATCTGTATCTGCTGCAGACCAAGCTGGCCGATCGTATCCGGGCGTGGATCAGTTCGAAGACCGACTGGCAGACGCTGGCGCGGTCGATCGCGCTGAAACACCTCGACGAGGGGCTGATCGACCGGGGCATCACCCGCGACCTGAAATGGGGCGTGCCGGTGGTGGGTCCCGACGGCGGGCCCCGGCCGGGCATGGAGGGCAAGGTCTTCTATGTCTGGTTCGACGCCCCGATCGAATATATCGGCGCGACCGAGGAATGGGCCGATGCGACCGGCCGGACCTGGCGCGACTGGTGGCGGACGGACGAGGGGGCGGACGACGTCCGCTACGTCCAGTTCATGGGCAAGGACAATGTCGCCTTCCACACCGTCAGCTTCCCGGCCACCATCCTGGGCTCGGGCGAGCCGTGGAAGACGGTCGACACGCTGAAGGCGTTCAACTGGCTGAACTGGTACGGCGGGAAATTCTCTACCAGCCAGAAGCGCGGCGTCTTCATGGACCAGGCGCTGGAGCTGCTGCCTGCCGACTACTGGCGCTGGCATCTGACGGCCTATGGGCCCGAGCATTCGGACGCGGCCTTCACCTGGGAGCAGTTCCAGTCGACGACCAACAAGGATCTGGCCGACGTGCTGGGCAATTTCGTCAACCGCATCGTCAAGTTCGCCGAGAGCAAATTCGACGGCGACGTGCCGGACGCGGGCGAACCCGGTCCGCTGGAGGCGAAGCTGGAAGCCGACCTGCGCGCCGGCATCGCCGAGGCCACGGCGCAGTTTGAGGCCATGGAGTTCCGCAAGGCGGCCGTGGCCCTGCGCGCCGTCTGGGTGCTGGGCAATGAGTATTTGCAGGAGGCGGCGCCCTGGACGGCGTTCAAGACCGATGTGGATCGGGCGGCCGTCGGCGTGCGGACCGGCTTGAATCTGGTCGCCCTGTTCGCGCGTCTCGCGGCGCCGGTCATGCCGGATTCGGCGGTGAAGATCGCCGCAGCGGTCGGCGCGACGGACCTCAGCTGGCCCTCGGCCGACGCCCCCTTGCTGGACGTCCTGCCGCGGGGTCAGACGGTGGCGGCGGCGGGCGTGCTGTTCACCAAGATCGAGGACGCGCAGGTGGTCGAATGGTCGGAACGCTTCGGCGGCGCCGAGGCCCCGTGACTGACGCCCGGTCCGCCGCCTTCATCAGGCTGCTGGCCGAGGATCAGGCCGAGGACCGCGCCGTTCAGGTCGGTCAGCCCGCCTATGCGGTCCTGCGGGCGCGCGACCGGGCGCGCCGGGAGGCGATCATGGCCATGCTGGCGGACGGCTGGCCCGCGAAGGCCGACGATCTGTACGCCGCCGCCTGGATCCTGAACCACGGAGATCTGGCTGAAGAGGCGGCCCTGGCCAGCCGGCTGGCGGCCCGGGCCGCCGACCTGGGGCGCCAGGGCGCGCGCTGGCTGGCGGCGGCGGCGCTGGATCGTTCGCTGATGTATGCGGGCCGGCCGCAAAGATACGGGACCAACATGGTCCCGGACGGCGTCGGCTATCGTCTGTGGGACGTCGACCCCGCGACCACCGACGCCGAGCGGCTGGCGCATGACGTGCCGCCGCTGGCCGAACTCGAAGCCCGCGCGGCCGCCATTACCGATCCCCAGCCCGCGATGGCGGGTGCGCCGGGCTGGCTGAATGATGCGTTCAGGCGCTGGGCGGCGGCGCGGAAGCGGGGGCCGGAACCGTCTTGACG
>NZ_DATMYH010000073.1:0-40420 GCF_035561115.1 Brevundimonas sp.
GCCCTCAGCATCGACGCCGTGCACTTGGAACACCGACTTCGCGATATCCAATCCAATCGTGACTACCTGACCCATGGCTCTCCTCCAGCTCTAACCGGAAGCCGAAGCTGCCGGTGGGGTGGAGAGCCGTCCACAGCATCAAGAGCGGACCCTCAAGCCCATGCCGGAACCGGACGTTCGGTCCCGTAGCTGCTTTGCCGGGACGTGCGCGCCAGCGGCGATCAGTCTTGGACATCAGACAGCGGTTCGCGTTCGGAGCAACGAACCACAGTTCGCCTTAAGCTCGCGGTGTCGAAATCAAGCGTGGCCAGTCGGAAGGAGCGTCGAACACCGCAAGCTCGCACCGTTCCGCCTGTGCGGGTTGAAACAGCCGTCCCCGTGGCTGGATCCAAGCGTTGGCGTGCCAACCCCCCACCGGCGCCGCAATGAGCATCAGGGAGTTCGCTACCTTTCGACCGAGTTTCTGCAGTGTGCGCCGGTCTAGCCCGCTCAGTTCGGCTTCGCTCTCTGGATGGGTGTGCCAGTCCCCGAGATAGTCGAGGTCGCCACCGCTAGCGGCAAAGGTCTCGTTGATGCGGGCGACCTGCCAGGCGTGATCCGGCAGGAATATGTGTCGACCGTGCAGCGCCTTGGGACCCGGCCCGATCGTCCCCATTACGATGCGGTCTCCCCCGCGTCGCCAGCCCATAAGAATACCGCCAGTCTCCAGCGGCGCCAGTGTCCGCGCCTGTTCCAGCAGGTCTTCGAATACATCCCTCCCGATCCAAACTTTCATGCGCCGCCGCAACTCCAGCATCGGTCATGGCACCCGATCGCGGCGGCCGTTTCCCAGCGCGGCAGGATCCGGCGGGGACCGTCCTTCAGCGAGAGGACGGCCAAGGGCCAGTCGCCGACGTCGTAATCGTCCGGAGCCAACGTCCCGATCGCGCTTCGGACAAGTTCAAGAGAAACCTCCTGCAGCTCGAAAGCTCCGCCCGTGAAGGTCGGCGTGTTGCAGCCGACGGGCGTGATCGTGCCGGAGGAATCGACAGGCGGTAGGGGCAGGGTTTTGTCATGCCAGTGTTCGTCCAGGCAGGCCGGGCACCCGCCCCCTGAGGGGGCGAAGCGCGCCACGACGCCGCCCGCCGCGCCTTCCGTCGCGTACCCCATGATGAAGGGCTTGCCCATGTCGCGGCAGACCGAAGCGAGCGACCGCTGGCACTCCGTCGAGGCGGACGCGTCGATCACCACGTCTGATTCCTCCACCCGCGCCCGGATCCATTCCATCTGGTGCTGCTTCGCCTCGGCTGCGGCAGCCGGGTCGGAGAGGGCGACGCCGATCTTGGCCACATGCGGGACGACCTCGGTGGCGGGGTAGTTCCGTGTCAGATGGTGGTAGAGCGCATGCGATTTGGGCAGGCCCCAGAACTCCCGGGCCAGGGGCCACCGGACGCCGTTGCCCGGCTCGACGCTGTCCGAATCGACGATGGCCAGCCGACCGAGACCGGCGCGAACGAGGTCCTGGGCCACGAAACCGCCGATCGCCCCGGCCCCTACCAGCAGCGCGGACCTCGCTCGCAGGGCTTTCGCGACGGGAACGCGGCCGAGGACGTCGTGGGCGAACCGGGCCCCTGTGACCAGCCCGGTTTCACGACCCTTCCCGATCCGGCGGTTGACCAGGAACAGGAAGCCGACACCGGCACGCCCGTATTCGATCTCCTCGTCGAACACGATGACAGTCAACGCCATATCGCCTTGAGCCAGTCTGGCCATCCGGGCGCGCGCTTGGGGCTGCGCGGCAACCACCCGCTCTATGATTCTGTCCGCCGCCGCGAGCATCTCGGTGGGGGTGTCGGTCGGCCGCGGCTTCATCCTGACCCAGCGTCCTTGGACGAGCGGTTCGCGGTCGATGCCGGCCCAGGGCGTGAACCGGGGCGCAAGCCATTGGCCCGTCAGGGGCTCCATCGAGCGCAGCAGACCTTCGAAGCGGTTCGGGCCGAACGCTCGCCCTCTCACATTGAAACCGGCGATCCCGGCCATTGTCCCGGGCACGGGCTGCCCGGCGTCAAAGACGACGATCGAGTCCGGCTCCGTCTGGCGCATGAAGTAGGTGCTGAGCGGATCGGGGGCATTCTCCTCCACGCCGGCGGCCTCGGTGGGCCGCGCCGCGGCGTGGGCCTGCGCGGCCTTGAGCACATTGGGCAGCTGCGCGGCGATCAGATCGGCGACCCGCTCGCAGGGGTCCCACTGGCCCGCGTCCTGCGTCAGCAGGCACAGCGTGCGGCTTGAGGGATCCTGGTGACGCGCGAGGGTCAGTTCGGGCGCGGACACATTGGCGCGGGCGAAGGGGTGGCATGGCGAATAGCCAACGCGAAGGCGGGCTTCGACGCCCTCGCGCCAATGAATGTCGAGGATCAGCTGGCCGGCCTTGTCGTGGATGACGGCGACAGCCGCGCCCCGGCGTTCGAAGGCGCGCAGTTCCGCATGGTACAGCGCGGGCCAGCGCAGCCACCAGTCGATCGGCCCCGACCGGAGCTGCGCTGTCCCGTGCATCTCAGCCGACCGGGCGGTGCGGCGGCGGGTTGCTGGGCGTGGGTGGGCCATCCGGCCGCCCCGGAGTGTGGCTCGGAGGACCGCCGGGCACGTCCGGATGGGTGGGGTGCTCGGGATGCTGCGGACGGTCGGGACCGCCGGGCTCGTCGGGACGGCCGGGCTTGTCCGGATGATCGGGCTTTTCAGGCTTGTTGTTCGACATTTCGACCTCTGTGTGTGGGGAGGGTGAACACCAGAGGGGTTCATCCGGGACTCGGCGGGCCGAGACCCGTCGACCGATGATTCCCGAAAGAGTGTTTGTGGTCAAGGGAAACATTAATGTGTTTGTGAGACTCACAGCCTGTTTGCCGCGTTGACACGACCAGCGGCGCAGATCAAACAATGGAAATGGCCGCCGATCCCCGTTATTCCGCCTTCGGCGAAGCGATCGCCTTGCGCCGCGAGCAACTCAAAATGACTCAAGCCGAGCTGTCGCGCCGCGTCGGACTCTCGCGCGCTTCCATCGCCAACATCGAACGCGGGCGGCAGAATGTTCTCCTGCACCACGCCTGCGACATAGCCACGGCGCTCGGTCTCTCCCAGGTGACGGACCTGCTGCCGGTCCAGGCCAGGCCGACGGTGGAGGAACGGGCGCTGACCGTCTCCGGTCCGGTGAGCGCTAGAGCGCACGCACAGATCCAGGACCTGATCGCGAACGCAATCGCCAATGCCGGGGTCAAATCGTGAGCATCGCCGATACGGCCCATGCCCAGGAAGCGGCGCGTACATTGCTCGGCAAGGCGGGAGTGCGATCGGTGCCGGTGCCGATCGAGCGGATCATCAAGTCCCGGGGCATCATCCTTCAGTATGCGCCGCTCGCCGACGACCTCTCCGGCATGGCCTACATCCGCGACGGCGTGGGCATCATAGGCGTGAACGCCCTCCACCACCCCAATCGTCAGCGGTTCACCGCCGCGCACGAACTCGCCCATCACGAACTTCACCCGGAGCACATCCGCAATGAGGTCCATGTGGACAAGGTGTTCCGCGTCCTGTGGCGAGACACAATGACCAGCCTCGGGATCGATCCGAAAGAGATCGAGGCGAACGCCTTCGCCGCCGAACTCCTGATGCCCCGGTCGTTCCTGGAGGATCTCGTGGACCCCCGCGCCCTGGACGTCGACGACGACGAGAAGATCGAGTCGCTGGCCCGCAAGTTCCGCGTCAGCCCCTCAGCGATGCGCTACCGGCTCGGCTCCTGGGACTAGGGAGGCTCGCTTGAGCTTCGTTTTCTACGATACGGAGACCACAGGCCTTAAACCGGGCTTCGACCAGATCGTGCAGTTCGCGGCGATCCGAACCGACGCGTACCTAGTCGAACTGGACCGGTTCGAAATCCGCTGCCGCCTCCAGCCGCACGTCATCCCCCACCCCTCGGCGCTGCGCGCCAACCGGATTTCGATCGCCCGCCTGACCGAGGCGTCCCAGCCCTCGCATTACGAAATGGTCTGCGCCATTCGCCGGCGGTTGGCGGCGTGGGGGCCGGGGATATTCATTGGTTACAACTCGATCCGCTTCGACGAAGAGATGCTTCGGCACGCCTTCTTCCAGTCGCTCTTTCCCGCCTATCTCACGTCAGCCCCCGGCAACGGCCGCACTGATGCGATGAACCTTCTGCTCGCGGCCTGCGCGGAACCCGAACCGTGCCTGACCTTGCCGATCGACCCGACCGGGCGCACGACCTTCAGGCTGGAGGCAGTCGCCGAGGCGAACGGCCTGACCTTGGGCCCGGCTCACGACGCCTTGGTGGACGCCGCGACGACGCTGGAGTTATGCCGGCGTATCCGCACCAGCGCGCCAGACGTCTGGCACCGCTTCATCCGCTTCTCCAACAAGGCCGTGGTCCGCGACTTCGTCGAGACCGAGGAGATGTTTTTCCTCACTCGCTTCTTCGGCGGGGAGGCTAACCACAGCTTGGTGGCGCGGCTAGGCAGCCCGGCCGGCGACGCCAACGGCCACCTGTGCTGGGATCTGGCCCAGGATCCGGCCTTGCTCGATGACGCGCTCGCGGATGCTCTGACGGAGGCCGTGCTGCGCAAGGGCGGGCCGGTAAAACGGCTCCGAACCAACGCAGCGCCCGCTCTGTGCGCCAGTTGGGAGGCTCCTGACGCCTGGTTCGGGATCGACGCCGCAACCGCCGAGGGGCGCGCGGCGTGGCTGCGGGAGAACCCCGGATTCTGCGGCCGCGCGATGTCGGCCTACTCGGACCCGTGGGCCGACACGCCACCGGCGGTCCACCCCGAGCAACAGCTCTACAACGGCGTTTTTCCCGGCCCTTCTGACGAGGCGCTGATGGTCGACTTCCATGAAGAGGGCAAGCGCCGCCGCCTCGAAATCGTCGAGCGTCTTGAGGACTCGCGCGCCAAGGTGTTCGGCCGCCGACTGATCTATTGTGAACACCGATCCGCGCTGAACGAGACAGAACGGTCTGAGGCTGACATCGCATTGGCTGAGAGCTTGGTCGACGAGCGGGGCGCGGGCCTGACCCTGCCGCAGGCCCTGATTCTGGTGGAAGAGGCGCTGGCGGCTGGTGGGGAAGATCCGGACGGAGTGTTGGCCGAGTATCAGGTCTGGCTCAAAGCCCGGCTGGCCCGCACTGTTGCGTTTCTCGGAAGGCCGCCAGTCACATCAGTCGCTCCGGCCGTCTAGAGCGCCACGCGCGCCGACTGGCGGCATAGCGCCAGAAGCGGACGTCAACGTTCGACCGGTAAGCAGACCTTCGAGAGCATCTGTTGCCGCCGAAGCAACCACATACCTAGGCTACCGCGATCAGCGTGACACAGCACTCTCAGTGACTGATTTGGCGGGCAACCCGGCTTGAGCGATCGGACTAAGTCGCCGGCACATTTAGGACCTGCCCTACGTAGAGGCGGGCCGGATCCAGCAATGTCGTTCTGTTGAGATTGACGATCTCAACTGCCCGCTTCTGATCGCCCAACGCGATTTGGGCCACGTCGGACAAATCCTGCCCTGACTGTACGATGTGCCGGCGGAAACGACGACCGTCAGCCAATTCGATGTCATCGACACTTGCCGAAGGATCGCGATACCCGCCTCTGGTCGTGTATTCCCACTCTTGAAAATCCACCGCCTGATCGATCAGTTTGGCGACATCCTTGAGGGCTTCCGGACGATACCGTTTCCTCTCAGGAAGAAGGTCGGCGGGCGCCGCCCACCGGACGAGTGCCGCGCGAGAAATCTCGTGCAGAAGCGTGGGTCCATCTCGCGTGTCTTTTGGCAGCAGTCGCATCGCGACTTCGGCCGGGCTCCACCCCAATTCTGCAGAGTTTTCGAGCTGAACCAGGACATCAGGCTTGATGCCCCAGATCTTGGAAACCGTGGTCGTATCGAGGGCGAGGCCAGCGTCCTTCGCGCCCTGGAGAATCCATTCCAGACCTTCGTCTGAAAGGCCACGAATGTCGCCGCCGCCGCCGACCGAACCATGACCGCCCGGGAACCACTGCTGTTGATAGGGCCGCCGCGGATCCGCAAGGTCGAAACCGGCTGCGCGGTTCAGTTCATCGACATTGTCCCAAAGGGTCACGTCGAACTTTTTGCGGCGCTCGTCGATGGAAACGGCATGCCGAGCCGCCTTCACCGTTGGGTGAAGATTGTGGTCGTGGAAGGCTGCAGCATCGACTTCGCCGTCCCGATCGCGGTCACCGAACACGGACGACCCAATGGTTTTGACAGTATCCCAAACCCCGATGTAGCGAATGTTCACCAAGGGGGTCGCTGCATCAAACTCAGCGTTTGCAGCACGCCGAATCTCACGATCCTCCTCATTGGCGCAGATGTCGGTAACGAACTCCGAGCGGAAGCGTCGCAGCACGTCGGTCCCGTCATCATCCTTGCGGCCCCGCTGCTCATAGAGTGCGGTCGCGACCTTGATCTTGTCGGCGAAACAGCTGTTCACGACGCCGACATGATGGATAAGGCCGGCGAAAGAGCGCGCCGTATAAGCGCCTCTGGAGAAGCCGAAGATGAATATCTCGTCGTTGGGCTCGTGGTTGAACACGAGGAATTTATAAGCCTCGATCACCTTCTCATAGAGGCCCGCGCCGAACGCGCCGCCCATCAAATTGTCTTTGTCCGTCGAGCCGACGCCCTCGTCGTAATAGACGATCTGCGCCGCGGTCTTGGAAGTGTTGCGCACCGCCGCTGCGGTGATAGCGACGTTGGTCGGGTGGTCACGTTCGAGCGTGTTGCTTGTTCCATCGAAACAAAACACGAGGCGCTTGTTTGGCTTGGTCATGACTGTCTCGATCCGGTTGATGGGCAGCTGCGAGTGTTAGAGGTCCCTGGCGACAGAAACGGTCGTAATGCCAAGCCCCCGATGAAAATGCCGTCGGCCTATTGATCACTTGGACCAGTGACCGATCACCCACTCCCAGGCGCGGTGGTCGTAATCCCAGCGCCAGTGCGCTCGGACCCATTTGGTTTTTCCGAGCGGGCGTAGGGTTCGGAGGTTCTGAAGCCTGTCGATCGGCTTGGGCGGGCGCGGTCCCCGTAGCCTAGGTGCGAAAGCCATGATCATCCCTCACTGCAGAGTGTACTCGCGCCAAGGTATCGCCCCCACCGGTACGCGAGCCAGGAACCGGGTGATGTCGGGCCGACCGTAGTAGGTCGCGCGCCCCCGTGCATCCTGAGCCATCAGCACGACTGGAAGACCCGGGAATGCGGACCCGAAGCTCCTCGCGGTCTGATTGGCTTGGATCGTATTGTCGAGGATGTGCCTCTTCACCACAACGATGGCGAACGACACGCCCTGCTCTCGGACAACGGCCCCTTCAAAACGCATCTCAGTTCTCCTCAAAAACAAGGGGCCGCACCTTTGAAAAAGATGCGGCCCCTTAGGTTCACCCCTTCGGCGGGAAGGGGTCGTTTCCGAAGCTGTCACGCTCGCGGATCTGGCCGTTGCGGCCGTGGATCAGCATTTCGCTTTGCTGGTTCTGAGCGATCTCGCGAGCCCGCGAAATCGCCTCGGCCTGTGTCCCGTGGACTGACGTGGCGCGCTCGTTGTTCGCTCCCCGGACAGCCCATCCGTTTTCATGGGGGACGACGTGTTGGTTCTTACCCATTTCATTCACCTCCTTTCCGTCGGAAATTCCGAACGTGACGTATGATATAGTGAACAACTTTCCGCTGTCAACCGGAGCAGCCGACGCGTATGATCTGTCTTACGCATCGCAAGGCGGAGAGGGTTTGGTATGTCGCTGGCTTCGAAGCTGAAGGATCTCAGAATCAAAAGCGGGGAGTCATTGCAGCAGGTCGCTGACGGGATCGGCGTCTCCAAGGCGCACATCTGGCAGCTCGAACGCGGTGACAGCACGAATCCCAGCTTGGACCTGCTCCGCGGTCTCGCGGACCACTTCAAGGTCACGGTCGCCTTCCTTTCGGATGACACCAAGACCCCGGATGAAGCAGCGGCACTCCAATTCTTCAGGGAGTTTGAAGGCAAGCTTGATGACAAGGCTTGGGAGGCTGTCCGAAACGTCGCCGAGGCGCTGAAGAAGCCATGAGTGAGCTGCTGATGGATTTGGCTGATTGCGGCTCACCGGAGCGGCTTATCCAGGCGATCCTGAGGCACCATCCGCATTGGGAGCCCCCGGTGCCAATCGAAGCGCTCGCGACAGCTGTAAACATTTCCGAGATTCGAGAACTTGAAACTCAGGGATTTGAAGGCGCGTTGGTAACCAACCCTGGAAAGACTGAGGGCGTGATCTTTCATAGGGCCGGCACGCCCGACGGCCGCCGCCGCTTTACCATCGGCCATGAGCTCGGCCACTTTCTAATCCCGACCCACACCGGCAATCAGCAATGCAAGTCCGGAGACATGAGCCAAACCGGCTTCAAAACGCCCGAACAACGCCGCGAATACGAGGCAAACCGCTTCGCAGCCGGCGTTCTGATGCCCAAGCCCTGGTTCGAGCGAGACACGGATCGATTGGGAGACCCGGACGTAACGCACGTCTTGGAGCTGTCGCGCCGTTATCGGACCAGCTTCGAGGCGACGGTGAACCGCTTCGTGGAACTCAGCGGGCCACCCTGCGCGTTCGTTTTCTCGCTCGATGGCAAAATACGTTACGTGCGAAAGAGCCCGAACTTCCCGCAAATGTCTGTCGCTGCGGGGCAAAGGTTGCCCTCCGACAGCGCGACCGTGGTCAAGCCGCCGGCTCTGCTGCGAGCAGCGTCGCCTTGGTACGAGGTGGAGGGCGCGACTTGGCTGTATGCCGAATGGGGGCGGCGCACCCAGAACGTTCTGGAGCAGTCCATGCGACAGGCGAACGGCTACCAGGTGACTTTGCTCACTTTGGCAGACGACGATCTCGCCGCTGACGATGACGATACAGGCGATACGGGCGAATGGCGGGCGCCGAGCTTCTAAGGAGCGCGTGCTTCAACGCGCCAAGTGCGGACGTTTGGGCACCGGCTGAAAGTGGACTCTCGATCGCCAAGCCGCTGAGGTCCACTAACCACGCGCCGTCGTGGCCCAAGGGCGCGGCGCGCTAAGCGGACCTAGTCCCTGCAAGCTTCAATGAGAGTTCTTCACGATCAAGGCCGCAGACCGAGACCTTGGCAGGATGGAGCGCTCTATCCGCGACGTCGGCCAAATGAGCGTGGTGGGTGAAGAACAGCACCTGGGTTTTCCGCGCCAGCTCGGCCAAGACTTTGAACCCGGCAGCGGCCCGCTCGTCATCGAAGTTTATGAACAGGTCGTCGGCCAGGAAAGGCAGCTTGGCACCTTGGGCTAGCGCTTCCTCAACCGCAGCGACCCGAAGCGCGAGGAACAGCTGGTCCACCGTGCCGTCGCTCATCCCCTCTACCGGCACCACCGTGGCTCCATCCGAACGCACGCCGGCGAGCTTCGGCGTGTTGTCGTCGTAGTCGACCATTAGGGCGGAGAAGGCGTCGAGGGTGAGTGTGCGGAACAGGGCCGAGGCTCGGGTGAGAAGGGGTCCCTGCTTTTCCTGGCGATACCGCTCCACCGTTATTTTCAGGAGCCGGGCTTCTGCACGCTTACGGATATAGAGCTCCGCTTGAAAAGCCATTTCGCTGCGGGCTTCCGCCATAGCGAAGGCGGCGATCGCCGCATCGGGTCGGTCGTCCAGCGCCTCAAAGGCGGTCAGCGCCGCCTGGCGAGCCTCGCTCTTGACGTCGATTTGCGGATTGAGTCCGTCGAGCTCCGCAGCCCAGCCCTCGGCCTCGGCGGCGAGTTCGTCGGGCTGAGCGCCGGAGACCTCCTCAATCAGCGCCTCCAGGCTGCGGCCGTCGCCGTATGAGAGGAGCTCGTCCTCAAGCTGGTTGATGCGGTCACGCAAGCCCGTCGCTTCGCGCGCCCGGCCCAATATCTCTCGGACTGTTCCGGGAGCCTCCGGGTCTGCGCCCGCCTCGATCAACGGCTCCAACAGCCCCTTCGCGCGGGCGAGCTCTTCCTCCGCGGTCGCCTTGTTCGAGAGAGCGGCCTGGAGCTGGTCTGCCAGGGCTTCGGCGCGGTCCGCCTGCTTGCGAGCGGCGACGCATGCTTCCTGCAAGGCCGCAAAGGTCTTGGCGTCGTCCTGGAGTTCCGGAAGCCCTGCGCTAAGCGCGGCGGCGGCAACGCGGCTTTTGAAGGTCGATTGGGCGGCCCAGATGCCTGCCGTCTCGGCTTCCAGGTCCAGCTGCTTGTCGACGTCCTGGCGAACGATCTCAATCAAATCGAGCCGCGCGCGGGCCGCCGCCACCGCCGCGTCTGCAGGAAGCCGGGCGCGTTCCAGGGCCGGTCGCCAGGCGGCGGTCCACGCCGAGTCTGCGGCGTTCGCGACGCCGGCCTTCCCTGTCGCCCGTTCGAGCGCCTCCTGCGCAGCCGAGAGCTTGGCCCGCAGTTCGCGTTCCTGGGCTTCGGCTTCCCGAGCCGCCTCAACGCGCTGCTCCGCCTCGTCCCACAGACGCTGCAAGCTCGCCGGTTCTGCGTCGATTTGGGTACGACCCAAGGCGCGGGCCAAGGCGTGGCTTGCGGCCGTTTCGGCCTGCCGGGCGGTTTCCACATCCCTGCTGGCCAGGTCCAGGGCATCCGCATGCTGAAGGGCTTGGTCGCACGCCGCCGTCCATCCCGGGAAGGCTTCTGGCGACACGCTGACGCCGAGCGGTTCCACCAGCTTGCCGAAGGCCGTCAAGGCTGCGTCCCCCGTCGCCAAGGCGAGAAGCCGTCGGCCGTTGGCTTGCGTAAGCTCCAGCTCGGTCTTTTCAATCTCGCGCTCGTGCGCCGAAAGATCGCCGGCGTGCTCAGCCCCGGCGAACCGCTCGTCCGCCACGCGATCACTGGCGACGATGGCTTGTTCGTAGGCCTCGACGGTCGCTAGGGGGTGGTCGATCGCCGTGTCGCCCTGGATGTGACCCTTGAGCGGAGCCCAGCGTGTTTCTCTGACGTCCCGGGCCGCCGCGAGGTCGGACGCGGAAGGGGTCGGGTGGCCGAGCACCTTGTGCTTGCACTCCAGCTGCAACTGTTCGAGGCGGGATTCCGCCCTGGCGCAGGCTTCACCCTCTTGGCGCATCTTCTCGCGGGCTTCGGTCAACTCGGCCATGACCCGCGCCACGTCCGGCTCCGCGGGTTGCGGCAACGCCCGCAGCGCGGCCACGTCGCCGCGCCACGGCGACAAAGCCCGCATTCGGGCCCCGAGCAGCGCCTCGAGTTCACGACACGCGGCCTCGGCTGAGGCCGTAGCCTGGGACAGGCCCGCCATACGGACTTCGCGCAACGCCTCCTGGAGCGGCCGTATGTCATTGCGGGGGGGCAGTCCGGATATCGCCGTCTGCAGCCGATCGGCCTCGTGCGACGCGCCCTCCACCGCTTCCCGGGTGGCCCGAAGTTGCTCGTCAATGGCTCCGCGCTGCTCGATAAGCTCGCGCAACTCCGCGATCGAGGGGCGTCCGGGCAGGCGCGCCTTCAGATCCTTGGCCGGCTCCGGCGGCCATCCGATCTCCGTGACGTTGGCTGAAACTCGCTGGGCGAGGTTTTGCAGGGTCGCGTCCAGCGCCGGCAGCGATGCGGCGCCCTCGTCGACGACCCCCTTCAGATCCCGGAGGGCATCTACCTCTGCGGCGGCGGCTAGGACAGCCGGGTCTGGCCGCACGGTGTCCAGCGCCTCTTGCAGGCGGTCGGCTTGCAACTTCGCTAGGCCCGCCTCGGTCCCGGCTGTCTGCAACGACCCCAGCGCGGTCTCGAGGCGGTCGGCGACCTCCAGGGAGATTTCCGGGATGTCCCCGAGTTCTGACACGCGCGCCAGAGCCCGCGCGCGCTCCGCCAAGGGGCGCAGGACAAGTTGTTTGCGCTGCACCGTGCGCTGGTCGCGCGCGAGGGCGGTCCGCTTCGCCTTGAGCTCGTCGAGCTCCGACTCGATAACCTTGAGATCCTTCTTGGCCCTTGCCCAGGCCGCGGGTCTCACCTCGGCTTCCTTGAGACCAGCCTTCGCCGCCTGGTAGGCGCTGTAGGCGGCCGTGAAATGGCGGTTGTCGCCCGCTCTTTTCGTCCAGATCTCGGCCGCTTCCTGTTCGAGCTGATCACAAAGATGGGCCACGCGCACCATGCCCGAACCGGCGGCGAAGATCGTCGCGCCCACATCGTCCTTGGCCTCAAGGATGAGCTTGCCGCCTTCGCGCAGGCGCGCATGGTCCAGCCCGAACATGCGTTCGTAGCTCTCGCGAGTCTGTCCGGCGAGCCGCGCGCCGAGCAGGGCCGGATCCAGAGGTTGGTCGTCGGGCCCCAGCAGGGTGTCGACATTCCCTTTGCGTCGCCGAACTTCCAGGCGCGAACCATCGCCCTCGATGATGGCGCCCACGCGGAGCAGTTTCTGGTCGAACTTGAAGCCGAAACGCGTGCGGGGTCCGAAGCCGAACAGCAGGTCGCTGATCGAGGCCAGGGTGGTCGACTTGCCCGCTTCGTTGGGGCCGAGGATGATCTGCAGGTCGCAATCGCCGGCTGCGAAGGACAGGCTGCAGTCCTGGAACCGGCCATACCGGATCAGCTGGAGCTCGGCGAACCTCACGCGACCCCCGTCTGTAGACGGGCGCGCAACGCCGCCGCCGCGTCCGGCAGCACGCCGCCAAGCCGCCCGGCCCTCACCTCAGGCAGCAGGTCGAGTTCCCGGTCCAGCTCGGCGGGCGCGCGGGCGAGGAAGTCCGCAAGGTCGTCGACGATCGCCGACGCAGTGGCCGGGTCCGCCGCGAGTTGATCCAGCAGAGCGTCCAGTTCATCTCCGAGCGCTTCCGTCCGGGCCGGCGGCCGCGTGGCCGCCACCACCTTCTCGATCCAGAGCTCGTCAGAGAGGCCCCTGGCGATCGCTCGCACGCCTTCCCGCCAGGCGTTGCGCTCCTCAGCCAGCACGTCGTGGATCAGCGTCTCGCCGGATAGGCGCACCCGCGCCATCATCGGACGACCGTCTGCCTGGCCAGAAAGCGCTGCCTCGAGACTTTGGCGGATCCGCTCGTGGCCGTCGGTCACCGACTCCGCGCCGCAGAGGTCGACTTCCACATCGGCCCACCGAACCACATCCATTGGAATATGGTCTACGGCCCGGACATGGCCGTCAGCCACGGTCACGAGAGCGGCGCCCTTTGGCCCGGTCTCCCGAATGTTGCGACCCTGCAGATTGCCTGGAAACACCACATAGGGGACGGAAGTGACGATCTCGAAGCCGTGCACATGGCCTAGCGCCCAGTAGTCGTATCCCTTCGCAGCCAACTCCTCGGGACGGCAGGGGGCATAGGGCGCGTGGCCCCGATCTCCGGTCAGGGCGGTGTGGAGCACGCCGATGTTGAACGAGCCGTCGATGGCCGGGGGATAGCCTCCGGCCAGGTCGCCCCCGGGGTCGCGAGACTTGTAGCTCTGTCCGTGCAGGACGACGCCCGTTGGCGCGTGCGTCACCGTTTCAGGGCGGTCCGAACGGAAGGCCTTCACGTTCGGCGGCAGGGGCAACTGTTTGGTGAGATGCGATTCCGCGTCGTGGTTGCCGTAGATCAGGTAGACGGCGATCCCGGCTTCGTTCAGGCGACCCATCGCGCTGCAGAAGTACAGACCGGTGGCGAAGGCTTCCCAATCGCCGTCATAGAGGTCGCCCGCGATCACCAGGAAGGCGACTTTCTCTTCGATGGCGTAGCTTACGAGATTGTCGAGCGCGCTGCGCGTGGCAGTCCTGACAAGCTCCGCCGGCACGCCCTCATAGCGGGCAAGGCCGCGCAAGGGGCTGTCGAGATGAATGTCCGCCGCGTGCAGGAATTTGAAGTCCATAGGCCCTCCGCCTGGGACGTTAGACTGACCACGCCCCCGACGCCAATGACGGCTCTAGCCGCGGGGCGACGTAACCGTGAAGGGCGCGGATCGGCGCGCGCGCTCGAGGTAGAGGAGGGCGGCAGGGGAAGGGCGGGGTTCAGCGGCTCGGGACATGGGGTGTTCTCCTATGCCCGTACCTTGCCCGCTCGATACGTCAGAATCGGACGCATGGGCGCCCGCTTGAGCGCTCTTTGGAAATGAGTCCCCAAGCCCGCCCGTGACGGCCAACCCGCCCGATGCTGGCGATTGGGGTGTGCTAGAGCCGACGTGATCCCTGGTTCATGGCGTCGCTGAACGCCGCCGCCAGAATGCCTGCGGGCAGAGCCACCAGTCCGATGCTGGCGATCGCAGCGACTGAGCCGAGGGCGCGCCCGAGAGGCGTCACCGGATAGACGTCGCCATATCCGATGGTCGTGAGCGTGGTCACCGCCCACCAGGCCGCCCGCGGGATGCTGCCGAACGCCTCGGGTTGAACCGCGCCTTCCACGAAATACAGGGCCGTCGCCGTAAGTAGGACGGCAACGAGCGCGAGGCCGAAACTGATCGTCAGAGCCTCACGTCGGTCAATGAGGGCGCGGCTGATCTCCGCCCATGCGCGGGAAAATCGGCCAAGCTTTGCAACCCGGACAAGACGCAGAAGTCGAACGAGCCGCAGCAGGAAACCACCCGAACTCGCTGACCAGAACAGGACGGAGAGAACGGCCGCCAAATCCGCCAGCCCGGCCGGCGAGAGCACAAACGCGAGCCGACCTCGCCAGGGCTCCGTGGGACGGTCTTCCGCAGAGACCCAAAGCCGGGCCGCATATTCAACGGCGAAGACCACCCCCAACACCACTTCGAGGGCCCAGAAGATCTGCGCCCAGCGGTGCAGGCTGGGCTCGGTTTCCAGGACGGCCAGCAGCACCGCGAGCAAGATGGCGGCGCCCAGACCAAGGTTAAGCGCCGAGATGCCTTTCGCTCGAGCGCCGGGCGCCAGCGCTCGCCACACCGCCCTTCGAAAGCCGGCGCGTTCAGCCATGGTCGAGGGAGGCCAAGGCCGTTTCCAGGCGTGATCGAGCCGCCGCCGACAAGCGTCGAATACCCAACCTCCGGGCGATCTCCACAGCGCTGTCAAGTCCAGGGAGTTGGCGTGCGAGCGCCGCCAATTCGGCGTTGGGAACCTCGTCGATGAAGCGGACATTGGCCTCCCCATCCGGGAGGCGGACTCGCGACCAGGTCTCTACGGACGCCCAATCCCGCCAGACGAACAGCAGTCCATCCGGATCAGGCAGAACGAGGTAGAGCGCCTTGGCGACCTGCTCCACCCGTTCGCGGATCAGCCGCCCAGACTGCTTGAACCCGTGAGCACGCGCGATGCGGTTGACGAGCACATCCAACCGCAGGGGCGCCTCGGCATCGACCACCGTGCGAACAAGACGCTGGAGGGTGGCCGTGTAGCTGGCTTCGTAAAATGCGCCGGAGTTCAGATCGGTTTCAGTCGAGAGGTCTGCTTGCCGGTAGAGGTCGAGCCGCGCCTCGGCGCTCTGCGCCGGCGCCCGGGCGAATGCGGCAGAGGGTGCTGGCTCCGCGAGTCCGAGAGGCAGGTCTTCCAGAACCGTCGGGGCCTCTTCCAGAACATGTTCGGATTCCGGGCCGGCCGGCGTGTCGACGCTCTTTTCGCGATCCGCGGCGAGCAGGGCGTTCAGTTCGGCGTCCAGCTGCGCGAGCGCCTGCGCCCGGTTATGCCACCAGGCGGTGGACCAAACCCGCACCAGATCCCATCCCAATCCGGTGAGAATGCCCGCCCGGACCTTGTCGCGATCACGCGCTGTGGCCGCGCTGTGATAGGCCGCGCCGTCGCACTCCACCCCCGCTAGGTAGGCGCCTGACTTGTCAGGATGCACGACGCCCAGATCGATGCGGAATCGTGAGACGCCGATCTGGGGAACGACCGTCCACCCCTTGTCGCGGAGTCCCCGGGCGACCGCCTGCTCGAAGGGCGACTCGAAACCCCCGACCGACCCCTGGATGGCTTCAACAAGGGCTCTCGGGCCGCGTTCCGCGAACTCCAGCAAATGTTTGAGGTCACGCACCGCTTCCGCGGAGGTGCGGTTCAGATCGACCATTTCCGGCCCGAACGAAGAGAAGATGACCATCTCCTCCCGAGCGCGTGTGATCGCCACATTCAGCCTCCGCCATCCGCCGGAGCGGTTCAGAGGCCCGAAATTCATGCTCATCGTCGGGGCGCCGGCCGTCTCCGGACCGTAGCCGATTCCGAGAAGGATCAGATCCCGCTCATCGCCTTGCACGGTCTCCAGGTTCTTCACCACGACCGGCTCCAGGCAGTGATCGCCGAAGAAGCGCTCCAGCGCCGGGTGTTTGGCCCGCTCCTTATCGAGCAAGTCTTCGACGAGCCGTTGTTGCTCGGAGTTGAGGGTGACGATCGCGATCGACCGGCCTCGCCCGCCGAAGGTCGGATCGCGCAATCGCTTGACGGTTTCCTCGACTATCGCCTGCGCCTCGATGGCGTTCGTCCGTGACCTGCCCTTTGCATAGGCGCCGTTCACGCGCCGGAGGCTCACGGTGGTGTCGCGGGTGACCGCGGACGGGAAGGTAACCAGTCGGCTCTCGTAATAGCGGTGGTTGGAGAAGGCGATCAGGCTCTCGTGCCGCGACCGGTAGTGCCATTCGAGCGTGTGACGGGTCAGGCCGGCCGAGAGGCATTCGTCCAGAATGCTCTCCAGATCCTCTTCCATGCTGTCATCGACTTCGTCGTCCGCAGGGGCGCCCGCGCCGCGTTGGAAGAAGTTGGTCGGCGGCATCTGCCGCGGGTCGCCCGCGATCACCACCTGACGCCCTCGGGCCAAACTGCCCACCGCATCCCAGGTCGTGATCTGGCTCGCTTCGTCGAAGATGACGAGGTCGAACAAGGCCGCGTCAGCGGGCAGATATTGGGCGACGGACAAGGGGCTCATGAGCATGCAAGGCGCGAGCGCCGTTACGTCGGAACCCATCTCGGTCAGAAGCGAGCGGATCGGCTTTCGAGGCTTCTGGAGGCTCAACTGGTGGCGCAGAACGCCGTAGCCGGATGACTTGGACACGGAGTTCTTGTCGGGGATCAGGCCGGAAATCTTCGCCCGAATGTATCGGACGGTCAGCTCGGCGACCTTGTCATCGAGCGCCCGGAAGTCCGTGACGCGATCGGCCTCCTGGCGCGGCACAAAGAAACGCAGCCGGTCGTCCGCGTCAATGCGGACGCTCGCCCACCATTTCGCGTAGGCTGTTTCGAACTGGGAGAGCGTCTCGCCGGCCTTGAGCCGCCGACCCTCAAGCGCCTCCACCAAGGCATCGAGCTCCAGCGATAGAGCTTCCCGCCTCGCCTTCCGCCACAGGCTCCAGTCCCGCAACTTCGGTTGGTCGGCCAGGATCGCGGCGCTTATGGTCGCGACCCGGCCGAAGAGGTCGGGATCGTTGAGAGGCGTCTCGCAAAGGGCGGCGGTGCAGAAGCGCTCCAGCGCAGCCTCAAAGGCCGCGTGCGCCGTCCGCCATTGGGCCGTGGCCTGGCGGATGGGCATGGCTTCGGCGAGCAGTTCATTCCCATCCACGACGGCGGCGCGGACTGCGGTGCGCACCGTACCCAGGGTTTCAGGTGTCGTGGTCAACCTGACCGTGGCCTCCCTCAGGCTGCGTGCCACAGCCAGGGTTTGTGTCAGCCGGGCTTCGTCTGTCGCGAGGCCGGCCCAGGCCGAGGCGCGCCCGGCCTGGGCCTTCAGTTCATCGAGACGCTCCAGTTCGCCCTGCAGGGTCTCGACCAACGGCAGGTCATGGCGGGCGTTTGGCTTTGTCGCCAATCCAGCTGCGGCCTTCAGCGCGCCGTTCACGCCGGCCTGGCCGAACAGTTTCAGCGGCCACAGGCTGGCGTCGGCCTTGTCCAGTCTCGTCTTCAGAGCCGCGGTCGGGATTCGGCGGCAGGCCTCCGCCGGGTAGGTCTGCGATAGGTTTCGCTCGGCCTCTTGATAGGCCTGAAGGTGGCGGAGGCTTCGCTCCAGAGCGTCGATGACGGCGGGCGTGTCCGGAACAAAGGCGAAAGACAGGTCCAGACCGTGCGACTCATCGATCGCGTCCGAGAGTTCCGTCAGGGCCTGGAGCCGAGCACGGTCCGCCGGACCGCGCGGCAAGCTCAGCCGCTCTTCAAGCTCGTCGCGCCGAACTCGCGCCGCCTCACCCGCCCGCGCCAGGGCGGTTACGGCGGCGACCATCTCGCTCTGCCAGGCTCCGGTGAAGTCATCGGCCGCGATCGGCCCGAACGCGTTGGGGTCGAGTTCGTCCACCGCGTCAAACAGACGGTCCATTTGACGGCACGTCTCTCGCATCCGCTCCAGGACCGCCTTGTCGTGCCGGGCGCTCGCCGGCCATCCGAGCTCCGGCGTCCGCGCATCTGCATCTCTGACGGTGCGCCCGATCGCTTCGAACAGGCTGAGACCGTTTTCCGCCTTGGCATGTAGCAGGCCAACCAGACCGTTCAGCTCGTCCCGCAGCGCCGAGAGCTTGCCGGTCTCCTGGCTCCACTCCTCGGCCGCGATGACGTCCCGGGTGTCCCAAGCGCGGCCAAGCTGCTGAATGACCTGGAATTTGTTCGCCTTGTTCGAGTGAAGCTCGAGGCAGAACGGCGCCAGTCCGCGAACCTCCAGACGGCGATAGACCACTTCAAGCGCGGCCATCTTCTCGGCGACGAACAGGACCTTACGGCCCAGGGCTAGGTTGTGCGCGATCATGTTCGCGATGGTCTGCGACTTGCCGGTTCCCGGCGGGCCATCCAGCACAAAATCGCAGCCCCTGCCGGATGCGACGACCGCCGCGAGCTGGGAGGAGTCCGCGGGCAAGGGAGCGAACAGTTCCGATGCATCCAGCTCGACGTCCAACCGGGACGCTTCGGGGAAACAGTCCTCCCCAACGAAGGGCTCGCGCGGGGTGTCGATCAGGTGACGAACGACGGCGTTGGACTTCAGCTGATCCACACGATCGGTGAGGTCCTTCCACATCAGATATTTGGCGAAGGAGAAGACGCCGAGCGCCAGGTCTTCGACGACTTCAAAACCCGGCACGTCTCGGACAGCGCGGCGCACCGTTGTCCAAACGGCTCGGACGTCGATCCCCTTGTCGTCAATGGGAAGGTCCCCCTCGAGCTCGGGTATCATCAGCTCGAAATCCTGCCGAAGGAGCTCCAGCAAGGTGAGATTGAAGCGAGGCTCATCTTCATGAGCCGTAAGGACGACACCCGAGCGAGCGCTCTTCCGTTCAAGAGCCACCGGCAGGAGAATGAGGGGAGCCCTGTAGGTGCGCGGATCCGCTTCTGATCGCTTCCAGTTCAAGAAACCCATCGCCAGGAACAGCGTGTTCGCCCCGCCCTCCTGCAGATCGAGCCGGGCTTTTCGGTACAGCTCGACCAACTGAGCATCGAGGGCGTCACCGTCCAAGCCTGAAAGGACTTCGCCCGCGTCGAGCGCCTGCCGGGCGTGGCTCTCCAGCAGCGCCTCGCCGGTCCTCGCCTGATGCAAGTCTGCATCCCGTCCGCCGGCGCCGAACCCCTCCAGCGCGGGCACGGGTTTGATGCGTATCTTCGCGCCGTCGGCCAACAGATCTTCCAGCCGCGCCACGTCGGGGCAGATCAATTTGAGGGCGGTTGAGCTCGGCTTGGTGTGGAGCAGGCGATTGCGAACGGTGAGGTCCAGAAGCTTGCGTCGCCATTGATCTACCCGCCCTTGCGGCGTGACCGCCGGGTCGGCCGCCTCGGCGATGTCGAAGTCCGGCAGCGGCGGAGCTTCCTCGAGGCTTTCCGCCGCAGGCGGCAAGTCCTCGCCGGCCCAGGGCTCCACCGTCTTGATCTGCAGGGCAAGCGGCCTCAGACGCTGCAAGCGGGCGCGGCGGATATCGAGCGCCAGGACAAAATTCTCTTCTTCGGACGGGCCGATTTGCCGCTTCGCCGCCTCGACGGCCTGACTGAAAGAGGCCGCGGGCTTGTTGGTCGCCAGGGTGGTCTCGAACACGACGAGCTCACCGAGGTCGATGCGTTTTCTGACCGCGACGGCGTCGTCAGTGGTCAGACTTCCGAACTCTTGCGGAACGAGCCAGCAACCGACGAACGCATGACCCTTCGTGAGCACGAGAATGGCGTTCAGACCCATTTGCTCCAGTCCGGCGGCGAACAGCAGCGCCGTGTCGAGACAGGTCGCCATTCGGCTTTCGAGGATCACACCGGGCGTGCGCACCTTTTGCCCGTTCGTTTCAAAGCTTGCGGGCGGCAAGGCATAGGTCAGGCGGAGCGATGACACCGCCGACCAGAGGGCGGAAACCATTTCCCATACCCGCCGACTCGACTTGCTTTCATAGCCGTTCAGGGCGTCCGGTTTGCCCGCTCGCAGGAGAACGTCCGCGGCCTGCTTGAGCAGCGTGTCGACGGCCGGGTCGTTCGGCGTGACGAAGGCGGCCAGGAGTTCGGGCATATAGGCCGCACCGCCCCACTCATTCCTCGAAAGCACCTCCACGGGGAAGCGAGCCTCGCCCAGCGTGTGTCCGTCCTTCGTCACCTTGATGATGACATGGCCTGAGAGACTCTCCGCCGTTTCGAACAAAAGGCCGGCGTTCAGGTCGATCTTTCGGTCGAGGACGTGTGATCGTGTTCCCGGTTCCAGGCGGTCCAGGCGCCACGTCTTGGGCGAGAGGAACGCGGGCTCCGACGTCAATTCGATGACGAGATCCTCGAGGGTCAGCGCGCCTGTCTGCTCAAGCTCCAGATCCAGCAACACGGGGGCGCTGTTTTGGTGTGAAGCAAACGTCACCTTCTCCGCGACACTCGCAATGACGCGAACCGTACTGTCCATGGGCCCCTCCTGGAACGGAGCAGCTAGGCTCCATGCAATGGTCTGCGTCAACCGGGAGGTGTGGCGTGCGACCGCCGTCGCCGCTGATCAAGAAGATCGCCATGTACAAACTTTGGGGCACCGGGCGGTGTTTCCTGCTGGTCGCAGAGCGCGCCTGCAGAACGAAGTCGGAGCATCAACGGTCGCTTTCGGCCGTGCCAACATCGAGCTCTTCCGCACCGCTGTGGAGAGGCTGGGCTGCTCGTCTTAGAGCGTGTTGAAGGGCGTTATGAGTTTCAAGGCACGCTGCATTTCCGCCCTAGAGTGCCACAATGACAGTGCACAGAGCGGACCTAACCAACTTCCGCAAAGAGTCAGAGCAGGGCATTGAGCTCGCACCCTGCTGCGGCTGCAATGTGCGCCAACTGTAAGGATCAGGGGAGCTATCGTACGGCCTCACGTGCATCTACGCATTTATGACGGTCGCAGGTCCACTTGAAGGCCCCTGGACGGCGGACGGCGGCACTTGCGGGTCCGATCAGCCATCAAAGTTTGTTGGGCGTTGGGAGTATAGCCAATCGCTATGTAGGCATCAGAAATTGTACCAAACCGGCGGGTGAAAGTTGAAGGGCTTGGCACGCCGGTCGTAGCGTTAATTAGGTCGGTGTTGAGACGCCCATGTTGCTTCAAAACTTTGCGAAGCATGTCCAGCAGCTCAACAGTCTCATAGCGCGATACCGGGATCGCCTTGGGCGCTCGCTCGATGCGATCAGCGTACGCCTTCTGCAGTGGGCTCTGGACGTACCCGGCGGCTTCATACGCCCCCTTCAAACCACCGAAAGCCCGCTTTATCGCGACGTGACCGAATCTACAGTGGTCCCGAACGACGCGGTCGCTCAGCTTACCCCTCTCCGCTGCTACTCGCCGAAGGTCGGCGATAATTTCCTCCTTCGAAGGCCGATACTTGACGCTCTCGATCTTGGCTTGCACCTGCTCGAAAACATCATGACCGACTATCGCAGGGCAAGCGTCGGGTGTAACGACCCAGAAGCGCTGATCCACCGGCTCCCGAATGCCGCCGAGACGATGCCTGGACTTCCCTTGGGTGAGCCTCCCGCAGTACTTACCGTTGGTCAGAACCTGCCGCACGCGGGCAAGTGTCCAGCGGACGCCAAGTTCGGCCAGGATACCCTCCCGGTTCAGGGCTTCCATGACCGACGTATATGTTGCGCTGGGCGCGAGGAAGTCGTTGAAGATGCGGCGCACGATTTCGACCTCCGTTGAAGGCCCGAATACGAGTCGAGTGTGGCAGTGCTCAGCACTGGCACGTTCCCGGTGATCGCAGATCCGAAGCACAAGTCCTTCCGGATTTACGATAGCCCGACGATAGCCATAGCCGGGCAGGCCGCCGGTCCAATAGCTCCGGTTCCGTAGAACCATCTTCGCCCTCGTCAGACGGGCGCTAGACTCCCTGCTGAACTCGGCTGCCATCGTGCGTTTGACGTGCTTGATCAACCCAGACATGGCCGACCCGTCATTGCGGAACGACTCGGCGCAGTATTCCACAGGCACGCCAGCCTCTTGGCACATGAACTCGTAGTGAGCTGCTTGGTCCGGGTTCTGGAAGCGGCCCCATCTGCTGACATCGTAGACGAGGACGGCCTGAAAGGCCGATTGACCGCCGATTACGGTTCGAAGCAGGTCTTTGAGGGCTTGGCGCTTTTCGATGCCCACCCCGCTGATACCCTCATCAGCGTAGGTCTCAACGATCTGGTAGCCGTGGGCTGCAGCCCAAGTTGCGATAGTCTTCGCCTGGTATTCGAGCGACACATCCTGTCGGTCCGTCGACATCCGCAGATACTGTGCTGCGGGACGGCGGTGGTCGGTTTCTCGCTGATTCATACATCAAAGTGAGCATCGGTCCGTTAACCGACGGTCTGCAATTTATAGTTAGTGGCACGAGAAGCAGATTCATCGCAGCGATCCGCCGTTGAAATGGATAGGTGCCCGCGCTACGACGCCCGCCACACGCCTGTGCGGGTGTGGTGGAATTGGTAGACGCGCTGGATTCAAAATCCAGTTCCGAGAGGAGTGCCGGTTCGACCCCGGCCACCCGCACCAACCCTCAAGATCTTCAACTTGCAGGGTTCATCACACGGCCACTTCCGCTGCCTTCGACCTCGAAGGCCGAGAGGCCGAGACAAGATTCAACGTTTGGCCGAGCTCCAAGAGCGCCGCGCTGACGTGAGTTTCGACGGTTTGAGGGTCGAGTGCGAGATGGCTGGCAATCGCCGGGTAGCTCAGTCCGGCTACCCGGTGAAGCAGAAACACGTCTCTCGTCGTCGCAGGCAATCCCATGACTGCATAGGCGCAGACTGACGTTGTGTCGTGAGGATCGAAGCTGCCAAACCGCCAGAGCAGTTGATGCCGCCAACGCCACCATTGGGTTCGATCCAGAAACCATAGTTCACGACGACGGGGATCATCCGACGTTCCCCTTGCCGGTCCCCCTAGCTGCGCGGGCGAGTCGCCCTCAAACTCGATCGCGCTTCTACGAAGGGCGGCAGCTAGATGGCTGTCGGTAGCGCGGCGCCTGCTGGGTACGCGGGGCCTCACGTTCTGACGGCATCTCGCGAAAGGAAGCGAGCCGCCTCATCCACGATTTCAGATTCGAGGCCCCCTTCATCATTCAGCAGTCGAGCTACGATCGCCAGCTTATGTGCGACATCCTCGACCGTTCGCGCCGGGAGGGTTCCGATAGCCGCGATGCAGCGAGTCTTGCGCTGATCGAGGGCCTCGAACTGCCCATCGATCCAACCCAGCCGAGATGTGACGGGGTCATCAGATGGTAGTCGTTGGAGTTTGCCAAACTTCCGAAGCACCGCGGCTTCGGCGATCGATCGTTGAGTTGTCAGATGGTTGACCTCTGCATCGAGCGCCCACCATTCCGAGCACCTTGCGGTAAGTGCCCCTTCGCCGCAGACACGCCAACGCGGCCAGGCTGGCGTGACAGCGGCAGCGCTGAGAACGCCACGGCGAGAAAGTGGCGGTAGTCGAGGACCCGGCTCTTTCAATGTGAGCTCCATCGTGAGCGGAACAACGTGTTCAGCTTTGGCCCGATGGATGCCGGCATCCAAGATATATCTGGAGTATATTTGATAGGGCGCTGAGATGTTGAATTTTACAACGCGCTTGTGAAAACCCGCCAGTGTTGGGTGCGATGGTGGATCAGCCTCTCGGTGCCGAAGCAGCTACGAGACGTACAATCCAGCGAACTCGGTATCTGCGTAGTAGTGGATCTTGTGGGCCCACAACGGTGCGCGCCCTGGCCGAAGCAGGATCATCGAATGATCCGGAAAACGCATAACCTCGTCCGGCGTGAGGAGGTCCCTCTTCGCGTAGTTCAGCGTACTGGAAACTGAGGAACTCGACTGAGTGCTCCCGCCCTGCACGCTCCAGGAGTTCCCTGAGCTAGTTGTCTCGCCGGAGGTGTAGAATGCCTCTGTGCCGACACCCAACGTTCGCGACACCCAGCTAGCTGTCTCGATATCTGCGACGTTGAAAACTTGGATCACTCCAGCGTTGGAAATGAACGTTCCCGAGCCTGCGCCGTAGTTCGCCCTGAGTTGATTGAGGTCTTGGAGGAAGGCCCAAAACTGCACCCCGTAGCCAGCCATGAGCCCATAGGCGCGTTCGACTTGGTCAAGTCTCCCCAGCGCGGCGAACTCGTCCAGCAGGAACAGGACGCGTCCTCTCGCCTCGTTGTAAGCGCTTCCCGAACGCGCCAAGTCGCTTAAGGCCTGGGTCACCAGTAGTCGTAGCCAGCGCGAGTATGATGCCAGCCGTTCCGGCGGCAGCACGAGGAAAACGCTAGAGACGTTTTTCTGCAATTCGGCGAATTCAAAATCAGACTGCGCAAGCGCCGCGACCATGCGCGGGCTGTCTAGGAAGTGGGTGTGGCGTTGCGCCGAGGACAGAACCCCGGTCCCTTCTCGGTCGCTTTTCCCCAAGTGCCGGTTCGCAGCCCGGGCCACGAGTCCGCCGGCCGCCATATTGCCTTGCATGCTTCTCAACAGAGCTTCAAAGCGGTCGGGCGCAGCCGTCAGGAGATCCCGCACCGCGCCCAAGGTTCGGCCAGTCGGTGGAGCCACGGTTACCACGTGCAGGATGACGCCTGCGATTAGCGCCTTGGCCTCTTCATTCCAGTGCGCTTCACCCGCTTGACCAGGCGGGTCATAGACCAACGCGTCGGCAATCAACGCGGCATCCTCGGCGATATCGAGGCTGTCGGGATCGAGGCAAGCCAAGGGGTTGAATGCGGAGGTTGGTTCGCCGGACACACCGAACGGATCCAATACATGCACGGGGCCGAAGCGCCTTCTGACGCTTGCTGTGATCCGTGCATTCTCGCCTTTCGGATCGATGCATACGACCGATCGAGAAAGTGTCAGCAGGTTGGGGATGATCGCGCCCACTCCCTTTCCAGAACGGGTCGGCGCCAAGGTTAGGAGATGAGCGGGTCCATCGTATCTCATCAACCAACGCTCTGGTGCGCGACCAATAATCAGGCCCTCCGCATTATCCAAATCCCGGCGAGCCTGCCGACTCTCCCCGAACGCGGCGCTCCCGTGAATGGTTGGGGGCGGACCGGAGTCCCCACCCCCCAACCAGGCAAAGTACCCGAACGCACCTCCTCCCACCGTCGCGACGACCAAGGCTATGTGACCCCAAAGCGCGGGAACTGCTTCCGAGCGGAAGCCCAGAGCCCACATGCAGAGCGCAACCACGAAGTTGCCGATCAGCGCCCAGACGATGATCGGCCTGATCGCGGCTAGCCTCCACATCAGTCTGAGACCTTGTTCGCCGTAAAGCTCTGAGTGCCGCGCCGCCGCCAGAGAGCGATGTGAGCCTCGCGATTCTCGCCGGTCATTTGATCGGCCAAGCTAAGGAAGGCCCCCAGCAGAACGGCACGGTCATCCTTCATCAATTCGACCAAATTGGCTTTCTGAACCAAGCCGCCAAGTTCGATGAGATGGCGAGTACGCTCGCGACGTTTCACGACCCAAGTCCTCGTATCCTGCCGAGCCCGAATAGCCTCAGCCCGGCGCATCGCTCCCGACGCTCGACGCAACATGGAGGCGGCCACTCGAAGGCGCTTTCTGAGTGCGGCCCTGGCGAAAAAAGAAGGCAGCCCCACGCTGACGCCAACTGTCCGTCGCGTCGTTGTCACCGCTCGTTTCGACGGCCGCTATAAGCGCACCCGCCAACACTTCGACTTCAAGACTGTCCGCTCCAGTCGCCGCGACCAGCTCCCCGAGTTGGCTGATCTTGCGCGCCTTGAGGCCTTTTGCCTTGTCGGCCAGCGCTCGAAGTTCGGCGTCGATATCCCGGGGTTTGCGCACGCTATTACTCCATCAAAGAGCGTCGCGGTCGAGCAGGAACATACCCTATGAGGGCGCTTTTCGCTACCGACTTCAACCTAGGCGAAGGAACTACCTCACGACCAAATAGTTTTGGGAGTGCGCGCTTATACGTCGTGCCGACGTGCTGCTGGGGATGAGGAACGCCGATGGCGATCTATCACTTCTCTGCGAAAGTGATCTCTCGGGCCAACGGTTCGAGCGCCGTGGCGGCTGCCGCCTATCGATCCGCGTCTCGCCTTCATGACGAACGCCTGGATCGATCGCATGACTTCAGCAACAAGGCGGGCGTCATTCATTCCGAGATTCTCGCACCAAAGCAAACTCCTGAGCGCTGGCAAGATCGAACCACGCTTTGGAATGAAGTCGAGGCTGGCGAGAAGCGAAAGGACGCGCAGCTCGCGAGGGAGGTGGAGTTTTCCATTCCACGTGAGATGAGCCGCAAAGACGGGATCGAACTGGCCAGATCCTTCGTGCAGAAGGAGTTCGTCGACCGGGGTATGGTGGCCGACCTCAACGTTCACTGGGATACCGCCAAGGACGGTTCGCCCAAACCCCACGCTCACGTGATGCTCACGATGCGCGAGGCGCGAGACCGAGGGTTCGGGGCAAAGGTCCGAGACTGGAACGGCGTGGAGCTTCTTACGCATTGGCGCGAAGCCTGGGCGGAGCACGCGAACGAACACCTTGCTCGACTGGATATCGACGCCCGGATCGATCACCGCTCGTTCGTGGAGCGAGGCATAGAACTGGAGCCCCAAGACAAGATCGGGCCAGCAGGTGCGCGGAGAGAGGACCGAGGCGAGGCGGCCGAACGCGCGGCAGATCACCGCGGGATCGCTCGCCGGAATGGCGAGCTCATCGCCGGCAACCCCCACATCGCGTTGGATGCCATCACCCATCAGCAATCGACTTTTACCCGCCATGACCTGGCTCGGTTTGCTCACCGACATTCAGACGGAAAGGAGCAGTTCGACAAGGTGATGAGCGCGATCTCGCTGTCGGCGGATTTGGTCGCCCTCGGCAAAGACGGACACGGGCGTGACCGGTTCACCAGCCGAGACATGTTGGCTGTCGAGCAGAAGCTGGAGCGGTCCGCCTCTCGAATGAGCGAGACCTTTAGCCACGAGCTCTCTGGTCAGCGCGTCGAGCAGGCGATCGAACAAGCGAAGGCGCGCGGTCTGAACATTTCAGGCGAACAGCGGGACGCGTTGGAAAGTGTTACTCGTGGCGGGGATCTTGCCTTGGTCGTGGGCTACGCCGGTAGCGGTAAGAGCGCCATGCTCGGTGCCGCCAAGCAAGCGTGGGAAGCCGAAGGCCTCCACGTTAGGGGTGCCGCCCTGTCTGGCATCGCCGCCGAAAATCTAGAGGGTGGTTCAGGCATTAATTCCCGGACGTTGGCGAGCCTGGAGCATGCTTGGGTTCAGGGCCGAGAACACCTTACCTCCAATGATGTCTTGGTGATCGATGAAGCTGGTCTCGTCGGCTCGCGACAGATGCAGAGGATCGTAAGCCAAGCGGAGTCCGCCGGAGCCAAAGTCGTCATGGTTGGTGATCCGGAGCAGCTTCAGGCGATCGAAGCGGGTTCTGCGTTTCGGGCGCTCTCTGCGCGCCACGGCGCGGTCGAGATCACGGAGGTTCGCCGTCAGCACGCGGAGTGGCAGCGCCAGGCGACACGAGAGTTGGCGACCGGCCGCACCGAACAAGCAATCGATCGTTACAGCGCTGCCGGCTTCGTTCGTGATCATGCAACTCACGCTGATGCTCGGGTCGCTGTCGTGTCGGAATGGTCTCGGATCCGCGACAGGCATCCAGAAGCCAGCCAGATCATGCTGGCTTACACTCGACGTGATGTCGCGGAGTTGAACACCCTTGCGAGGGAAAGTCTGCGCAGGGCAGGGGCGCTCGGTAAGGACCGGCAGATCGTGACCACCCGAGGCGTAAAGCAGTTCGCCACGGGCGACCGCATCATGTTCCTGCGGAACGATCGATCGATTGGAGTGAAGAACGGTTCTTTGGGCGAGGTCGAAGCGGCTGGCCCGAACAGTATGACCGTTCGACTGGACCGTGGAGCGAAAGTCTCCTTCGATCCGAAGTTCTATCCGGACGTTGACCACGGATACGCAGCCACGATCCACAAATCCCAAGGCGTCACAGTCGATAGCGCTCACGTCCTGGCGACCTCTCATATGGACAGGCAAGCCGCCAACGTGGCGATGACACGTCACCGGAGCGGTGTGTTCTTACACTACGGCCGCGACGCCTTCTCGACTCGCGCGCTGCTCACAGCATCCCTCGGACGAGACGGGGCAAAGGACGTCACGTTGGATTACCTGACGGACTTTGCTGAACGACACGGGGGCGTTGTCGATCGATCATTTGACGACAGGCAAGGCCGCTTCCTTAGCCGGGAGCCCAATGGCCTCAGTCCTAAACGGTCGCCCAAAACGGGCGAGCGAGCGCGCGACCTCGGCGATGATGGAGAACGAAGCCGCTGAAAGCATGGCTTCCTCGCGCCTGCGGAAATCTGGCCCGTCGATCGTTTCCCGATGACGACTGAGTGCGGAAATCTGCCCTGCACAACAGCCACGAAGACCAAGCGTAAGGTCACAGCACCTCAAGCTTTCGCAAGACCGTTACGGCTTCGGGGATGTACGTCTGGCACAGGCCAGCCCGCATTCAACCCAACTCGCTTCCTTCGCCTGCGGCTCCGTGCAGCTCCGTTCCCTGACGGGCGCTTCGCGGGGTTTGATCGCGGGCTTCACGGCCCGCGCCGGCCTCTCCCCATGAAGCCGCGGAATGGTCCGCGGCATCCAGAAGGAGATCGCCATGACCACCCAATCTCTTCCTCTCGGCCGCAAGCCGACCCACCGCCTCTTCCGTGTCGTCGGCGACGGCGAAAACTCGATCTGGACCCCCATCGGCGCAGCTTGGCCGAACAAGGATGGCCAAGGCTTTAGCATCAACTGCGAAGCCATGCCGCTTTCGGGTCGCATCGTGATGCGCGCCATCACCGAACGGTCGGTGGCGGGATGACCGCCGAGCGCAGCATCGAGGTTCACGCCCTGCATTGGCGGGGCGTGGACTTCGAGATCACCTTTGAGCGCGACTGGCTCAGCATCGTGCGGGAGCACGATCTGGCGGCGTCGCATCTTACCGTCACCACCCTCCAGCCGAAGCGCGCGCCTCTGCCGATCACTGAAACCGGCTACCGCTCGCAGTTCCTCCACGCCATCGATGTTGATGCGGCAGGCGGCCCTGTTGCCTATGTGGAGGCTTGGCTCCGCGCCATGGGGCAGTCCCTCGAATGGCTGGCCTACGAACAAAACAGGCGACAACTGTCGTTGTTCTAGCTTGACCTTCTCAGACTTCCGCTGATCGAAGCAGGGCTAGGCCTGCTCCGGAAATAGGCCGGGCATCCAGCGCCCGGCCAGGGCGGCGGGAAAGCCGAGGCGAAGCGGGGCGCGGCTGCTTTCGGCCAGCAGGACGCCGGACTTGGTCAGGGGCTCCAACAGACGCCGGCTGTGCCGGTCGGTCATGCCGCCCAGGATGCCCGACACCTCGCCGCGCGGGAGTTCACCGCGATAGAGGATGGCGCTGACGATGGCACCCACCTTGGGATTAAGGTTGCCCAATTTGGCTTCCTCCTCGATCCAGATCTCGATCCGTTTGCGAAGACGCTCGGGTTCGATGAGCCCTTCCATGAAGTCGACCTGGTCGATGCAAGTCTTCAGGAAGAACACGGTGAAGGATGCGAGGGCTGCGTGGCTGAGCGCGCCGCGCCCGTCGAGGTCGCCCCGGCGCGGCTGATCACAGCTGGCTAGGTGGGCCTTGTAGGCCTCGACGTTTCGCGCGAGCCCCCGGGAGACCGACCACACGGCGCCGGAGTCGACGGACTCAAGCAACAGGGCGTGCGACATGAGCCGCCCGACGCGCCCGTTGCCGTCCATGAAGGGGTGAATCCACGCGAGCCGATGGTGAGCGGCGGCTGTGGCCACCGTCGTCTCGTTCGCGCCGAGGCGGGCATAGACGGCCTGGAACCGATCCATGAAGCGCGGCACCGCGCCCGGGCTTATGGCTCGGTGCCGGCCGACCTGAACGTCCAGTTCCCGATATTCACCCGGAACCACCGGCACGCGACGTCCGTCGGGATATTCCGCCCAGCGCAACTCTTCCGGCATGGCGGTATAGAAGCGGTCGTGGGTCTCCCGGATGCCTTCGATGGCGGCGGCACGGCCCCGCAGACCGCCTTCGTCGATCCAGCGCTGGACCTCGATGTGGGCCTTGGCTTCAAGCTGGAGGTCACGCTTTTCGGCGTCGGCGCTGTAGTCGTCGTTGAGCGCACGTTCGATATCGACCGGGTGGGTGTTATGGCCCTCGATCAGGTTGCTGTAATAGCAGTTCATCGCCCTGACGAGGGTCGCTAGGGACACGAAGATCGGGGCGGGAAGGCTGCGCTTGAAACCCGCTGACCGTTTTGCGAGTTCAAAAGCGAGTTCCGTCGCCTCCTCGCGCCCCTTGAACCCTTCCCCAAGTTGGGTAGGTTCCATGACGCTCACGGTCTCGCCATCGTCGCGAATCGCCTTTTTGTCCGGCTGAATGTCCGTTTCCATGTCCGGTTTCCTTAAGGCTAGAAATCCAGTCGTATCACCGATTTTCTGGATTATGAAGCCTAGGCAGGAGCCGCTTCGATGTCCGGATAAATGTCCGCTTGATGTCCGGTTTGCCGACCATATGGAGGTTGACCATCTCCCTAGCGCATTGGTTAGCACATAATTCTTTATGGTCCGATAAAAGCCTTCTGTTACTGATACTTAGTATAACCTGGATCTGACTCAAAATCCGGTTCCGAGAGGAGTGTCGGTTCGAGCCCGACCGCCCGCACCACACGTCCCCGGCCTTCAGCCCGACGGCGGCAGATAGTCCGCCGGAATGGGCGCCGCCGCAGTCTCGGCCTGCCAATAGACGCTGATCACCCACCAGCGCGCGCCGTCGTTGAACAGCTGGATGCTGTTTATGCCCCGCGCGAAAGGCTGCGGGTCTGACAGGCGGTGCAGGCTTTCATAGGTGGACCAGACGTGGACGATGCGCCCGAACCGTTCCGTCCGGCGGGCGATCTCGCGTTCGTGGAAACCCTCGGCCAGCAACAGGGGCTCGCTGCGGGTGATGTATTCGTCGGGCGTGATCGAACGCACGACGCCCTGACCTTCGCGATTCACGCCCGAGGGCGCCAGGCGCGCCGTCGGATGGAACAGCGAGCGGAAGCGATTCCAGTCGCGGGCCGCCCCGGCGTCGCCGGAGATGACGTCATAGAGGGCTGCGACAATGGCCTCGGGCGTTGCGACGTCGGCGGGGACGGCGGCCGAAGCGGGAACCGGCGCGGCCGGCGCCTGCGCCGCGGCCGGGGCTGCGCAACCGAGGGCCAGGGCGGTCGCGAGTATCGAAAGACGCATCGGATATCCTCTCTCTGATGCGGAAATATGCCGGGGCGACAGGCCGCGCGCCAGTACGGGCCTATCGAAGATCGACCACTTCCCCGTCTTCCTTGACGAAGCGGTCGGGACGGCGGTCCAGCAGCTCGAAGACCTTTTCGGACGGCCGGCACATCGCGGCGCCCAGAGGCGTGCGGACAATGGGGCGGTTGACCAGGATCGGATGCGCCAGCATCGCGGCCAGGATCGCGTCGTCACGGGTCGAGGCGTCGAGCAGACCCGGATCGATCCCGGCCGCCTCCTTCTCGCGTAACGCCTCGCGGGGGGTCAGGCCGGCCTCGGCGAACAGGGCGCGCAACTGGTCGGCGGTCCAGCCCGCCTGTAGATACTCGACCACTTCGGGCCGGTAGCCCGCGGCCTCGACCATGGCCAGGACATTGCGCGAGGTGCCGCAGGCGGGGTTGTGGAAGACAGTGACGGGGAAGGCGCGGGACATGTCAGCGTTCCTTTTCGGCGTTGCGGCGCACTGCGGGCCCAGCCTCGTACCAGCCCTTCGAGCGGTTGACGATCCAGACCACCGACAGCATCACCGGCACCTCGATCAGCACCCCGACCACAGTCGCCAGGGCGGCGCCTGAGTTGAGGCCGAACAGGCTGATCGCCGCGGCAACAGCCAGTTCAAAGAAATTGGAGGCCCCGATCAGGGCCGACGGCCCGGCCACGCAATGCGCCTCGCCCGTCGCCCGGTTGAGCCCATAGGCGAGGGCCGAGTTGAAATAGACCTGGATCAGGATCGGGACGGCGAGGATGCCGATCACCAGCGGCTGGGCGAGGATCTGCTCGCCCTGGAAGCCGAACAGCAGGACGAGAGTCACCAGCAGGGCCGAGATCGAGACCGGGCCGAGCCGGCTCAGGAGCCGCTCAAGTCCCGCCTCGCCCCGCCGCGCCAGCACCATCCGCCGCACGGCCTGGGCCACAAGGACGGGCAGGATGATGTAGAGGCCGACCGAAATCAGCAGCGTCGCCCACGGCACGGTGATCGCCGCCAGCCCCAGCAGCAGGCCGACGATCGGAGCGAAGGCGACGATCATGACGGCGTCGTTGAGCGCCACCTGGCTGAGGGTGAAATTGGGCTCGCCATTGGTCAGGCGGCTCCAGACGAAGACCATGGCGGTGCAGGGAGCCGCCGCCAGGATGATCAGGCCGGCGACATAGCTGTCGATCTGGTCGGCCGGCAGCCATGGCCTGAACAGGACGGCGACGAACAGCCACGCCAGCAGGGCCATCGAGAACGGCTTGACCGCCCAGTTGACGAACAGGGTCACGCCGATGCCGCGCCAGTGGCGCCCGACCTGACCCAGGGCGGCGAAATCGACGCGCAGCAGCATGGGGGTGATCATCAGCCAGATCAGGCCTGCGACCGGCAGATTGACGCGCGCGGCCTCGATCCGGGCGATCACGGCGAAGACGTCCGGCGCCAGCCAGCCCAGGCCAATTCCGATGACGATGCACAGAAAGACCCAAAGGCTCAGCCAGCGTTCGAAGACCGACATGATCAGGCCTTCGCGGACGCGCAGGCCGCGCGCCGGGCCGCCGCGGCGACCGGGGCGCAGACCTCCGCCGCGCCGCCGCAGCAGTCCTCGGCCAGCCAGGCCATCAGTTCGCCCATCCGGTCGAACCGCGCCGAATAGATGACCGACCGGCCGTCGCGCCTCGACTGCACCAGATCCGCGTGGCCCAGGACCGCCAGATGGGTCGAAAGGGTGTTGGCCGGCATTCCGAGACGCCGGGCCACCTCGCCGGCGGCCAGTCCCTTCGGTCCCGCCTGCACCAGCAGCCGATAGGCGTCCAGCCGACCCTCATGGGCGAGGGCGGACAGACTCGTGACGGCCGTTGTCATTTCCATAATTCCCGAATATCAGAAATGAATGTCGGATCAAGCTCTGTTCGAATCCCGCTTCCTGCCCGCACCGGACCCTCTCCGGCTGGAGCCGTCCTCCCGCACGGATCATCCGCCGCGGATCCTGCTGCTCTACGGGTCCCTGCGCGAGCGGTCGTACAGCCGTTTCGCGACCGAGGAGGCCGCCCGAATTCTGGACAGCCTCGGCTGCGAAACCCGAATCTTCGACCCGCGCGGTCTGCCTCTGCCCGACTCGACCGACGCCGATCATCCGAAGGTGCAGGAGCTCCGCGCGCTGTCGCTGTGGTCCGAAGGCCAGGTCTGGTGCAGCCCCGAGCGCCACGGCGCGGTCACCGGCGTGATGAAGAGCCAGATCGACTGGTTGCCGCTGAACAGCGGCGGCGTCCGCCCGACCCAGGGCCGCACCCTGGCCGTCATGCAGGTGTCCGGCGGCTCGCAATCGTTCAACGCCGTCAATGGTCTGCGCCTGCTCGGGCGATGGATGCGGATGATCACCATCCCCAACCAGTCCTCGGTCGCCAAGGCCTGGCAGGAGTTCGACGAGGCCGGCCGCATGAAGCCCTCGGCCTGGTACGATCGCATCGTCGACGTCATGGAGGAGCTTGTGAAATTCACCCTTCTGACCCGCGACCGGTCGGACTATCTGGTCGACCGCTACAGCGAGCGGCGCGCCGCCGGCCATATTCGCGAGGGGGAGCGCATCGTCGCGGCCGCTCTGAAAACCGCCCGCTAAGGCGCTCACTTCGCGTTTCGTCCCCGCTATTTCGCCCGGCGTCGGTTGCGCAGAACGCGTGCGATCCGCATCTGCCCCCCGATGACCGCCCCGACCCTTGCGCCTGCCGCCGCCGTCAAGGGGCCCGGGTTTCCCGAATTCGTCGCCCTGATCGCCATGATGATGGCGCTGAACGCGCTGGCCATCGACTCCATGCTGCCCGCCCTGCCCGCCATCGGCGAGGCGCTGGGCGTGGCGTCCGACAACAGCCGCCAGTGGGTCGTCACCGCCTATCTGCTGGGTTTCGGCGTGACCCAGATCGTCTACGGATCGCTGGCCGACCGGTTCGGACGCAAGCCGATCCTGATGCTCGGCCTCGGCCTCTATGTCGTGTTCAGCGTGCTGGCCGCCTTCTCGCCGACGTTCGAACTGCTGATCGCCGCGCGCGTCGGCACGGGAGTCGGAGCCGCGGCCCTGCGCGTGCTGGCCGTCTCGATCGTGCGTGACCGCTATTCAGGGCGGACCATGGCGCGGGTGATGTCGCTGAGCTTCCTCGTCTTCCTCGGCGTGCCGATCCTGGCCCCGACGCTGGGACAGGCCATTCTGACCGTCGCGCCCTGGCCCTGGGTGTTCGGCGTCCTGGCGCTGGGCGGATCCGCCTTTGCGATCTGGGCCGCCATCCGGCTGCCCGAGACCCTGCATTCCGAGGACCGGATGCCGATCGAGGTCGGGCGTATCGCCTCGGCCTTCCGGCAGGCGCTGACCAACCGCCAGTCGATCGGCTACACCCTGGCCATCACCGCCATCTCGGGGGCCCTGTTCGGCTTCATCAACTCCAGCCAGCAGATCTTTTTCGACGTCTTCCATGAACCGCAGCTGTTCACGGTCGTCTTCGGCCTGGTCGCAGGCGGCATCGCCGTGGCCTCCCTGCTCAACGCGCGGCTGGTCGAGCGGCTGGGCTCGCGGCTGATCTCGCACACCGCCCTGCTGGGGTTCATCGCCATGTCGGCGATCCATGCCGCGGTGGCGCTGACCGGCCACGAGACGATCTGGACCTTCGCCGTCCTGCAGGCCCTGACCATGTTCTGCTTCGGCTTCATCGCCGGCAATTTCGGCGCCATGGCCATGGAGCCGATGGGCCATATCGCCGGCACGGCGTCTTCGGCGCAGGGATTCATCTCCACCACCTTCGGTGCATCGCTGGGCTTCCTGATCGGCCAGCAGTTCAACGGCTCGGCCGCGCCCATGACCGTGGGCTTCGTGGCGCTGGGGCTCACCGCCCTTGTCTTCGTCCTGATCGCCGAGCGCGGACGGCTGTTCAAGGCGCGAAATCCTGCCCCGTTTCTGGCTGCCTCTTGATCTTTTCGGTCCGCCGGGGCGTTGTCCCGGCAGGAAACGAACCCGTCCCGACCGTCCGAGCAGCGACGGCGGGCCTTCTGGTCAAGGACATCCGATGATCCGCACGCTTGGACTGGTCTCCGCCCTCGCCCTCGCGACGGCTCTGGGGGGATGCGCCTCCATGCCGGGCTTCGGCCCCTCGTCCCGCTCGGACATGCCGCCCCTGCCGGCCTCGGCCGCAGCGCCTTCGGAATATGCGCGGGACACGCACACATACGCCCGACCGGAGATCGCCCACGTCCGCCACGTCGCCCTCGACCTGACCGCCGACTTCCGGGCCCGCACCCTGTCCGGCACGGCGTCGCTCGACATCCAGGGCGTCCCCGGCGCGACCGAGGTGGTGCTGGACGTCAGGAATCTGGACATCCGCAACGTCACCGACGCCGCCGGAGGGCCGCTGCAGTACGAGACCGGGGCCAACGACGCCATCAAGGGCCAGCCCCTGACCGTCCGCTTCCCCGCCCTGGAGGCGGGCGAGATACGCCGCGTCGTCGTCGCCTATTCGACCCGCCCGGACGCCGCCGCCCTGCAATGGCTGACCCCGTCCCAGACGGCGGGCGGCCAGAAACCCTATCTGTTCAGCCAGGGTCAGGCGATCCTGACCCGCACCTGGGTTCCGACCCAGGACAGCCCGGGCATCCGCCAGACCTATGACGCCCGCATCGTCGCCCCCGCCGACCTGCGCGTGGTGATGAGCGCCCAGCAGCTGACGCCCGAGGGCGAGGCCGCCGGTCCCGGCATGAAGGCCTGGCGCTTCCGCATGACCAATCCGGTCCCGCCCTATCTGATCGCCATCGGCGTGGGCGACCTGGCCTTCGCCGCCATCGACGAGCGCACCGGCGTCTTCACCGAGCCTTCGCGGCTGGCCGCCGCCCGCGCGGAGCTGGCCCCCACCGCCGACATGGTCGACGCGGCCGAGCGGCTGTACGGCCCCTATCGCTGGGGCCGGTACGACCTGCTGGTCCTGCCGCCTTCCTTCCCGTTCGGCGGGATGGAGAACCCGCGCCTGACCTTCGCCACCCCGACCATCATCGCCGGCGACCAGTCGCTGGTCTCGCTGGTGGCGCATGAGCTGGCCCACAGCTGGTCGGGCAACCTGGTCACCAACGCCACCTGGAACGACATGTGGCTGAACGAGGGGTTCACCGTCTATTTCGAGAACCGGATCATGGAGGCCCTGTACGGCAGGGACCGCGCCCTGATGCTGGCCTCGCTGGGCTGGGGCGACCTGCAGGACGAGATGGCCGGCCTGCCGCCGGCCGACACCCGCCTTCACCTCGACCTCGAGGGCCGCGATCCCGACGAGGGCCTGACCGACGTCGCCTATGAGAAGGGCGCCGCCTTCCTGTTCACCATCGAACGCATCGTCGGGCGCGAGCGGTTCGACACATGGCTGAAGGGCTATTTCGAGCGCAACGCCTTCCGCCCCATGACCACCGAACTGTTCCTGCAAGACATCCGCACCCATCTGGTCGCCGGCGACGCCGGACTGGAGCGCCAGCTGATGATGGACGCCTGGATCTATCAGCCCGGCATGCCGTCGAACTGGCGGCCGCCGGTGTCCAACGCCTTCGTTCCGGTCGACGCCGCGGCCCGCGCCTTCTTCGCCGACAGGGGTCCGGCCTCGGCCATTCCGTGGGCGGGCTGGTCGACGCAGGAACGGCAGCGCTTCCTGGCCTGGCGTCCCCAGGGCGCGCGCGACGGCGCGGACTGGCTGACCGCCGCCCAGCTGGCCGATCTGGAATCGACCCTGAACCTGCGCGACGAAGGCAACGCCGAGGTGCTGTATTCCTGGCTGCAGATCGCGGTCCAGCACCGCTATCAGGCTGCTGTCCCGACGCTGGAGAAGTTCCTGACCACCATGGGCCGGCGCAAATTCGTTCTGCCGCTGTTCACCAGCCTGTGGGCCGAGGGCGACTGGGGCCGTCCCATCGCCACCCGGATCTACGCCCAGGCCCGGCCGGGCTATCACCCGGTGACCACCAATTCGGTCGACGCTGTGGTCGGACGCCCCTGACGCCGGCGCGCGCTCGCCCCTTCGGGGCGGCGTCAACGCGCATGTGACCGGCCCCGCCTTGGCTTCACGGTCGCCCGACACTAGGTTCCGCCCGAAAGCGGCGATCAACGCCGCACGCTCTCAAGGAGACGCCCCATGCATGACGCGCCCCAATCCGACGCGGCCGCCCGGCTGGACAAGGAAAACCCGCTCGGCGTCGACGGCTTCGAGTTCGTCGAGTTCACCGGCCCCGATCCGGCCGCCATGGTCGCCCGCCTGGAGCTGATGGGCTTCACCCAGACCCATGTGAACCCGGCCAATGACGTGGTGCGGATGAAGCAGGGCGACATCACCCTGCTGGTCAACCGTTCGCCCAAGGGTCAGGCCGCCGAATTCGCCGGCGAGCACGGCCCCTCGGCCAACGGCATGGCCTTCCGCGTCCGCGACGCGAAGGCTGCTTTCGAGGGCGCGGTCTCGCGCGGCGCCAAACCGGCCGAAGGCCACGACGGCGGCGCCCTCGCCGGCGGCTATCCCTATGTGCTGCAGGGCATCGGCGGTTCGCTGCTCTACATCGTCGACGCCTATGGCGAGGCCGGCTCCCTCTACGACGGCTGGGACGAGATCGAGGGCTGGGAGGAGGCCGAGCGCAAGAACAGCGTCGGCCTGTTCAGCCTCGACCACCTGACCCACAATGTGCGCCGCGGCCAGATGCGCACCTGGTCGGGCTTCTATGGCGATGTCTTCGCCTTCGAGGAGCAGAAATATTTCAATATCAAGGGCAAGGCGACCGGCCTGCTGTCTCAGGCGATGATCGCCCCCGACCGCGCGATCCGCATCCCCCTGAACGAGAGCCAGGACGACAACTCCCAGATCGAGGAGTTCCTCAAGCGCTACAACGGCGAGGGCATCCAGCACATCGCCCTGGCCACCGACAACATCTTCGAGACCGTCGAGGAGATGAAGCGTCGCGGCATCCCCTTCCAGGACACCATCGAGACCTATTTCGACCTGATCGACAAACGCCTGCCGGGCCACGGCGAGGACGTCGCCCGCATGCGGCTGAACCGCATCCTGATCGACGGCTCGGACGAGGACGGCCTGCTGCTGCAGATCTTCACCCAGGACACCTTCGGTCCGATCTTCTTCGAGATCATACAGCGCAAGGGCAACCAGGCTTTCGGCGAGGGCAATTTCCAGGCCCTGTTCGACTCCATCGAGCTGGACCAGATCCGGCGCGGCGTCATCAAGGTGGATGCCTAGGCCGCCATCGTGGCTGCCCTGGCTCGGTCCGGTTCTCGCGGCCGGAGTCGGGGCGGCGGTCGGTGAATACGGGCTGGGCGGCGGATTCTGGACAGTGCTGATCGCCGCCCTCGTCTGCGGTTTCGCGCCGATCGTCGTCTACCGGGTGTGGGTCTGGCGGCGCCATCGCAAGGGCTAGTATCGGGAGTCTCTCCTGTCTCGCTTTTGTCTTCCCTTTCCCGCCTGAAACGTCCTCCAATTCCTGGACGTCCCGGTCAGTGAAAATCGCGAGATCCCGGCAGCACCCGCACGTTCCGCGGGTGCCGTCCGCGCGCCGGCTCCTGGGCTGAACCCGGGGCGGAGTCGGGCGTCAGATGACCCAGCATCGGGGTCCAGTCCTCCAGATGATCGACGACCAGATGGGTGACGCCCTCCGCTGTCTGGACCTTGCCCCGCGCCAGCACCATGCGCGCGCCCATCGCAACGGGTCTCAGGCGTTCGAACACGTCGGGCCACAGAACCAGGTTGGCCACGCCGATCTCGTCCTCGATGGTCATGAAGCAGACCCCCTTGGCGGTGCCCGGACGCTGGCGCACCAGCACCACGCCGGCGACCATGAGCCGGCGCCCGTTCGGCTGCTTCGCATAGCCGGCCGTCGTCAGGGCGCCGGCCTTGTCCAACCGGTCGCGCAGGAAGGCGATAGGATGTCCCTTCAGCGACAGCCGGATCGTCTGATAGTCGCTGACCACCTCTTCCGACGGCGCCAGCGTCGGCAGGGCGTCCGGCGGACGGCCATCCGTCTCGTTCAGCCCCATCGCCTCGAACAGCGGAGCCGAGGCCGCCGGCGGCGCGCCCCGCGCGGCCCAAAGCCCCTGTCGACGCGTCAGGTCCAGCGAGCCGAAGGCGTCCGCTTCGGCCAGCCGGTCCAGAGCCTGGGTCGGCAGCCGGGCCCTGACCCGCAGATCCTCGACGTCGGCGAACGGCCGCTCGCCCCGCACCTGCTCGATCCGCTCGGCCCACTCCTTGCGGAAGCCGTCGATGGCCCGCAGCCCAAGCCTCAGCGCGTGGTGCGCCTGGTCCGCGCGCGGCTCCAGCGACGCGTCCCAGCCGCTGGCGTTCACGTCCGGATGCCGCGCCTCCACTCCATGCTCACGGGCGTCGCGGACCAGTTGGGCCGGCGCATAGAAGCCCATCGGCTGGCTGTTCAGCAGGGCGGCGGTGAACACCTCCGGATAGTGGTGCTTCATCCAGGACGAGATGTAGACCAGAAGCGCGAACGAGCAGGCGTGGCTTTCCGGGAAGCCGTATTCCCCGAACCCCTTGATCTGATCGAAGCAGCTGCGGGCGAAGCCGGGATCGTAGCCGCGCGCGATCATCCGGCCGACGAACTTCTCCTCGTGCTCGTGGATCGTGCCCATGTGCCGGAAGGTGGCCATGGCCCGCCTCAGGCTGTTGGCCTCCGCAGGCGCATATTTCGCCGCCTCCATGGCGATCCGCATCGCCTGTTCCTGGAACAGGGGCACGCCCAGCGTCTTGTGCAGCACCCGTCTCAGCTCGTCCTTGTCGCCGTGGTCGGGGTGGGGA
>NZ_DATMYH010000074.1:0-9680 GCF_035561115.1 Brevundimonas sp.
CCCATGGCCGTCATCGGCGAAGCCCAGCTGGCCGGCGCGCTCAAGGCCGGGACGGGCCAGGGGGCCGGCGCCGGTTCGGGATCGGGCGGCGGCGGCGGCGCGGGCGCCGGGACCGGCGGCGCCTGCGACATGGTCCGCCGGCTGCAGGACGCGCTGCGGGCCGACCCGGACGTGCGCGCGGCCGTCACCCAGGCCCACCGCGCCATGCCCGCCTCGGGCCGCGCCATCCTGGTGTGGGACGGCGACTGGATCCAGGACCCGACCCAGACGGGCAAGGGCCTGGCCGGGGTGCGTCAGGCCATCGCCCTGGAGGTCGCCTTCGCGCCGCGCGAATGCCGGACCCAGCCGATGCGCGGCCTTGCGGTCATCGCCTTCGCCGACGGGCCGGGCGCGCCGCGGCTGGCGCTGGGCGAGAGCAGCTGGCGCTGGTCCGACCTGCTGGGCGCGCGCTGACCCTAGGCCTTGTCGCGGATCCGCATGGCGCCGCCCGATCCGGTCTGGACCTCGAACCGCCCGGTCCCCCGGATCAGGTCCGACAGCTTGGCGTAGCCATAGGTGCGCTGGTCGAAGTCGGGATAGGCGTTGCGCAGCCGGTCGCCGAGGCCGCTGACCGTGACCCAGCCGTCGCCGTCCTCGTCCATGTCGGCGATGACCGTGGCGATCAGCCGGGCCGCCTCGGCCGGCTTGCGCTTGCCCGGCGTTGGAGCCGGAGCCGCCCCGGGCCCCGTCCCCGCCGTCCGCCGGCCCGCCGCGGGCGCCGCGTCCGCGGTGGCGGGCGCGCTGAGGTTCTCGGTGTAGATGAAGCGGGTGCAGGCCTGGCGGAAGCTTTCGGGCGTCTTCTGCTCGCCGAAGCCGAAGACGTCGACGCCCTCCTCGCGGATGCGCGAGGCCAGGCGGGTGAAGTCGGCGTCCGACGAGACCAGGCAGAAGCCGTCGAACCGGCCGGAGTGCAGCAGGTCCATGGCGTCGATGACCAGGGCGATGTCGCCCGAATTCTTGCCCTTGGTGTTGGCGAAATTCTGCTGCGGCTGGATGGCGTAGCGGGCCAGGACCCGGGTCCAGCCGGCGATCTGGGCGCTGGCGAAATCGCCATAGATGCGCCGCGCCGAGGCCTCGCCCAGGGTGGCGATCTCGGTGAACAGCGCCTCGGCGATCCGCGCCGAGGCGTTCTCGGCGTCGATCAGCACGGCGAGGCGCGGGGCCTTTCCTTCAGCGGGCATGGCGGACGTCCTCGGCGGCGGGCAAGGCCGAAGCTGTCGGCTGCGCCGGGGCCCGGGTCAATGCTGCTGGTTCGCCGCCGCCGCCGCCGCCGGCGCGGGCCCGACCAGCAGGCCGTCGACCGGCTGGACCACCCCGTTCGAGGCCACGGTCTCGCCGCCGGTCAGGCGGGCGCGGGCGCCGTTGTCGCCCGAGACGATCACGGCGTCGCCCTCCTTCGAGAAGGTCAGCAGGGTGTTGGCCATGGTGCGCATCTCGGCGGCGCCCGAGCCGTTGCGGTCGATGGCGGCCACGATGTCGGCGCGGGTCAGCGCCCCCGGCACGATATGGGCCCGCAGCATGGCGGCGCCCTGGGCCTTCATCGCCTCGTCGCCGAGGTCGCCGGCCGCGGCGGCGAAGGCGGCGTCCGAGGGGGCGAACACCGTATAGGGGCCCTTGCCCGCCAGCACGTCGCCCAGGGCCGCATTGTCCAGCACCCGTTCCAGGGTGCCGAACGACCGGTCGTCCTTCAGCGTCGCCGCGACGGTCCGGTTCGAGGGCGCGGCGGCCCCGGCCGCTTCTCCGGCCTTGCCGGCGTCGGCGCCGTCGCCGCAGGCGGCCAGCGTCATCAGCAGGGCGAGGGGCGTCAGCGCATGGCGCATCGTCGGTCTCATGGTCATGCTCCGGATCAGGTCAGCAGCTGGATGACGGCGGTCACCAGCTGGGTTTTCGGGTCGGCCTGATACACATAGCCGTCGTTGTAGCGGTACATGGCGTCGGCGCTGTCGGCGTACTGGCCCCGGTAGGCATAGGGCAGGTTGTAGACGTCGTAGCCGGCCGGCAGGGGCTGGCCGACGGACGGGGTCTGGCCCGTCAGCAGGGCCGCGATCTGGCTGATCCTCTGCGTCTGCGGATCCACCCCGTACAGGGCGCCGTCGGCGTAGCGGTAGTCCCGGCCCTGCGGCAGGCCGAAATAGCTGGAATAGTAGTCGGGCGCGGGCTGGTAGGCGTATTGCGACGGCCACACGGCCCCGGGCGCCAGCGCCCCGCCCAGCACGGGCAGATAGCCCAGCAGCGAGCCCTGCGGGCTCATCCGGTACAGATAGCCGTCCTCGTAGCGGTAGCGGGACTCGTCCCCGGCCCGGCGCCACAGGGACTCATAGCGGTCGGCGCCGGCGGCGCGGGCGATCTGGCGCGCCTGTCCCGGCGGCAGGCAGCCGTTGTTCTTCTTCGCCAGTCCGGGCGGGCAGCCGGCGATCAGGCCGCGGTCCCGCTCGGGCTGGAAATAGACCACGGGGCGGCCGTCGCGGGTCTGGAACACCTGACGCACCGCCTCGCGGCGCAGCTCGCCGGCGTTCGGGCGGGAGTCCTCGCCGGCGCCTCTGTCGCGCACGCTGCGGAGCGCCTCGACGGCTCGCCCGGATCGGACCTCCGCAGCCCGCGCGGCGGCGCGTGTCTGGGCCGGGCCCTGGCCGGGATCGTCGTCGCGGGCCTGGCCCCGGTTTTCGCCGCGGCCGCGGTCGCCGCGGTCGTCGACGCCGTCTTGCTTGCCGCCGTCCTGCTTGCCGCCGTCGTCATGGCCGGCCTGGCCCCTGCCGTGCCCGTTGCCGTGATCCTGGGCCTGGGCGGCGCCCGGGGCGGCGAGTGCGAGGACGAGGGCCGTCGTGAGGGGGACAAGCTTGTGCATGGGACACTCTTTCGGTTCCCGGACACAACGTCCGTGGTCGGAAGGGTGTTCCGTCGTCGTTCCGGCAGGCGGCCGTCAGCGGCGGCTTCACGCCGCGTCCGGTCCGACTTCCGCGGACCCTGACCCGGTCGGCGGCGATCCCTCGGCTGAAAACACCGGCCGCCCGCGAAGACGGGATGCCCGGATGACGGGGACGGGCCGGACCTTGCGGGAATGCGTGTTGAAGGGGTGGTTGAGTCCCTTCAACCGGCCGCCCCCTACCCCGCCCGCCGCTGGAACATCTCCGCCAGCGCCGTCAGCCGGCCCTTGGCGATCGTGCCGGTTTCCTTCTGCGCCGCCGCGGCCAGGGCCGCGGCCAGGTCGGAGGCGCCGCTGCGGTCGTCGGCGCTGGTCCGCCACCGGTCGACGCCCGCCCGGATCTGCGCAAGCAGGGCGGCGTCGGCGGCCGGGGCGCGCGACAGCTGGTCGAGGTAGGCCTGGGCCACGTCGGGGTGGTCGGGCCAGCGGACGCGGGTCTGGGTCTGGGGGTTGATGGTGTCGGCCATGACGCTTTCGGCCGCGGCGATCTCGGCCGCCGACAGATGCTCGCTCGGGGCCAGTTTCAGCACGTCGAGGCCGCGGGCGATCTCGCTGGAATAGATGCGGCCGTTGAGCCAGTAGGCCGACCACGAGCCGGCCACGTACAGCTTGCCCGCCTCGACCGGGCCGCGGTCGAAGTATGCGATCTCGACGGGTTTCGTCGCGTCGGTGAAGTCCATGATCGAGACGCCGCCCTGGTACCAGGCCTGGACCATCAGGTCGCGGCCGGGGACGGGAACGATCATGCCATTGTGGGCGACGCAGTTCTCGTCGGACCCCTGGGCCGAGGGCAGTTTGTGGAAGGCCCGGCCGCGCAGGGTGCGGTTCTCGATGGTGGCGACCATGTCGGCGCCCCAGGTCGAGGGATCCTCGGCCCGGCAGCGCGCGCCGATGCCGCCGCCCCACTCGTCGGTGAAGACGACCTTGTCGCCGGCGTTGTTGAAGGTGGCCGAGTGCCAGTAGGCCATGTCGGGGTCGAAGATGTCGGACACCCGGGTCGGGTTCCGCGGGTCCGAGATATCCAGCAGGATGCCGTTGCCGCTGCAGGCGCCGGCGGCCAGGCCGATCTCGGGATAGACGGTGATGTCGTGGCACTGGTTGGTCTGGGCCGTGCGCTGGCTGGCGATGCCGGCGGCGCCGCCGCGCCACAGGCCGGCGACGCGGCCGGTCTGGCTGTCGGCGAAGATGCGCGGGCGGTTGACGATGGCGGCGTCCTGCGGCCGGTCCAGCGGCACCTCGATGACGTCGATCGAGAACAGGGCCGTGTCGGGATTCTGGTCGGGCTGGCCGTCGGTGCAGATGGCCAGCTCCTCGGTCTTGCGCACGTTCGAGGTGCCCGAGTTGTAGACGTAGAGTTTGCGCGGGTCGGTCGGGTGCGGCACCAGGGTGTGGGTGTGCGAGCCGCGGCAGGTCTGGACGGCGGCGATCTGGCGCGGGGCGTTCAGGTCGCTGATGTCGAAGATGCGCACGCCGCGGAAGCGTTCGGCGTTGACGTCGCCCGCCGCGCCCGACGTGCCGCAGTCGAGGCGGCCGCGGTTCTCTTCCACCGACATGAACAGCAGGTCGCCATGGATGGAGACGTCGCCCTGGCCGCCGGGGCAGACCACCGACATGACCAGTTCGGGCGCGCCGCCCTTGGACACGTCATAGGCGTTGAACCCGTTGAAATTGCCGACGAACAGCTTGCCGTCGGACAGGGCCATGTCGGTATTGGCCAGGGCCAGGGGGCCATAGCGGGGATTGCTGCGCATGCGGGCCTGGAAGGCCTCGGCCTCGGCCTGGTTCCGGGGCGGGGCGAACAGGGCCTCGGCGTCGAAGAAGCCGGGCGGCGGGGCGACGGAGTATTCCAGCGTCAGGCCCGAGGCCAGCTGGCCGGCGTCGTGCAGGCCGCCGGTCAGGGCGCTGCGGGCGTCGGCCTGGATGACCTGGGCGGCGGGGGCCTGGGCCGCGGCGAGGCCGGCGGTCATCAGCACGCCGAGGGCGGCGACGGTGGAGAGCAGGGTGCTGCGAACGTTCATGGACCGGTCCTTCGGGTGCGGGTTCAGAGGTCTGACAGGAGGGATTGCATGCGCAGGATCTCCGCCGACTGGTCGGAGACGACGGAGGTGGTGAAGTCGGACAGCAGCGTGTCCTGGGCCGCGTCGTCCGTGGCCAGCAGGGCGTCCACCATGTCGAGGGCCCCCTGGTGGTGCCGGATCATGCCCTCGAGGAACAGGCGGTCGAAGGCGGGGCCGCGGGCGGCGGCGAGGGCCTGCATCTGCGCCGGGGACAGCATGCCGGGCATGACCGGCGTGTCGGACGGCGGCATGGCGTGGCCCGAGTGGCCGGAATGATCCATGCCGGCGTGGGCCATGCCGGCCATTTCCAGCGGCTGGCCGCGCTGCGTCAGCCAGTCGCGCATGATGTCCATCTCGGCCTGCTGGCTCAGGGCGATGCGGCGGCCCATCAGCTTCACCGCCGGACTGGAGCCCTGGGTCTCGAGCAGATCGACCATCTCCACCGCCTGGGCGTGGTGGACGATCATGTGCTGCATGAAGGCGACGTCGGCGGCGGTGAAGGTCGAGCGGCTCAGGGCCACCGCCTCGCCCGGGGTGATGATCCGCGCGGCCGCGCCCGGCGCGCCGGGCTGGAAGATCGGCGGCGTCTGCGGGCCGGTCGGAGCCGCAATCAGACCGGCGAGGAGGATGGCCGTCAGGCTGGTCAATATCGCTAGCCCGCCGAGCCGACGACGCTGAATTTGCCGTCCTGCAGATGGCCGATGACCCAGTTCATGGTCCGGCCGCCGGCGAATTTGACGGCCCAGGTTTCGACCCGGCCCTCGGCGGTGTCCTGCGCGCTGACGAAGGTCATCGATTCGATCGCCCCCATGGCGCTGAGCGCCGGGGCCATGGCCTGGATCTGGGCGTTGCAGGCGTCCAGCAGGGACGGCGCCATCAGGGCGTCGAGGCAGGTTCCGCTCGCGGCCTCGGTGACGATGCGGGTCAGCTGCTCGCCATACTGGCCGTCCTGGGCCGCTGCAGGAAAGGCCATCAGGCCCGCCGCCGCCACGCCGGCCAACATCGCACGGATACGCATTCGCTTGTTCCCCACCTGAATTCCGCGCGGACCATGACTCAGGCGGCGGGCGTCCACAACCTGCCGCCGCATGACAAAGAGTTCACGCTGGATCGCCGCCGCAGGCCGGCTGCATGACTGGACTTCGCCCCCCGGGAAATGCTCTCTGGGGTTCGGCGAGGACGCGGCCGTACGCGGGCGGTGAGGCTGTCCGGCCCCGGGGAATACAGAATGAAGCGCGCACTCCTGGCTACGGCCGCCTCGCTGGCGTTCGCCGGTCCCTCCTGGGCCCAGACTCCGGCGCCGGCTCCGGTCGCGGTTGCGGCGACGCCCGAAGCAGCGGAGCCCGCCGCCGATGCGGCTGACGACGCGGCGCCGAAATGGGATGTGCAGAACCCGCCCGGGCCGTCGCGCGACATTCCCATCGACGTCACCCGCGGCACCTGGATGTCGCTGGACGTCAGCCCCGACGGCCAGACCCTCGTCTTCGACCTGCTGGGCGACATCTATGTGATGCCGGCCGCAGGCGGCGAGGCGCGCGCCATCGCCTCGGGCGTGGCCTGGGACATGCAGCCGCGCTGGTCGCCCGACGGCCGCCACATCGCCTTCACCTCGGACCGCGGCGGCGGCGACAACATCTGGATCATGGACGCCGACGGGTCGAACCCGACCCAGGTGTCGAAAGAGACCTTCCGCCTGCTGAACCAGCCGGAGTGGTCGCCCGACGGCCAGTTCATCGTCGCCCGCAAGCATTTCACCTCGGCCCGGTCGCTGGGGGCCGGCGAGCTGTGGATGTACCATCGCAGCGGTGGCGGCGGGGTGCAGATGACCGAGCGCCGCACGCAGCAGAAGGACACGGGCGAGCCCGCCTTCTCGCCCGACGGCCGCTATCTGTATTTCAGCGACGACGCCACGCCGGGGAACACCTTCGAATACAGCAAGGACCCCAACACCCAGATCTACATCATCCGCCGCCTCGACCGCGAGACGGGCGAGATCGATCCCTACATCACCGGCCCGGGCGGCTCGATCCGGCCCACGCCCTCGCCCGACGGCAAGTCGATCGCCTTCATCCGGCGCGTCCGCTACCAGTCGACCCTGTACGTCATGGACATCGAGTCCGGGCGCGAGACCCCGGTCTTCTCGGCCCTCGACCGCGACATGCAGGAGACCTGGGCCATCCACGGCGTCTATCCGGGGATCAGCTGGACCCCGGACAACCGCTCGATCGTCTTCTGGGCCGCCGGCCGCATCCAGCGCGTCGACGTCGCCAGCCAGGCCGTGACCGACATCCCCTTCCACGTCGCCGACACCCGCCGGGTGCAGGACACCGTCCGCTTCCCCGTCGAGGCCGCGCCCGACCGGTTCGACGTGAAGATGCTCCGCTGGGCCCGCCCCTCGCCCGACGGGTCGCAGGTGGTGTTCGAGGCGCTGGGCAATCTGTGGATCCGCGACCTGCCGACCGGAACGCCGCGCCGGCTGACGCGCCAGAGCGATCATTTCGAACTCTATCCGTCGTGGTCCCGCGACGGCCGCTCGATCGTCTATACGACCTGGGACGACCAGGACCTGGGCTCCGTCCGCGTCGTCCCGGCCTCGGGCGGCGCCGGACGTGTCGTCACCCCCAACCCCGGCCACTACGTCGAGCCGACCTTCAGCCCCGACGGCCGGACCATCGTCTATCGCACCGTCAGCGACGGCTTCCTGACCACCGCCCTGTGGAGCCGCGACCCGGGCGTCTACCGCATCCCCGCGGCGGGCGGCGAGCCGGTCCACGTCACCGACGACGGCGAGGGCCCGCAGTTCGGGGCCGACGGCGACCGCCTGTTCCTGACCGGCCGCGACGGCGACAAGCGCACCCTGATCTCGGTCGACCTCGACGGCGACGAGCCGCGCACCCACCTGACCTCGGAATGGGCCAGCGAGTTCGCCGTCTCGCCGGACGGAAACTGGGTCGGCTGGACCGAGCGGTTCAACGCATACGTCGCCCCCTTCGTCGCCGCCGGACGGCCGGTCGCCCTGGCCCCCGACGGCAAGTCCCTGCCCCAGGCCCGGGTCACCCGCGACTCCGGCGAATGGCTGAGCTGGTCGGGCGACAGCCGCCGCCTGCACTGGTCGCAGGGGCCCGAGCTGTTCACCCGCGACCTGAACCGCTCCTTCGCCTTCGTCGACGGCGCCCCGGACGAGCTGCCCAAGCCGGACGAGCACGGGATCAACATCGGCTTCAGCGCCGTGACCGACAGGCCCGAGGGCCGCATGGCCCTGACCGGCGCCCGGCTGATCACCATGAACGGCGCCGAGGTCATCGAGAACGGCGTCGTCATCATCGACGGCAACCGCATCGCGGCCATCGGCCCGGCCGCGACCACCCCCGTCCCCGCCGGGGTCCCGGTCATGGACATGGCCGGCAAGACCATCATGCCCGGTCTGGTCGACGCCCACTGGCACGGCTCGATGGGGTCGGACGAGGTCATCCCGGAGCAGAGCTGGGTCGACTACGCCTCCCTCGCCTTCGGCGTGACCACCATTCACAACCCCTCCAGCGACACCAGCGAGATCTTCGCCCACAGCGAGCTGGCCCGCGCCGGCCGCGTCGTCGCCCCGCGCATCTTCTCGACCGGCTCCATCCTCTACGGCGCCACCAGCGCCGGCACGGTGAAGATCGACAGTCTGGACGACGCCCTGTCGACCCTGCGCCGCATGCAGGCGGCCGGCGCCTGGAGCGTCAAGAGCTACAACCAGCCGCGCCGCGACCAGCGCCAGCAGATCATCGAGGCGGCCCGCCAGCTGAACATGATGGTCGTCCCCGAGGGCGGCTCCCTGTTCCACCAGGACATGTCGATGATCGTCGACGGCCACACCACGGTCGAGCACTCCATCCCCCTGGCCCGCATGTACGACGACGTGCACCAGCTGTGGCGCCAGACGGAGACGGCCTACAATCCGACCCTGGTGGTGGCCTTCGGCGGCAGCTACGGCGAGAACTACTGGTATCAGGAGAGCCCGGTCTGGGATCACCCGATCCTGACGCAGTATGTGCCGCGCCGCATCCTCGACGCCCGCGCCCGCCGCCCGGTGACCCTGCCGGACAACGAATGGAACCACATCTCGGTGGCGCGCGAGGCGGCGCGCCTGTCGGAACAGGGCGTCAGCGTCTCGATCGGCGCCCACGGCCAGCGCGAGGGCCTGGCCGCCCACTGGGAGCTGTGGAGCCTCGCCCTCGGCGGCATGGCCCCCATCGACGCCCTCCGCGCCGGCACGATCAACGGCGCGCGGTCGCTGGGTCTGGACCGGGACCTGGGTTCGCTGGAGCCCGGCAAGCTGGCCGACATGGTGGTGATGAACGCCAACCCGCTGGACAACATCCGCAACACCACCTCGATCGCCTGGACCATCGCCAACGGCCGCGTGTACGACACCCATATGAACGAGGTCGCCCCGCGTCAGCGGCCCCGCGCGCCGTTCTGGTTCGCGGAGACCGGCGGCGAGGGCTGGGCCGCGGGTGCGACGGAGGCGGAGACGGACGGGCACGGGCACGGGCACGACTAGATCCCTTGTCTCCTCCCTGTCGGCGAAGCCGATGGGGTGGAGGAACGGTCGCCGGCGGCGATCGGACGACGGGACCGCGAAGCGGTGGAGGGGCGCCGGCGCCCCCCCCCCGGCC
>NZ_DATMYH010000075.1:0-22723 GCF_035561115.1 Brevundimonas sp.
CGTCCCGCCCGCGCCGTCCTCCGCGGAGCCCGCGCAGTGAGCGCGCACGATCCCTTCGCCGCCGACCGCCCCGTCGCCTATGGCGGGCGGCGTTACCTGCCCTCGTGGCGCTGGCTGGCCGAGGCCATGTGGTGGGTCGAGCATTCGTTCGGCCGCGCCCACGCCGACGCCCGGCCCGAGGAAGACACCCGGGTCCGCATCTTCGTCATCCTGTCGCTGTTCTCGGCGGTCTTCGTCTGTCTGGCCGTGGGCGCGGCCCACGCCGCCCTGCTGACGGCGAAGGGCGGAGTCGGTTCGGCCATCCATCCCAATGCGGTGGTCCGCGCCGACATGGTGGACCGCAACGGCGCCCTGCTGGCCACCAACATCACCCACTACGGCCTCTATATCGATCCGGCCGAGGTCTGGGACCGCAAGGCGGCGGCGGCGCAGATCAGGCGCGCCCTGCCGCGCGTGTCGGCGGCCAGGCTGAACCGCGTGCTGAACGGCGACCGGCGCCTGCTGGCGGTCAACCGCCTGACGCCGCAGGAGAAGGTGGCGGTGCACAATCTCGCCCTCGGCGGAGTCACCTTCGAGCCCGAGGACGTGCGGGTCTATCCGCTGGGCGAATCCGCCCGGCATGTGGTCGGCAACGTCGACACCGGCGGGGTGGGCCTGTCGGCGGCCGAACGCGCCTTCAACGACGAGATCCGCGCGGCCGGCGCGCGCGGCGAAACCTTCCAGATCTCCATCGACCTGCGCATCCAGGGCATTCTCGAGAACGAACTGGCCGCCGCCGCGACCGAGACCCAGGCCAAGGGGGCGGTCGGCATCATCACCGACGTCCAGACCGGCGAGGTCCTGGGCATGGCCAGCTGGCCGGGTTCGAACTCGCGCAACCTCGCCTCGGCCGCCACCTATGAGATGGGGTCGGTGTTCAAGACCTTCACCGTCGCCGCCGCCATCGACACCGGCCGGGCGGACATGAACACCCTGCTGGACGCCTCCGAGGCGCTGCAGATCGGCAATCGTCGGATCACCGACTTCCACGCCACCAACAAGGTGCTGACGCTGGAGGAGGTCTATCTCCACTCGTCCAACATCGGCACCTCGCGCCTGTCGACCGAGATGGGGCCGCGGGTGATGCGGGATTATTTCGAGCGCTTCGGCCTGCTGTCCCGGGCCCCGTTCGAGATCGCGTCGGAGATGCCGATCATCCCGCGCGAGTGGTCGGACTCGACCCTGGCCTCGCTGTCGTTCGGCTATGGCGTTTCGATCACGCCGCTGCAGATGGCGGCGGCCATGCAGGCCCTGACCAACGGCGGGCGGTACATTCCGCTCACCCTGCGCAAGGGCGGACGGCCCGACGTGCCGGCGCGGCAGGTGATCTCGCCCGAGACCTCCCTGACCATGCTGGACCTGATGCGCCGCAACGTGGTCCGCGGTTCGGGCGGCCGCGCCGAGGCTCCGGGCCTGCGCGTCGGCGGCAAGACGGGGTCGGCCAACAAGTCGGTCAACGGCCATTATTCGACCGCTCACGCCGTCGGCACTTTCGCCGCCGTCTTCCCCGCCGACGGTCCCGTCAACGCCCGGCGCTACCAGATCCTGGTGCTGATCGACGAGCCCCAGACCTATCCGCGCACCGGCGGCTTCGTCGCCGCGCCGGCGGTGGGCCGGATCGCCGACCGGATCGCGCCCTTCCTGAACGTCCAGCGCCGCGCGGACGCCTACCGCACCGCCGTCGGCGACAGGATTCCGGCGTTCGAAGACCTGGAAGGCGACGGTCGATGAGTGTCGCCCCGGCTCCCGTCAAACTGTCGGAACTGCTGCGCCGGGACGTGGCCTCGGACCCGGTCATCACCGGAGTGACGGCCGACAGCCGCAAGGTCGCGCCCGGCTCGCTGTTCGTGGCCTTGCCGGGCACGGCCGCCGACGGCCGGGCCTTCATTCCGCAGGCCCTGTCGCAGGGGGCCGCCGCCGTGCTGGCCCCGTCCGACACCGACGCGGCCATGGCCCCGGTGCTGGTGACCTCGGGCGACGTGCGCCGCGCCTACGCCATCGCCGCGCGCAGCTTCTACGGCGCCCAGCCGGCGACCTGCGTCGCCGTGACGGGCACCAACGGCAAGACCTCGGTCGCCGCCTTCTGCCGCCAGATCTGGGCCGCCTTGGGCCTCCATGCCGCGAGCATGGGAACCCTGGGGGTTTTAGCACAAATGGGTAACGTTAACCGGGAGTTGACGGGCCCCGGCCTGACCAGCCCCGACGCTGCCGACGCCGCCCGCATGCTGGCCGACCTGGCCGCGGGCGGTGTGACCCATCTGGCGCTGGAGGCCTCGTCGCACGGGATCGACCAGCGGCGGCTGGACGGGGTGACGCTGAAGGCGGCGGCCTTCACCAATCTGAGCCAGGACCACCTCGACTATCACGGCGATATGGAGGGCTATCGCGCCGCCAAGCTGCGGCTGTTCGAGACCCTGCTGCCGCGCGGCCGGACGGCGGTGCTGAACGCCGACAGCGACGCCTATTCGAGCTTCGCCGCCGCCTCGATCATGTCGGGCCTCGGCGTCATGGGCGTGGGCGAGCGGGGCCGGGACCTGTCGCTGATCGCCCGTCAGGCTACGCCCGAGGGGCAGCGTCTGACCATCGACGCGCGCGGGACCCTGTATGAGGTTCTGCTGCCGCTGGCCGGGGCCTTCCAGGCCTCCAACGCCCTCGTCGCCGCCGGTCTGTGCATCGCCGCCGGGGAAACGCCCGAACGGGTGCTGGCGGGGCTGGAGAAGATCACCGGCGCGCAGGGCCGGCTGCAACGCATTCCGGGCTCCGCGCGGGGCGAGGTCTATGTCGACTACGCCCATACGCCCGACGGGCTGGAGACGGTGCTCAAGGCCCTGCGCCCCCATGCGACGGGGCGGCTGATCGTGGTCTTCGGCGCCGGCGGCGACCGGGACAAGGGTAAACGCCCCCTGATGGGCGAGATCGCCGGCCGTCTGGCGGACGTGGCCATCGTCACGGACGACAACCCGCGTTCGGAAGATCCGGCCGCCATCCGTCGCGCGGTGCGCGAAGGCTGCCCCGCCGCGCGGGAAGTCGGCGACCGCCGCGCGGCCATTCAACAGGCCATCGAAATGATGGGCGACGGAGATGTGGTGGTCATCGCCGGAAAAGGGCATGAGCAGGGACAGATCATCGGCGGGACGACCCATCCGTTCGATGACGCAACCGTCGCCGCCGAAGCCCTTCGCCTCCATGCCTGACACCCAGCCTCTCTGGACCTCCGCCGAAATCGAAGCCGCGACGGGCGGACGTCTGTCCGGCCCCCCCTTCGAGGCGACGGGCATCACCTACAACAGCCGCGAGATCGTCCCGGGCGACCTGTTCCTGGCGCTGAAGGGCGCGCGCGACGGTCATGAGTTCGCGGCCGCCGCCTTCGCAGCGGGCGCGGCGGGCGCCCTCACCGAACATCCGGTCGAGGGCGGACCCTCGGTCGTCACGACCGACACTCTGCGCGCGCTGGAAGCCCTCGGCGTCGCCGCGCGCGACCGCAGCCCGCAGGTCCGGCGCGGCGCGGTCACCGGCTCCGTCGGCAAGACCAGCGTGACCCAGGCGGTCAAGGCGGGGCTGGATCTGGCGGGACCGGCGCACGCCTCGATCAGGAGCTATAACAACCATATCGGCGTGCCGCTGACGCTGGCCCGGATGCCCCGTTCGACCGAGCGGGCCGTGTTCGAGATCGGCATGAACGCCCCGGGCGAGATCGCGCCCCTGTCCAGGATGGTCCGGCCTCACGCGGCCTGCGTCACCACCGTCGGTCCGGTGCATATCGAGGCCTTCGCCGAGGGCGAGGCCGGGGTGGCGGCGGAGAAGGCCGCGATCTTCGAGGGTCTGGCCCCCGACGGCGTGGCGGTGCTGAACGGCGACACGGGCTTTTCGGTCCTGCTGGACGCCGCCGCGCGCAAGGCCGGAGCCCGCCGGGTCGTCTTCGGCACGGCCGCCGGCCACGACGCCCGCCTGCTGGCCTTCCAGCCCGGCCCCGACGGGGCGCGGGTGAAGGCCGAACTGTTCGGCAAGACGATCGAATTCCCTCTCGCCCAGTCCGGCTTCCACTGGGGCCTGAACAGCCTTTGCGTCCTGCTGATGCTCGACGCCCTCAACGTGCCGCTGGACACGGCGCTCAGCGCCCTGGCCAATTTCCGGCCGCTGGCGGGCCGGGGCCAGACGACGGTGGTGGCTGCGCCGGGCGGGGCCTTCACCCTGATCGACGAGAGCTACAACGCCAATCCGCTCTCCATGGCCGCCGGCTTCCGGAGCCTTGGCGCGAAGCCGGTCGCGGCCGGCGGGCGTCGGGTCGTGGTCCTGACCGACATGCTGGAGCTGGGCGACCGGTCGCGGGCGCTGCACGAAGGTCTGGCCGAGCCGATCGCCGCCGCCGGACTGGACCTGGTCCATACGGCCGGGCCCGAGATGAAGCGGCTGCACGACGTCCTGCCGCCGGCTCGCCGTGGCCTGTGGCGCGAGACCGCCGCCGAACTGGCCGCGGAGGCCGCGGCTCTGGTTGCGCCCGGCGACGTGGTCATGGTCAAGGGGTCGAACGGATCGAAGGCGTCGCTGGTCGCCAAGGCTCTCGTCGCGCTTGGACACCCTCAAGCAGCGAGCGACCGCGTCGCGAGCGATAGGGAAAGAGGCTCCTGATGTTTTATCTTCTGTATCTCCACTACGCCGACATCGCGCAGGACTATCCGCTTCTGAACCTGGTCCAGTACCAGACGGTGCGGGTGGCGCTGGCCATGGCCACGGCCATGATCGTCTCGGTCGCCATGGGCAGCCGGTTCATCGCCTGGATGCGGATGAAACAGGGCAAGGGGCAGCCGATCCGCTCGGACGGACCGGTCTCGCATCTGTCCAAGGTGGGCACCCCGACCATGGGCGGGCTGATGATCCTGGCGGGCATCGCGGTGGCCATCCTGCTGTGGGGCGACCTGACCAATCCCTATATCTGGATAGTCAGCTTCGTGACGGCGGCCTTCGGCGTGCTGGGCTTCATCGACGACTACGCCAAGGTGACCAAACAGACCTCGGCCGGGCTGACGTCGAAACAGAAGCTGGTCGCCCAGGTGATCGTCTCGGTGATCGCGGGCGTCATGACGGTGCTGTGGATGACGGCCTCGCCGACCACGCCCAATCTCGAGACCTCGATCGCCTTCCCCTTCTTCAAGGCCGTGCTGCTGAACGTGGGCTGGTTCTACGTCCTGTTCGCCGCCTTCACCCTGGTGGGTTTCTCCAATGCGGTGAACCTGACTGACGGTCTGGACGGCCTGGCCATCGTGCCGGTGATGATGGCCGCGGCCGCGTTCGGCATCATCGCTTATCTGGTCGGCAACTTCATCTTCTCGGACTATCTGGGCGTCCACCATGTGCCGGGCGCGGGCGAACTGGCCATCTTCTGCGCCGCCATCATCGGCGCCGGCACCGGCTTCCTCTGGTACAACGCCCCGCCGGCCAAGATCTTCATGGGCGACACCGGCTCGCTGGCCCTCGGCGGCGCCCTGGGCGCGATCGCCGTCGCCACCAAGCATGAGCTGGTGCTGGGCATCGTTGGCGGCCTGTTCGTCATCGAGGCGGCCTCGGTCATGATCCAGGTCGCCTATTTCAAGGCCACGAAGAAGCGCATCTTCCTGATGGCGCCGATCCACCACCATTTCGAAAAGATGGGCTGGCCGGAATCGACGGTGGTGATCCGGTTCTGGATCGTCTCGGCCATGCTGGCCCTGGCCGGTCTGGCCACCCTGAAACTGCGATAGAGCCATGATCCCCGTCCCCGGTTTCGAAGGGCGGCGCATCGCGGTCTTCGGCCTGGGACGGTCGGGACTGACGGCCGCGCGTGCGCTGAAGGCCGGCGGAGCCTCGCCCGTGCTGTGGGACGACAGCGTCTCCAGCCGGATGCAGGCCGAGGCCGAAGGGTTCGCGGTCGAGGACCTGACGGGCGCCGACTGGTCGGGGTTCGCGGCGCTGGTGCTGTCGCCGGGCGCGCCGCTGACGCATCCCAAGCCGCACTGGACCGTCGGCAAGGCGAAGGCCGCGGGCGTCGAGGTCATCGGCGACATCGAACTGTTCGCCCGCGCCATCGCGGCCCTGCCCGAGGGGGAGCGGCCAAAGGTCATCGCCATCACCGGCACCAACGGCAAGTCCACGACGACGGCCCTGATCGGCTGGGTGCTGAAACAGGCGGGACTGACGGTGCACGTCGGCGGCAATATCGGCATCGGGGTGCTGGCCCTGCCGGCGCCGACGCCGGGCGCGGTCTATGTGATCGAGGTGTCGAGCTATCAGCTGGACCTGACGACGCGGTTTGCGCCGGACGTGGCCATCCTGACCAATGTCAGCCCGGACCATCTCGACCGGCACGGCGGGATGGAGGGGTATGTCGCAGCGAAGCGGCGGATATTCCAGGCGCAGGGGCCGGAAGGTGTCGCCTTGGTTGGCGTCGATGAGCAGGCCGGGCTGGATATCGCATCGGACCTCGAGAGTTCCGGCCGCTATACCGCCGTGGTTTCGACGACCGTCAAAGACCTCGATGATCACCCGGTTCTGGTGGCGGTCCAGATCATCTATGCAGAGCCGGGCAATTTGAGCATCGAGGGTGCGGTGGGGGTTGCGGACATCTCGAATGCCCGTTCGCTTCCTGGACGACACAACGCGCAGAACGCCGCATTTGCGTGGTTGGCCGCGAGACATCTGGGTATCTCCGGAAAGGCCGCCCTCCAAGGCCTCCTGACCTTCCCCGGCCTCGCCCACCGCATGGAGCACGTCGCCACCCTCGGCCGCGTCCGCTTCATCAACGACTCCAAGGCCACCAACGCCGACGCCGCGCGGCAGGCGCTGGCCAGCTACGCGCGCAGCTTCTGGATCGCCGGAGGGCGGGCCAAGGCGGGCGGGATCGACGACCTTGAGGACCTGTTCCCGCGCGTGGTCGAGGCCTTCCTGATCGGCGAGGCGGCGGGGCCGTTCGCCGCCCGGCTGGGCGATACCCCGCACCGGATCAGCGGCGACATGGCCAGCGCCGTGAAGGCCGCCGCCGAGGCCGCCGCCGCGACCGGCCGCGACGAGGTGGTGCTGCTGTCGCCGGCCGCCGCCAGCTTCGACCAGTATCCCGACTTCGAGGCCCGGGGCGAGGCGTTCCGCGCTGCCGTCCTCGCGCTCGGCGCCATCCCCGCGAGCGCGTCATGAGCGACTACAGCCCCGCCTTTTCGCGCAACGACCAGAGCCCGATCGCCAAATGGTTCTGGACCGTCGACCGCGGCCTGCTGGCGGCGGCGCTGACGCTGGTGGCCCTGGGCGTGTCGCTGAGCTTCGCCTCGAGCCCGGCGGCCATTCTGGCGGACCAGTCGATCAGCGATCCCTTCCACTATTCCTGGCGGATGATCGTCTGGGCGTCGGGCGGGACGGTGCTGATGCTGCTGGCCTCGCTGCTGTCGCCGCGCGGTGTCAGGCGCATCGCCCTGCTGGCCCTGCTGGGGGCCATCGTCGTCATGGCGGCCCTGCCGTTCATCGGCAATGAGGTGAAGGGCGCCGCGCGCTGGGTGAATCTGGGACCGTTCAGCCTGCAGCCGTCCGAGTTCGCCAAGCCCAGCCTGATCGTCTTCGCCGCATGGATGTTCTCCGAGGCGCAGAAGGGGCAGGGGGTGCCGGGGGTCAGCATCGCCTTCGGGGCCTGGGCCCTGACCGTCGGACTGCTGCTGATCCAGCCCGACATCGGCCAGACCCTGCTGATCACCACCACCTTCATGGCCGTTTTCTTCATGGCCGGGGTGCCGCTGAAATGGGTCGCGGCGCTGGCCGCCGCCGGCATGGCGGGAGTGGTGGGTCTGTATTTCACCTTCAGCCACATGCGCGATCGTCTCAGCCGCTTCCTGTCGCCCGAGACCACCGACACCCACCAGATCGACCGCGCCTCCGAGGCCATCCGCGCCGGGGGGCTGGTCGGGCGCGGGGTCGGCGAGGGGGTGATGAAGCGGTCGGTGCCCGACCTGCACACCGACTTCATCTATTCCGTCGGCGCCGAGGAGTTCGGCCTGGTGCTGTCGCTGGCCATGATCTCGCTCTACGCCTTCATCCTCATCCGCGGGATGCGGCGGGCGATGAAGCTGACCGATCCGTTCGAACAGACGGCGGCGGCGGGCCTGTTCATGCTGATCGGGCTGCAGGCCTGCATCAATATCGCGGTGAACCTGAACCTGATCCCGACCAAGGGGATGACCCTGCCCTTCATCAGCTATGGCGGCTCGTCGATGCTGGCCATGGGGCTGACCATGGGTCTGGCCCTGGCCTTGACCCGCCGCCGCCCCGGCGCCTACGAGCCGGGGGCCAGCCTGCCGCAGGGCCGGCGCATCCTGCCGTAGGCGCCACCGCTTTCGTCATCCTCCGGCAAGCCGCGCCTTCGCGGCGCAGACCGGGGGACCCAGCGGCGCGCGAGAGCGCGACCCTGTCGCGGACCCGGCCGTCAGACATCGTGCGTGAACCGGTCGCCTTCGGCGCCGCTGGGTCCCCCGGTCTCGCTGCGCTCGCCGGAGGATGACGAAAGTATAGGAGTGGCGAGCGCGCATCGGGTAGGGCAAACACACTCCATGAGCAAAGTCTGCGTCGTCGCCGCCGGGGGCACCGGGGGCCATATGTTCCCCGCCGAGGCCCTGTCGCGCGAGCTTCAGGCGCGGGGCTGGCGCATCGTCCTGGCCACCGACCACCGGGGCGAGGCCTATGCCCACAACTTCCCTGCCGAGGAGCGGATTGCGCTGGACGCCGCAACCGGGCGCGGGCCGATCGGCATGGCGAAGGCGGGCGTCGCCATCGCGCGCGGCGTCATGACGGCCCGCAAGGCGCTGAAGCGGCTGGACGCGGCGGTCGTGGTCGGGTTCGGCGGCTATCCGTCGGCTCCGGCCCTGATCGCCGCGCTGAGCCAGCGGCGCCCGACCCTGCTGCACGAACAGAACGCCGTGCTGGGCCGCACCAACCGCTGGCTGGCGCCGTATGTGGGCGCGCTCGCCTCGTCGTTTCCCGATCTGCAGAAGGTCCCGCAGGGGCTGGGCGCGCGCGTCTCCCTGATCGGCAATCCGGTGCGGCCGGACATCCGCGCCCTGTACGACCGCGTCTGGAGCCCGCCCGCGCCCGACGGCCCCATCCATGTGCTGGTCACCGGCGGCAGCCAGGGCGCCCGCATCCTCGCCGAGACCGCGCCGCGGGCGCTGGCGGCCCTGCCCGAGGCGATCCGCGCCCGGCTGAAGGTGCAGCAGCAGTCGAGGGCCGAAACGCTCGAGGCGGCGCGGCAGATCTATCTTGAGGCCGGGATCCAGGCCGAGGTCGCGCCCTTCTTCCGCGACATGGCCCAACGGCTGTCGGCGGCGCATCTGGTCATTGGCCGGGCCGGCGCCTCGACCTGTTCGGAGCTGGCCGTGGCGGCCGTGCCGTCGCTGCTGATCCCGCTGAAGATCGCCATGGACGACCACCAGCGGTTCAACGCCCTGGGTCTGGCTCAGGCCGGCGGCGCCGAGGTGATGCTGGAGGATGAGGTGACGGTCGAGCGGCTGACGGCGTCGCTGCTGGCGCTGCTGTCCGATCCGGCGCGGCTGGCGGCCATGAGCGCGGGGGCGAAATCGGCGGCCCTGCCGGACGCCGCCGCGGGGCTCGCCGACATGGTCGAGACGGCGGCGGGACGGACGCCTCCCGTCTGAGGCCTTAAGGCCCTATAACCTCCCCATGCCCGCCTTCGTCGCCGACCTCACCCGCGAGATATTCCGCCTCTGGCGCGAGTTCTACTGGCTGCCCGAATGGGTGGTCATCTCGATCATCGTCGCGGTGTTCGTCTTCATCGGCTGGGCCGCCAACCAGCTGGTCTTCGCCCTGCTGAAACTGGCCGTGCGCAAGCGGGACGTGTTCTGGCGCGGCACGGTCGGACGGGCGCGGCTGAAGGTGAGGATCGCGGTCATGATCGCCGCCCTCGCCTTGGCGGTCACCGTCTCGCCCCTGGCTCCCGAACCGTCACTGGCGATCCGCCAGACCCTGCTGTTCGGCTTCATCCTGACCATGGGCTGGATGCTGGTGGGGGCGTCGGACATGTGGGCGGTGGTCTATCTGCGCCGCTTCAACATGGAGACCGAGGACAATCTGGTCGCCCGCAAGCACGTCACCCAGGCCCGCATCCTGCAACGGGTGGCGGCCCTGCTGATCGCCGTCGTCACCCTCGGCCTGGCCCTGCTGACGATCTCGGCGGTGCGTCAGTGGGGCCTGTCGCTGCTGGCCTCGGCCGGCGTCGTCGGCATCATCGCCGGCCTCGCCCTCCAGCCCTTCCTGACCAATATGATCGCCGGCATCCAGATCGCCACCGCCCAGCCGATCCGGCTGGACGACGCCGTCATCGTCGAGGGGGAATTCGGGACCATCGAGGAGATCACCTCGACCTATGTGGTGGTCAAGCTGTGGGACTGGCGGCGCATGGTCCTGCCGCTGAGCTATTTCATCAACAAGCCGTTCCAGAACTGGACCCGCGACACCGCGCGGCTGATCGGCTCGGCCTTCCTCTATGTCGATTATGAAGCGCCGATGGAGCGACTGCGGGCCGAGCTGGAGCGCATCTGCCGGGCCAGCGCCTTCTGGGACGGCGATGTCGTCAGCCTGCAGGTCACCGACGTGACAGACCGGACCGCCCAGGTCCGCTGTCTGGCCAGCGCCCGCAACGCCCCGATCGCCTTCGACCTGCGCTGCGAGATCCGTGAGAAGATGCTGGCCTTCATGCGCGACGAGTGCCCCGAGGCCCTGCCGCGGGAAAGGTTCGCCGGCGAACGGCTCAGTTCGCCTGACGCAGCGCCGCCCGGCCGATCCTGACCGCGTCCTCCAGATTGTCCGCGTCCGCCTCGCCCGCCGAGGACGGGTCGCAGGCGACGGCCAGCAGCTCGGCCGCGTCGCCGCCCGGAGCCGCGGCATAGAGCGGCGCGGCGTCCGGCGTCGCCGGTCCCTCGGCCCCGCCCTCGCGCACCGAGGCGAAGTCCAGCCGGTCAGCGGTGCGGGCCGCGCAGTCGAAGGCCCACCACGACCATCCGCCCCAATACGTCTGGCCGCCCGCTTCGAACGTCTCTTCCGTCACCTGCAGCGACCGCATGCGCACCCGCTCGCCGTCGCGCGAGATGGTCGACAGGTCGGCCAGCACCGCGAACCGTCCCACCCCCGTCAGCACCAGCCGATGACCCTCCGGCTGCGGCCCGGCCGGTTGGGCGCAGGCGGGCGCGGCCAGCAGGACGGCGGCCAGGACGACGGCGTGCGGCAGCGTTTTCATGCCCCATCGTAACCGCGTGTTGACCGGGGCGCGACTAGGCTGATGGCCATGACGCGCTTCATGACGCTCGATTTCGCCGGAGGGGACCGATCCGAGATGCTGGACCGCGTCATCGGCATGGCGCGCAGGCCCTACGGCTATGTCGTCACGCCCAACGTCGACCACGTCATCAAGCTGATGGACGGCCGCGTCCCGCGCGATATCTACGAAGGCGCCGATCTGAAGATCTGCGACAGCCGCATCCTCGCCCATCTGGCCCGGCTGCGTGGGGTCCGACTGCCGGTCTATCCGGGATCGGACATGACCGCCGATCTGCTGGCCTCGCCCGCCGCCGAGGGTCTGGTCATCGCCGTCTTCGGGCCGGACCGCGCCGCCTTCGACGACCTCGCGGCCCGCTACCCGCGCCTGACCCTGCGCCGGATCGAAGCGCCCATGCTGACGCCCGGGACGCCCCCCTGGACCGCCGCCGTCCAGGCCGCCGCGAACGCCGAATGGGATGTACTTCTGACCTGCGTCTCCTTCCCCAAACAGGAGCTGTTCGCCCACGCCTTGCGCGCCGCCGGCCGCAAGACCGGCGTGGCCCTGTGCGTCGGCGCCTCGGTGGACTTCCTGACCGGCCGCCAGCAGCGCGCCCCGCGCATCTTCCAGCAGCTGTCGCTGGAGTGGCTGCACCGGCTGCTCAGCCAGCCGCGCCGCATGTTCCGCCGCTATGTCATCGAGGGTCCGGCCATCTTCGCCTGGTTCGTCAGGACCGAGGTGCTGGGGCCAACAAGATAATCCGCTCATCCCGGCGAAAGCCGGGACCCAGTGCTTTCGTTGCGCACAGTGTTCGGGATTGGCGGGAGCGGCCCGCTGGATGAACTGATCGCCCAAAGCACTGGGTCCCGGCTTTCGCCGGGATGCACCGGGAGAGGAGCTAGGCCGCCACGATCTCTTCCGCCTGACTCAGGTCCACGCTGACCAGCTGGCTCACCCCCCGTTCCGGCATGGTCACGCCGTACAGCCGGTCCATCCGGCTCATGGTCACCGGATTGTGGGTGATGACGATGAAGCGGGTGTCGGTCCGCTTCCGCATCTCGTCCAGCATGCGGCAGAAGCGGTCGACGTTGGCGTCGTCCAGCGGGGCGTCGACCTCGTCCAGCACGCAGACCGGGGCCGGGTTGGCGAGGAAGACGGCGAAGATCAGGGCCGCCGCCGTCAGCGCCTGCTCCCCGCCCGACATCAGGCTCATCACCGCCAGCCGCTTGCCCGGCGGGCAGGCGTAGATCTCCAGCCCGGCCTCAAGCGGATCGTCGCTCTCGACCAGTTTCAGCTCGGCCTGGCCGCCGCCGAACAGGGCCTCGAACAGGCTTTTGAAATTGTCGTTGATGATGTCGAAGGCCGCCACCAGCCGCTCGCGGCCCTCGGCGTTCAGCTCGTCGATGCCGTCGCGCAGTTTGGCGATGGCGCTGGTCAGGTCGCTGCGCTCGACCTTCATGGTGTTCAGCCGGTCGCCGTATTCGACCGCCTCTTCCTCGGCCAGAAGGTTGACCGCGCCCAGGGCCTCGCGCTCGCGTTCCAGGCCGTACAGCAGGCTTTCGGCGCCGGCGGCGTCCGGCGGGCGGGCGATGGCGTCGTCGGTCAGCTTCTGGCCCAGTTCCTCCGGCGACATCTGGGCCGTCTCGCGGACATTGGCCGTGGCCTCGGCCAGCCGTTCGGCCGCCCCCTCGGCCCGCGCCGCCAGCCCGGCCCGCGCCTCGCGCGCCATCGACGCCGTTGCTTCCGCCGCCCGCGCCGTCCGGTCGGCCTCGGTTGCCGCGCCCTCGGCCGTGGCCAGGGCGTCGCCGGCCGCCTTGCGCCGCGTCTCGGCGGCGGTCAGGGCGTCCAGCAGAGCGGACCGCTGTTCGGCCAGCCGGGCCGGCGCGTCCCCCGCCGCCTTCAGCCGGGCCGCCGCCTTCTCCGCATCCTTCTGAAGCGCAGCGATACGGGCGGTGGAATCCTTCGCACGCGCGGCCCAACCGTCGCGTTCGCGGGTCAGGCCGTCCAGCCGCGACTGGCGTCCGGCGACCTCGCGCGCCTCGGCGTCGCGTTCGACCCGCGCCGTCGCCGCCGCGCCGCGCGCCGCGTCCGCCGCCGTCCGCGCCGCCGTCAGCTCGGCGCGCAGGCCCTCCAGCGTTTCCGAAGGCGCGTCGGTCCCCTGCGCTTCAGCCAGGGCCGCCTGCGCCGCCTCGACCTCGGCGGTCAGTCGCGCCATGGTTTCGTCGAGCGCCTGGGCCCGCGCCTCCTTGCGGGCCTGTTCGCGGGCCAGGGCCTCGACCCGGTCGCGCGCCGCCGTCACGGCCTTGTCCAGCGGGAAGGGCGCGGCGCGGGCGGCCTTGACCGCCTCCTCGGCGGCCCGGAAGGCTTCGGTCGCCGCCTTCTGCGCGGCCTGGGCTTCGTCCAGCGCCGGCTTGCCCGCGTCGATCTCGGCTTCCAGCTCCGACAGGCGGGTGCGCTGGGCCAGCCGGACCGCGGCCGGGCGCGGCGCCTCGGCGCGCTGCACGAAGCCGTCCCAGCGCCACAGGTCGCCCTCGCGCGTCACCAGCCGGGCGCCGACGGGCAGGGATTTCGCCAGCCGCCCGATCTCGCCTGCCGCCGCCACCCCGCACAGGGCGAGCCGCGCCGTCAGCTGCTCCGGCGCGGACACATGGTTCGCCAGCGGCTCGACGCCCGCCGGCCAGACGGGGGAGGGGACTTCGGCCCCGGCCCAGTACGCCGCCGCCCGCGCATCCAGCGCCGCGTCGAGATCGTCGCCCAGGGCGGCGGCCAGCGCCGCTTCATAACCCTTGTCGGCCTGCACCCGGTCCAGGGCGGGCGCATGTTCGCGTTTCCCCTGGACCAGCAGCTGGGCCAGTCCGCGCGCCTCGGTCTGCAGCCGGCCCAGCCGGTCCTCGGCCGCCCGGGCCGCCGTCCGCGCCTCGGCCTCGGCGCGGGCGCGGTCGCCGCGTTCGGCCTCCGCCGCCTCGACCGCGACGCGGGCCGCCGCCAGTTCGGCCTGGGCCGTCTCCAGCGCCCTCGTCGCCGCCTCGATCTCGGGCGTGACCAGTGGTCCCAGCGCCGCGCGTTCGGTCCCGGCGGAGGCCAGTTGCGCTTCGGCTCGCGCCACCCGCGCCTCGGCGTCGCGCCTGCGGGCGTTCTCGGCGTTGACCCGGGCCTCGACCGAGGCCACCGCGCCCGCCACCCGCTCGACCTCGGCGTCGGCGGCCCTGCGCGCATCCTCGGCGGCGGCGAGCGCGGCTTCCAATTCAGGGCCGCGCGCCGGGGCGGCGGCGATCTCGGCGGTCAGGATCTCGAGCGCCGCGCCCAGCCGCGCCAATTCGTCCCCGGCGTCGCCGGCCATGGCGGTCTCGCGCTCGATGTCGGCGGCGATGCGGATCGTCTCGGCGGTCAGCCGCTCGACCTCGGCCCGCGCGGCCTGCTCGGCCATGTCCAGCCGGTCGCGTTCCAGCGAGGCGCGATGCAGCAGGGCGCCGGCCACGGCGTCCTCCTCGCGCGCCGGCTTCAGCGCCTCCTGCGCCCCCAGCGCCGCCGTCTGGGCCCGGCTGGACGCCGTGGTCGCCTCCAGCACGGCCCGGTCGGCCTGGGCCAGTTCGGCGGCGGCGGCCTCGGCCGCGACACGCGCGTCGTTCCAGCGCACGAACAGCAGGGCGGCCTGCAGGGCCCGGATCTCGGCTGAGATCTTCTTGTAGCGTTCGGCCTGCCGCGCCTCGCGCTTCAGCCGCGACAGGGCGGTCTCCAGCTCCCGTCCGATGTCGTCCAGCCGCTCCAGATTGGCCTCCGCCGCCTTCAGACGCAGCTCGGCCTCGTGCCGGCGGGTGTGCAGGCCGGCGACACCGCCGGCCTCCTCGAGGATGCGACGGCGGTTCTGCGGCTTGGCGGCGATCAGCTCGCTGATCTGGCCCTGCCGGACGAGGGCGGGGGAGTTGGCGCCGGTCGAGGCGTCGGCGAACAGCAGCTGCACGTCGCGGGCCCGCACCTCCTTGCCGTTGATGCGATAGGTCGAACCCTGGCCGCGGTCGATGCGGCGCGACACCTCCAGCATGGGGCTGTCGGTGAAGGGTTGGGGCGCCCTTCGCTGGGCGTTGTCGATGGTCAGCTGGACTTCGGCGTGGTTGCGCGGCGGCCGGTCGGCGGCGCCGGCGAAGATGACGTCGTCCATGCCCTGGCCGCGCATGGCCTTGGCCGAATTGGCCCCCATGACCCAGCGCAGGCCCTCCAGCACATTGGACTTGCCGCAGCCGTTGGGCCCGACGACGCCGGTCAGGCCTGCCTCGATATGCACCTCGGCGGGATCGACGAAGGACTTGAAGCCCACGAGCCGGAGGCGCTGGAACTGCATGGGTCCCTACGCGGTCAACGGCCGGCGGCGGCCGCCCGGATCGCGACCTCCAGTCCGCCCAGCGAGCGGTCCGTGACCCGGCGTCCATTGACGAAGAAGGCCGGGGTGGTGGTGGCGTCGGCGGCGTGGGCGCTGTCGATATCGCGGCTGATCGCGGCGCGGGTCGCGGGGGTTGCGGCGCAGGCGTCGATCTGGGCCCGCGTCCGGCCGCTGGCGGCGATGGCCGGGGCGTACCAGGCATCCACCGTTCCGCCGCGGAGCACCGCCGCCTGGCCATGCATCAGACTGGCGGCGACGTCGAAGAACCGGTCCGGCGCCGCGCAGCGCGCCAGGGCGTGCGCCGGCAGGGACATCCGTTCCGGCGGCGTCGGCAGGTTGCGGAACACGAACCGGACCTGGCCGGTGTCGATGAACCGCGCCTTGAACGCCGGATAGACCAGCTCATGCCAGTCAGCGCAGATGTGGCAGGAGAACGAACCGTATTCGATCACCGTCACGGGTGCGTCGGCGCGGCCGATGCTGCGGTCCGCCGCCGTCACGGGCGCGACCGGTTCGGTCGCGACCGCGGGCGCCGACGCCGAGGCGAGGGGCGCTGCGATCGCCAGCGCCAGGATCAGCAGGAGACGCGGCGGCCGCACCGGCGCAATCAGCCCTTCGCCAGCTCGGCCTCGATGGCCTTCGACAGATCGGCCATGGTCGCGCCCTCTTCACCCGGCGAGATGATCTGGACGCCGTTGACGTAGAAGGCGGGGGTGCCGGTGACCCCGGCCTTGACGGCGGCGTTCGTACGCTCTTCCGACGCCTTCAGATTCGCCGGGTCCTTGATGCAGGTTTCGATCTGCTGGTTGGTCAGGCCGGCGCCGTTGCCGACGCGGAACAGGGTGTCGCGCGGATTGACGCCCGCCTGCCATTCGGCCTGGCTGGCCATGATGCCGTGGACCACGTCGAAATATTTGTCCTCGCCGGCGCAGCGGGCGATCATGAAGCCGGCGACGGCGACATTGGCCGGCGTCGTGGGCAGTTCGCGGAAGACGTAGCGGACCTTGTTGGTGTCGACATAGGCGGCCTTGAACGCCGGCCAGGTGGTTTCCTGCCAGGCGGCGCAGTGCGGGCAGGTGACCGAGGCGTATTCCACCACGGTGACCTTGGCGCCCTCGGGGGCGCCCATGGCCATGTCGCCTTCGGCCGTGGCCCCCGCGCCGCCGCCGCCGCAACCGGCCAGGATCGCCATGCCGGCCATCGCTGCGGCGGTCATCGCCGCGCGGCGGCTCATTGCGGCGTATTTGGTGGTGGCGCTCATGGCGTCGTCCTCAACTGGCGGCGGGAATTTCCGGAGTATCGCGCGATTCCCCGCGGTCGCGCGCGCGTGACCACCTTCGAGAACAGAAACGGCGAAGTTTTGTCAACGTCGCCTGTGGACGCGCCGTCAGGGTTTGGCCAGCTCGGCCTCGATCGCGCTGGACAGATCGGCGAGGCTGGTCCCGGACGGCGACCCGGGCGTGAGGACCTTGACGCCGTTGACGAAGAAGGTCGGCGTGCCATCGACGCCAGCGGCGACCGCCGCCCGGGCGCGCTCGTCAGCGGCCTTCAGCGCGGCCTCGTCGGTGATACAGGCGGTGATCCGGTCGTTGCTCAGGCCGACGCCGTTGCCGACCCGGAACAGGGTGTCGCGCGGATTGGCGCCCGCCTGCCATTCGCCCTGGCTGCTCATCAGACCATGGACCACGTCGAAATATTTGTCCTCGCCGGCGCAGCGGGCGATCGCGAAGCCGGCGACGGCGACATTGGCGGGCGGGGTCGGGATCTCGCGGAAGACGTAGCGGACCTTGTTGGTGTCGATCCATTTCGCCTTGAAGCCCGCCCAGTTCTCGTCCTGCCAGGCCGCGCAGATGTGGCAGGTGACAGAGGCGTATTCGACCACCGTGACCTCGGCCCCCTCCGGCGCGCCCAGCGCCATGTCGCCTTCGGCCGGAGCGCCCGCCTTCGATCCGCAGCCCGCAAGCGCGATGACGGCTGTCAGGGTGACGGCGGTCACTGCCGCGCGGCGGCTCAGGGCCGTCTTCATTCCATGGCTCATGGCATCATCCCTGACCGTCGCACCAGAATGGCTGGCGCCGTCCAGCATTCGCGCGACTCCCGTCTCACGGCAACCGGCGGTGGAGAAGTTTCGTCAACCGCCCGCGCGGTCGCGGCCCTTTCCCGGATCGCCCAGAACCGCGCGGCCCAGCCGTTCCAGCGGCCCCTTCAGGGCGTCGGGCGCGTCGGCGACGGCGGCCTTCAGTTCCGCTTCGTCGTGAGCGGACAGCGGCGGAGGGGCGGGACGGCGCTTCGGCGTCGCCGCGATGTCGGACGGCGGCTTCACCGGCCCTTGGGCGATCCGTAATTTTTCCACGCTGCCGGCGCCCAGAAAGAGGTTTACCCGGGCCAGGATGTCTTCCGACTGGTGCTGCACCAGCAGGGCCGCCGGGCCCGCCACGCGCAGCTCCAGCGTCCCGCCCGCGCCGCTGCGTCCCCTGGTCAGCTTCTGCGGCCGGGTCACCCGCGCCAGCCGGTCGCCGACGATCTCGCGCCAGCGCGGCTCCAGCGCCTGGGCGCCGCGGCCGAATTTGGCGTCCAGTTCCTTGATCAGCCCCTGCAAGGCCCGGCCCGCCTTGGGCGCGGGGCGGGGCGCGGGACGCGTGCGCCTGCGCGACAGGATTTCGCGGACCTCGGCGTCGGTGGGCAGCGTGCGGGGCATTTCCGGGTTATAGCGCGGTCGATGCCGCCCGTCCCTGTTCACCCGCCTGCTGACCTGTCCGCCGAAAGACCGGCGCTGCGCGCGGCCCTGCTGGACTGGTACGACGCCCACGGCCGCACCCTGGCGTGGCGAGCCGCGCCGGGCGCCGCGGCCCCCGATCCTTACCGGGTCTGGCTGTCCGAGGTCATGCTGCAACAGACCACCACGCCCCACGCCACACCCTATTTCCAGGCCTTCGCATCCCGCTGGCCGACCGTGCCGGACCTGGCGGCGGCGGAGGACAGCGACGTCATGGCCGCCTGGGCGGGGCTGGGCTACTACGCCCGCGCCCGCAACCTGCTGGCCTGCGCCCGCGCGGTCGCCCACGACCACGGCGGCGCCTTCCCCGACACCGAAGCCGGTCTTCTGGCCCTGCCGGGGGTGGGCGCCTACACGGCCGCCGCCGTCGCCGCCATCGCCTTCGACCGCCCCGCCAATGTCGTCGACGGCAATGTCGAGCGGGTCATGGCGCGGCTCTTCGCGGTCGAAACGCCGCTGCCTGCGGCGAAGCCCGGGCTGCGCCGGCTGGCGGCCTCGCTGGTCGGCGACGAGCGCCCGGGAGACTGGGCGCAGGCCCTGATGGATCTCGGGGCGACGGTCTGCCGTCCCGGGCGCCCCCTGTGCGAGCTGTGCCCGCTGACCCGGTGGTGCGCGGGCTTCGGGTCCGGCGCGCCGGAACGCTATCCGCTGAAGACGAAGAAGGCCGACCGCCCGCACCGCGCCGGCGTCGCCTGGGTTCTGCGCGACGACAGGGGCCGCGTGGCGCTGGTGCGCCGGCCCGACAAGGGGCTGCTGGGCGGCATGACCGGCCTGCCGACCTCGGATTGGTCAGGACCCGCCGCCGAGGCTGCGCCGCCGGTCGCTGTCGAATGGCGCGACGCGGGCGCCGTCGAGCACGTCTTCACCCATTTCTCGCTGACGCTGTCGGTCCGGACCGCGACGGGGGCCGGCGACTTCCTCTGGACCGATCCGGACGAGGCGCTGCGGTCGCTGCCCACGGTCTTCCGCAAGGCGCTGGAGCGGGGGCTCTCCCTAGGGCCTCATGATATCGGCGAGGCGCTGGTGGGGCAGTCCCCCCGGACACTCAGGCGATAGGGGGGCGTTGAAGCCGTAGGTCACGGACCGGGCGAAGACCCGACTGCTCCGGTCACGCAACTCCTCGACGTAGCGGAACCAGCCGCGAGTCGACGCGTCCACATAGCTGACCGCGACGTGACTGTAGGCCGCCATATCCGGCGCGTCGGAAACGAAGGTCACGGCGATGCAGTGGTCCGGCGACGTGTAGGGAAAAATCGGCTTCCCGTCCGCCCTCGGCGTCACGAGGTAGCGCGCGTAGGCCGCGCAGGCAGGGTCGCCCGGGTCCGCCACCGATATCCTGTGGACGCCGGCCCGGTCCGCGCCGAAGCCGGCGGACCCTTGCGGCCACGGGCGCAGCAGCACGTCGACGGAGGACAGCCCCAACCCCTCCATGAACGCCATGACGTCCGGGGTGACCGAAGGGGCCGGCGGTTTGAACCGAAGACCGGAGGACGCACGGGGATCTTCGGTCTCCGCCATCAGAAGACGGGTCACGCGAGGGCGCGGCGCCAGCCAGGCCGCGGCGTCGTCTTCGGCGCAGCGGGCCTGCGCAGCCCGTTCCTCATCGGAAGGGAATCGAACGTGTCTGAGGCTGAGGCAACCGCTCAGCAAAAGGCAGGCGGCGAGCGCGACGACCCGTGTTCTCATGATCGGAGTGAACCGGCGCTGACCTCCCGGGTCAAGCTAGCGCACGGTCCGCACCGACACCGGCCCGTCGCGACGCTGCGGAATGAGGACCGTATGGGCGCCCATCTGCTGGAAGGCCAGATCCACGACGCCGTCGCCGATCTGCAGATTGGTGATGTTCAGCCGGTCGATCCCCGTGGGCAGCACCGGATCGTCGATCTCGACCACCCCTGTCACCGCGTCGATGCTGACGCCCAGGGCGGCCTGCAGCATCAGGAACACCGACCCCGCCGCCCAGGCCTGGGGCAGGCAGGCGACCGGATAGGCGATCGGCGGCTCGCCCGGCGCGCGCTCGAAGCCGCAGAACAGCTCGGGCAGGCGCAGGTGGAAATGGGCCGCCGAGGCGTAGATCTCGCCCAGCAGCAGGGCCACCGCCCGCCGCTCGCCGTAGCGGGCCATGCCCGCCGCCGCCATGGCCGTGTCGTGGGGCCAGACCGAGCCGTTGTGATAGCTCATCGGATTGAACCGGGCCTGTCCGGTCGCCAGCGTCCGCACGCCCCATCCCGAGCGGAATTCCGCGCTCAACAGCCGCTTCGTCACCCTTTTCGCCCTATCCGCCGACGGCAGGCCGGTGAACAACAGGTGGCCGGCGTTGGACCCGATCGACCGGCATTGCGCCCCGTCGCCGTCCAGGGCGATGGCGTAGAAACCCTCGTCCTCCATCCAGAACCGCTCCTCGACAAGCATCCGCACCCGCTCGGCCTGCGCGGTCCACTCGGCGCGTCGGTCGTCGCCGAGCGTCGCCGCCAGGTCGGCCATCGCCTGCCACGCGGCGTAGGCGTAGCCCTGCACTTCCAGCAGGGCGACCGGCCCCTTGGGGAAGCGGCCGTCGGTGTGGAAGATCGAATCCTCGGAATCCTTCCAGCCCTGGTTGGACAGGCCGGTGTCCGCCTCCCGCTGGTAGCTGATCAGGCCGTCGCCCTGGATGTCGCCGTGATCCTTCATCCAGCCCACGGCGGCGATCAGATTGGGCCACAACTGGCGGATCAGGCCGAAATCGCCCGTCCGCCGGGCGTAGGCCCCCGCCAGGGCGACGAACAGGGGCGTGGTGTCGACCCCGCCATAGTAGAGGCCGAACGGGACCTCGCCGAGCGCCGACATCTCGCCGCGCCGCGTCTCGTGCATGATCTTTCCCGGCGCCGAATCCTGGAAGGCGGAGAAGGCCGTCGCCTGGCGCATGGCCAGATAGGTCAGCACACCCTTGGCCAGCGACGGGTCCAGCCACAGCATCTGCCAGGCGGTGATGATCCCGTCCCGCCCGAACGGCGTCGAGAACCACGGCACCCCGGCGTAGGGATAGGGCCCGGTCGGCAGGTCTGTGGTCAGCAGGGCCACGTCGGCGCGGCTCTGGTCCAGCCAGTCGTTGAAGCGCGGGCTGCGCGGACCCCGCAGCGAGGCGCCGCGTCGCCGGCGCGTGCGCATGGCCAGCCGCGCGGCCACGGCGTTGATCCGGAACCGCGCCTCGTCAGGCTGGTCGCAGCGGTCCGGGCCGCACTCCAGATAGAGATCGCATCGCCTGCCCTTGGGCAGGCTGAACATGAACTCGGCGCGCGCGCCGCTCAGCCGCGCGGGCGGTTCGGAGAAGGCCAGACAGCTGGTCCGCCGCACGTCGTCCAGTCCGACATAGGCGAAGGTCACCCTCCGCCCGTCGTGCGTCGGCGTCTCGGTGATTCCGCGCTTCTCGCGCAGCGTGCCCCGCACCTGGAAGATGTCGGCGAAGTCGGCGGCGAACTCGATCGCCAGCGGCAGCAGCATGTCCTCGATGCCGTGGTTGACCATCCGCACCCGCTCGAACATGCGCCGGTCCCGGATGAAGCGCCGCCGCTCGATATGCAGCACCCCGGCCGGCGCCGAACGCCCGCCCATGGGGGGCAGGGGCCGGTTGGTCGAATGGCAGGTGAAATAGACGTTGTCCTGGCTGACTCCCGAACTCAGCCGCGACGGCCGCGCCAGGCCCACGGTGAGCACCAGCCGCGACAGGATGCGGGTGTCATGGTCGAACAGTCCGTCGGCCCCGCCCTTCATGTCGCCCCAGCTGTCCGCCACCGCGAAGGTGTCGGCGTCCTTCAGCGCCATCAACCCTTCCAGCCCGTCGGTGTCCGACGCGTCGAGGGCGGTCGTCTGTACGGAATAGGCGTCGTCCATGAAGGCTCCAGGGGCGGTTCAGGGAGGGCCTGAAGGTTTCACCCGAATGGGGACGCTTGATGGCGCCTCGGTACGGTAATGGACGAAGCCGCGGGCGGTTCAGCTGTTGGCCGCGAAGCTGCGGCCTTCAAGGCCGCGCAGGGGCGTCACCACGTCGGCCAGCGGCGCTTCGGCATAGGGCCGCTTGGCCAGCAGGTCGCCGTAGACGTCCAGGTACCGCCGGGCCATGGCCGTGGCCGAAAAGCGCAGGTCGAAGCGGGCGCGGACGGCCTCCCGGTCCAGCAGATGCGCCCGCCCGGCCGCAGCCACCGCCTGTTCCAGGGTGTCGACGAGGAAGCCGGTCTCGCCGTCCTCGATGACCTCGGGGGCGGAGCCGCAGCGG
>NZ_DATMYH010000076.1:0-29066 GCF_035561115.1 Brevundimonas sp.
GGCCCCGGTTCTGGCGGCCCCCGTCGAAGCGCAGCCCGCGCCCGCTGCCGTGACGGAGCTCGCCCCGGAACCGGCCGCGGTCGCGCCTGAAGCCGCTCCGGTTCCGCCTCCGGCCGCCGCGCCGTCCGCCGCCCGGCCTGCGTCCACGACGCCGCGTCCAGCCGCCACGGCTCCTGCGCGAACGACTCCGCCGCCGGCTTCGACGCGCCCGGCGTCGCCGCCCGCCATCACCACCGCCCCGCTGATCGAGATCGCGCCGGTCCAGCCCGCCGGTCCGCCGCCGACCGAGGCCGAAACGCCCCCGGCCGATCCCGACGCCCCCATCGCGACCCGTCCCCAGCCGGTCGGCTAGCCGCCGCCGGCTACGTCCGTTTTTGACGCAGGCTCATGCTTTCATGACCGGGCCCCTTCCAGGGCCCGGTCTTTGAAAACTGAATCCCGCTGAGGCGCCCGCGACCGCCGTTCCGCACGCACCGCACTGTTCGCACGCTTCGCACCGTGTTTTCCGGAACGGACGGAGTGGACTCTTTGGACTCTTCGGACTGTGTTTTTGGAGTCCGGACCCTAGCGAATGCCGATATAGCCGCGCTCGACCATCCGACGCAGGCCTTCATAGGCCTCGGCCAGCTCCTCATAGGCCGTGCGGGCCGACGTCAGCCGGGCGATCTGGTCCGGGGTCGAGGGCGCGCCGGATTCCGACTGGCGCAGGCTTTCGGCCACCCATTTTCCGCGTGCGGTGGCCGTCATCACGGCCAGCCGCTGGAAGGTGGGCGCATCCACCCGCGGCAGCATCTGGCCGATGATCTCGCGGTTGGCGATGAAGGCGGAATAGTCGATCTGCTCCAGCAGGCCGCGCACGCGCCGCTGTTCCGCGGGATCCGCGTCCTGGGGCTCGAAATGATCGCGCTGGCGGCGATAGCTGCCGGTCTGGATGGTGGACATCAAAGCCCTCCGAAATGATCTGCAGGTCAGCCTGCGCCGCGCCGATTAACGCCCCGTTAGCCCTGTTCGAACCCGCTTGCGCCCGTTCGCCCGATTTGATACTTAAGTGAATGCTTCAGCATCAACCCTCGCTCGACACGGCCTTCCAGGCCCTGTCAGACCCGACCCGCCGGGCCATGGTCGAGCGGCTGTCGCGCGGCCCGGCCTCGGTCAGCGAACTGGCTGCACCCTTCCCCATGTCGATGTCGGCGGTGGTGCAGCATCTGAAGATCCTGGAGGCGTCCGGCCTGGTCGCCTCCGAGAAGACGGGGCGGGTCCGCACCTGCCGCGTCGACGCCCGGGCGCTCAGCGCCGCCGAGCGCTGGATCAACGAACGCCGCAAGTCGGTCGAACGCAGTCTCGACCGGCTGGGCGTCTTTCTCGACGAAACCCGGGACGAAGAGGAGTTTCCGAAATGACCGCCGCCACCCGACCCTCGGTCGCCCACGGGACCTTCACGGTAGAGCGCCGCTACGACGCCTCCCCCGCGCGCGTCTTCCGCGCCCATTCGGATCCCGTCGCCTTCCGCCGCTGGTTCGCCGACGGCGACGGCTGGACCATCCACGAATGGACGCAGGACTTCCGTGTCGGGGGCCGTTTCGGCGGCCGCTTCCGCTTCGGCGACGAGAGCAACGACACCTGGTTCAACGACACCGAATATCTGGACATCGTCCCGGACCAGCGGATCATCCTCTCCTACGTCATGGGCCGCGTGGCCGGCGACGAAAAGCGCCGCGCCTCCGCCTCGCTCGCGACGACCGAGCTGGTGGCGGACGGTTCCGGGACGCGCCTGATCTATACGGAACAGGGGGCCTTCCTCGACGGAGCCGACGACATCGCCGGACGCGAACGGGGCTGCGCCGAAATGCTGGAAGCCCTGGGCCGCGAGCTGGAGGCGCACCGGTGACCGGCCAGGTGCGCGTCGACGCCTTCGGCGTCTCGGTCGACGGATTCGGGGCAGGGCCCGACCAGAGCCTCGACCATCCCCTCGGCGCGGGCGGGGAAGGACTGCATCACTGGTTCTATCCGACCGAAACCTTCCGGACGCTCTTCGGCCAGTCCGCCGGCGAGAAGGGCGTGGATGACGACTTCGCGCGCCGCAGCATGGAGGGGATGGGCGCCTGGATCATGGGCCGCAACATGTTCGCACCGAGCCGGGGCGACTGGCCCGACGACGGCTGGAAGGGCTGGTGGGGCGCCGAGCCGCCCTATCACGTGCCCGTCCTGGTTCTGACCCATCACGCCCGCGACCCGATCGAGATGGAGGGCGGCACGGTCTTCCACTTCGAGACCGGCGGGATAGAGGCGGCGCTGGAGAAGGCGCGGGCTCTGGCAGGCGACAAGGACATCCGTATCGGCGGCGGCGCGGAAACGGTCCGGCAGTATCTGAGGGCCGGGCTGATCGACCGGATGCATGTGGCCATATCTCCGGTGGTGCTCGGCCGGGGCGAGCCGCTGTGGGAGGGCCTGGACCTGCCGGCCCTCGGCTATGAAATCGCCTCCAGCACCGCGGGCGAGCGGGCGACCCATCTGATCCTGACCCGCACCCCGGAGGGGCGGCCATGAGCGAGCTGTTCTTCGGCGCCTTCACGGTCGTCCGCCGCTATGATGCGCGGCCCGCGCGGGTCTTCGCCGCCTTCTCCGACCGCGAGATCAAGCAGCGCTGGATGGGCTGCGAGGAGGTCAGCGCGCCGGTGATCGAACGGCTGGATTTCGAGGTTGGCGGCCGTGAGATCAGCCGAGGCGGCGGGCAGGACGGCGCCGAACATCTGTTCGACGGCCGGTTTCTGGACATCGTCCCCGATCGTCGGATCGTCTTCGCCTTCGTCATGCATGTGGGCGGCCGGAAGATTTCGGCCTCCCTGGGGACCGTGGAGTTCACGCCGGACCGCGAGGGGACGGTCCTGACCTTCAACGAGCAGGGCGTCTATCTCGGCGAGGACGGCTGGGCCGAGCGCGAAGAGGGCACGGCCGTCGGCATGGATCAATTGGGCGCCTGGCTGGCGTCGGAACGGAAGGTCGCCTGACCATGGCGCTGCATCTCTGGTCCCACCCCTACGCCGGTTACGGTCAGAAGGCGGCGGTCGCCCTGTATGAACTGGGCCTGCCGTTCGAACTGAAACTGGTCCGGCAGGACGACCCCGCCGTCATGGCCGGGTTCCGCGCGGTATCGCCCTTCGCCAAGATGCCGGCCCTGGTCGATACGGAGGCCGACCGGACGCTGTTCGAGTCCAGCATCGTGATCGAGCACCTCGACCGGCTGGCGGGCGGCGGCCGGCTGATCCCCGCCGATCCGGACGCCGCCCTGGAGGCCCGCTTCATCGACCGGATCCTCGACACCTACGTCGGCGGGCCGATGAACCGGATCGTGCTCAACAAATTCCGTCCGGAAGGCCAGGCTGACGACTATGGCGCGGCGCAGGACGCCGGCGTCATCGCCACGGCCTGGGGTCTGCTCGAAATGCGGCTGGGCGATGGGCGGACATGGGGCGCGGGCGAGACCTTCACCCTGGCCGACTGCGCCGCCGCGCCGATCCTGACCTATGCCCGGCGGCTGGTTCCTTTCGGCGACCGGCCGCGGCTGAAGGCCTGGCACAGCCGGTTGATGGCCCGTCCGTCGTTCGTCCGGGCGCTGGAGGATGCGGCCCCGTTCGGAGACCTGATGCCGGCGCCGCCGCCGCAGGACGACTAGAGGTCAGTGCGCCTCGGGCGGCCGGGCGGCGGGGCTGAGGTATTCGTTCTCCGGCTTCGGATGCGCATCCAGTACGAAGCGCCGGTCGCAATAGGCGCATTCGACGAAATCCTCGCCGCCCATGTCCATATAGACCAGCGGGTGGCCGAGGGCTCCGCCGCCCCCGTCGCAGGCCACGCGCCTGGCCGGAACGACGATGTCTTCCGGCGGCGGGATGATGGCGTCGGGGTGACGGGGCGGCATGAGGCGAACCTTGGTCGTGGGCTGCGGTTGCGCGACTCCCTAGGCGGACGGACTGCCGAGGTCAAACCGTCCGGGCGCGCCGGAACATCCGGTCGAACAGCGCCTTGCGACGCTTGAACAGGGTCCAGCCGAGAGAACCCGCGGCGACCCACAACCCGATCTCGCCCGCGACCGCCAGCGGGCCGCCGAACAGAATGGCCTCCCGCATCTCGAAATGGCCCAGCCGGGTCAGGATCATGACCGCCGTAAAGCCGCCATAGCCGAGAATGCAGACCGCGAAAGCCGTCCAGCCGATGATTTTCGTCCGGGTCATGAGTTTGTTTCCGTCAAGCAAGCTGTGCATAATGACAAGCACACTGGACACAAACCGGGATCATGTCAAGCACCATTGACATAATGACGTGTGACCTTGTCTGAACGGGCTCTTGGCGGGCGCACCGGCTCCGCCTACCTGTCCAGCTCTGATCGTCCGAAGGCCCGTCCATGTCCGAAACCCAGCCCCTGCCCGTCAACGCCATCGAGGTGCGCGGGCTGGAGAAGACCTACGCCGGCACAAAAAAGGCCCCGCCCAAGACGGCCCTGCGCGGCGTCGACCTGGTCATCCCGCGCGGTTCGATGTTCGGTCTTCTGGGTCCGAACGGCGCCGGCAAGTCGACCCTGATCAACATCCTTGCGGGCGTCGTGAACAAGACGGGGGGCGCTGTCTCGATCTGGGACCGCGACATCGACAGACAGCCCCGCGACGCCCGCGCCGCGCTCGGCGTGGTGCCGCAGGAGATCGTGGCCGACGTCTTCTTCACTCCGCGCGAGGCGCTGGAGGTGCAGGCCGGCTTCTATGGCGTGCCGGCGAACGAGCGACGATCGGACGAACTGCTGGCCGCCCTCGGCTTGTCGGACAAGGCCCATGCCTATGTCCGCGCCCTGTCCGGGGGCATGAAACGCCGGCTGATGGTGGCCAAGGCGCTGGTGCACAATCCGCCGATCCTGATTCTCGACGAGCCGACGGCGGGCGTGGATGTCGAGCTGCGCCGCCAGCTGTGGGACTACGTCCGGCGCATCAACGCCGAGGGCGTGACGGTGCTGCTGACCACCCACTATCTGGAGGAGGCGCAGGAACTCTGCGACACCATCGCCATCATGAACCGGGGCGAGGTCGTGGCGTGCGAACCGACCCCGCAGCTGCTGCGCCGGCTGGACACGCGCAACGTCGTGGTCACGCCCGAAGGAGCCCTGGACGGCCTGCCGACGGTCAAGGGGTTCGAGGTGGTGCCCCGGCCCAACGGCGCTTTCGCTATCAGCTACAAGAAGGGCCAGTCGTCCGTCGAACAGGTGCTTGCGGCGGTGCGGGCTGCCGGCGTGACCATCGCCGACATCGTGACCGAGGATCCGGATCTCGAGGACGTCTTTCTGGCCCTGACCTATGGCGACGCCAGCCGGGTCAGTCCGACGCGGGATTGAAGAGGCGGCCGCGCCGCGCCGTGCATTGGAAACGACGAAGGGCGGCTCCAACCGGAGCCGCCCTTTTTCTACGCCTTGATGAAAGGATCAGGCGCCGGGCTTGTCCGGCTTCTGGCCTTCGCCAGGCGCCGGGGTCGCGTCGTGGTGCCCCTCAGGATGGGCCGGGTTCGCCGGCGTGGCGGGGGTGGCCGGGGTCGCCGGCGTGGCCGGGGCCACGCCCGGGGTTGCCGGAGTGGCCGGCGTGGCCGGGGTCGCCGGCTCGGCCGGTTCGGCGGCCGGCTCGTCGACCGGGGTCGCCTCGTCCTCGACCGCGGCGGCGGCGGCGAACTGGGCGCTGGTCCAGCCTACGGCGACGCCGGAGCCATCCTGACGCACGCCGCTGGACACGGGAACGCCTCGCAGGGTTCCGTCGGGGCCGCGTACGGTCAGTTCCTGGCCGGACTCGGTGTTGCGGGCGCCTTCAAGCTTGCCCAGCACCGCCCCGTCCGAACCCTTGACGTCGGAACCGGGCTGAAGGGTGAGGCTCTGCGGCTGCTCGGCCGCCGGGGGCGTGGCCGCAGGCGGGGTCTGCGGGGCCGTGCCGTCCTGGGCGAACGCGGGAGCGGTCATAAGGAACAGGCCGGCGACGCCAGTGAGGAGCGCGGTCTTTCGCATGATATCTGCCTTGTCTAAGCGAGCAGGGAGGGCTCGCACCGAAGGGCTAACACGGGGCGTGACCGTTTGTTTCAGGCGCCTCGAAATGACCTTGGCCTTGCCCGGATTGGCCGATTCTCGCTCCCGGAACGCCGCAAGACGAGGCGGCCTAGCTCCCGGCGTCCTTCAGGGCGTCGATGACGACCCCCTCCGTCAGCAGCTGGGGCAGGACGCGCGGCTCGGCGGACCCCGGTGAATACAGCAGATACAGCGGCACGCCGGAGCGTCCGTGGCGCCGCAGTTCGGCGGTGATGGCGTCGTCGCGCCGGGTCCAGTCGCCGACCAGATAGACGGCGTGGGCGCGCGCCATGGCCGCCGCCACGCCGGGCGAGGTCAGCGAGGTCCGCTCGTTGATCTTGCAGGTCACGCACCAGTCGGCGGTGAAATTGACCAGTACGGGCCGGTCTTCGGCCAAGGCCGCCTCGACGGCGGCCGGCGACCACGGCGCAGCCCGGGGGGCCTGCGTCGCCGCCGGATCTCCGGCGGCCGGCGCGGGAGCCCGCGCGGCCAGCGCCAGCGCCCCGCCGGCCAAGGCCAGGGCGGCAAGGCCCGCCGTCAGATGCAGCAGACCGCGCCGTCCGGCCATCCGCTCGGTCTGGGCTCCGCCCGTCAGCCACAGCCCCAGCGCCAGCAACACGGCCGCGACGAACAACAGACCCAGCGCGTCCGCCCCGGCTTGCCGGCTGAACACCCAGGCCAGCCACAGGGCCGTCGCATACAGGGGGAAGGCCATCAGTCCCTTCAGCCGTTCCATCCACGGTCCGGGCCGCGGCAGGCGGGCCAGCAGGCCCGGCGTCAGGCTGACGGCCACATAGGGCAGGGCGAAGCCCAGCCCGAGGCCGAGGAAGACCATCAGCGCCATCGGCCACGGCATCAGCAGGGCCGCGCCCAGCGCAAAGGCCATGAAGGGGGCGGTGCAGGGGGCCGCCACCACCACCGCCAGCGCTCCGGTGAAGAAGGCGCCCAGTCCGCCCGGCAGGCGCGCCAGCGGTCCCGATCCGGTCCCCTGCAGCCCGGCGCCGACATGGAACACGCCCGACAGGTTCAGGGCCACGGCCAGCATCAGCAGGGCCAGGCCCGCCGTCACAGGCGGCGACTGCAGCTGGAAGCCCCAGCCCACGGCCTCGCCTGCCGCCCGCAGCGCCAGCAGCACGCCCGCCAGCAGCAGGAAGGTGGTCAGCACCCCGGCCAGGAAGGCCAGGCCGTCGCGGCGGGCGTGGCGCGCATCATGGGCCGAGGCCGCCAGCGCCGCCGCCTTCATCGCCAGGATGGGGAAGACGCAGGGCATGAGGTTCAGGATCACGCCGCCCAGAATCGCAAACAGGACGGCGTGAACGAAGGCCGCCGGACCGGTCCGCGCGGCCGCGGCGCTCGCGCCGCCGTCGGGCGCCGCCGCGAGGTCGCCCGATCCCGACGTCCCGGCCAGCGCCGCCCCCGGCTCGGCCCGGATTTCGAAGGCCCCGTGGGCCGTGGCCAGCACGCCCTCGACCGGCCCGGACAGGCCGTCCGCCCGCGTCGCGCCGCCGGGCTGCAGTCGCAGGCTCAGACCCTGCGGCCCCCAGGCTCCGGTCTGCGGGGCCGGATGGCTGACGACGCCGCCCTCGAAGGGGAAGAAATAGCTCGGGCCCGGATCGCGCCCGGCCAGCGGACCGCCGGCGGCGGTCAGGACCAGGACGCCGTCCTCGAGGGCGACGCGCGCCTCGATCCCGGCCGGGCGGGGCGCGGTCTCCAGCACGCGCGCGATCGCCGCCCCGTGGCGCGGATCCGGCGGCGCGGCGCCCTCGCGCACCGGCAGGTCCAGCCCCAGGGTCAGTTCGTCCGGCACGCACATCTCGGCGCTGCAGACGAAGAACAGCGCCTTGACCGTCAGCGGCAAGGTCGTCCCCGCCTGCGCCGTCGCCGGAATCTCGACCGGGACGGGCAGCCAGACCTCGCCGGAATAACCGTAGTTCATCAGGCCCGACAGCCGCTGCCGCTCGGGCAGAGGCCAGACGATATCTCCCGGTCTGACGCCCTGCGGCGTCGTCCACCTCAGGGTCGTGGGGCCTCCGGAATCGCCGGGATTGCGCCAGTAGGTGTGCCAGCCGGGCTGGATGGTCTGTTTCACCGCCAGTATGGCGGTCGAGCCCGGCGCGGCCCAGGCCGACATCGGGACCAGTTCCGCCTCGATCCGCTCGGTGCGCTGCGGCCCCGACTGGGCCTGGGCCGCGCCCGAAGCCGCGAACGGGGCGGCCAGCCACAGCAGGGCGGCGATCAGGATTCGGGGAAACAGGGACACGCGGGCTCCAGGAGGCGTCGGCGCGACCTTAGCCGTCCCGACCCCCTCGCGTCACCGTCCGTCGCAGCGGCGTGTCGCCTCAGCTTCGCGGAACGGCGTCGATCAGCACCTCGGTGCGGCGGCGCATGGGTTCCTGCACGCCGCTGCTGGCCGCCGCGTTCTCGCCCACCGCCTCGACCTCGAACGCGGGCGCGGGCCAGCCCGCCGCCGTCAGCGCCTCGGCCACGGCGATGGCGCGGCGTTCCGACAGGCTCTGGTTGGCCGCCGCGCCGCCGCGGGCGTCGGACAGGCCGATCACCTGCACCTTGCGGATCTCGCAGCCCTGCAGCTGGGCCGCGGTCATGCCGATCGCCTGTCGCGCCGGCTCCGTCAGCCGCGCCTCGCTGTCGGCGAAATAGACCTCGAACCGTTTGGCGACGCAGGCGGACGGCTCGGCCACCAGGTCGCTGCGGTTCCGGAACCCTTCCGCAGCGCAGCCCGAGACGGCCACCGCCGACAGGCCCAGCAACACAATCGATCGCTTCATATCCACCCTCTCAGTCCCGCCCATGAAAAGGGCGGTCCGCCCGTCGACGAACCGCCCCGATGATCAAGCGAAAAGCCGACGCCTAGTAGCGGCGCTGGCCATTCTCCCAATAGCATTCGTCCTGACGGCCATCGTAGCAATAGTAGTACCGGTTCGAGCTGTCCCGGTAACGTTGCTGGTTGGCGCGGTCCTGCTGAGAACCGCGGATGGCGCCCGCCGCGCCGCCCACGACGGCGCCGATGGCCGCGCCGGTCCCGGCGTTGCCGCTGCCGACGTTGTTGCCGATGATGGCGCCCGCGACGGCGCCGAGTCCGGCGCCGATGGCGCCCTGACGAACCGTTTCATTGGTGCCGCCGTATCCGTCGCTGGCGCAGGCGCTGGCCAGCAGGCCCGAAGCCGCGATCGCGATGATTGCCTTGTTCATGGGTATGTCCTTCATCCCTTGGGTTCGCCCCTGCGGTGAGAACGCTGGATAAGCGTGGCGGTTCCACGGCTATGATGGGGGTCGGGCCTGTGTCAGGTTCGGACGGCGCCGCGCACGACGCGTGCGCCGATGCTTCATGGGTAGAGACGGGGGTCTTGTATGCGTTTTTCTGAACCGGTCCGCATGGCGGACGATGGCGAGCACAGTCCGGTGTGGGCGCGCTCGAAACGCCGTTCGGGCAACCCGCTGGTGGGTCTGATCGTGACCCTGCTGGCGCTGTTCGGCGTGCTGACGGCGGTGCTGGGCATAAAGGAGCGCTCCCTGGCGGAGGGCGGAGCCGTTGTGGACGGCTGGATCGCCAAGGGCGTCGCCACGGTGAAGGGCAAGGCGCCTGAGGCGGCCGACAAGGCTGCGGACGCGACCGTCGCCGCGGCCGAAAAGGCCGGCGACGCCGCCCAGGCCGGCGCTGCGGCCGCTTCGGACGAACTGAAGAAGCAATAGCTTCGCCCGGGGTGAAACCGCCGGAACATCGCCCTGGCCGGGACGTTCGGGCGGCATGACCGAAGGCCTTGCTCCGACCGTTGATCCGACGGCCGCGTCTGAAGATGCGGCCGTCGAACCGCGCGTGCTCACACCCCATGCGGTGCTGGGGCGGGTTATCATGCTGGTCAATCCGGCGTCGGGCGGCGTCGGCCCCGGCGCAGCTGAGGAGGCCGCCGCCATTCTGGCGGAGTACGCCTGCGAAGCCTCTGTAGTGGCCCTCGAGTCCGGCGAGTTCGACGCCCAGGTGCGGGCGGCGCTGGACGCCCGACCCGACGTCCTGTTCGTCCTGGCGGGAGACGGCACGGCCGGGACCATCGCCTCGCGCGCGGGAGCGGACGGCCCGCTGATCGCTCCCCTTCCGGGGGGCACCATGAACATGCTGCCCAAGGCGCTTTACGGGACCGCCGACTGGAAGGCGGCCCTGAAGGTCGCGCTGGAAGAGGGCGCGCCCCAGTGCGTCGCCGGGGGTGAGATTTCTGACGGCCAGACCACCCGGGCCTTCTATTGCGCCGCCATCCTCGGTTCGCCGGCCCTGTGGGCTCCGGCGCGCGAGGCCGTTCGCGACGGTCAGCTGACGCTGGCGTGGATGTACGCGCGCCGCGCCCTGCGGCGCGCCTTCTCGGGCCGGATCCGCTATTCGCTCGACGGCCGGGTCGCCCGCCGGGCCGAGGCCCTGGTCCTGATCAGTCCGATGATCTCCCGGGTGATGGACGAAAACACCGGCCTCGAGGCTGCAGCGATGAATCCGTCGGACGCAGCCCAGGCCTTTCGTCTGGCGGCCCACGCCGTATTCAGCGACTGGCGTCAGGATCCGGCCGTGACCACCCGGGCGATCCAGCGCGCCACCGTCCGCGCCCGTTCGCGCATTCCCGCCGTGATCGACGGCGAACCCGTTCTGCTGTCGCATGAGGCCAGGGTGAAATTCATCCGCAAGGCGTTCCAGGCCCTCGCGCCCATCCCCCCCGCGGCCGAGGACAGCGTCTAGTGGGGCGGATTCTCCAGTTCTCGGACGTCCATTTCGGCCGCGAGCACAAGCACGCCTGCGCCGCTGCGCTGGAATACGCCCACGCCAACCTCCCCGATCTGGTCCTGATCACCGGCGACATCACCCAGCAGGGCCTCCCGGACGAATTCGAGGCCGCAGGCCGCTGGATCAACCAGATGCCGGCCCCCCGGTTCGTCATCGTCGGCAATCACGACGTCCCGTACTGGAGCCTGTTCGCCCGTCTGTTCGCACCGTGGAAGGCGTTCGAGCGGGCCACCGGCCACCCGGCTCACGACCACCAGTTCCTCAGCCCCACGGTCATGGTGCGCGGCGTCGTCACCGCCCGCGGCTGGCAGGCCCGGGCCAACTGGTCGAAGGGGGTGATCGACCTGATGCAGACGCGCAAGGCCGCCGAGGCCCTGCGTCAGGCCCCGGTCGGCGCGCTGAGAATCCTCGCCTGCCACCATCCGCTGGTCGAGATGATCGGCACGCCGATGACCGGGGACGTCAAGCGCGGCGACGCGGCCGCCCTGATCTTCGCCGAGGCCGGGGTCGACATCATCGCCACCGGCCACGTCCATGTGCCCTTCGCCCTGCCGATCAGCCTGGGCGATCACTGCTCCTACGCCGTCGGCTGCGGGACCCTGTCGCATCGCGAGCGGGGCGCGCCGCCCAGTTTCAACCAGATCGAATGGGACGCCCTCCACATCACCGTGACCGCCATAGCCTGGGACGGCGAGCGGTTCGGGCCGAGCCAGACCTGGAAGCTGCCGCGGCGTCAGGACACCCGCAAGACGGCGACCGCCCCTGACCCGAACGTGGCCGGCGAAAAGGAAAAGGCCGCGGTCTGAGCGACCGCGGCCTGGTTCGTCAATTCCGGCTGAGCCGGTCTAGATCCGGCGTCCCCTGCCCGTGACGAAATGCACGATCAGCAGGATGATGAAGATGACGAACAGCACATAAGCGATGTTCATCGACAAGCCGGCCACGCCCCCGGCGCCGAGGGCGCCGGCGACCAGCGCCAGAACGAGAAAGATGAGAGCCCAACGAAGCATCAGCGGTTCCTTCCAGAGCGGTTGATCAAAGGAGCGACGACCGCCGCGCCTGTTTGACCAACGTTCCGGAACCAGCGGCGTTCCGCCCTCAACGGCGGCGCGAACCGTGCGGTTTCTCGGTGAAGGCCGCCGCGACCATGGTGGCCAGAGCCGGATTCCTGAGGAAAATCCAGCCGCCGGCCAACGCCGCCACCGTGCCCAGGATGGGACGCTGACGGAACAGGGCGAAGGCGCGCTGGCCCAGGCCTGACGGCTCGTCCTCAAAGTCCTCGTCCTCCTCCTCGCTGCGGACGACGAACATCATCGTCACCACGACCGCGACCAGCGCAAACAGCAGGAAGGTGATCGCCGCGGCCGCCAACGGCACGACGACCAGCTGCAGGGCGAAGAAGACCGTCGCTCCCAGCGCCAGAACAGCCACGAAACCGGCCCCCGCCGCGGCCGCGGCCGCGACGGCTTTCTTGACCAGACCTCTGGCCAGCCCCCCGCCGAACATCAGCGGCGACGGCCCGCGAGCAGCAGACCCAGGACGACGCCGACTCCAAGGGCGATGGCGGTCGACTGGACGGGACGCTCCTGGACCCGCTCGGTGAGGTAGCGCTGGGCTTCGTCGAGGCGCTCCTGCGCCTCGTCGTAATATTCCTGACCGCGCACGCGGGCGGTGTCGTAATAGCCCCGGGCCCGCTCGCGCAGGACTTCCGACTGTTCGCGGACCCGGGCCTCGGCCTCGGCGGCCTTGGCCCGCACGCGCGTTTCCGCCGTCGCCGCCTTCTCGCGCAGACGCGCCTTTTCCTCGGCGCCGAGGACCTTCAGGTCGTCCTTCAGCGTATTGAGGTCGTTCTTCACGGCAGTTCGTGCCGCCTTGGTCGTGGCCATGATGCGCGCTCCGGTGTTCAAGCTTGGCTGTTAAATAGGGAATTCAAAGCGGGAACGCCACTGCGCCGCGCCGGTTCCGCAGCGCACCATTTCCAACGGGTGGCGAAGCGCCGCATCCGGGCATAGACAGACGGCATGACTGACTGGCTGTTCGAACCCGCCCCGCCCCCCTCCCTGCCGATCCACGGCGGCGGACGACGCTTCCCCGTCCGGCGCATCCTTTGCGTCGGTCAGAACTACGCCGCCCACGCCAGGGAAATGGGACATGACCGCGCCGAGCCCTTCTTCTTCACCAAGCCCGCCGACGCGGTGGTCGCCGACGGCGCCGATCCTGTCTTTCCCCTTGCGACCTCCAACCTTCACCACGAGGTCGAACTGGTCTGCGCCGTGGGCGAGGACGGCGCCATCGCCGGCTGGGCCGTGGGCTGCGACCTGACGCGCCGCGATCTCCAGGCCGCCGCCAAGGAGAAGGGCCGGCCCTGGGATGCGGCCAAGGGCTTCGACCAGTCCGCCCCCTGCGGTCCCGTAACCCTCGGCGCCCTGCCGGACCCGGTCGCGCCCATCGCCCTGTCGGTCAATGGCGAGGCCCGCCAGTCGGGCCGGTTGGACGACATGGTCTGGAACCCCGACGAGATCCTCGCCAAGGCCCGCACCCTCTGGGACGTGCGGCCCGGCGACCTGATCTTCACCGGCACGCCAGAGGGCGTCGGTCCGCTGCAGCCCGGGGACCGGGTCGAGGCCTCGATCGGCGGCCTTCAGCCGCTCGCCTTCACGGTGACGCCGCGATGATCCTGCACGGCTACTGGCGCTCGGGCGCAGCCTGGCGCACCCGCATCGCCCTGAATCTGAAGGGCCTGATCTACGATCAGCAAGGCGTCGACCTGCGCGCCGGCGCGCAGCGTTCGGAGGCCTTCGTCGCCCTGAATCCGCAGGGCATGGTGCCCGCGCTTGAGGTCGACGGCGCCGTCCTGACCCAGAGCCCGGCCATCCTCGAATGGCTTGAGGAGACTCATCCCGAGCCGCCGCTGCTGCCTGCCGATCCGGTCGGCCGCGCCCATGTCCGCGCCATGGCCGCCCTGATCGGCTGCGACATCCATCCGCTCAACAACCTGCGAGTCGGCAAGGCCCTGCGCGAGACCTTCGGCGCCGATCAGGCCGCAGTCGACGCCTGGGCCGCGCGCTGGATCGTTCCCGGCTTCACCGCCCTGGAGGTGATGGTTGCGCAGCAGGGCAGGGGCTGGTGCTTTGGCGGCGCCCCCACCCTGGCCGACTGCTATCTGATCCCGCAGATCTATTCGGCCCGGCGCTTCAACGTCGCCCTCGACGCCTTCCCGCGCCTGCTGGCCATCGACGAGGCCGCGAAACAGCATCCCGCCTTCGCCGCCGCCCACCCCGACGTCCAGCCCGACGCGGACTAGGTCAGGAACCGCTCCACCGCGGCCAGGAACCGCCGCGGCTGGTCGATCATCACCATATGCTCGGCCCCCTCGATCCGTTCGAAGGTGGCGGGCCTGCGCAGGCGGGCGTAGGCCCCGCGGAACAGGCCGTCGGCCCGGGCGCGCGGCGAGTTCTGGTCCGCGCTCCAGCCATAGACCACGGTCACCGGCGCCACGATGTCCGGCAGGCGGCGGCGCAAATCCACCGTCATCACTTCGTACAGCGACTGGGCCAGCACCCGGCGGTCGCCGCCTTGCCAGCCCATCGAGCTGAACACGGCGTCGGCCGCGCCGCCAAGCTCCAGCCCCATCGAGCGCCCGCGCGTCCGCAGCGCCTCGTCGCCGAGGAACTGGATGGCCTGATAGGCCAGCTGGGCGATCGGCTCGACGTCGCCGACCGTGGCGGCCGGACTGATCAGGGCCGCGAAGAAGGGCGAGGAATCCACCGCCATCACGCGCCCGACCCGGGCGCCCGCGTCCGCCGCGACGCGGATGCCGACCTGACCGCCCATCGAATGGCCGATCAGGGCGGGCCGGTCGAGCCGCTGTTCGGCGATATAGCGGCGCACCTCATTGGCCACGCCGGGCATGACCGATCCGTCGGCGTTGGCCTGGGCCGCCAGATCGCCGAAGCCCCGGACCGAGATCAGATGCAGCCGCCGCCGGCCTTCCAGCTGGGCCGCCAGCCCCCGCCAAACCTCGGCCGTCGAGGCCAGGCCGGGAATGAGGACGACATCGGGCCCGCGGCCCCGCGTCGTCACGGTGATGCGGGACGAGCGAAACGGGACCTGCGCCCGCAGGCCCGGTCCCGCGCTCCACAGCGCCGCCCCGGCGGCCAGTCCCTTCAGGATGTGTCGTCGTTGTTCCATGCCGTCTTCGCGTCGAGCGGTCGCATCCCCGCAATGCCCCGGAAGCATCGTGGTTCTGGATTACGGCGCGACGATGGACGCCGGGCTCCGCCTTCGCAGGAAGGGTCGGCCGGAAGCCGCCCTAGCCCTGCGCCGGGCGCAGGCCCGACGGGGCGGCCACAGCGGCGCGCTGGACCTGCGGACGGCGTTCGCCGCCGGCGGCGCGGATGCGGTCGATGCGGGCCTTTTCGGCCTTGAACGCAGCCAGATCGGCCCCTGCCAGGATGGTGCCCTCGGTGGTGCGTACGCCCGCCGGATTGATGCGCTGACCGCTGCGCCAGATCTCATAGTGCAGGTGCGGACCGGTCGAGGCGCCGGTCGAGCCGACATAGGCGACGATCTGGCCCTGCCGGACGCGCTGGCCGGCCCGGACGCCCGAGGCGTAACGCGACAGGTGGCCGTAGCCGCTCTCCAGCCCGTTCGGATGACGGATGCGCAGCCAGTTGCCGTAGCCGCCCCAGCGGCGGGCCTCGACGACGACGCCGTCGGCCGGCGCCACTACCGGCGTGCCCATGCCCGCGGCGAAGTCGATGCCCTGGTGCATCTTGCGATAGCCGGCGATCGGGTGGCGGCGGAAACCGAACGAGGACGAGACGCGGAAGCCCCGTTCCAGCGGCGTGCGCATGAAGGCCGAACGGGTGTTCTTGCCCGTGGCGTCGAAATACTGCGGTTCCCTCGCCCCGGCCGGCTGGAAGCGGTAGAAGGCCACGCCCTTCAGTTCGGCGTACAGCAGGCCGTCGGTGCCGATGGTGCGGCCGTTCTCGGTGACGGTGCGGCCGAACACATAGGTGAACTCGTCGTTCGCCCGGATGTCCCGATCCATGTCGAACTTGTGCGAGAACAGGCGGCCCGCGGCGCGGGCCACGTCGGCCGGCGCGCCTTCACGCCGCGCCGTGCGCGACAGCGAACCCTCGACCTTGCCGGTCAGGACCACGGTTTCGTGCGTGACCTTCTCTTCCAGCGCGCGCAGGCGCAGGGCGCCGTCGAAGCTGCGCGAGACCGTCAGCTGGGTCGCCGGCCCCGTGCGCATGGTCAGGCCGATCAGGCGGGCGTCGCCCCGGCCGCCGCGCGGCTTGGAGATGGCGGTCTCGAACCGCTGGCCGGCCCGCATCGCGGTGACGTCCATGGCGTTCGACAGGGTGGCGGCGACGGCCGAGGCTTCTTCCGGCGCGATGCCGGTGCGGCGCACGGCCTGTTCGAAGGTTTCGCCGCGGCGAATCTGGACGGGAATGGCTTCCGGCGTGGTCAGGCCGGCGGGCGTGCCGGCGGCGGCGAACGCCTGGTCGGCCAGTGCGGAAATCTGGATCTGGGTCAGAGGCGGAGCCTCTTCCGCCTTCGCGGGTTGGTATACGCGACCGGCAAGTAGAGCCACCGAGATCGCCGCCACCGCCGTCAGGGCGTGAGGCGCGATACGCATCGGTTGGCGACGTGGATCGAACTGAGCCATCGGTCCCCGAAAAACGACGACGCCGACCGGCGCCAAAGCCACTAGAAGCAAGGATCGCGCCGGAAGAGCCCCCCGTCGCGAGACAGGCCCTATAGCCGGTCCGTTCCATCATGGGAAGACAGTTCGTTACAGACCGTTAACCGGAGCCGTTGTGGCTGGTAAAGCCTGCGTGAACCAAGAGAATATCGTGCGAGTTGAACAGTGTATTCGCGACCGTGCGACCAGGAGTCGGCCGCAACGTGCTTGACCCGTCTCGCCCCGACTCCGGATGCATTCAAAGTGGCCGATGCGCCACTCAACTGTGTTTCAATGGACACGCGTATAGTATTCGGCAGGTCGGCGACTTTGTTCAGCAGGCTTCCCGCACCTGCCTCGATCCGGCTATGAGCCGTCCATGAGCGCCGCCTCGCCAACCCCTGTTCCCCGGCGTCCCCGCGGCCGCCCTGTGCTGATCGTGGCGGGCGCGGTGCTGGGCGTCCTGCTGGTCGTCGCGGCCCTGCTTTATCTCAACCGCCGCGCCGCGACGCGTCAGGTGCTGATCGGCTGGCTGGAGCAGCAAGGCGTCGACGCCGACATGCAGATCGAGCGGCTCGAGATGGACGGTCTGGTCGCCCGCATCCGCATCGGCGATCCGGCGGATCCCGACGTCACCGTCGAACGGGTGGAGGTCGACTACGGCATCGGCGCGCCGTGGTCGAAGGGCGGCCTCGGCGTTATCCCGACCCGCATCCGTCTGGTTCGTCCGGTCGTCCGCGCCAGCGTGCGCGGCGGCAAGCTGACCTTCGGTTCGCTGGACCCGCTGGTCGAACGTTTCACCGGCCGGCCGCCCCGCCCCGACAGCCGGTCTCCCCTGGTCATCGTCGAACGCGCCCGCGTGCGGCTCGACACGGACTACGGCCCGACCAACATTCTGGGCGACGCGCGCATCGACAACGGCAAGCTGATGCGGCTGACTGCCCGGATGCCCGCCGCCGCCTTCAGGAGCGGAGACGTCGAGGCTCGGGGTCTGCAGGCCGCCATCGACCTGACCACGACCGGCGACCGCATCGCCGTGCGGCTCGACGCCGCCGCCGAAAGCGCCCGCCTGCCGGGCCTCCGGGGCGAAACCGCCCGGGCCGTCATCACCGGCGACCTGCCCTATCCCGATCTGAAAGGCCGCAAGGGAGACGGCCGCGCCGCCCTGACCGCCGCCTTCACCGCCGCCCGCTTCTCGTCCGGTGAAACCGCGGCCCGCAACGCCGACGCCCGCCTGACCTTCACCGGCCAAACCGTCGGCTGGATCGAAACCTTCCGGATCGAGGGCGTCGGCGATCTCGACGTTCGCGCCGCCCGGATCGACGGCCCCGCGGCCGCCTCGGGCGCCCGCCTGCGCCTCGACCGGGCCCGGACGATTTTCAGCCGGGATGCGCATGGCCTCGGCTGGCGACTGGACGGCCCCGCCGCCGTCACCGCCGCCCGCGCCTCCGGGGCCGGACTGGACGGAACCGGCGTGACTCTCAGCTCCGCCCGCCTCGTCCTCGGCGGCCGCAACGCCGCCCTCGAGGCCGAGGGGCCGATGGCCGTGTCGGCGACGCGTATGGTCTGGGGCGATCCGGCCCTGAACGGCGTGCGCGGCGACGGCCGTCTGGACCTGGTCGTCGACGGGGGGCTGCGCCTCTCGGCGACCAGTTCGCTCTCAGCCCCGCGGGCCAGCTGGCCCCTGTTCGGCCCGGTCGGCCGCGATGATCCGCCCGAGCTGGCCGGGATGAAACAGGCGCTGTCCGCCTTCGCCGTCGACATTCCCGCCTTCAACGTGACCGCCGGCCCCTCGGGCGGCCGCGTCGTCCTCACCCGCTCGGCGACCCTGCGCCCGGCCAATGGCGGAGTCCTGACCCTGAGTCCCGTCGCCACGCCGATCTTCTCGGCCGCCCGCGGACAGGCCGGCGGCGGCGCGCTCGCCCTGACCGCGACCCGCGGCCAGGGCCTGCCCGAGGCCACCTTCTCCATTCCCGCCTGGCGTCTGACCCCTGCCGGCTTCACGGCCACGCTGGACGGCCGGGCCGCCCTCGACTTCGGCCTGGCCCGCGGGATCGCCGTCCAGACCCGGGGCGAGCTGACTTCGTCGAACGGCCGCGTGACCTATGTCGCCGCCGGTTGCGCGCCCGTCACGGTCGAACGTCTGGAGCTGGACGAGAGCGACGTCGCCGAACTGGCGGGCCAGATCTGCCCCGCGGCCCGCCCGCTGGCCAGCATCGCCGACGGCGGCTGGCGCTCCGACGGAACGGTCCGGGGCTTCAGCGCCGACGCGCCCTTCCTCGCCCTGCGCTTCCGCGACATCCAGGGCGGCTTCACCGCCGTCGGCGGGCCCGCCGGGATCAATCTGGACGCCCGCGTCGCCAGCGCCACGGTCGAGGACGCGACCACGCCGCTGCGCTTCAATCCTCTCGGGGCGAGCGGTTCCGCCCGCATGACCGGCGAGGACTGGACCGGCGCCTTCGACCTGACCCGAAATGAGGCCGCCCTCGGCCGCCTGATACTGATCCATGACGGAGGGGCCGGCGTCGGCGGGATCGCCATCGACGCCCCCTCCATCATCTTCGCCGAAGGCGGCCTGCAGCCCGGCGACCTGAGCCCGCTGGCCGGGGAATTCGTCGGCTCGCCCGCGACCGGGTCCGTCAGCTTCGCCGGCCGTATCGACTGGCGCGCCGAGGCGGAGGGAACCAGTTCAGGCCGGCTGACCATCCCCGGCCTCGACTTCGTCAGCCCGGCGGGCACGGTGAAAGGCCTGCGCGGGACGATCGATTTCATCAACCTGGCGCCCCTGACCGCCGCCCCGGGCCAGCGTCTGACCGCCGACCTCCTGGAGTCGGTGGCGCCCCTGACCGACATCGGACTGACCTTCGGCCTCGACAAGGCGGCGGTGACCATCCAGGGCGGCGAACTCGCCGTCGCCGGTGGCCGCGTCAGCGTCGAGCCCTTCGCCGTGCCGCTGGACCCGAACCAGCCGATCACCGGCGTCATCGTTCTGGACAAGGTTCAGCTGGGCGAGGTCATCGCCGGCTCCGGCTTCGGCGACAAGGTAGTGCTCGACGCCGTCGTCTCGGGCCGCCTGCCCTTCACCTCGACGCGGGAAAACGGCGTCCGCATCACCGGCGGGACGCTCGCCGCCGTCCAGCCCGGCCGGCTGTCCATCGCCCGCGAGGCCCTCAGCGGGCTCGAGGCCGGCGGCGGCGGCGAGGACGTGCCCCCCAACACGATCCAGGATCTCGCCTACCAGGCCATGGAGAACCTGTCGTTCGACCTGCTTTCGGCCGAGGTGAACAGTCTCGACGAAGGCCGGATCGGCGTCCTGTTCCGCATTCGCGGCCGCCATGACCCGCCGCAGCGTCAGGAACTGCGCATCTCCATCGCCGAATTCATCAGCCGCGAGTTCCTGAACCGCGAGCTGCCCCTGCCGTCGGACACGGGCATCGACCTGACGCTCGACACCACCCTCAATCTCAACCAGCTGATCGGCGACCTTCTGGAGCTGAACCGCGCCCGAAACGGCCAGGCGTCGCCTGTCCCCGTCCCCGCGCCGGCGACGCCGTGATCCCGCCAACTTCGCCGTTCAGAACCCGTTCACCCGGACAGGCGTTAGATCGCCGCGGATTGAAGACCGGAGACCGCAGACCATGACCCGGACGCGCACACGCCTCGCCCTCCTCGGCCTTGTGGCCGCCCTCGGCGCGAGCGCCTGCACGCCGACCGTCAGGCTGCAGGTCGATCCGATCCAGATCTATGCGAAACTCGACGCCGATGTTCGCGTGCGTCTCGACAAGGAGCTTCAGGACCTCCTCGTCGAGAACCCCAACCTGTTCTGATGCGAAAGTTGACCCGGATGTCTTTCCGCAAGTTCTTCGTCGTCACCGCGGCCATCGCGGCCCTCGGCGTCGCCGCGGGCGCGGCCCTGGCCCAGACCCCGCAGCAGAAGGCCCTGATCGACGCCGCCAAGGCGCAAGGGACCGTGGGCGAACAGGCTGACGGCTTTCTCGGCTTTCGCGTTCCCTCGTCCGACCCGGCCCTGACCCAGGCGGTCCAGGTGACGAATACGGCGCGCCGCGAGGGCTATGCCCGCAGCGCCCAGGCGGCGGGCGACGGCGCTACGGCCGAGGCCGCCGGCGTGCGCGCCTTTCAGACCATCGTCATGCCGCGCATCAGTTCGGGCCAGTGGTATCGCAACGCCCAGGGCCAGTGGGTCCAGCGCTAAGCGCCGCCTTACGGACCTTTCAGGTCGCAGGCGGGTTCTCCGGTCAGCCGGTTGGTCCGGCCTGACGGGAACGATGATGCGAACCGCTGCGCAGTGCAGGGCGATGGCCGCGCGATTGGACGGCCTCGCCGCCCGTGACAGCGCGCCCAAGCTACGCGCCGAATGGAGCAGCATGGCGGCCTGCTGGCGGGACCTCGCTCATCAGGCGGAATGGCAGGACCGGTTCGCCCGGCGCGCCTAAGTCGGTTAGCCGACGTAATTTCCCCACGGGCCCGCTTTTCCGCGTACAGGTCTCCGGTTGGCGCCTTTTTGCGCCTTCGCTGGACGCCCGTCTCCCACATGTCGACGACGATCCCCGGGATCGAGGACGCCCAGACGCTCGCCCAGGCGATCGTCGACACCATCCATGAGCCGCTGATCGTCCTCGACGGCGGTCTCAGGGTGCTGGCCGCCAGCCGCGCCTTCTACGAGATCTTCAAGGTCGACCCCGGCCACACCATGGGCCGCCTGCTCTACGACCTGGGCGACGGCCAGTGGAACATCCCCGCCCTGCGCCTTCTGCTCGAGACCATCATTCCCGAGAAGACCGCCATGGACGGTTTCGAGGTCGACCACCACTTTCCCGGGGTCGGTCGCCGCACCATGCTGCTGAACGCGCGCAAGGTGATCTACGCAACCAGCGACAACAGCACCATCCTGCTGGCCTTCACCGACGTGACCGCCCGCCGGGTCGTCGAACGCGAACTGGCCGACCTGCTCGAACACACCGAGGAGTTGCTGCGCCAGAAGCAGGTCCTGCTGCAGGAGATGCAGCACCGCGTCGCCAACAGCCTGCAGATCATCGCCAGCATCCTGCTGATCAAGGCCCGCGCCGTGACCTCGGAAGAGACCCGCCTGCACCTCAAGGACGCGCACCAGCGGGTCCTCTCGGTCGCCGAGGTCCAGTCCCACCTTCACGCCTCCGGCGGTCTCGACCAGATCGAGGTCGGACCCTATCTGACCAAGCTGTGCGGCAGCCTCGGGGCCTCCATGGTCGGCGAAACCCAGCCGATCCGCATCAAGGTCGAGGCCGATCACGGACTCATCGGCTCCGACAAGGCGGTCAGCATGGGCCTGATCGTCACCGAGCTGGTCATCAACGCCATCAAATACGCCTTCCCGGCCAGCCGGGCCGACGCTGTGGTGACCGTGAGCTACGCCAGCGCGGGCGGCGGCTGGACCTTGGTCGTCCACGACAACGGCGTCGGCGGCGACAACGCCGCCCCCCCGGCCCACGGCGGCCTCGGCACGGCCATCGTCGAAGCCCTGGTCAAACAGCTGGAGGCCCGCATGACCCTGTCGGCGAGTCCCGGAATGACGGTCTCGATCAACCGCGCGGCCTGATCACGCCGCTCGCATCCGTCGCCTCGGGTCCCTACATCGGTCGGCATGGTCCTCCGCCTCCTCCGCAACCTGCTGATCGCCGTCGTGATCTCGGCCGCCGCCACCGGCCTGATCTGCCTGTTCTGGAAGATGATCGGCGGCGGCGAACTGCCCCTTCATGGCTGGATCGCCCTGTCGCTGGGGGTGCTGGGGACGGTCGCCCTCGCCTGGGTCCTGATGGGCCTGGCCTTCAAGTCGAACCGCGAGGGCTGGGACGACCGGGTCGACAACTCGCTGGACCCGGGCCGCGACGACGCCGACCGCTCTTGAGCCGACGCCGCGCCCGGGCGATAGGTCGCGCATGACCGACGCCCCCGCCCATCCTTCCGACATCACCTACGCCGGCTATCTGGCGCTGGACGATCTGCTGGCGGCCCAGCATCCGATCTCCGACGAGCATGACGAGATGCTGTTCGTCGTCATCCACCAGACCAAGGAGCTGTGGCTCAAGCAGATCCTGCACGAGGTGACCCTGGCCCAGACGCTGGTCCGCGCCGGCGATCTGGTCCCGGCCTACAAGATCCTGGCCCGGGTCAGCCGCATCCAGGCCGTCATGACCATGAGCTGGGACATCCTGGCGACCATGACTCCGTCCGACTATCTGCGCTTCCGCGGCGTGCTGGGCTCGTCATCCGGCTTCCAGAGCGACCAGTTCCGCCGCTTCGAATTCATGCTGGGACTCAAGGATGACCGCTTCCTGCGCTTCCACGAGGAACGGCCCGAGGCGCACGCCGCCCTGCGCGCCGCCCTCGCCGCGCCCAGCCTGTATGACGATGCGCTGCGCCAGCTGGCCGCCGCCGGACTGGCCGTCCCGTCCGAGGCCCTGCATCGCGATGTCAGCAAGCCGTGGGAGCCGTCGGAGGGCGTCGAGGCCGCCTGGCTGGAGGTCTATCGCGATACGGCGCGCTGGTGGCCGCTCTACCAGCTGGCGGAGAAGCTGGTCGATCTGGACGACGCCCTGCTGACCTGGCGCCACAAGCACGTGGTCACGGTCGAACGCATCATCGGACGCCGGCGCGGCACCGGCGGCACCGAGGGCGTGGCCTATCTGACCGAAACGCTGCAGCGCCGCTGCTTCCCGGAGCTCTGGTCGCTGCGCACCAAACTGTAGAACGGCGAAGCTGAAACCTTTTCCGGCCGGTTCGCGCTCTTCAGGTCTCCTCCCAGCAGTGAAGGCCGACCCCATGAGCACGCCCGACAATCACGACATCCACGTCCTCAACAGCCTGATCGAGACCACCATCGACAGCGCCGACGGCTATCGCGAAGCCGCGAAAGAAACCGACAAGGACAGTTTCCGCACCCTGTTCGAGGCCCGCAGCTTCGAGCGGCAGCAGGTCGCCTCCGACCTTCAGGGCGCGGTCCGCACGCTCGGCGGAAATCCCGAGGACGACGGCACCATCCTGGCCAAGGCCCATCGCGCCTTCCTCGACGTCAAACACGCCCTGTTGCGCGACGAACAGGCCGTGGTGAACTCGGTCGAGAACGGCGAGGACTTCATCAAGAACAAGTTCGAAACCGCCCTCGAGGACTCCGCCGTTTCGGCCACCACCCGCGAAACCATCCGCCGCGCCTGGAGCACGGTGAAGGACGGCCACGACCAGATGCGCGATCTCAAGCACAGCCTGGAAGGCCGGAAGGACGCTGACGGTCGGCTCTATCCGAACTGATCCCCCGGTCCCTGACGTGAAAAAAGGCCCCCGGCGTTCGCGCCGGGGCCTTCGTCCTTGCAGAGGTCGCGTCCTTCGCGAGGCAAGGTCGGCCTCGTGATCCCCTGAGACTGTAGCCCCGCGCGAGCGCCCTTTCCGCCGCGACCCGCCATGCTAAGACTGGCCATCGCACGTGGGGGGCTCATGCGTATCTTTCTGGTTCTGGTGGCGTTGTTCGCCGCATCGATGGCTCACGCCGACGATCAGGTCGGACGGGGTCCGCCGCCCGCCTGGGTCAAGCCGGTCCCGGCCGCCACCGCGCCGGCCCTCCCGGTCGCGGCCGGCGACGCCTTTCGCATCGAGCTTCTGGACCAGCAGTTTCACTTCGACGAGAACGGCTCGCACGCCTGGGCCCACACCCGCACGGCGCTGCTGTCGCCCCAGGCGCTGGGCGGTCTCGGCACGGTCGTTCTGCCCTGGAACCCCTCCAGTCAGGATGTGGTCGTCCACCAGCTCGACATCATCCGCGGTGATGAGCGGATCGACGCCCTGACCGGCAAGGAGTTCACCGTGCTGCGCCGCGAGGAGAATCTCGAGGCGGCGATGCTGGACGGCGTCCTCACCGCCACCTTGCAGGTGGATGGCCTGAGGGTCGGCGACAGGCTGGAGCTGGCCTGGTCCGTCACCACGCGGATGCCCTTGGTCGGCGATCACGCCGAGTTCGCCGCCACCGGCAACTTCCCCGCGGTCGTCGACCAGTATTTCCTGCGCGGGTCCTGGCCGACGGCCAGCGGGCTTCGCATCAAGCCGTCCGACGACATGCCGGCCCCCCCGGTGTGGCGGCGCGGCGGCGAGTCCGGGATCGAGATTTCGTTGGGCAATCTCGAACCAGTCTCGATACCCGAGACCGTCCCGCTGCGGTTCCATCGCGTCCGCCAGCTCGAGGGTTCGGACTACCGGTCCTGGGCTGAACTCTCAGCCATATTCGTGCCCCTCTACGTCGAGGCCTCGACCCTGGCTCCCGACTCCCCGCTACGCGCCCGCGCGGCGCAGATTCGCGAGATCCACCCGACGACCGAAGGGCAGGTGCTCGCCGCGCTTCGACTCGTCCAGGACGAGGTCCGCTATCTGGCGCTTGCGATGGGTGACGGCGGCCTTGTGCCAGCCACCGCCGATCAGACCTGGGAACGGCGTCTGGGCGATTGCAAGGGCAAGACCGCCCTGCTGCTGGCCCTGCTCAGGGAACTGGGCGTCGAGGCGCGTCCGGTCCTGGCCCACAATTTCGATCACTCGATCGATCAGCGCCTGCCCACCCTGGCCGCATTCAACCACGTCATCGTCCAGGCCGAGGTGGACGGGCAGACCGTCTGGCTGGACGGGGCCCGCGTCGGCGACCGCTCGCTGATCGGCGCGACTCCGCTGGATTATGGTTGGGTTCTTCCGGTCATGGGCGAGGGGGCCGCACTGGTTCGCATGCCCGCGTCCCCGCCGGCCCGGCCGCTCCGGGACACCTTCGTCGAGATCGACCTCACCAAAGGCCTCTACACGGCGGGGCCCGTCACCGGCGAAGCCGTCTACAGGGGCGACAGGGCCGCGGTCCTCCAGTCCCAGTTCTCGGTCGCCTCATCCGCCCAGCGCGACGCCTATATGCGTTCCATCTGGGAGAGCCTTGTGGACGATGTCGAGGTCGCCGAGGTCCATTCCACCTACGACGCCGACCTGAATGAGCTCCGGATGACCATGAGCGGCTCGGTCAAGCTCGACTGGGTCTCCGGGGGCGTCCGCCGCGCCGAGATTCCGATCTCGCACATCTCCTGGGACGCGGGTGAACGCCGCGAGGAGGGGCCCTTTCAGGACGCGCCCTTCTCGATCAACTATCCGGCCCACGCGCTCTTCCGCACCACGATCATCCTGCCCGACGAAGGCGAAGGCTTCACCTTGAACGCCGTCGATATCGAGGAAGAGGCCGCGGCCTACCGCCACCGGCGTCGCACCACCCGGGACGGCGCCCGCGTGGTTATGGAACGCGACACCATCGCCCTTCGACCGGAAATGACCGAGGCCGAGCGGGCCGCGGCGGTGGAGCCTCTGGCGCGTATCGCGCGCCTGAAGGCCGAGATCGTGGCCCCGTCCTCGTACGAGGCCACCTTCACCGATCTGAACGCGCTGGAATCAGACGAGCCCACGACCGCGACGGCCTGGATCAACCGGGGTCTGACCCTCAACGACAACAACCAGTGGGCCGAGGCCATCGCGGCGTACGACCGCGCCATCGCCCTGGAACCGGGCAATTCCAACGCTTGGGCCAATCGCGGCATCGCGCGCTTCTGGCAGGGCGAAATCGACCCGGCCTCGGCCGATTTCGACAAGGCGATCGAACTGAATGCGTCCGAACGGATAGCGCTGAACGGACGTGGCCTCGTCGCCCTGCAGCAGGAACGCTACCTCGACGCCGTGGTCGAGTTCTCGATGTCGCTGCGAGGGCGGCCGGACGACCTGTGGGCCCTCGGCGTTCGCGCCCAGGCCTATGCGGGGATGAAGGAATGGGACAAGGCGCTGGCCGACATCCGGCGCGTCCGCGACCTGAGCTCTGAAAAGCTGAACCCCGAACTGACGGAGGCCGCCATTCTGCTGTCGGCCGAACGCTTCGACGAGGCGGGCGTGGCGGTCGACGCCCTGGCCGAACGGGCGCCGACGGAATTGTCGGTGTGGATGCTGCAGGCTTCCGTGCGCGAGCAGCGCGAGGATTTCGCCGGAGCCGAGGCGTCGGTGACCCGGGCGCTCGAGCTCGAACCCGACCATCCGGTCATGCTTCTCCAGCGGGCCGGCTACCGCTTGCGGCTTCAGAACCTGGACGGAGCGCGGGCGGATATGGCGGTGGTCCGGCCGGTCGCGCGGGAAAGCGCGGGCCTGCTGAACAATCTGTGCTGGACCCAGGCGCTCGCCGGCGTGGACCTGGAACAGGCGCTGGCGGATTGCGACGCGGCCCTGGCCCTCAGGCCCCGGTATCCCGGATTCATGGACAGCCGCGCCCTCGTTCTCCTTCAGCTGGGCCGGGAGACCGAGGCGCTCGAACTCTACGACCAGGCGCTGTCGCTCCAGCCCGATCAGGCCGCCTCCCTCTATGGCCGCGGTCTGGCGAAGGAGGCGCTGGGACGTGGGGACGATGGCCGGGTCGACAAGGAGGCCGCCCGCCGCATCGCGCCCGCCGTCGGCGAGGCGTTCCAGGCCTATGAGGCGCGCCGGGCCGCATCCGGCGCTGGCGGAGCGAACTGACCGGCAAGGTCCGGCCCCTCGCGACAGCCCATGAAAAAGGCCCCGGCGGCAACGCCGGGGCCTTGGTCATTCTGGTTGCCGTAGAGCGCCTATGCTTCGGTGTCGGCGGCCGTTTCGGCCTTGCCGGTTTCCGGCACGACCACGCCCTTGACCGGACGGATGGTCTGCTTCTCGGCGATCCGGGCCGACTTGCCGCGGCGGTCGCGCAGGTAATAGAGCTTGGCGCGCCGCACGACGCCGCGGCGCTTGACCTCGATGGCGTCGATGTTCGGCGACATCAGCGGGAAGACGCGCTCGACGCCCTCGCCGAAGCTGATCTTGCGCACGGTGAAATTCTCGTTGATCCCGCCGCCGGCGCGGGCGATGCACACGCCCTCGAAGGCCTGGATGCGTTCGCGCTCGCCTTCCTTGATCTTGACCATGACCCGCAGCGTGTCGCCGGGCTGGAAGTCGGGAATGGCGCGCTTCTCGACGAGGCGGGCTTTTTCTTCGGCTGCGATGGTCTGCAGGATGTTCATGTCATTCTCCTCGGGCTTTTTCGCCCTTTAGCTGTGATTTGGCGGGCTCAGGTCCCGCATGGGTCTTGTCCGGATGCGCCGCCCAGAGGTCTGGCCGCCGTTCCCGGGTCGTCACTCGCCGCTGCTCTTCGCGCCATGCGGCGACCTTTTTATGGTCGCCCGACAGAAGCACCTCGGGTATCTCCAGCCCCTCGAACGTCCGCGGTCGCGTGTACTGCGGATGCTCCAGAAGACCGTCCTCGAAGCTTTCCGAGCTCAGGCTTTCGGCCTGGCCCAGCACCCCGGGGATCAATCGAACGCACGCCTCGATCACCACCATGGCCGCCGCCTCGCCGCCGGCGAGCACCGCGTCTCCGACGGAGACCTCCTCGAACCCGCGCGCGTCCAGCACGCGCTGATCCACCCCCTCGAACCGGCCGCACAGCACCGTAATGCCGTCCGCCCTGGCCCATTCCTTGACGCGCGCCTGGGTCAGGGGCCGACCCCGGGCGCTCATGTACAAAAGCGGCCGCCGCGGCCCGGATACGCTGTCCAGCGCCCTCGCCACCACGTCCGCCTTGAGCACGGCTCCCGGGCCGCCACCCGCGGGGGTGTCGTCCAGGAAGCCGCGCGTATCTGTGGAAAAGGCCCGAATGTCAACCGTTTCAAGGCTCCACAGCCCGCGCTCGCGCCACGCCGTGCCGATCAGCGACACGCCGAGTGGCCCCGGAAACGCCTCGGGGAACATGGTCAGGACGGTGGCGGTGAAGGGCATGGCGGCTCTCCTAGCACACCTGCCCGGCGGCCCAACCCGACGACCAGGCCCACTGGAAATTGTAGCCGCCCAGCCAGCCCGTGACATCGACCGCCTCGCCGATGACGTAGAGGCCGGGGACGGACTTCGCCTCCATGGTCTGCTGATCCAGCTGGTCCGTGGCGATCCCGCCCAGCGTCACCTCGGCGGTGCGATAGCCCTCCGACCCCACCGGCTTGACCGTCCAGCCGTTCACCGCCGCGTCCAGCCGGCGCAGGGTCTTGTCCCCGACCTCGGCCAGCTTGCCCTTCACCCCCTCGCGCTCGCAGACGCTCTCGGCCAGACGGCGCGGCACGATGTGGCCGAGGGCCGTGTGCACCATCTGCTTGCCGTTCTCCTCCTTGGCCGCCTTCAGCCGCGCATACACGTCCTCGCCCGGCGCCATGGCCACGGTGATCGCCTCGCCCTCGCGCCAGTACGAGCTGATCTGCAGGATCGCCGGCCCCGACAGCCCGCGATGGGTGAACAGCATCGCCTCGGTGAAGGAGGTCCCGCCGCCCTTGACCACCGCATCCACCGCCACCCCCGCCAGCGGCGTCAGCTGCTCCAGCAGCCCCGCCTCGAAGGTCAGCGGAACCAGCGCCGGCCGCGTCTCGGTGACCCGCAACCCGAACCCCCGCGCCGCGTCATACGCC
>NZ_DATMYH010000077.1:0-2076 GCF_035561115.1 Brevundimonas sp.
ACATCATAGGGCGCATTGACCGTCTGATCGGCCCCCGGGTTCGGCCGCCAGCCGCCCGAGAAACTGTTCCCGTCCGCCGCGAACCGGCCCGTGAAGGTCGCGTCCATCGGCGGCTTGCGGATCGATATGGTCAGGTCGTCGCCCCGCACGTCCCACTGATAGGGCCAGGGCTCGGCCGCCATGTTGGAAAAGACCAGCGAGGCGAAGGCCCCGGTCTTCGGGTCATGACCGATCAGCTCGTGGCTGAGGATCGGCATGCCGTCATAGTCCATCTCCATGTCGTGCCGCAGGAAGAAGCGCGCGCCGCCCCGGTCATGCAGCCACCGGAACGTGGTCGTCCCCGTGATGCTGTCCCGGTCGGCGCCGAGCGGCCGCCCCTTCATCGTCCAGGTCCCGATCAGCCGCTCCAGCCGCTTCAGGGCCGGGTCCGGCCTCGGGGTTTCATCGCCCTTCGCCTTGCTGTCGTTCGCCATGACGGCGTCCTTTCGACGCGTCTTCAGGCCCCCGGCCGGGTCAGGCCGGGCCGGTGCGGCCGGTCCTTCAGGCGCAGCCACGGCGCCATGCCCCAGGCGATCGGAACCGAGATCACGAAGGTGGCGGCGATCATCCACCAGATGGCGGTCAGCAGCTGCGAGGCCCCCAGCGGCGCGACCAGCAGGCCGATCATGCCGAGGCCGAACAGCACCGCCTGGATCATCGGCCAGATCAGGGCGGCGATGGCGAAACGGGTGCGCATGGGAACTCTCCGGCGGCGTGCACGGGAGAACGGCCCCGCGGCCCCGGCGTTCCCGGACGGCGTCGGCGCGGACCATCCCCTCAGCGCTCGCCCGGCTCCCACCACATGCGCAGGCCGTTGGTGACGATGGTGACGCTGAAGGCGCCGAATTCGCTGGGGCCGCGCTGGCCCTCGAACTCGTGCTCGCGCTTGACCCAGGCATAGCCGAACCGGATCGGCGGAATGTGCCAGCCCGCGCGCATCGGCACGCGCGGCGTCCGCAGGGCCGCCCCCAGGGTGTATTCCGGCACCAGCCGTTCGCGCTCGACCGAGGGCGTGTCGCCGAAGGTGTTGCCGTCCAGGAAGACGTCGCGCCCCACCGCCCGGGCATAGGCGCCGGCGAACAGATAGAAGGCCGGGTCGCCGCCGTCGAAGAATTCGGTCCCGGCCGCCCCGGGTCTCAGCCGCTGGGGCCCGAAATCGCCGGCCAGATTCAGCCCGACCCGGCCGATCACCCCGGCCCCGGCCGAGATCTCGACATTGCCCACGGCCGCCGTGCCCAGGCCGATCACGTCCGCGCCCCAGCCGCGCACGGGCGCCGTCGACAGCCGCCGCCGCCACTCGCCGTGCAGGTTGATCCCGATCTCGTTGTCCAGCTCGCTGGCCCAGCCGTTGACCGAGGGGGCGCCGATGACCTTGTGCCATCCGTTCTGCAGCGGACCGGCGTGGGCGTCGGGCCCGATGACGCCGAGCTGGACCTCCAGCCCCACCACCTGGTCCTGCGAATAGGCGACGCCGGCATAGCTGCCGTACAGCCAGCCGGCGTAGGGCCGGTCGTTGGGGTCGGGGATGACCGGGTTCTTGTCCTCGGGCGTATACATATGCTGGCCCAGCCCCATGGTGGTGCGCAGCCGCCAGTCCCGGCGTTCGGCCTCGGGCACGAACTGCAGCAGCGTCCGCCCCAGCGGACCGCCGCTGCGGTCGCCGGTCAGGACCGACAGCTTCATCCCCTGGGTGTAGTAGCGGTCGGTGTTGTCGCCCGGCACGAACAGGTCGTTCTCGACCGTCAGGGACACGCCGCGCCCGTTGGCCTCCGGGTACTGGTACCCGTCCTGCGCCTGCGCCGCCGCGCCGCCGCGCCGCCCGGCGCCAGCCCGGCCACGCACGCTGCAACTATGATCCAGCCCCTCATCACGACCCCCCGTGTTGACGGCCCAGTGAAGCACCGCGGGCGAACTCGCGCAATAGTAGTGCGCCGCGCGTCGGGAACGGGGGGCTCACGCCTCCTCCCCGATCGCTGCGCGAACCGGGAGGAGACCGGCGGTCGGGACTTTTTCCTGGCGCCCGGAAACCCGCTCCCC
>NZ_DATMYH010000078.1:0-2562 GCF_035561115.1 Brevundimonas sp.
CGTCCCGCCGTCCAGCCGCGCCGCCGCCCGCCCCATCACATCGGCCACCCGCGCGGCCTCTCCCGCCAGCGTCATCCGGCCCTCGCGCAGCAGTTTCACCGCCTCGCCCAGCGCCAGCCGCGCCGCCTCCTTCGGTGTCAGGTCCCCGTCGGTCTGTCCGGCTATCACCTCCGCCAGCCCGGCGTCCGCCGGATCCACCGGCGTCGCCTCGGCCAGCGACCGTTTGGTCCAGCCCTTGCGGCCCGCCCGCGCGCGGATCGCCGCCACGGTCAGGTCGAACACCTCCGCCAGCCGCGGCGCGCTCTCCCCCGCCAGGTACCGGGCCCGGACCAGCGTCCACACCTGTTTGCCGCGGATGCGATAGGGATTTCGGCGGGGCTTGCTGTCTGTCGTTTCCATCCCGCCATTGTCAGGCCGCCGCTTCCTGCGGCGCGTTCATGACGCTACCGCAGGAAGAAAATGCCGTCAGATCAATGATCTGGCCCGACAATGTCGTCTGGCTGGCGGCGGATTGCCAGCATTTGTCGCGGGTGTATCGGGTGTCGGGGATATCGAGGGCGCGATGTCGAGGGTGTGCCGGGTGGATTGTCGTGGTCCGGCTCCGGCAAGGCCTGCTTTCGACGCGTGGCGGACGTTCGACCCGTCGTCTGTAATACCGCGCTTCTGACTCTTGCGCGACGTTCTGAAGGACCGCCATACGCTTTCAGCGTGGGCCTGGGGCGGGCCCCCGCGTCGAAACAGCGGCGCCGTCCGGATCGTCGGTGACCTCCGCGAGAGCGCCCAGTTCGCCACGTTGACGCGCCTTGCGGCCATAGACGATCTCGAATAGCGGCGAGGCCATCAGTGTGGTCACGACCGCCATCAGCACCATGATCGAGAAGAACTCCACGCCGATCAGCCCCCGTTGGAGGCCAATGTTGATGATGATCAGCTCCATGAGCCCGCGCGAGTTCATGAGGGCGCCGATACCGAGGGCGGTGGCGTTGTCCTGCCCGGTGAGCCGGGCCGCCGCCCAGCAGGCGCCGAACTTGGCCAGGATCGATGCCGCAAGGATCGCCGCCGCGATCAGGAACAGGGCCGGATCCGTCATCACGCCAAGCTTGGTGTTGAGTCCCGAGTAGGTGAAGAACATCGGCAGCAGCAGGACGACGGTGATCGGTTCCAGCCTGGCGCGGATCTCGCGGGTCAGCACGCCGCGCGGCATGGCGACGCCGAGCAGGAAGCCGCCGAACACCGCGTGCATGCCGGCCCAATCCATCGCGAAAGCGGCAAGCAGGAACAGCATCAGGACGATGCCGAGCAGCGCGTTGTCGATTCCGCCCTTCTTCTCGGCCTCCGCTCCGAGCCGCGCGAACAGCCTGGGTCCGAAACCGACCATCAGCACGGCGAAGGCCAGGGCGCTGACGATCGCCTTGACCGCCACCGCCGCTCCGGCTCCGAAAATCGCCAGCACCACCGCCAGCACGCCCCAGGCGCAGGCGTCGTCGATGGCCCCGGCCGACAGCGACAGCGTGCCGAGCGGCGAATTCGACAGTCCCCGCTCGTGGATGATGCGGGCGAGCATCGGAAAGGCGGTGATGGCGATGCACGCCCCGAGGAACAGGCTGGCCTCGGCCAGCGACATTTCGGGATTGAACAGCCCTTCCGAGAGGAGCCAGGGCGCCAGAAGAAGGGCGAGCAGGAACGGCGCGGCCATGCCCGACAACGACACTGCGCCGGCGCTGCCGACGTTGGCGCGGAAGTGAGAGCGGTCGAACCCGAGGCCGACCAGGAACATATAGAGTCCGACGCCCAGCTGCGCCCCGACGTAGAGGATCGACCTGGACTCGGCGGGGAAGATCATCGCGCTGAGATCCGGCAGCAGCATGCCGAACAGCGACGGCCCGAGCACGACGCCGGCGATCATCTCGCCTACGACCTGCGGCTGTCCGAGGAAGCGCTTGCCGAGCCATCCGATCAGCCGCGCCGCCGCGACGATTACGAACAGCTGGATGAAGAAGACGATGCTGAGCTCGGCCGCGGACATGATCGCATTCCCCCAAAGGCGATGTTTGATAGCGTTACCATATCGACCCGGTCGATGTCCCCGATGCCAGGATGCCGACAGGCCAAGGTCCTTTCCCGGCGGTGGATGGCCGTCCGCTCACGACCCCTAGAGGACTTTGAGTCGCCCTTTGGGCAGGCTCGCAAGGTATTCGATAATGGCCGTTACGGTCCTCTCGGCTCTGCCTCGCGTGTTGCCCACGGGATTTCCGTAGAGACCGTGAGCGACGTCTTCGAGATACGCGATGGCGACATCGGGCGGCTCGCCTCGCCTTAGTTTGGCAAGCACCTCAAGCAGGTGCTTGTCGTATTCCTCCACATTCGGACCGCCATCTCCCCCATTGAATGCCTCCCTGTCACCAAGCCACAAGGGGTCCCATTGTGACCAGCCGATCTCGCGAAGCCGGGAAAGCTGAATTAGTCGTCGCTTGAGCATCGCGCGAGATTGGTCCGCTTTAGCCGTCCCCGCCAGCCCCGGGATCTGGGTCCGCTTCCCACCCATAGCCGACGGTCAGCCAG
>NZ_DATMYH010000079.1:0-51537 GCF_035561115.1 Brevundimonas sp.
CCATGCGATGCCCGCCCCGAAGCGCTCGGAAGCCGCGATCACGCGGAGCGAAGGCGGCGACGCCGAAAACACATTCCGGTCCCCGTAACGCGAAAGCAGGGGGCCACATCACGGTTCCGGGCATAGCCGCCCGCGCTCCGCGACCTCCCCACCTTTCCGGCGGCGACGCCGGAGAGCGATGACGCATGTCCGGTCTTTGACAACCGAGCTGCCGCCTCACGCCGGTTCTTTCGTCATCCTCCGGCGAGTGCAGCGAGACCGGAGGATGACGAAAGGAGGGGCGGTTCTACCCTTTGACCCGCCATGTCGCGCCAGTCGGCCCGTCCATGACGACCACGTTCAGGGCGTTCAGCCGGTCGCGGATGCGGTCGGCCTCGGGCCAGTCCTTGCCGGCCCGCGCCGCGGCCCGCTGTTCCAGCAGGGTTTCGACCTCGGCCTTGAAGGCGTCGTCGACGCCCGCGTCGAACCAGGTCGCCGGATCGGCCTGAAGCACGCCCAGAATGTTCGCGGCCGCGATCAGCTCGCCCTTGGCTCGCGCCACCACGCCGTGATCGCCCGCCGTCATGGCGCGCTCGATCTCGCTGGACAGGGCGAACAGGGTGGCCATGGCGCCGGGGGTGTTGATGTCGTCCTCGATGGCCTTGAGGAAGTCCTCGGGCGGTTCGTCGCCATTGGCCTGAACGCCCGCGGCCCGATGCAGCGCCCCGTACAGCCGGTCCAGCGCCTTGCGGCTCTGGTCCAGCAGCGACTGGTTCCAGTCCAGCGGCTGGCGATAGTGGGCGCTCAGCAGGGCCCAGCGCACCACCTCGCCCGGCATCGACTGCACCAGATCGTGCAGCAGCAGGACGTTGCCGATCGACTTGGACATCTTCTCGGCGTCGACGGTCAGGAAGCCGTTGTGCATCCAGTAGCGGCTGTATTCCGCATGGGCGTCCGGCTCATGGGCGTGGCCGTGAGCGCAGACGCCCTGGGCGATCTCGTTCTCATGGTGCGGAAATACCAGATCGATGCCGCCGCCATGGATGTCGATCGGCAGGCCCAGCGTCTCCTCGATCATGGCCGAGCATTCGATATGCCAGCCCGGCCGCCCCTCGCCCCACGGCGACGGCCACGACGGCTCTCCCTCCTTCGACGGCTTCCACAGCACGAAGTCGTGCGGATTCTTCTTGTAGGGCGCGACCTCGACCCGGGCCCCGGCGATCATGTCGTCCAGGTTCCGGCCGGACAGCCGGCCGTAGGTCCCGTAGGACGAGACGTCGAACAGCACATGGCCCTCGGCGGCGTAGGCGCAGCCCTGATCCATGATCGCGCCGATCTGTCTGACGATGGCCTCCATATGGTCGGTCACGTGCGGCGCCAGATCCGGCGGCGAAACGTTCAGCCGGCTCATGTCGTCCAGATAGGCGGCCTCGTAACGCGAAGTGACGTCGCCGATCGGCGCGCCTTCCTTCGCCGCCTTCGCATTGATCTTGTCGTCCACGTCGGTGACGTTGCGGGCGTAGACGACCTTGTCGGCCCCGTAGGTCCGCCGCAGCAGCCTGACCAGCACGTCGAACACCACGGGCGGCCGGGCATTGCCGATATGGGCGAAGTCATAGACCGTCGGGCCGCAGACATAGAGGGTCACCCGGTCCGGATTTCGCGGCGTGAACACGCGCTTTTCGCGGTGCAGGGTGTCGTGGATCGTCAGCGGCATAGTGAGGCGGTGGCTTTCAGTTTTCTTGCGGGACGGACCCGCCGTCCCATATAGCGGTCCTGCTGCACAAGCGAACAGCGTCGAGATCGAGAATGAGCGTCATCCCCGTCAAGCCGGTTCTGGTCGGAGACAACGACCCCGCCCCGCGCCCCTCGCGCGAGAAGGCGCTGGAGGCGGTGCGCACCCTGCTGGCCTGGGCCGGCGACAATCCCGACCGGCCCGGCCTGATCGACACCCCGCGCCGGGTGGTCGACGCCTATGGCGAATGGTTCGACGGCTATGACGCCGACGTCGAAAAGGAGCTGAGCCGCACCTTCGAGGACGTCCAGGGCTACGACGACATGGTCCTGCTGCGCGACATCGAGGTGGAGAGCCACTGCGAGCACCACATGGCCCCGTTCCTCGGCAAGGCCTATGTCGCCTACATCCCCAACGAGAAGGTCGTCGGCATCTCCAAGCTGGCCCGCGTGGTCGAGATCTTCTCGCGCCGCCTTCAGACCCAGGAAGTCCTGACCAACCAGATCGCGGCCGCCATCGAATCGCACCTTCAGCCCGCGGGCGTGGCGATCCTGATCGACGCGGAACACCAGTGCATGACGACCCGCGGCGTGCACCATCGCCACGTTTCGACCATCACCACCCGGTTCACTGGCGTCTTCAAGTCCGACTCCGCGCTGAAGGACCGTTTCCTGAAGCTGGCCAAGGGCTGAAGGTTCGCCCCGCAAGCGTATTTTGCGCAAACGCCACGCTTCGGAACCTCACGGGGCCCGAAGCCGCTTTACAAGCGACTTGCGGGACGCCAAGAGACGAACCGAACGTCATAGCTTGCGCTCGCCGCCATCGCGCCGGGCTGTATGGAGAGACTGAAGCACATGGGCTCCAAACTTTCAGGCCCCGGTGGCCAGGGCGGCAAGACCATCGACCAGAACGCGGACATCAACGTCACGCCGTTCGTCGACATCATGCTGGTGCTCCTGATCATCTTCATGGTCGCCGCGCCGCTGGCGACCGTTTCGATCCGCCTCGACCTGCCGCCGGCGACCCCGCCCCCTCCGGGCGAGGTCAAGGAACCGGTCTACATCACCATCCAGGACACGGGCTCGATCTTCATCGCCGAGCAGCAGACCACGATCGAGACCCTGATTCCCGACGTTTGCGCGGCCCTCGGCGGCGGCAATCCGGGCTGCAAGGAAGAGCGCGTCTTCGTCCGCGCCCAGCCGGAAGTGAAGTACGACCAGTTCATGGAGGTCATGAACGCCCTCCAGGAGCAGGGCTTCTACAAGGTCGGCCTGCTGAACGAAGACATCGAATAGGGCTCACGCCTTTTCCGAACCGAACAGGGCCGCATCCGGCAAGGATGCGGCCCTTTTTTCTGCCCGCTGGCGGGCGGCCTACTGGACGGACTGACGGGGTGCGTTGGCCGCGGCGGCCGGGGCGCCCGGCGCGGGCTGGTAGGGCCGCTCGCCCGCGGGCTCGGTCGGAGCCGGCGTCGCGGCGGCCGGCGCGGGCGTGCGGGCGGCCGGGCGCGGCGCGGGACGGCGCGCGGGCGGACGGGCCGCGGTCCGGGTCGGCGTGGAACGGGCAGGCGCGGCGGCGGGCGGCGTGTCCGCGGCGGCCGTCTGGACGGGCGGCGGCGCGCCCGTGACAGCTGCGGCGACAGGGGACGCGGGCGGGGTCGCAGCGGGGGCCGCAGCCGCGGCGGCGCGCGCGGCCAGCTGCTGGCGCGCCTGGAAGCGGTGAGCCAGCTTCTCGGTCAGGACGCGCGCCGCGGCGGGCTCCATCTGGGCCATGATCGCCGCCAGCGAGCGCGGCCGCATGGCGGCGGCGACCGGCAGCCGGACATCGTCGTCGAGGGTGGCGAACACGCGGGCCGCCTCCCGCGGCCGCATGGCGGAATAGACGGCGACCAGCCGGTCGTTCTCGGCCTTTTCCTGCTCGCTGACCTGACCCAGCAGCACCTTGACCTCGGCCTTGACGGCCTCCAGCGCGGCGACCTTGGCGTCGAGCTTCTGCTCGGCGGTCGCCATCAGCGGCAGCATGGCCGCCAGATCGGCGTCGCGGGCGTCCAGCTCGACGCGGCGTCCGGACAACGATTGCAGGATGCGCAGCTCGGCCGGCGAAATGCCGGCCTGCTGGGCCAGTTGCTCCGGCGTCAGCGCGCAGACGGCGGCAGCGGCGGCGGCAGCCGGGGCTGCGGCGGGCGCGGCTTCTTCGGCCCAGGCCCTGGCGCCCTCGAACATGCCGGGGGCGACGCCGACCGCGCGGACGACCACCACCCCGCCGATGGCGATGGCGATCAGCGGCAGCAGGCGGGGGATCTTGCTCATGGTCGGCTACTCCAGCCCTCAGGCCGGCGAACGCCGCGCGTTCGCCAGAGGGCCACAAGAATGAAAATCAGGCGGCGAACAGGTCTTCGTCCAGGCTACGACGCGCCCGGTTGAGGCTTTGCTTCGCAGACTGGTTAGCGGTCAGGGCGCCGAGGATGGCGGCGACGTTGTTTCCGCCCGGAACCGGCGCCGGCGCCCGGGCCGCAGCCGGCGCCATGCCCTGGATGCGTTCGGCCAGCGCCGCCATGCGAAGCGCGCGTTCATCCTCAACCGGCGCAGACTGCACAGGCGCGGGCTGCGGCTTCACCCGGGCAGGCGCGGCTTCAACCGAGGTGACGGGGCCGCGCGCGATCAGCGCCTCCAGCTGCGCCTTCACTTCGCGCGCCTTGATGATGCGGTCGTGGAGGAGGTCCGTCTCCTGGCCCGAGGCCCGGAGGCTGGCCAGGGCCGCCTCGGCGCGTCCGGCGGCGGCGTTCAGTTCGGTGACCGCCGAAGCAAAGGCCTGCTGGCCCGCGCGCAGGGCCGTCAGCTTTTTCTCCAGCCGCACGCCGTAGCCGAGAGCCGCCACCAGCAGCAGCATCAGGACGCCGTCGAGAATCATACCGGTCATCAGCGTTTCCCCTTGGTCAGACTGGTCGCCGCCTCGATGCTGATCGGGGCCTCGACGCGTACGGCGATATGCTGGCCCTTGCGGCCCATCCGGCCGGTGGTGACCGGGATCGATCCGCAGCGGACGGAGATGTCGCTGTCGGGCGTGGCGTTCAGCATCAGGGTGTCGCCGACCTTCAGCGCCAGGACCTGGGACAGGGGCAGCTGCTGCTCGTCCAGTACGGCGCGGACCTCGGTCTCGGTGGTCCAGAGCTCGGTGGCCAGGTGGCCTTCCCAGATGTTGTCGCGACCGAATTTCTCGCCCATGAACTGCTGCAGCAGCATCTTCCGGATCGGTTCGAGCGTGGCGTAGGGCAGCAGCAGCTCGATGCGGCCGCCGCGGTCTTCCATGTCGATGCGCAGCTTGACCAGAATGGCGGCGTTGGCCGGACGGGCGATGGCGGCGAAGCGCGGATTGGTCTCCAGCCGGTCGAGCGTGAAGTGCACCGGGGTCAGCGGCTCGAAGGCGGCGCGGGCGTCCGCCAGCACGACCTCGACCATCCGCTGGACCAGCACCCGCTCGATGGTGGTGTAGGGCCGCCCCTCGATGCGCAGCGCCGCCGTGCCGCGGCGGCCGCCCAGCAGTACGTCGACGATCGAATAGATCAGGTTGGAATCGACTGTCAGCAGGCCGTAGTTGTCCAGCTCCTCGGCACGGAACACCGCGAGGATGGCGGGCAGCGGGATGGAGTTCAGATAGTCGCCGAACCGGATCGACGAGATGTTGTCGAGACTGACCTCGACGTTGTCCGAGGTGAAGTTGCGCAAGGATGTCGTCATCAACCGCACCAGGCGGTCGAAGACGATCTCGAGCATCGGCAGGCGCTCATAGGACACCAGGGCCGAGTTGATGATGGCCCGGATTCCGGAGCGCTCGGCCCCGTCGTCGTCGCCCAGATCGAAACCCAGCAGGCTGTCGATCTCGTCCTGGTTCAGGACCCGTTCGGAAATGGCGGCCGCAGCCTCCGCCCCGTCGTTTTCGGTCAGGGGGTCGGTCGCTTCCGCGAACGGATCGGCTTCGTCGGCGAAGGCCGCGTCGGTCATGCCTACTGCACCAGCATTTCTTCGATCAGCACGGCGTCCACCTTGCCCGGCGCGGCGATCAGATTGACGCGGCGCAGGATCTCGGCGCGCAGCTGGAAGCTGCCGGCGGAGCCGGCGAGATCCTCAGGACGCAGCTCGCGCAGGAAGCCCTGGAACATGTCCTGCATCCGCGGCATCTCGGCCTGCAGCTGTTCGGCGACCGCGATATCCTTGGTCTCGAGCGTCAGCTTCAGCTTGAGGTAGGTCGGGCGGCCGTCGGGCGCCTGAATATTCACCACCATGTCTGGCAGGGTGAAGAAGGTGACCCCGTCGGGACCTTCCGCGATGACACCGAGCGCCGGGTCGGCCGCAGCATCTGCGCCGCCGCCATGGCCCCCGCCCTTCTTGTCCTCCTTCTTGGCGTGACCGCCCTTCTTCTCGGCGCCGTGGCCGCCGTCCTCGGCGGCAGCGGCCTTGGGCTGCATCAGAAAGAAGGCCGCGCCCCCGCCCCCGCCCAGCACGACCAGGGCGGCCGGAATGACGATGAAGAGCAGCGGAAGCTTTTTCTTCTTCGGCGCATCGCCCTCCTCGCCGTCCTCCGCGGGCGCTTCCGACACGGCGGGCAGGCTGGCGTCGTCGTCGTCGACCTTCGCGCCCTTCTTCTTGCCGAATTTGAACATGCGACGCGCCCCGAGAATCTCTCGGCCCATACGACCGTTTTTTGGTTAACGAGCCGCTAAGAACCGGCAAAACCTGCCGGGCTCCGGATCAAGCTCTACGGCTCAAATGCCCGCCAGCATTGAGTTAACCCTTCTGGCACGGCCGTTGCGAGGAAGGAGCCGAAAGGAGCCGCCCGTGGAAAACGCCGCCTATGTGGGACTGTCACGCCAGATGACGCTGCGCCGCGAGCTCGATATCGTGGCCAACAACATCGCCAATGCGGACACGGCCGGTTTCAAGGTCGAGCAGCTGCTGGTCGGCGCGGAACTCGGCGATCGCGCCCGCAACGCCTTCATCCGCCCCGGCGTCAGCTTCGTGCTGGATAACGGCGTCGGCCGCGACTATGGCCAGGCGGCCCTGGGCCAGACCGGCCGCAACCTGGACTTCGGCATCGAGGGCGAAGGCGCCTTCTTCAAGGTCACCGACGGGGCCGGCGAAGCCTACACCCGCGACGGCGCCTTCACCGTGGACGGCGAAGGCCGGCTGACGACACAGGGCGGCGCGGCCGTTCAGGGCGACGCCGGCGACATCATCCTGAACCCGGCCCTCGGCGAGCCGTCCGTGGCGCCGGACGGCGTCATCAGCCAGAACGGCGCGCTCGTCGGGCGGCTGTCTGTGGTGCGCTTCGACACCCTGGCCGCCCTCGAGAAGGGCGGCGACGGCCTTTACCGCAACGCCTCCAACGCCGCCGCAAGCGAGGCGACCGACGCCCGCGTGCGTCAGGGGATGCTGGAAGGCTCCAACGTCAATCCGATCCTCGAGATCACCAATCTGATCGAAATCCAGCGCGCCTACGAGAGCGTGACGCGGATGATCGAGAACACCAACGACCTGTCACGCCGCGCCGTCGAGCGGCTGGGCCGGGCATAGAAAGGGAGACCGGGAAATGCGCGCACTCAGGACCGCAGCCTCGGGCATGGCCGCCCAGCAGCTGAACGTCGAGGTCATCTCGAACAACATCGCCAACATGAATACCGTCGGCTTCAAGCGTCAGCGGGCCGAGTTCCAGGACCTGCTGTACCAGAACGTCGAACGGATGGGCGCGCAGTCGTCCAGCCAGGGCACGGTGGTGCCGACCGGCATCCAGATCGGCGCGGGCGTGAAGGCCGGCTCGGTCTATCGCATCACCGAACAGGGCAGCCCGACCCAGACGGGGGGCCGCTACGACATGGCGGTCGACGGACGCGGCTATTTCCAGGTCGTCCTGCCCTCGGGCGAGACCGCCTATACCCGGGCCGGCAATTTCTCGGTCAACGGCGAAGGCCAGCTGGTCACAGACGACGGCTATGCGGTCGAACCCTCCATCACCATCCCGCAGGACGCGATCGACGTGTCGATCTCCAAGTCGGGCCAGGTGCAGGTCAAGACCGACGGCCAGACCGAGCCCGCGATCGTGGGCCAGCTGGAACTGGCCAGCTTCTTCAACGAAGCGGGGCTGGAAGCCGTCGGCGACAACCTGCTGATGGAGACCGCCGCCTCGGGGACGGCCAACGTCGGCACGCCGGGCGAGGTCGGCTTCGGCCAGATCCTGCAGGGCTACACCGAGGCGTCCAACGTCGACGCCGTGTCCGAGATCAGCGCCCTGATCATCGCCCAGCGGGCCTATGAGATGAACTCCAAGGTCATCACCACCGCCGACCAGATGCTGTCGGTCAGCGCGCAGGTGAAATCGTGAGGACCCTGATCCTCGCCGCCGCCTTACTGCTGGCGGGTCCGGCCCTGGCCGGCCCGGTGACGCTGAAGGCCAATCCGGTGGATTCCGACGGGCGGGTCACGCTGGGCGACCTGTTCGACGGCGCCGGTCCTGCCTCCGGCGTCGTCATCGGCGCCCGTTCGGGGCCTTCGGTCGTGTTCGAGGCCGGACAGCTGCAGAGCCTGGCCCGCCAGTCGGGGCTGGACTGGGCAAATCCGACCGGGCTGCGCCGCGTCGTGGTGCGCAACGCCGCGGTCGCGCCCGCCGCCGCCTCCGTCGCTGCGGCGCCCTCCGTTTCGCCTCCCGTCTCCCGCCCGGCTCCGGCCCGCAGCGCCTACGCCGAGCGGGTGATCAGCCGCAACGACATCGTCGAGGTCGCCTACGAGATGGGCGGCGTTCGCCTGACCATCAGCGGCCGAGCCGAGGGGAACGCCGCCGTCGGCCAGCGTCTCGCGATACGCAATCTGCAGTCCAACCGGGTCATAGACGCGGTCGCCATCGCCCCGGGTCAGGCCGCCGCCGGTCCCGCCAGCCGCACCGCCCCCCAACAACTCGCTGCCCGGTAAAGGGAACAGTCCTGATGCGTACCGCCACGATCCTCGCCGCCGCCTTGCTTCTGGCCCTGGGGGCCTGCTCGACCGCCGTCGAAACCGTCATGGGACCCCAACTGGCCCCCATCGGCTATCCTTCGGCGCTGGTTCCCACCGACCAGATCATCATGGCGTCGGCCGCCCAGCAGCAGGCGGACCGCGCCGCCAGCGCCAACAGCCTGTGGCGCACCGGGGCCCGCACCTTCTTCGGCGATCAGCGCGCCCGCAGCGTCGGCGACATCCTGACGGTCAACATCGACATCGACGACCGCGCCCAGACCCAGAACTCGACCCAGCGGTCGCGCTCCAACGACATATCGGGCGGCATCTCCAACTTCTTCGGGCTGGAGAACAGCCTGGGCCGCGCCTTCCCGGGCGGATTCGATCCGCAGAACCTTGTCGGACTGGAAGGCGAGTCCAACGCCAACGGTTCGGGCTCGGTCAACCGGTCGGAGAAGGTCAGCCTGACCATCGCCGCCGTCGTCACCGGCGTCATGGCCAATGGCAACCTGGTCATCCAGGGCCGACAGGAGGTGCGCACCAACCGCGAGGTGCGCGAACTGACCGTCGCCGGCATCGTGCGGCCCGAGGATATCAGCTCGGCCAACACCATCGCCCACACCCAGATCGCCGAAGCCCGCATCAGCTACGGCGGTCGCGGCGATATCAGCCGGGTCCAGGCCACGCCGGCGGCCCAGGCGCTGGTGGAGCGATTCAGCCCGTTCTAGGAGGCCGCGGTTGTCGGCCCTTCGGCACCTCCCGACCCGACGCGGCCTCGGTCGGCGCCCCCGCGATAATTCCGCCACAAGGCGATAACTGCCGGGCCAGACCCAAGCGGGGCCGTGAACCGTTAATGAAGAGCAGCGTTTGGCTACCAGACGCGAGTGTTTTTCATGCTGAAGTTCGCCATCCCTGCTGTCGCCGCCCTCGGACTGATCGCGTTCGCCGCCCGGTCGCAGGCAACGAACTCCGATGTCCAGACCAGCGCGGCGCCGATGGGATGGCACCTCAGCCATGAGGGCGATCTGGCCAAGCTGGCCTACGGAGTGGCGAACTCCGACCAGCTGGCGCTGATGATGACCTGCGAGCCGGGTCAGGCCCAGGCCGTCCTCTATGGCGACGTGAAGCCGTCGGGACCGCGGGTGCAGAAGGCGGCAATGAACACTGTCGCCATCGATCCTCTCAGCGGCGGACTGGAGGACGAGGTCCGGTTGTCCGTCGACGACCCCTCTTTGAAGCAATTGGCCCGGCGCGGCACGATGGCGGTCGAAGGCGATGCAGGCGCGTTTGAACTGACGGCCTCCCGCGACGAGCGCAAGATGATCGATGACTTCTTCGCCTATTGCGGAAACCGGCAGGCCTGACCACAATTGCTCAAACCTCAGCGGGGGCTGAACCATGATCGCCATTCTAGCCGCCGCCGTCCTGGCTGCGCAGACCGGGCCGCCAGCGACCGGCTGGACCTGGACGCTGTATGCCGACGCCGCGCCCGTGGTGCTGGCCAATGAGATCCCCGACACCGCCAACCTGCGCGTCACCCTGGAGTGCGATCCCGGGTCCAGCGTCGCTCGGGTCACCCTGTATGGACCGGTCATGACCGGCATGGCCCGCGTCGCGTCGGGAGACGCCGTCGCCATGGCCGAGGCCGAGGCCGGGCGCGGCAAGTCCACCAGGCTGACGCTGCGCACTGACCATCCCGCCTTCGCGGCCTTCGCGGCGGATGGCCGGATGAACGTACTGGTTGGCGACCACCGGCGGCCCGTCGAGGTTCCGGCGCCCCACCTTGCCAAGCTGCGCCGTTTCTCGGAACTGTGTTCCGGCTGAATCCCGGAGCCGACATGCGCAGCCCCACGATCCTCATCCTCACTGTTCTGGCGATCACGGCGTCCGCCTGCGCGACCACCACGCCCGAGGCGCCGGGGACGGCGTCCAGCGGATCGCCTGTCCCCGTCGAAGGCTATGACTGGTTTTTCCACAGCGACGAGACGGGGGCGCGGCTGGCCTACGGCTTGGCCGAGAGCGATGATCTGCGGCTGGGCCTGGACTGCGATCGCGGCTCCGGCCGGCTGACCCTCAACGGGAACGCATCCACGGACGCGAAGCCGGAGTTCCATATCGAATCGGGCGGCGAGACGGAGCGTTTCCCCGCCCGGGCCGAGCCGTCCCAACTGCATGACGGCGTCTTCCTGCGCGGCGAAGCCCCTGCGGATGCGCCTGTGTTCCGACGGTTCCGGCAGGTCGGGTGGCTGGCCCTGTGGCAGGACGGAAAACGGGAGGCCTATGCGCCCCATCCCGGATCGGCGCCAAATATCGAGCGGTTCTTCGCCTTCTGCGGTTGACGCGGGGCGCCGGCTCCGGTGCAGTCCCCCCTCTTCGGGAGGGACCCTATGAAAACCGTCATCGCCGCCAGCGCCATCGCCCTGCTCGCCGCCTTCGCCCAGCCGGCGGCGGCCCAGACCCCGGCGCCGGCCGCGGCCGTCCGCAACGCCGAGAATCCGGCGCTGGCCGCGGTGCTGGCGGACTACGAGACCTGGCTCCGCACCGTCGATCCGGTCACGGCCGGCATGGAGGGCGACCGCGCCGCGCTGTCGCGCATGCCCGATGCATCCCGCGCCTTCGAGCTGGCGCAGGAGCCGACGTTGAAGGTGTTCGCCGACCGTCTGGCGGCGATCGATCCCGCCGCCCTGAATGACGACGACCGGCTGAACCACGCCTTCATGACCTACGTCGTCCAGCGGTCGCGCGCCCGCATCCCGCTGGATACGGGCCGGATCGACGCCTTCAACTCCGAGGGCGGCCCCGGCCAGGGCATGGCCTATGTCGCCAGCGTCACCCGCATCGCCACAACCGCCGACGCCGAGGCCTGGATCGCCCGCCTCGAGGCCATGCCGAAAATCTACGCCGACCAGCTGGCCAACGCCCGGCGCGGCCTCGAGACCGGGCTGGTCCAGCCCCGCTCCATCGTCGAGAATGCCCTGACCCTGATCGGACCCGAGGCGGCCCTGACGCCCGCGAACGATCCGCTGCTGAAGCCGTTCGCCGCCCTGCCCGCCTCCATTCCGGCGGCGCAGCAGGCGGCCTTGCGCGAACGCGCCGCCCGCGCCGTGGCCGAGGGGATCATGCCCCGGCGCCGCGAATGGGCGCAGTTCCTGCGCGAGGACTATCTGACGCGCGCGCCGGAAACCCTGGGGCTGGTCCACCGGCCCGGCGGGCGGGAATTGTACGCCTATCTGGTGCGGGGCTTCACCACCACGGACCTGACGCCTGACGAGGTCCACGCCATTGGTCTGGAAGAGGTGGCCCGCATCCGCGCCCGTATGGACACCGAGATGCGCGCCGCCGGCTGGACCGGAGACTTCGCCTCGTTCCTGAACTTCCTGCGCACCGATCCGCAGTTCTATGTGACCAGCCGCGAGGCGCTGATGGAGAAGGCGTCGGAGATGGCCAAACGGGCCGACGACGGCCTGCCGGCCCTGTTCGGGACCCTCCCCCGCCTGCCCTACGGCGTCCGCCCCGTGCCGCGCGAGATCGAGGCCAACTACACCACCGGCCGCTACAACCCCGGCTCGATGGAGAACGGCGTCGCCGGGGGCTATATGGTCAACACCTCCAGCCTGAACCAGCGGGGGCTGTATGAGCTCCCGGCCCTGACGCTGCACGAGGCGGTGCCCGGCCACCACCTGCAGATCGCCCTGCAGCAGGAGGCCGAGGACGGCCCCTATTTCCGCCGCAGCGTCGATGTCACCGCCTTCATCGAAGGTTGGGGCCTGTATTCGGAGTTCCTCGGCGAGGAGATGGGCTTCTATCGCACGCCCTATGAGCGGTTCGGACGCCTGAGCTACGAGATGTGGCGGGCGTGCCGGCTGGTGTCGGACACCGGCATCCACTGGCTGGGCTGGGACATCGAACAGGCCCGCGCCTGCTTCCGCGACAACTCCGCCCTCGCCCCGCTGAACATCGAGACCGAGTTGCAGCGCTACATCGGCTGGCCGGGCCAGGCCACGGCCTACAAGATCGGCGAGATCCGGCTGCGCGAGGTGCGGACGAGGGCGGAGCGGGAATTGGGCGACCGGTTCGACGTGCGCCGGTTCCACGACGCCCTGCTGGTCGACGGCCCCCTGCCGATGGCCCTGCTGGACGAGCGGATGAACCGCTGGATCGCCGGGGAGAAGACGCGACCGGCGGATTGAAGTCCGCAGGAGGTTGGCGCGGTTTCGGAAGTTCGGGGCGCCAACCGTGCCAAACCGTGCCAACTTCCCTTCCCCATCCGTCCCGGCCATCCGCTTTGGGGGAGATTAACCGGTCGCTACGACAGAACCGGACGCAGGCTGGACGAGATCAGGCCAGCCCGAGCTCCGCCCGGGCCTTCCTGGTCAGCTTCGCCGCCACGATGCTGTGGGCGATGGCCAGGTGTTCGGCCAATTCGTCGTCGGGCCAGTCGTCGATGCGCGGCAGGTTCACCCATTTGTTGCGCGCCATGTACGGCGCCGGGCGGGCGTGGCCGGATTCGGTCAGCACCTCATAGGCGATGTCCGAGACCTTGAACGAGATTCCGCCCTGCTCGCCGACCATGGCGAACATCTTGCCGCCCACGCGGTAGGCGTCATGATGGTCGCCGAATGGATGGTCCAGGGTCGCCGAAGGCAGGGCCAGGCAGACCTTGCCCACCCCCTCCCGATCCATCGTCAGGCCTCCACGCCCACGCCGATCGGACACACGACGCCGGTTCCCCCGATGCCGCAGTAGCCGGCGGGGTTCTTGGCCAGATAGCCCTGGTGATAGTCCTCGGCGAAATAATAGGGGCCCGCGGGCGCGATCTCGGTGGTGATCGTTCCCCGCCCGGCCTTCGACAGGGCGGCCTGATAGGCGTCGCGCGACGCCTCGGCCTCGGCCCGCTGTTCGTCGTTCAAATAGTAGACGGCCGAGCGGTAGGTCGTGCCGATGTCATTGCCCTGGCGCATCCCCTGGGTCGGATCGTGGTTCTCCCAGAAGGTTTTCAGCAGATCGCCGTAGCTGATCTCGTGCGGATTGAAGACCACCTGGACCACCTCTGCGTGGCCGGTCTTGCCGGTGCAGGTCTCCTCATAGGTCGGATTGGGGGTTATGCCGCCCGAATATCCGACAGAGGTCACCCAGACGCCGGGCAGTTGCCAGAAGATCCGCTCTACGCCCCAGAAACAGCCCATGCCGAAGATGGCGGTCTGGAATCCCTCCGGATGCGGGCCTTTCAGCGGCCGGCCGGTGACATAGTGGACCTCGTCGGTCTGCAGGGGCGTCGAACGGCCCGGCAGGGCCTCGGCGGGGGTTGGCATTTCGTGGGATTTCCTGGACAGCATGGCGGCGGCTCCGGTCGAGTGGTCGAACGTCTATATGGGATGCGTCGAGGCGCTTGCCGAGGGGGTCCGGGTGTTCTATCAGCCTCGCCTCGCGCCGGATCGACCTCCGGCGGGACACGAAGGCCTTTGGGCGACGTCGTGGAAACGGACAGGTGGCGGAGTGGTCGATCGCGCACGCTTGGAAAGCGTGTGTACGTGAAAGCGTACCGAGGGTTCGAATCCCTCTCTGTCCGCCACGCACTACACTGTATCTCTGTATTAACTTTGCATCGCCGCTAACCCCGCAAACTCGGCATTTGCGGGGTGCAAACCGGTGCGGTTGTCCTTGTGCGGGACCATCCCGAGGTAGGTCGGGTTCTTGAGCAGGTGATAAGCGCGCCGCTGTCGAAGGGCATGCCGCCGAACACGTTGCCGGTGGTCGCGGTCCAGAGTTTGGAGACCCGCCCTTCTGCCTTCCATTCCTTCACCAGCGCCGGCACCGACTTTAGCTCCAGAAACCGCTGGAAGATGTGCCGGACCAGCTCGGCCTCGGTCTCGTTGAGCTGCAGCTTCCTGCCATCAGGGTCGTAGCCGAGCGGCGGGCGGGCGGCGGGCGATCGCTTGATCGCATCCAGCCTTGCGGCCTTGGCCTTGCTCCCCGCTGCGGCTTCGCGATCCTCGAGCCAGGTTCTGCCACCACGCCGGGTCCCGGTATTCAGGGATTACCGCGCATTGCCGCGCCGCCGTCCTGCTCGCACCACCCCGGCTGTGGCTCAGAGCCTATGAGTCCAGAAGCCGGGTCGGCCGCAGGCCCAGGCACATCATCTTCAGTTCCAGATACTCGTCCAGGCCGAAGTGCGAGCCCTCGCGGCCGAGGCCAGACTCCTTGATCCCGCCGAACGGGGCCACCTCGGTGGAGATCAGGCCGGTGTTCAGACCGACCATTCCGTACTGGAGCCCCTCGCCCATCCGCCAGGCGCGATCGAGGTCGCGGGTGAAGACGTAGGACGCCAGGCCCGCGCGGGTGTCGTTGGCCATGGCCAGGGCCTCGGCCTCGGTCTTGAACCGCACCAGACCCGCGACCGGCCCGAAGGTCTCTTCCCGGTTCAGCAGCGCGGCCGGCGCCACATCGCGCAGCACCGTCGGCTCGAACCAGGTTCCGCGGTCGCCCCGCCGCGCCCCGCCGGTCATGACGGCCGCCCCGCCCGCCAGGGCGTCGGCGATGTGCGCCTCCACCTTGGCCACGGCGGCGGCGTTGATCAGCGGCCCCTGGTCGGTCGGACCGTCCAGACCATCGCCGACCCGCAGGGCCTCGACCCGCGCCACCAGCCGGGCGGCGAAGGCGTCATGGATCCCCGACTGGACCAGCAGCCGGTTGGCGCAGACGCAGGTCTGGCCGGTGTTGCGGAATTTCGAGGCGATCGCCCCCTCCACGGCCGCGTCGAGATCGGCGTCGTCGAAGACGATGAAGGGCGCATTGCCGCCCAGCTCCAGCGACACCCGCTTGACCGTGCCCATGCAGGCGGCGGCCAGCAACTTGCCCACCGGGGTCGAGCCGGTGAAGGTGAATTTGGCGACCCGCGGATCGGTGGTCAGCACGGTTCCGATCGGCGCCGGCGGGCCGGTGACGATGTTGAACACTCCGGCCGGCAGCCCCGCCTCCTCGCCCAGCACCGCCAGGGCCAGGGCCGAGAACGGCGTCAGTTCCGAGGGCTTGAGCACCACGGTGCAACCGGCGGCCAGGGCCGGGGCGACCTTGCGGGTGATCATCGCGGCCGGGAAATTCCACGGCGTCACCGCGGCGACGACCCCCACCGGCTGCTTCAGCACCACGATCCGCTTGTCGGCCAGGTGGCCGGGGATCACCTCGCCATAGGCCCGGCGCGCCTCTTCCCCGAACCACTCGATGAAGCCGGCGGCGTAGGCCACCTCGCCCTGGGCCTCGGCCAGGGGCTTGCCCTGTTCGGCGGTCATCAGCCGGGCGAGGTCGTCGCGATGGGCCATGACCAGCTCGTACCAGCGGCGCAGGATCTGCGACCGCTCCCGGGCCGAGCGCGCCGCCCATGCCGGGAAGGCCGCGGCGGCGGCGGCCACAGCGTCCTGCGTCTCCGCCTCGCCGAGCGCCGGCACGACGCCCAGCACCTTGCCGGTAGCCGGGTTGGTGATCGCGATCAGCGTCTCACCGGTCACCCAGGCGCCGTTGATCCAGGCCGCCTCGCGCAGCAGATCGGGGCGTTTGAGGGCCAGGCGCGCGCGCTCTGCCGGATCGTGCGGAGAGCTCACGACAGACGCTCCAGCGAGGCTTCCAGGATATCCAGCCCTTCGTCGAGGATCACGTCGGGCGTGGTCAGGGGCGCCAGCAGGCGGATGGTTTCGCCATGGACGCCGCAGGACAGCAGGATGAGCCCCTTCTGGAGCGCCCGCACGGTGACCGCCTTGGCCTCGGCGCCGTCGGGCTCGCCGCTGCCGCGTTCCCGGACGATGTCGAAGCCGACCATCGCCCCCGGACCGCGTATGCCGGCGATGGGCACCAGATCGTTGCGCCGGCTCATGGCCTGCAGCCGGCCCTTGATCCGCTCGCCCTGGGCGTCGGCCCGGGCCATCAGCTTCTCGTCCGCGATCACATCCAGCACCGCCAGGGCGGCGGCGCAGGCGATCGGCGGGCCGGAATAGGTGCCGCCCAGCCCGCCGGGCTCGGCCGCATCCATGATCGCCGCCCGGCCGATGACCCCCGACAGGGGGAAGCCGCCGGCCAGCGACTTGGCCACGGTGATCAGGTCCGGCTGGACCCCGCTGTGCTCGATGCCGAACATCTTGCCGGTGCGGGCGAAGCCGGCCTGCACCTCATCCGAGATCAGCAGGATGCCGTGCCGGTCGCAGATCTCGCGCAGGGCCCGCAGCAGTTCCGGCGGGGCCGGCTGGAAGCCGCCCTCCCCCTGCACCGGCTCGATGATGATCGCCGCCACCCGTTCGGGCTCGACGTCGGCGCGGAACAGGAAGTCCAGCGCTCGCAGGCTGTCCTCGACGGTGACGCCGTACTGCGGAACCGGGAACGGGGCGTGGAACACCTCGCCGGGCAGCGGGCCGAACAGGCGTTTGTACGGCGCCACCTTGCCGGTCATGGCCATGGTCAGCAGGGTCCGGCCGTGAAAGCCGCCGGTGAAGGCGATGACCGCGGAACGGCCGGTGGCGGCGCGGGCCATCTTCACGGCGTTCTCCACCGCCTCGGCGCCCGTGGTGAAGAAGATGGTCTTGGCCGGTCCGTCGAAGGGGGCCAATGCGTTCAGCCGTTCGGCCAGTTCGACATAGGGCTCATAGGCCACCACCTGGAACGCGGTGTGGGTGTAGGCGTCGAGCTGGGCCCGGACGGCTTCCAGCACCCTGGGATGGCGGTGGCCGGTGTTGAGCACGGCGATGCCGCCGGCGAAATCGACATAGCGGCGGCCCTCGACATCCCACAGCTCGGCGTTCTCGGCGCGGGCGGCGAAGATCTGGGTGGCGGTGGCGACTCCGCGCGGCACAGCGGCCAGGCGACGGGCGTGCAGGTCAGCATTGGTGGACATGGGCATCAGCTCCGGTAGGCGAAGGACAAGGGGCGATCGTTGCGGACCGCGTTGAGGGTGGTGATCAGGCCGGTGGACGCTGTCGGTCCAGCGCCAGGGCCGGGGCGATCGAGGCCAGACCGCTGAGCAACAGGCCGGCCACGGCCAGATTGATCAGGCCGTCGTACTGTCCGCCGGCGACGACGAAGGCCGCCAGGGCGGGGCCGGACGCCAGACCCATCTTGGAGAAGAAGCCGCCCAGCGCCGCCATCTGGCCGACCGTGTCGAAGGCGGCGCACATGCCCAGCAGATAGGGGATGACGAAGGCCCAGGTGACGGCCGTCCCGATGTTGGCGATCAGGAAAATCCACGGCAGGCCGCTGAAATGGAAAGCCCAGGTCCCGCCGAGAGTCAGGGCCAGTCCCGCCATCAGCGGCCAGAAGCGGCCGAACCTGACCCCGATCGCCACCACCAGCATGGAGCCCAGGGCGCCGATCCAGTTGGCCGCGCCCAGGGTGCTGGTGATCAATCCGAGCTCCAGGCCCGCGGTCTTCCCCAGCCCGATGATGTAGGCGGCCAGACCCATGTTGGCGGCCTGGAACAGGAAGATCGCCGCGAATGCGAGGATCAGCGGAACCCAGCGGGTCGCCGCCCTGGCGGCCAGCGGCGACGGCGCCGGTCGGGGCGCGTAGACGCCGAGGAACGGCGTCATGGCCAGCGTCACGGCGCTGAAGGCGGCCAGCGCCAGGAACAGCACTCCATGCCCGAAGACCGGCACCAGCCTGGGCAGGAACATCAGGCCGAGCCCGCCCAGTCCGAACTGGACCACCAGCAGCATGCCGAAGGTGCGATCCGGCGTCCTCGTCCGCGCGATGACGGCGAAAGCTACCCCGACCAGCAGGCCGCCCATCAGACCGTGGAAGAAGCGCAACCCGATCAGCAGGTCCGGGGCCTTGATCAGGGTCGAGATCAGATCGACGCCGATCAGTCCGCACAGCACGGACAGAGCGGTCGGTCGCCACGGCAGGCGGCGGATGATGAAGACGGCGATCAGCGCGCCCAGCGCCGCGCCGTAGACATTGGCCGAGGCGACCAGACCCGCCTGCTTCGGCGTCAGACCGGCGCCGCTGATCAGGCCGTCGACCAGCGCGGCCATGATGTTCACATAGAACAGGCCGGCGGTGGCCAGGAAGGACAGGAGGACGCTGGCCAGCAGGCTGTCCTCGGGGATGTGCGGCAGGCGGCGGCGCGGCGGCGCGGCGGCCAGAACATCGTCGGTCATCGGCACAGTCCCCTGATCTTCGCGGCCTCGACCGCGGCCGGGGACCAGTCGAAGATCCCGCTGTCGCCGAAATAGTAGAAGGTCATCTCACCCGGCAGCATGACCACCGAGATGCCGCCGTAACCGGACATGAAGGGCGTCCAGAGCGGCTGGTCGCAGCCGAGCGGCCCGGCCAGGTTCCTGGCCCAGAAGCCGGTCTTGTAGCGGTAGTCGGGGCCGCCGCCGGCAAGCCCGGCCGGGACCGGATCGCGCTGCAGGGCCGCCGCAAGCATGGCCGCATCCAGCGCCGGACGTCCGTCCGCCAGCGCCCCGTCGTCGAGCCACCCCGCGATGCGGACGATGTCGTCGCTGTGATAGGTCAAGCCCCAGCCGGTGAAGGGCTGGCTCACGGCGTCGGCGGTCCGGCGCGTCTGCAGGATCGTCGGGCTGAGACCCAGCGACCGCCACAACGGCGCGACCAGATCAGCGTAGAGATCGCCCCCGGTCCGGTCCTTGAGGATGTCGGCCATGGCGACGCCCAGCAGATAGGTGTCGGTCGTGTGATAGACGAAGGTGCGCCCCGGTCCGGTTCGCCGCCGGTGTTCGCCACAGGCGTAGGCGACCTTGGCGGCGTGGTCAGGCGCTTCGAAGAAGGCCTGGATGGACGGGGCGTTCTCGTCCGCCTCGAAGGTCGTCGATCCGTAGATCCCCGTGGCCATGTCGGCGGCGTGGCCGAGCGTCACCCCGGCCCAGGCGTCGTCCCGCGCGCAGGCCGGAACGTGATCGCGGATCAGGGCCGCGGCGGTCCCCGGATACAGCGCCTCCAGCCGCATCAGCCCGACCCCGCCGACGATCGACTTGGCGGTGGAATAGGACGGCAGGGCCAGGACCTCGCAGAAGGGATAGTCGCCGTGACGGGTCCGGCAGGGTCCGGCGTAGTGGACGCCGTCCACGACCAGACCCCAGGCCGAGGCCGGATCGCCGTCGGCCGGCGTCATCAGGTCGAGCCGCCCGAGGTCGACGCCCGGATACAGGCCGGCGAGGTCGGCGACGGGCCGCACCGGCAGGCGCGCCGCGACCTCCTCGCGCCAGGCAGAGGCGGCCGCCTCGCTTCCGGCCACGGCGCCCGGCGCGAAGCGCGCGGGGACCATGCCCCAGGCGTCGAACTTCAGATAGGCGCAGGTCTCGGAGGCGACCTCCAGGGCGACCCGCGACACCGCGCCGTCGGGCTGAAGCAGGAAGGTCAGCACGCCGTTGTGCAGGCAGTTGGCGTTGCGCTCCGCCAGGGCGAAGGGCACGGCGGCCCGCAGCCAGCCGTGGTCGCTCTCCTCGCGCCAGACCCGGCCGGGTTCCAGCACCCACTCCCATTCGGAATGCGCCGCGGCCACGGGTCCTCGCTGCAGCGGGATCAGGGCGGCGCCCTCCTGAACGAAGGCGAAATCGAAGGCCGGAAGGGTGGCGCGCGCGGCGCGGGCGGCGGCCGTGTCGGCGGTCTCGTCCTTCAGCACCGTAAGGTTCAGCACGACCCTGGAAACGTCCAGGACCAGCCGCCCGTCGAGCCGTCCGGTCGGCTCCCCGGCGGCGGGCGGCGGGGCGAAGGCGGACAGGTCGACCGGGGCGGCGAAGCCGGTTCCGGTCGTCAGGCTGTCGAAGGTCAGATCGGTCCTGGGTTCCGCCCCGACGGCCGCGGCGGCGAGCGGCTGGCCCGTGACCGTGACCCCGTCGCCCCAGCACATGGCGCGGGGCCCGCCGGCGGCCCTGAAGCGCAGCAGCAGGCGAGGATTGTCACCGGCGCCGGCCGGCGCGGTTTCTCCCCGGTGGAGGGTGACGCCGTCATCGGCGCCGGCGCGGACCGAGACGACCTCGCGCCAGGTCGCGCCCCGATCGGTGGAGACCTCCGCGACACAGGCGTCGTTCCGCCCCAGCGACAGGGCCGCCAGCGAGGCCGAGACCGTCACCTGCCCGTAGCCGACGGTCGAGACGGACGTCGTGGCGGCGGCGGCGCCGGTCAGCCGGAGCGACACATTGTCCTGAAAGGTGGTCAGACGAACGTCCCCGACGCCGGACGCGCCCCATTCGTCCGCCTCCCCGTCCTGGAAGTCGTCGACGAAGATCGGCGCCGACAGGGCGGAGGTTGCGAGGGTCAGGGCCGCCGTCAGGACGACGCCCGCCAGCCGGATCCGGCGCATCAGACCAGCTCCATCGGATCGACGCCGCCCGCCCGCAGCGCCGCGGCGAGAGGCTCGAGCTGGTCGGCGTACCGTCGCCACAGGCCGACGGACCGGGCATGGATCGGCTGGCGAACCTGGGCCGCGCTGGCGGTGGCGGCCGGCGCGGTGTTCTCGTGGAAGGTCAGGCAGGCGTCCTGCCAGTCGAGACCGCAATGGTCGACGATCCGCCGGCTGACGGCTTCCTGATCGGCGATCAGCGCCTCGTAGTCGACGTCCAGAATCCGGCCCGGAACCACCGTGCGCCAGTGGTCCATCAGGCGACGATGCGCCAGCATATAGGCCGCCAGGTCCTCCAGATCGTAGGAATAGGGGCAACCCATCCGGAACAGCGTCTTGTAGAGCGCATAGCCGCTGTCGAGCGGATGGCGACGCAGGTGAATGATCCGGGCGTTGGGCAGGGCCCGGGCGATCAGGCCGATATAGAGGAAGTTGACCGGCGTCTTGTCGATGAACATCGGCCGGGTCCGACCGTAGCCGGCGACGCTGTCCAGATAGGCCCGGCCCAGCGCGGCCGGATCGAGATCGGCCGATCGGCGGATCAGGTCGCCCTTGCCGCCCGTGGCGCCTGCCAGCCGCGTCAGGGCGAGCGCGAAATCATTGATCTCGCCGAGGCTATCGACATCGCCGTGCGAGCTGATGATCCGGTCGACGAGGGTGGTGCCGCTGCGGGGCAGGCCGAGGACGAAGACCGGACCGGTCTCCAGGCAGCCCGAGGCCGGGCGCTCGAACAGGGCGGCGTCGAACACCCGGGCGATCTCGGCCATGGCCGCCACATCCGCCTCGACGCGATAGCTGAGCCGGCCGCGCCGTCGGTCGGCGCCGCGCTTGAGCCAGGCGAAGCTGTGATCGGTGTCGCCCAGATCTTCCAGTTCCTTGGCCAGGGCGTAACAGAGCGCGACCTCGGCGGGGCCGGGCCGGACCTGTTCCACGACATCGAGCAGGCCGGCGACATGGTTGGCGTCCGGAGTCTGGCGACGAAGCGTCGAGCGGTTCTGCCAGGCGTCGGCGTCGTGCGGAGCCAGGGCGATGACCCGGTCCAGCAGCGCCTCGGCCTCGACGATCTGTCCAAGCGCGATCAGCGCCGCGGAGAGATTGTAGAGACAGCCGGGATCATCGGGCGTCAGGGCGACCGCGCGCCGGTAGCAGCGGGCGGCGGCGTCCGGCTTTCCACAGTGGGTGTAGTGCTCGCCCAGATGTTGCAGCAGGCGGGCGTCGTCGCCCGCCCCCGCCTCGATCGTGGCCAGCCTGGAGAGGGCTTCGCCGATGCGACCGTCACGGATGAGCGGGGAGACCCCGCCCAGCGCCGCCATTGCATCGTCTTCCACCGCCAGGCTGGCCATGTCCGTCCTAGAAGCTGTAGTCGAGCGACAGGCCAATGGTACGCGGCAGCGAGATGAATTCCTTCGATCCGTTGCCGTAGTATCCGGCCGCCGGCGCCGTACCCATGTAGGCCTCGGTGAACTCGCCGGTCACGCCCGCTTCGTTGAAGACGTTCTTCACGAAGAGGGTCGCGGCCCACGGCCCCCTGACCAGGGACGCCGAGACGTTCCAGATCTGGAAACCCGGAAGCGCGGTGTTGAAGGTCGGCCCGCCGATCGCGTTGCGGGTGCCCGACTGATAGAAGCCGCTGGTCCGCGCGACCACGTCGATATCGCCGCCCATCCGCCAGGTGTAGTCCGCCGCCACGGTGATCGCGTGCTCCGGCGTGCCGGGTAGGCTGGCTCCGTCGAGGGCCAGGATCGTGCCAAGCGGACTGACCACATTCTCGCTCAGCCGGGCGTTGGTGTAGGTGTAGCCGAGGCTGTAGTGCAGGGCGTCGGTCGGCCGGACGTCGATGGCGGTCTCGAGCCCGTAGGTGCGGGCCTTGCCGCCGTTCTGGACCACGTAGAACCCCCAGGTGGGCGTGGCCGTGTTGAGCTGGATGTCTTCCCAGTCGACGTAGAACAGCGCCGCGTCATAGACGACGGAGCCGCGCCGGCCCTTAACGCCGGCCTCGTAGTTGACGACCGAGTCCGAGGTGTAGACCTGCCAGCGCGGGTCCTCGGCGAAATTGCCCGCCAGCGGCACGGCGTTGGAGCCGCCGCGACGGTAGCCTTCGGACACCGTGGCGTAGAACAGACCATCGTCGTCGAAGGCCCACGACAGGTTGGCCTTGAACAGCGCCTTGCTCTCGGACGAGCGGAACGTCGCCGTCACCGGCTGGCTCAGCGAGTTGTAGAGCGGCACGTCGATGAAGGTGTTGTTGACCGCCTCGTTCTCGAACCAGCGGACGCCGCCGGTCAGGGCCAGGGTGTCTGTGGCGTGCCAGGTCAGTTCGCCGAAGATCGCCTTGTCGGTGAACTCCTCGTGGCGGCGATAGATGAAGTCGCGATCGCCGGACACGGCCGCCGGGAAGCCGGTCGCGAGATCCCACCAGCGCTTGAACCCGCGCAGATAGCTGTCCTGCGACACGATCAGCGTGTTGTCGTTGTAGAAGGCCCCGACCACATAATCGAAATCGCCGCCGGTCTGCGAGACCAGCCGGACCTCCTGAATGGTCGCTTCGTCCGAGTAGGCGCGCTCGGCCGAAGCCATCGGGCGCGGATAATTATAATAGAAGCTGAGGAAGCCGGCCTTGGCGTAGAAGCCCGTGTTCTCGCTGACGCTGTCGCCCTCGTGCTCGTAATGCGAGGTCGAGGAGGTCAGCGTGGCGAAGCCCAGGTCGACGTTCATTTCCAGGCTGGCCAGGCTCACGTCCCGGGAGGACGGCTCAAGCTGGACCGAGCCGTTTTCGTAGTCGCCGTAGGCGTTGCCGAAGCCATCGACGCCGCGGGTCACCTGGCGACGTCCGCCGATCTCGTCCGATTGCCGGGCGTAGGTGGCGGTCGCGTCGAACCACTCATTGGGGACCCAGCGCAGGGCCGCGCGGCCGAACCAGATATCGACCGTGTCGGCGTCCTTCTGGCTGCGATAGGCGGCGTCCGGAGACAGGATTCCGCCGGGCGCGGCCGGCGCGCCCGTCCCGTCGAGCACATAGAGATTCACATAGTCGGTGAGGCCCGGGTAGTCGAGCCGCGTGATCGTCGCGCGGAAGGCGACGGTGTCGCCCAGCGGCACGTTCAGGGTCAGGTCCGCGCCCCAGCCAATGCTGTCTGAGCCTTCGACGTTGCTGCCGGTGACGTTGGCCGCGCCTTCGAAGACGCCGAGCTTGGGCGCGCGGGTGATGTAGCGGACGGTGCCGCCGAGCGATCCCGAGCCGTAGAGGGTACCCTGCGGCCCGCGCAGGATTTCGACGCGTTCCAGATCCTTGAGCAGGAAGCCGGCGAACACCGGGGTGTCGTTGATGTAGGTCGAGACCGGCGCGACGCTGGAGACGGCGTAGTCGCCGAGCGCGTTGCTGTCGACGTTGATGCCGCGCATCAGGACGTTGTTGAGCACGCCGGAATTGCGGTAGCCGCGATCGACCACCGAGACGCCCGGAATGCCGCGCATCAGCTCGGCGGCGTCGGTCATCTTGGCGTCCTCGATCGCCTCGCCCGACACGGCCGAAATATTGTAGGGCACGTCGAGCACGCTCTGCTCGCGCCGGGTGGCGGTGACCACGACGTCGCCCAGGTCGGTCTGCGGACTCTCCTGGCTGTCCTGGGCCATGGCGGCGCCATGGGCGGCCAGGGCCAGGATAAGGACGCCGAACGACGTGGCGCCTCTAAGGTGTGACTTGTTCATCCTGCAACCCCCTCCTTGAACACGGACTGTGCCGTGTTTTCGCTGTCTGGCGCAGTCGGCGCGCCAGGGCCGCTTCCTAGTCCCTGCCCTTGGGTTCCGGCGTCTTCGTCCGTTCAACCTGTGGCTTTTCCAGCGGTCCCAATCCGGCGAACGCCGGCGAGGCCGTGAAACCTTCTGCGTATGGCGGGAACACGATCGGCGTATCCCGCAAGCTCTTCAGCGGCTGTCCGAGACCGTGCCAGCCCCGTTCGCGAACCCGTCTGACCTGATCCAGGTCGAGCTCGACGGCGATCACCTCGTGACCGGAACCCGCCTGGTGCACGACCTCGCCGCCGGGGCCGAACACGCCCGACCGCCCCACACCGAGGGGGCCGGCGACATTGATATCGACGAAATACACCTGGTTCGTCGCCGCGCTGGCGCGGGCGATGGCGAGCTCCGCCTCCCGGTCGATGGTGTTGGTCATGCCCGGGTGGAGGATCACCTCAGCCCCCATCCATGCCAGGGTGCGGATGGTTTCCGGGAACCACATGTCGTAGCAGATCGACAGGCCGAAACGCCCGACGTCGGGCACGTCAAACACCACAAAGCGGTCGCCGCCGGAAACGCCCTGCTCGTAGGGATGGAACGGGAAGATCTTGCGATAACGATCCACCACGCGACCGGTGGGATCAATGATCGGGGCGGTATTGTAGATGCGCTCGCCGTCGCGCTCGAACAGGCTTCCGGGGACCAGCCAGACCCCCGCCGCACGCGCGGCTTCGCACATCTTCGCTTCGGCCTCGCCCGGCATCGGCTGGGCGTCGTCGGTGGAAGCCCCGAACAGAGCCAGTTCTCCGATGACGACCATTTCGACCCAGGGCATGCGCGCCTTCACGGCCGCGATCTCGGCGGCGATCCGCGCGGTGTTGTCGCCCCTGGCCAGCTGAAGTTGCAGGCCCACGATACCAAACGGCCGCATGTCGTCTCCCGGTCACGGATCCTTTCGGACCCTGTGACAGGAGAGTGACGGCGTCGGCGATCGCCACATAGCGCCAGTGGCGACGCTTCAATGGGGCCAGTTTCGGCTCATAGCGCGCAGGAGTAGAAATCTGGCGCCAGGCTCAATCCGTCTCCGCCCGTCGGATGACCGCGGAGTCCAGCAGCCGCCCGCCCGCGTCGAACCACCCGATGCGGTCGCCGACAATGACGGTTCTCAGGCTGGAGATCTCGCCATAGGACCAGCGCGTCCACTGTCGCCGCCAGACATCGCCCTCGACCCACCACCGCCCGACGTCGCAGTCCTCGTTCGCATAGCCCGCCCGACCGATCATTTGCCCGTCCGGCAGAAGTTCGATGGTGCAGGGATCGCCGTAGACGGTCTTGCATAGCAGGACCGAGCCCGACATCGCCGCCTGAAGCGCTTGGCCTTCAAGCCGCTGTTCGACCGAATAGGGAAAAGTCCGGGCGGCGACCGGGAGATCACGCATCAGGTCGGCCAGCACGGCCACGCCCTCGCGGATGCGATCGATCGGCAGGCTGGTGACCCCCAGGCGGAAGATGTTCCGCGGCCCCTTGCCGTCGGCGAAATAGGGTCCGACCGGTTCGATCAGCACCCCCCGCCGCTCGGCCTGGGCCGCGAATTCCTCGACATCCAGGTGGTCCGGCCCCCGCACCCAGTAGGTCGCGCCGCCGCGCAGCGGGGCAATGGCCACCGACTGCTGGAGGTAGTGGTTGAGGGCGTCGCGCAGCGCCGTGCGCCGCTCGCGGAACAGCCGCCCCAGCCGTATCATGGTCGCATCGTAATGACCCATGCCCAGGAAATGCGCCGCGGTGCGCTGATTGTTCAGGGGCGGATGCCGCACCGCGAGATGACGCAGCCGCCGGGCTTCGGCGATCACCTCGGGCGAGGCCACGATGAAGCCCAGCCGCAAGCCCGGCCCCAGCACCTTGGACAGGCCGGCGACATAGATCACCCGGTCATCCTGGTCGAGGCTGCGCAGCGCCGGACAGGCCTGGTCGAGGTAGTTGGTCTCGCAGGCGAAATCATCCTCGATGATGACCATGTCCCGGGCCGCCGCCTTCCTCAGCAGGGCCTCGCGACGGGCCTGGGTCATCATGACCCCGGTGGGGAACTGGTGGCTGGGCGTCACATAGACCAGGTCGCAGTCGTCGAGCCGGCGATCGACCACCAGCCCCTCGTCATCCACCGGCTGGAAGACGAGCCGGGCCCCGCGATCCGCGACCAGCCGGCGCATGTCGGGATAGCCGGGATTCTCGACGGCGACGGTGCTGTCCCGATCGATCAGCATCTGGCTGACCAGCGCCAGCGCCTGCTGGGCGCCGACGGTGATCAGGATTTCGTCCGGCCGGGCCCGGATGCCGCGTCGCGGCAGCACCTTGGTGCGTATCTCCTCGATCAGCATCGGGTCGTCGGCGTCGCCGCTATCCATGGACCACTGGCTGATATCGCCCACCGTCAGGGCCTGGCGGCTGGCCTCGCGCCATTCCGTCACCGGGAACAGCGAGGCGTCAAACAGTCCATCGATGAAGGGAAAGGGATACTGGCGCCAGTTGGGCGCCCGGCGGGCCGTGGGGACGTCCCCCTCCCCGGTCTTGAACCGGTCCGTCCAGCGTGACGACCGAAGCGGCTCCCGGCCGCCTGCCACGGACTCCACGGCGGCGCGGCCGCGCAGCATGTCGTGGTCGACATAGATCCCGCTGCGCTCGCGGCTGATGAACAGACCCTCGTCAACCAGCTTTTGATAGGCCAGCGTCACCGTATTGCGGGCGATTCCCAGTTGGGCGGCCAGGGCCCGCGAGGAGGGCAGCCGGCGCCCCGGCGGAAACGCGCCGGCGCAGGCGGCGTCGACCAGTTTCCGGCGCACCTGATCCTGGAGGCCAAGGTCGCTGCCAGGATCAAGGAAGAAAAGCGGTGACGACATGCGGCGATCTTCGCGTGCCGCGAACGCTTGTGTCCAGTCGGCGCTGTCAGCTTGGCCTCGCAATGTCGAAAGCCGTCCTGACCTGCCGGCTTCCTGGCGCCGCACTGCCCGGGCAGACACCGGCTTCGGCGCTGCCTGGATGGCGTTGACCGTCAAATGTGATGGAGATCGCCGGCTGGGTGGTGAGGACTCTCCGGGCCATGGCTTGATATCTGAACCCTGCAGCCGCTGTTCTCGTCGTCAAATCGGGGATGGGAGTTTTCCGCCCGATTGTTCTCCCGAAGACGACCTGGCCGGTGCAAATGGCGCAGATCCAACTGATCGAGGGCGGCGCCATCGACGCCGTCGGTCGTGATCATCACCGGCTCCACCGCTGGCAATGGAGCGGGCGCCGGAGCAGCTTCGATTCGGCCTCCGTGTCCCGGAAACTCAGGCTGAAGTGGAAGAGCAGCCAGACCGCGCACCGAATGACGTCCGCCGAAAACGCTGACTCTTGAACGCGATCGGCTCTGTCAGCCTAAACCCGGCCTCACGTTAAGGCGGGTCAGCCAGCCCGGTCGCAAGGGCAAGTCGTGGAGACAAGTCGTCGTTGGACTGACAGCACCGACACCTCGTTGATTTTCTTACGTAATTTTATAATCTTACTTTCCATTCTGTCTAACCGGAGGGACGGGGTTAGACAGGTCTTGTTCTGCTTGCGTGCTCTTCCCGATGCGCTCCATGGCGCTGTCGGCGAGTTTTCGACGTCCAGCCTCGGGGTGTACCGTTTGACTTCCTTGAGAGTCTGGCGGCCGGTGATGGCCATGATCTGGTGCGCAGAGCATCCCGCCCCGGCCAACGTCGGGTCGCCGCCTTGCGGAGTCCCTGCGCTGAGCCGTGCGGCAAGCCCGCGCGTCTGCTGCCTTGCTGATCCAGTTGCCGAAGCCCTTGGCGGTGAAGGGCTTGCCGAATTCCGTCGTCAACAGGACCAGATGACCAGATGCACTCGCCGCGATAGACGCCTTGAGCTGGGGATGCTGGCTGATGTCGACGAGCTGCCCCGTTTTCTCCTGACGTACAGTGACCCGACGACCCTGCACCTGCTGCTTCGTCATCTAGCGCACCCATGAGCGGACGTAAGACCGGAGCCGGTCCCTCGGCGCTCCGATCAGCTCCTGAGCCTGTAGCCCACCCCTGGCTCGGTCTCGATCAACTGAGGGTGGGCCGGGTCAGCTTCAAGTTTCTGCCGCAACTGGCCGACGAGAACCCTCAGATACTGGGTGTCTTCCTTGTGGGCGGCGCCCCAGACCGCGGTCAGCAGGGCGGCGTGGCCGATCACCTTGCCGGCGTCACGGGCGAGGTGGGCCAAGACCTCATATTCCTTGGGCGTCAGGCGGATGGCGGCCGCGCCGCGTGTCACCAGACGGCGCTCAAGGTCGATGACCACGTCGCCGATACTCAGCGGTCCGGCAGGTTGGTGGCGAGCGACAGCCTGGCGCAGGTTCGCCCGCAGCCGCGCGAGAAGTTCTCCGACCCCGAAAGGCTTCTCGACGAAGTCGTTGGCGCCCAGATCCAGCGCCTCGATCTTCTCGGCCTCGCGGTCGCGGGCGGACAGGATGATGACGGGGCCCGTATAGAACTCCCGGGCGCGAACGAGCACCTCCTTGCCGTCCATGTCGGGCAGGCCGAGGTCGAGCACCACGGCGTCGGGGCTCCACAGGGCGATGCCGCGAAGCCCCTCCTGGCCGCTGTCGGCGCGTTTCGGCTCATAGCCGGCGGCGTCGAGCGCGGGCGACAGGAAGCGGTGTATCTGCGGTTCGTCGTCGATGACGAGGATACGGGGTCTGGCGGCCGACATGGGGCTCTATAGCAGGTCCGGGTGGGTGGGGATGGACTTGGGCAGGCTGATCAGGATGCGGGTGCCGTGGTCGTCGAGGATCGGGCTGGCGGCGGCGATGCGGCCGTTCATGGCCTCCACGAATCCCCTGGCGATGGCGAGTCCGAGACCGGCGCCCTTGGAGCGGTCCGGTTGTTCCTCCATGCGGCGGAATTTGTCGAACACCCTCTCCAGTTCGGCGGTGGGTATGCCCTTGCCCTCGTCCTCGATGCTGATCACCACCGAGCCCCGGTCCTCATAGGCCGCCAGTTCGATGGTTGAGCCGTCGGGGCTGTAGGCGATGGCGTTCTCCAGAATGTTGACCAGCGCCTGCTCCAGCAGGCCCTGGTCGAGACTGACCATGCTGAGTTCGGCTGGAAAGTCGCGGGTCAGACGCCGCGCGCCGAGACGGCGCGACACCCGCTCGGCCGCCGCGTTCAGAACGTCCCGCACGTCGGTCCAGTCGGCCCTGATATTGAGCGCGCCGCCCTCGAGCCGGGTCATGTCCAGCAGGTCGCCGACGTAGCGGCTGAGCCGCTCGGCCTCCTCTCGGATGCTGAGCAGCAGGTCCTTGCGCACCGCGGGCTTCAGGGTCGGGCCATAGTCGATCAGGGTGGTGGCGGCGCCGAGCACGGTCGAGAGCGGGGTGCGCAGATCGTGGCTGACCGAGTTCATCAGGGCCCCGCGAAAGCGGTCAGTGCGGCGCAGGGTCTCGGTCTCGACCGCGTCGCCGGCCAGTTGCGCCCGCTCCAGCGCCACGGCCCCCTGTTCCAGCAGGGCCAGGGCCAGCCGCTCCTCGTCCGAGCCGGGCGCGAGGGCGTCCGCCTCGATCCCCGCCACGCCGGAGCGGGCCCGGACGCCTTGCAGGGGGCGGAAGGTCCAGCTGGTCTGCGGCAGTGTTCCGGTGCCGTGACCGGCGGGCTCGCCCCGCTCCCACGCCCAACGGGCCGCGGCCATGGCGGCGGCGCCCAGCGTCTCCAGTTCCGGCGCGCCCGCGACCGGGGTGATGTCGCCGTCACGAGGAAGCAGGACGATCGTCCTCGCCCCGACGGCGGCGGCGGTCTGCTCGGCCAGCACCCGTGCGGCGCCGAGTTGATCCTCGGCGGCGGACAGGGCCTGGCTGGCGGCGAGCAGGGCCGACACCGCCGAGGCCCGTCTCTGGGCGTTGCGCGCCTGGTCCCGCACCCGCCCCGCCAGACTCCCGGTCGCCAACGCCACGGCCCAGAAGGCGACCAAGGTCAGGATGTCCGTCGGCGAGCCGATCAGGAAGGTGTAGCGCGGCTCGAGGAAGAGGAAGTTGTAGGTCAGGAAGGCGACCGTCGCCGCCGCCAGCGCCGGACGCAGACCGAACAGGACGCCCGCCGCCAGCACGGCGGACAGATACAACACCCCCAGATCGACCCGCTCGAATGTGCGATCGAGGAACAGCGCCAGGCTGGTGGCGACGCCGATGAAACCGGCGCCGACCGCATAGCCGCGCCAGAGGAGCGACCGGACCGTCGCCGGCGCCTCCTTTTCCGGCCGCTCGGCCGGTGCGCCGCCAGGGTCGGTGACGATATGGATCGCCACCCCTCTCGCCGCCCGCAACAGGCCGGCGGCGAGCGACCGGCCGAGAAGGTCGCTGATGCGGCTGTCCCGACCCTTGCCGATGACGATCTGGGTGACGTTGTTGCGATGGGCGTGGTCCATCACCGCCTTGACCACGTCGTCGCCGGTGAGGACGACGGTGCGCCCCCCCAACTGCTCGGCCAGCATGAAGGCCTGGCTCAGCCGGGCGGCGCTGTCGGGGCCGGAGACCGGCCGGTTCGGCCGTTCGACATGGGCGACGGTCCAGGGCGCATCCATCATCATGTCCGACAGTCGCCGACCCGTACGCACCAGGGACGCCGCCATCGCGTCGCCGCCGACGAGAACCAGAATACGCTCGCCCGCCGCCCACGGCCCCTCGACGCCGCGCTCGCGCAGGGTCGCCAGAAGCTGGTCGTCGATCGTCTGCGCGGCCCGCCGCAGCGCCATTTCGCGCAAGGCGGTCAGGTTCTCGACCTTGAAGAAATTCTCCGAGGCGAGGCGCGCGGTCTCGGGCACATAGACCTTGCCCTCGGACAGGCGTTTGCGCAGTTCGTCGGGGGTGATGTCGACGACCTCGATGTCGTCGGCCCGGCTCAGGGCGCTGTCGGGCACGGCCTCGCGCTGGCGCACGCCGGTGATGCGCAGCACCACGTCGGACAGGCTTTCCAGATGCTGGACGTTCAGCGTGGTCCAGACGTCGACGCCGGCGGAGAGGATCTCCTCCACATCCTGCCAGCGCTTGGGGTGGCGGGAACCGGGGACGTTGGAATGGGCGTATTCATCGACCAGCAGCAGGCCGGGCTTGCGCGCCAGGGCCGCGTCGATGTCGAACTCCATCAGGGCGCGGCCCTTGTAGTCGATGGGTCGGCGCGGCAGCACTTCCATACCGCGCAGCAGGCTTTCGGTCTCGCGCCGGCCGTGGGTCTCGACCACCCCGACAACGACGTCGCCGCCCTCGGCCTTTCGGCGTCGGGCGGCGCGCAGCATCTCATAGGTCTTGCCGACCCCCGGCGACATGCCGAGGAACACCTTCAGCCGCCCGCGTTTCGGCCGCGTCAGGGCGACCGGCGAGGGATCGGGAGCGGGTGGGGTATCCGGCAAGTCAGGTCGCGGCGGGGAAGCGGGCGTCGAGCGCCCGGTTGGTCAGCAGCACATTGACGCGCGGCTGGCCGATGAAGCCGAGCAGGGAGCCCTCGGTGTTCGCGTCGATCACCTGCTGCACCGCCGCCACGTCGATCCCTCTCGCCTGCGCCACGCGCGCCGCCTGCAGGCGAGCGTAGGCCGGAGAGATGTGGGGGTCGAGACCCGAGGCGGAGGTGGTCACGGCGTCGGCGGGGATGACCGCCGCGCCGGTGTCGGCCCGGATGGCGTCGGCGTCGGTCCTGATGCGTGCGGCCAGGTCGGCGTTGAGCGGGCCGAGGTTCGAGCCCGAAGAGGCTGAGGCGTCATAGCCGTCGCCGGCGGCCGAGGGCCGGGGGTGCAGATAGCGCGCCTCGGCGAAGGGCTGGCCGATCAGGGCCGAGCCGACGACCTGACCGTTGGCGTCGCGGATCAGGCTGCCGTCGGCCTGCGCCGGGAAGGCGAGCTGGGCGATTCCGGTGACCCCAAGCGGATAGGCCACGCCGAGCAGGAGGGTGAACAGGGCGATCATGACGATCGCGGGGCGGAGTTGGCTGAACATCGTCGTCGTCCTCTAGAAGGCCGCCTTCAGCGAGGCCACGGCGCGGCTGCCGTAGATGTCGCCGAAGTCGTGCTCGTCGGTGTCGTGGTAGCGGACATCGAGGGCCAGGGTGTCGGTCAGCTGCCGGGCCACGCCCAGGTTCCAGGTCGTGTAGTCGAAGTCCGAGGACAGGAACTGGCGTCCGACGGCGCCCGAGATCGTCCATTTGTCGGCCAGCGAGAAGGCGGCGTTGGCCTCGACCCAGGTCGCCTCGTCCTCGGCGGCGCCGAAGTAGTCGGGCGACCAGTAGACGGCGGCGCCGAGGGTGGCCGGGCCGATGGCGCGCGAGGCGGCGGCCTTCACTTCCACATAGTCGTAGTCCGCGCCATTCGGCTGGCCGGTGTAGAAATAGCCGACCGCGCCGAAGTCCCAGATCCAGCCCGCGAACTCGGGGCGGACGCCGGCATAGAGGTCGATCTCGGCGCTGGTGTCGGTGTCTCCGGGGAAGGCGACGTTGGAGGCCCAGGCGCCGGCGTAGAAGGTTCCGCTGGTCAGATCGACGCCGCCCGAGGTCGCGGCGTCTTCCTCGGTCTGGCTAACGCCCCGGAACACATAATCGGAGCCGACGGCAGCGTTCCAGGCGATGGCGGGGCCGGAGGGCTCGTCGACCGTCTGGGCGTCGGCGTGCGAGGCGACGCCCCAGACGACCAGGGCGGCCAGGCAGGCGCCGGCGAACCAGAGATCGTTGCGGCCGGCGGCCTTGAAGCGGGATTTGCGGGTCATGAAAATCACTCTGTGTGAACGGGTCACGCCAGGCCGAGGCCGGAGATGACGACGTCGATGAGTTTGATGCCGACGAACGGGGCGACGAGGCCGCCGAGTCCGTAGATCAGCAGGTTGCGGGACAGCAGGGCCCCGGCCCCGATGGCGCGGTATTTGACGCCGCGCAGGGCCAGCGGGATCAGGGCGACGATCACCAGGGCGTTGAAGATCACCGCCGACAGGATGGCGCTCTCGGGGCTGTGCAGCCCCATGACGTTCAGCGCGCCGAGCGCCGGCAGGGCGACCACGAACATCGCCGGGATGATGGCGAAATATTTGGCCAGGTCGTTGGCGATCGAGAAGGTCGTCAGGGCCCCGCGCGTGATCAGCAGCTGTTTGCCGACCTCGACGATCTCGATGACCTTGGTCGGGTCGCTGTCGAGGTCGACCATGTTGCCGGCCTCGCGCGCGGCCTGGGCCCCGGTCTGCATGGCCACGCCTACGTCGGCCTGGGCCAGCGCCGGGGCGTCGTTGGCGCCGTCCCCGCACATCGCGACCAGCCGGCCCTTGGCCTGTTCGGCCTTGATGAGGCGCATCTTGTCCTCGGGGGTGGCCTCGGCGAGGTAGTCGTCGACCCCGGCTTCCGAGGCGATGGCGGCGGCGGTGACCGGGTTGTCGCCCGTAATCATTACCGTGCGCAGGCCCATGCGGCGGAGGTCGGCGAACCGCTCCTTCATGCCGGGCTTGATCACGTCCTTCAGGTGGATGATGCCGACAATGACGCCGCTTTCGACCACCGCCAGCGGTGTGCCGCCAGAGCGGGCGATGCCGACGGCGGACAGCAGGCCGCCGATGGTGGTGGGGATCAGGGTGATGAACAGGGCGCCGAGGACGATGGGATCCAGGGTGATGCCGGAGTAGGCGCCGAGCCCCAGCAGCGTCACCACGGCGATCAGGAAGACGAGCGTCAGGCCGGCCAGCAGCACGGACAAGGCCAGTTCGTTCGGCGTCTTCCGGCGGTTGGCGCCCTCGACCATTGAAATCATGCGGTCGAGGAAGGTCGAGCCGGGGGCCGATGTGATCCGGACCTTGATCCAGTCGGACACTACAGTGGTGCCGCCGGTGACGGCCGACCGGTCGCCGCCGCTTTCGCGGATCACGGGCGCGCTCTCACCGGTGATGGCGGCCTCGTTGACCGAGGCGATGCCCTCGACGATCTCGCCGTCCGAGGGGATGACGTCGCCCGCCTCGACCAGCACGATCGAGCCGACCTCCAGTTCTCCAGCGGGCGTCGGCACCGTCAGGCCGGTTTTCGGATCGACGATCAGCTTGGCCTTCGTCGTAACGCGGGTGGCGCGCAGCGAGTCCGCCGCCGCCTTGCCGCGCCCTTCGGCGACGCTTTCGGCGATATTGGCGAACAGCACGGTCGCCCACAGCCAGACCGCCAGCTGGATGGCGAAGCCCGCGGCCTCGCCGGCGGCGACGGCGGCGATGGCCGAAACCGTCGCCAGCAGCGCCACGATCCAGGTGGTGAAGATCACCGGGTTCCGCAGCAGCTTGCGGGGGTCCAGCTTGACGAAGGCGTCTCCGACCGCCCGGCCCAGCATGGGGCCGGACAGGCCGCCGGCCAAGGGAGCGGCCCGGCGGGTTTCGCCCAGGTGCTCGGGATTTGTGAAGGTCATGTCAGGGGTCCCGGATCAGAGTCCGGCCACCACGCCCAGCACCTGGAAGTGCTCGACGAGGGGGCCAAGGGCGAGGGCGGGGAAGAACTGCAACCCGCCGAGGATGACGATCACGCCAATCAGAAGGCCGATGAACAGCGGCCCGTGGGTCGGCAGGGTGCCGGGGCTCGGGGCCAGCCTGGGCTTGACGACCAGGCTGCCGGCGATGGCCAGCACGGCGATGGCGGGCACGAACCGGCCGAACAGCATCCCCAAGCCCTGGGTCGTGTTCCACCACGGCGAGTTCGCAGTCAGGCCGGCGAAGGCCGAGCCGTTGTTGGCGGCCGCCGAGGTGTAGCCGTAGAGGATTTCCGACAGACCGTGCGGCCCGTCGTTCAGCAGACCTTCCAGCGCCGTCGGAAGAACCGCCGCCACGGCCGAGAAGCCGAGAATGGCCAGGGGCAGGACCAGGACCGCCACCATGGCGTATTGGACTTCCCGGGCCTCGATCTTCTTGCCCAGATATTCCGGCGTGCGCCCCACCATCAGCCCCGCGACGAAGACCGCGAGCAGGGCCATGACCACCATGACGGCGATGCCGGACCCGATCCCGCCGGGCAGGATTTCGCCGAGTTGCATGAGGAATATCTGCAGCCCGCCGCCCAGCGGCATATAGCTGGCGTGCATGGAGTTGACCGAGCCGTTCGAGGCCCCGGTGGTCATGGTCGCCCAAGCGACCGAGGCCGGAACCCCAAAGCGGACCTCCTTGCCTTCCATATTGGCCGAGGCGTCGACCCCGGCCGCGACGAGCGCCGGCGCGGGCTGGGTCTCGATCGCATACATCGCCGCGCCCGAGAGGCTGAGCAGCACCAGGGCCGCGACGGCGAGCGCCCGCACGTCCTTCTTCGCCAACACGCTGCGGCCGAAGGCGAAAAATGCGGCCCAGCCGAGCACATTGATCGAGATCGCGGTGATCAGATTGGTCAGCGGCGTCGGGTTCTCGAACGGATGGGCCGAGTTGACGTTGAATATGCCGCCGCCGTTGATGCCGAGTTGTTTGATCGCCAGCTGGCCGGCGGTGGGCGCCAGGGACAGGGTTTGCGATCCCCCTTCCAGTCCGGTCGCGGTCGCGGAGGCGTCCAGGGTCTGGGTCACCCCCAGCGCGACCAGAACGATCGCGAGCACCACCGAGAGGGGCAGAAGCACCCAGAGCGTCGTCCGCGTCATGTCGGCCCAAAAATTGCCGACCCCCTCGCCGCGATTGGCGACGAAGGCGCGCGCCAGGGCGGCCGCGATGGTGGCGCCGGTCGCGGCGGAGAGGAAATTCTGCACCGTCAGTCCGGCCATCTGGCTGAAGTGCGACATCGTCGTCTCACCGCCGTAGGACTGCCAGTTGGTGTTGGTGACGAAGCTGACGGCGACGTTGAAGGCCAGGTCGGGCGACAGGCCGTCGAAGCCCTGCGGATTGACCGGCAGGACGTTCTGAAAACGCAGCAGGGCGTAGAGCAGGAAGAATCCCGCCCCATTGAACGCCAGCAGGGCGCCCGCATAGCCGAGCCAGCCCTGGCTGTGCGCCGGGTTCACGCCGGCGGCGCGGTAGAACAGCCCTTCGACCGGCTTCATCACCGGGTCGAGCCAGGTCCGCTCGCCGTTCCAGACGCGCGACATGTAGAGGCCGATGGGCCAGCCGATCAGGGCGGCGAGGCCGATCGTCAGGGCGATCTCCGCCCATCCTTGAATGTTCATGGCGGCGGCTCCCTAGAACCGCTCGGGGCGCAGCAGCGCCGCGACCATGTAGACGGCGACGACGACCGCGCCGACACCCCAGAGTATGGCGACCAGCATCGTCACACCCGCTTCAGGACAGCGGCGAGAACGGCGAAGGCGACAAACGCCCCGCCGCCGATCGCCAGGAAAATCAGATCGGCCATGCCGACGCCTCCAGCTCAGTTCAGAGCCGGAGAGGACGCTTCAAACACGTAAGCGGGCCATTCGGATTGGGCCGCTTGGCATAAAGGCAGCATAAGGATCGGTGCGGCAACGGACCGGACTGGCCAGAACCGGACATTCAGCCGTGGCCGACAGGCGGACTGAGAACGTGGGCGATAGAATAACCGTTTCGACTCCCTGCAGACATTCCCCCTGTGGTGTTCGGGCGGGCAAATCCCTAGCTTCGAATCTGGTTCAGGAGTGGCGACGATGACGACCCGGGCGCATTGGGAAAACGTCTACCAGACCAGGGCAGTGGACGACGTAAGCTGGTATCGGCCCCACCTTGAGGTTTCGCTGCGGCTCATTGCCGACGCTGCGCCGGATGCCGGCAGCGCGGTCATTGACGTGGGCGGCGGGGAGGCGACGCTGGTCGACGATCTCGTCGTGCGCGGCTACAGCGACGTCACGGTGCTCGACATTTCCCCGGCGGCGATTGACGTGGCGAAGGGCCGGCTGGGTCCGTCCGCCGCCGCCGTGCACTGGATCACCGGCGATATCACGGCAGTCGGGTTGGAAGCGGCTCGCTACGATGTCTGGCACGACCGGGCCGTCTTCCATTTCCTGACAAGCGCAGACGACAGGGCCGCATATGTTCGGCAGGTCGCCCGCGCGGTCAGGCCCGGCGGCCATGTGATTGTCGCGACGTTCGGGCCGGAGGGTCCGGAGACGTGCAGCGGACTGGACGTCGTCCGCTACGACGCCGAACACCTCCATGGCGAGTTTGGGCCGAAGTTCCGTCTCCTGGACAGCGTCACGGAGTTGCACGAGACGCCTTGGGGCGCGCCTCAGCAGTTCCTGTATTGCTTTTGTCGGGTGGAGTGAGGTGGCGCCCCGCCTCAGCGCGACGCTTCGGCGAACCGTTGCAGGTAGAGCGGCCAGCCGTGATCACCCTGGACGCTCGCGGCGAGGCCCTGCCAGCCTTCGCCGTGCCGTTCGAGATGACGGTGTTCCAGTTCCACCCTTGTCCGTCGCTCGCCCTCGGCGATGAAACGAACCTCCACTTCGCTTGAGCGCGCCTGATCCGTCTCGATCTGCCAGCGCGGGCTGATGTCCCACGAGAAGACGAGGCGGGTCGGCGGGTCATAGGCCAACACGCGGCCCCACTGACACTCGCTGCCGTCGACGCCCCGGTCGTAGACGCGGCCGCCGACCTTTGGCTCGAAAATCGACTGCGCAATGTCGACTGCCATCATGTTGTGCTCCCGGGGCTTGACGTGATCGAAGCGCTCGGTGAACACCGTGAAGGCGCGTTCGAGCGGAACGTCGAGGGTGATCTCCATGCGGACGGATGTGTCAGCGGTGTCAGAACTCATGGCTATTGATCCTCTGCCTCGGCCTGCTGTTTGAGATTTATGAGGGTCTGACCCCAGAACCAGTCGAGTTGCGCGCGCAAAGCGGCGAGACCCGCGGGGTTGGCGCGGTAGAGCCGTCGTGTGCCGACAGCCTGGTCAACGACGAGGCCCGCCTCCTTCAGCAGCTTGAGGTGCTGGGACACCGCCGGCCGACTGACAGGGAGGTGATCGGCCAGCTCTTGCACGTGGCGCGGATGCACCGCGACCAGTTCAAGAATCGTGCGCCGCGTGGGATCGGCAAGTGCGCTCCATCCGTCCATGAATGGTCATGTATCACTTACCGTAAGTAAATGCTAACTAATAATTTCGAGGACGGGCGCGGCGAGGTCGTGGCTGCGACGGCGCCGTGCATAGTCTGCGGCGCGCCAGGGGCGGACATCCGCCCGCCGTCGGCAAGCAGACCTTGACCCTCCGCCGGCTGAACGTCCGTAGCCTTGTGTTCGAGTCAAGCCGACGCCGGGAGCGGCCTCCACGACTTGGCCGGGATCCAGGGTGGGCGCGAAGGGGCCGGCGAGGGCGCCCTTGAACAGCAGGCGGCGGGGCAGGGTCATGGGCGGTCCAGTTCGATCATCACCACGTCGTGGTCCCGCATCGGCAGGGTCAGCGAGGCCTTGCCGTCGGCGCCGACGTCGACGCTCTGGCGAACCGGCGCGTCCGTGGTGAGCGCCTGCAGCTCCGCCAGCTGGTCGGCGGTCAGGTCGGCCGGCCGGCCCATCTCCAGCCAGGCGGTGTAGGCGTCGTTCCGCCGGAAGCCGGTCCGGCGGATGCGCGCCTCGTAGCGCCCCGGGGCCAGGCCCTCGACGGTCAGGGCGAGCGGGGGTCCGTCAGCGGCCGGGCGCACCTGGCGGAAGAACGGCCGGTTGCTGACCGGCTGCTCGGGCAGGACGTCCCGCCAGGTGAGCACCTGCACGGTGGCGCCCTTCAGGGCCGCGATGCTCTGGGGATCGCCCGTCTCCAGCTCCCGATCGCCGAGGCTGTTCAGGTATTTGAAGGCGAACCACGTCGGTTTGCGGATTCCATCGGGGGTCATCAGGCCGAACCCGCCGTCGAAGGGCCGGGTCTGCGGCCCCGGCTCCTCGAACAGGTCGCTGAAGGCCCAGTAGCTCATCCCCTGGGCCAGTCCCTCGCTCCGGCGGAGTTTGGACAGGATGTAGGCGGCGCCGAAATAGTCGTCGTGGATCGGATCGCGTGGATTGTAGCTGGTGCTCCACTCGGTGAAGAACAGCGGCAGACCGGGCCGGGTCGACGCCTCGATCTGCGCCCGCACCCTGCGGACATCGCCTGTCACCGCGTCAGGATTCCGGGACAGCTTGTTGTCGCCCTCGCCCATCTCGTCGAGGAAACCGCCCTCGACGCCGTAGGTGTGGGTGGTGACGAAGTCGACCGGCAGGTCGTGCCGGTCGGCATAGGCCAGGAATTCGGGGACCCAGTCGGCGCCGGCCGTGGAGGGGCCGCCGACGCGAAGCGTGGGATCGACCGCCCTGATCGCCCGGACCGTACGGCCATAGTAGTCGAGATAGGCCGCCTGGTCCGCCCCCTCCCAGAAGCCGTCCAGGTTCGGCTCGTTCCAGAATTCGAAATACCAGCTGCGCACCTCTTCGGCGCCATAGCGGTCGATCAGGTGACGCACGAAGGCGTCGATCAACGCGCTCCATTTCTCCGGCTGCGGATGGGAGGTGTTGCCCTTCCAGTAGAAGATCGTCTGGTCCGAGGTCTTCATCGCGTCCGGCGTGAAGCCCAGTTCTATGAACGGCCTGATCCCCATACCCAGCAGCCGGTCGTACAGATGGTCGATGCGGGTGAAGTCGTAGACCGGCCGGCCGCCCACCTCACGATAGACGCCCATGTCGTCGTGGAAGATGTCGTGAAAGCGGATGTAGCGGAACCCGAGCTCCTCGCTCATCGTCTGCAGCTGCGCCAGACTGTCCTCGCGGATCAATGTGCCCGGATAGTCCGAGCCGATCGAGAACTCCGCCATCCGGTTGCGGGGCCTGGTCGGGCCGTCGGTGCGGACCACGACGGCGCGGGCCTCTGCCTGCTGGATCTCCGATGCGCCGGCGACGCCGGGAGCCACGACGAGAAGGGCCCAGCAGGCCAGGACCGTCCACCCGAACAGTCTCGTCGTCTTTTCCAGGATTCGCTTCATATCCACGGGACGCCGCACCACAAGGGCGGCGCGACGCGTTCGAGCCATGTGTCTCTCCTCCCTGATTGCCGGACCCATCGCTGTTTCACGACATCGGCCAGCGCCCCTTCCCGACCGCGAACGACAGCACGGGCGGCCACGATGCATGATTTGCATGCGTTGAAAAGCATTTCCTGTTAGCGCTACCATTCATCTCTCGCCGGAGCGAATGGGTGAAGCCGGTGGACGGCCCTTGGGTGGCGGCCAACGCCTGTTTCGCTGTGATCGGTCTGCCGGAGGCGTTCTTTGTTCGCGGGGCATCCCTGGCCGACCGAAGGGCGGAATGTCCGATGCGAACGGTCATGACGACCGCCGGGCGTCACGCCGACGCCCGGTCCGCGCGCTTGGTTGGCCGGATACGGTCGGCTTGCGGCTGTCCTTCCTGCTGACAGCCGCCTGCGAACTCCTGGTCCTGCTTTACGCGATCCGGGCAGCCAGACGTGCGGGCCGCCTCAGCTCAACCTGCGGAGATTCCCGACGCAGGGCGTTGTTCGACGGCTTCGGCCACCGTCTGACCCTCAGGCGGGCAGGCGCGGCGCGGCCGGGAGCAGGACGGGCCCGCCGCCCCCTTCTCTCATGACTCAGCGGATCGCCGCATATGCCGTAGCCGCATCGCGATAGCGGGCGTGTTCGCGGGCGGTCATGCAACGGGGCGTCGTCCAGGCCGGGTCGGATGTACGCACGGACAGCGCCTCCCGGGCGGTGACGAAAACCGGCGGAGCGCCATGTTCGCGGGTAAAGGCGCGGCGAGTCGCGGCGTCGGTATTACAGATCAGGATGACGCGACCCGAGGCCTTCGCGGAAGGGTGGTCGACCTCGCCCGCGCTGACCAGTCCGGCGGGAAGGACGGCCGCCGTGGCGAAGACGGCAAGGCCGAAGAAGGGGGCGAAAGCGCGCATTCCAGTCTCTCCCGAAGGCCCGAAACGGTCAGGACCCGGAGGAATAATGCGCTCTTTTTCCGCATTGTAAAGATTATGCGACGGTTAGAAGTATGAAGTTTTACATTTGTCCCGTCTGCGGATGGAAAACCGTGTGTTTTCAGACCGCGCACGGCCCGACGGAGACGACGCCCTCGACGTTCAGGGTGGCATCGGCGTTCTCGATCACGCCCAGGCCGCAGATGCTCAGACCGTGGTCCGCCTCCAGCGCCGCCAGCCAGGCGAACAGCGGGCCCGAGCGGACGCGGGACAGCTGGAAGCCCAGCTGGCCGGAGGGGCTCATGGCGATGACCACCTCGAGGCCGGCCGCCCCGGCGGTGCGGCGGATCAGGGGATCGAGCCCCTCGGCCGGGGGCCGGGCCGGGGCGCGCGGCGGGTCAAGGGCGGCGACGCCGGCGCGCACCTCCACCAGGGTTTCAGCGGAGGCGGCGGCGCGATCGGCGGCGGCGCTTCGCCAGGCGAGGACCGGCCGCACCACGCCCAGCCAGACGATGACGGCCAGCAGCAGGGCCGCCATGACCATCAGCATGCGCCGTTCGCGCAGGGTGCGGCCGCTGTACCAGAGCGCGAGCGGGCCGATGAACCGGTTCATTGGCCGCTCCCGATGGTGATGTCGCTGACGATGCGGCCCCGGTCGTCGAGGGTGCCGGTTTCGGTGACGCGCAGACCTCTGGCGCGCATGGCCCGGCTGATCAGCTGCATGTCCTGATAGTCGGCGTGGGTGACGCTGGCCTTCATGCCCGCGGCCGGGTCGACGATCAGCAGGTCCAGTTCGGCCCCCTCGACGCCCTCGACGGCGGCGAACAGGGCCGCCGCGGCGCCGACGACGCCGCCGGGCGGCGGGGCGGCGCGGACCCGCTGGCGCAGGGCCTCGACGGGATCGGGCCGGGCGGCGAGATCGGGGGCGACGCGGGCGATTTCCGCCCGGGCCCGGGCGGCGTCGTTGCGGGCGTCGATGTCGTCGCGGGCGGCGGCGGCGGCGACCAGCACGAGAGGGGAGACTACGAGCAGGCCCGCCAGGGCCGAGGCGAGGGCCCAGCCGCGCCGCGCCGTGACGCTTCTCCGGTCCTGCGAGGACAGAAGGTTGACGGGGGGCGACAGGGCGGCGTCGATCAGGGCGAACTCGACGGCGGCGTTGTCCTCGACGGGCTCGACGCGGCGGGCGCCGGCGACCAGCTCGACCAGATCGGGCTGGACGCTGGCGGCGAAGCCCCGGCCCCGCAACGCCACGGACGGTCCGAAGACGACGGCGTTGAGGCGGTCGTCCTCGTCCGGCTCGGGCACGGTCAGGGCGTCGGGGACGATGGCGTCGGCGCGCACGCCGAGGGCGTCGAGATAGTCGGTCCAGGCCTGAAGCAGGGACAGGCCGACGAGGGCGACCAGCCGGGGCTGACCCGCCGCGGGGACGGGCCCCAGGGCCACGGCCAGCCGGTCGGGGGGGGCGGCGAGCTGGTCCTTCAGCATCCACAGGGCGGCGGCGCGCTGTTGGGCCGGTCCGCCGGGGGGCAGGTCGAGCCAGCGAATGGTGACGTCGGCGCCGGGGGCCACGGCGACGGTGCGCATCGGCTCGGGCCGTTCGACGGCGTCCAGCTCCAGCAGGCCGCGCTCGCTCACCTGACCGTCGGTGATGACCAGACAGGGCGCGGGCTCGCTTCCCAGGCTCGGAATGAGGATCAGGCGGGTGGGTTTCATTCTTCGGGGGTCCAGCGTTGGATCACGGTGCGGACGCGGCCGTCGGAGCCGGCCTCCAGCAGGGCGGTGCGGACGGCGTGGGCGCCGCCCAGTTCGACATCGACCCGCAGGTCGAAGAAGCGGGTCAGGACGGTGATCTGGTCGCGCGCCTCGGCGTCGACCGGCAGGGCCGCCAGGGCGGGCTGGGCCCAGAAGGCGGCGGCGTCGGCCCAACCGTCGCGCGGACGGCCGGCGATCACCGCCCGCGCCCGCTGCGGCGGGAGCAGGCCGCCGGTCAGCATGGTCAGAAGGGGCGCCTGCTCGGGCGTCAGGGTGTTCACGTTCAACGGCGACAGGCGCGTGGTTGGCAAGGCACAGACCCATGGCCGCAGCCGGCGGTAAGTGTCGGCGTCGACGCCCTTGATCGCCCGCAACTCGCTGACCTCGGCCAGCATGACGCCGCCGGTGCGATAGGGTTTGGCGAGGCCCGCATAGGCGCCGTCCTCGGCTCCCAGAGGCAGGGATGTCGTGTCGGCGTCGAGCCAGTCGGTCAGGGCGTCGGCGATGGCCTGGATGCGGCTGTCGGGGGCGCCGACGGCGCGGCCGAGGGCGCGGAACTGGGCCGCGCCGAGGGGGCGGGCGACCAGATCCTCGCCGAAGCCGAGGACGAGGCTGTTGAGATTGAAACAGGCCTGGCCGTCCGTGACGGTGGCGGTGAGGGTTCCGCCATCGATGGGGAAGCTGAGGGTCCGGCCGTTCCATTCGGGCTCGAGCGGTGTGCGGGTCGGGCCGGCCGCGAGCAGGCGCCTGATCTGGCCGCGCGCGAGAGTCTCGGCGCCGGCGGCGTACCACTGGGCCTGACTCTGGGTCTCGACATTGGTGGCGCGGCGCACGGAGAAGCGGACGTCATCGAGGATGGCCACGGCGACCACCGACATGACCGCGACCAGCAGCAGCACCGTCAGCAGGGCCATGCCCTCGCGATCCCGACGGGATTTGCTCATCGGCCGCTCCCGACGAGGAACAGCTGGTCGATGCGGCCGTAGCCTTCGACCGTCATGCCGATACGCACAGCATCCGGCAGCGGGCGGTCGATGCTGGAGATGAATGCCGGAGCCGTCTCGCCGTCGCGAACGAAGCCGACGGTGACGTCGCGCACCCCGCGGTACAAGACCTGCGACGGGCCGGGGCGCGCGCCGTCCAGATGGCTGGAGACGCGGCGTTCCAGCCGGTCTTCGACCAGCCGGTATTCGACCCGTTGCAGCGAGGGTCGCGCCTGGTCGCCCGGGTTGCTCCAGCCGGCGCGGGTGAGCACAAGGATCGGGTCGCCCGGCTCCGCCGCGCCGACCATGGGCTGGGGCGTGGGCCGGCCGGTGGGGCCGCGCGAGCGGCGGGCGGTGGCCTGACCGAGATCGGCGCGCAACAGGCCGCGCATGCGCTGCAGGTCGCCGACGCGGTCGCTGGCGGCCTTGACCGCGAACCGGTTGTCGATCGTGACGCCCAGCACCGCCGCGCCCGCCGCCGCAATCATGGCGAAGATCATCAGCGAGACCAGGACCTCGACGAGGGTGAAACCAGCGCGCCGGGTCATGGCGTGCGCGACCTGAACAGGCTGCGTTCGGCGGCCTGGCCTTCGGCGTCGCTGACCCGGATGTCGATGCGCAGCATGCCGGCCACGTCGGTGGCGACGACCGCGCGGGTCCAGCGCCAGCGGCGGCCGGCCAGTTCGACCTCGCCCGAGGCTGTCCCCTCCCCGATCGACGGGATCGTCGCCGCCTCGACCGCGAGGTTTTCGGCGACGACGCCGCCGAGGGTGCGGGTCTCGACGCGGGCGGCCGAGCGGGTGTTCTCGCCGGACAGGTTCAGCAAGGCCATGGCGGCGAGGCTGAACACCGACAGGGCGACCAGCATTTCGATCAGGGTGAACCCCTGTCTTTTCGATTCAAAGTCCCCGCTCATCCCCGCGAAAGCGGGGACCCAGTTCTTTGGGCGATCGGAGGCAGAGGGTGCGCACCCGAGGCGATCCCGAAGAGCCTGCCTCGCGAAAGGACTGGGTCCCCGCTTTCGCGGGGATGAGCGGGAAAGAAGAAGGATCATTGGAGAGTCACCTCTCCGGCCCCGTCCACCGTCACGGTCTTGCCCTTGCCGTCGCGAGCGAGCGTCAGGGTCCCGGGCTCGGCCACCCCCGTGGGGTCGAAGACGAAGCGGGCGCCTTCAGCGGGGCTGACGGCGGTGGCCGGTTGCCAGGTCTCGGGCCCGAACGGTCCATCGGACAGGCCGGACCATTCGCGGCCGTCGAAAACGGTGAAGGCGTAGCCGGTCGAGGTGATCTCGACGGCCACGGGGCGGTTGGACAGGACGGCCTCGTCGCGGGCGCGGGTCAGGCGGGCGGCGAACCGCTCGGCCTCCGCGCCGACCGCCGGGCGCGGGTCAGGGACCGCCAGCACGACCGCGCCCGCAGCAAGGCCGAGGATAGCCACGACCATCAGCAGCTCGACCAGCGTGAAGCCGGCTTTGCCCTTTTTGGCGCTATCGCTCGCGACGCGGTCGCTCACTGCATGAGCGCCATGCGTGATCGCGCTCAAGCAGCGAGCCGCCGCGCGGCGAGCGATAGCGCCCAAAAGGATGTCAGCCCTGCCAGTTGCCCAGATCGGCGTCATTGCCCTCGCCTCCCTCCTTGCCGTCGGCGCCGAGCGAAAAGACGTCGAACTGGCCGCCGTGCGCGCTCGGGCGGCGATAGCCGTAGGGGTTGCCCCACGGGTCCTCCGGCAGGCGACGGATATAGCCGCCCTGACGGTAGCGTTCCGGATTGGCCAGACCCGCCGGGGCGGCGACCAGGGCCTGCAGGTCGGTCGGGAAGTCGAGGTTGTCGAGGCGGTAGGTCTCGACGGCCTGTTCCAGGGTGGAGATGTCCGCCTTCGCCTTGCCGACCATGGCGCGATCCTGGCTGGGCAGGACGTTGATCGCCACCACCGTGGCCAGCAGGCCGATGATGACGATGACCACCATCAGCTCCACCAGCGTAAAGCCGGCGCGCCGGCGACGCCTGGCGATCTTGCGTTCGATTTCAGTCGTCATGGCTACGCTCCTCACCCCATCGCCAGGGTGTTGATCTGCAGAATGGGAAGAAGGATCGACAGGACGATCAGGGCGACCACGCCGCCCATGACCACGATGATCGCCGGCTCCAGCAGGCTGAGCATTACGGCGGTGAAGGTCGAGAATTCGCGCTCCAGATAGTCGGCCGCCCGTTCGAGCATGGGCTCCAGCCGGCCGCTGCTCTCTCCCGAAGCGGTCATGTAGACGAGGATCGGCGGGAAGACGTCGGCGCGGCGCATGGCGGCGGACAGGCCCCCGCCCTCGCGCACGGCATCGGCCATGGTCTCGGTCGCCAGCCGCAGGCGGCGATTGGAGACGGTGCGGGCGGTGATGGTCAGACCCTCCAGCACAGGCAGGCCCGCCGCGATCATGGTCGAGAGCGTGCGTGCCATCTTCGCCCCGTGCAGGTCGCGGGTCAGGCGGCCGATCAGCGGCAGGCGCAGCAAGGCCGTGTCGGCGCGCAGCCGGATCGCCGGATTGCGCAGCAGAACGGCGCCGATCAGCCCCCCGGCGACGAGGACCAGCGCCAGCAGCCAGCCCCAGTCGCGCATCAGATGGGACACGCCGATCACCAGCCGCGTCAGCAGCGGCAGGGTCTGGTTCATGCTGTCGAACTGGTCGACCACCTTGGGCACGACGAAGGTCATCATGGCGGTGATGACGCCCAGGGCCACGACCGCCAGCACGATGGGATAGACCAGGGCGGTGATCACCTTGCCGCGCACGACCTGATCCCGCTCCAGCCCGTCGGCCAGCCGTTCGAGGATCGGCTCCAGCGAGCCCGACGTCTCGCCGGCCGAGACCATGGCCCGGTACAGCGGCGGGAAGGCCTGACCCTGCAGCGCCATGGCGTCCGACAGGCGCCGGCCCTCCATCACGCCCGAATGGACGCCGTCCAGCACGCGGCGGACCGCCGGGCGGTCGGCCTGCAGCGCGATGGTGCGCAGCGCCTCCTCGATCGGCGCGACCGACACGAGGGTCGAGAGCTGCCGCGTCGTCAAGGCGAGGGTCTTGGCCCCGAGCTTCGTCGCCTTGCGCGGGCCCGTCTGTTCGGTGCGCGTGGCGGCGCCGCGCGCGGTCGTGACCTCCAGCGGCATCAGCCGGCGACGCGCCAGGACGGCGCGCACGGCGCCCTCGTCGGCGGCGGTCACGGCGCCGGTGACGGTCCGACCGCCGGCGTCGACGGCGACATAGTCGAAGGCCGCCATCAGGCCGCGACCCCGTGATCCGCGGCGTCGGGTTCGACGTCCGCTGCCTCCTGACGGGTGACGCGGACCGCCTCCTCGACCGAGGTGACGCCTTCGAGAACGAGCGCCCTCGCCCGCTGGGTCAGGGTGTCGGCGCCGGCCTTGCCGAAGGCGGCGGCGTTGATCGCCTCCTCGTCGGCCTCGGCGGCGATCAGGCGGCGCACGCGGTCGTCGACGCGGATGACCTCGTACAGACCCACGCGGCCGACATAGCCGGTGTTCTGGCAGTGGGCGCAGCCCTGCGGCCGCCAGACGCGGGCGCCGCGCTCGACCCCGGCCAGCCGGGCCGTGGCCGCGTCCGCTGTCTCAGGCCGGCGGCATTCGCCGCACAGCCGCCGCACCAGACGCTGGGCCACGATCAGCCGCAGGGTCGAGGCCAGCAGGAAGGGCTCGACGCCCATGTCGCGCAGCCGGGTGACGGCGCCGGCGGCGTCATTGGTATGCACCGTCGACAGGACGAGGTGGCCGGTCAGCGAGGCCTGCACCGCGATCCGGGCCGTCTCGACGTCGCGGATTTCCCCGACCATGACCACGTCCGGGTCCTGACGCAGGATGGCGCGCAGGCCGGCGGCGAAGGTCATGCCGACCTTCGGGTTGACCTGGGTCTGGCCGACGCCGTCGATGGCGTATTCGACCGGGTCCTCGACCGTCAGGATGTTGCGCGTGGCGTCGTTCAGCAGCGACAGGCCGGCGTAGAGCGAGGTGGTCTTGCCCGAGCCGGTCGGACCGGTGACGAGGATGATGCCGTTCGGCTCCTTCAGCGCATGGCGGAAGGCGTCCAGCGCCTCGGACGACATGCCCAGCCGGTCCAGGGTCAGGCCGGCCTGCTCCTTGTCGAGGATGCGCATCACCACCCGCTCTCCCGCCCGCGACGGCAGGGTCGAGACGCGCACGTCCAGCGTCTTGCCGCCCAGGGTCAGGGGGATGCGCCCGTCCTGGGGCACGCGCTTCTCGGCGATGTCCAGCCGCGCCATGACCTTGATGCGCGAGACCAGCAGGGGCGTGATCCGGGGGTTCAGCGACAGGGCCTCGCGCAGAACGCCGTCGACCCGCATGCGCACGGTCAGGGCGGTCTCGAACGGCTCCAGATGGATGTCCGAGGCGCCGGTGCGGACGGCCTCGGCGATGATGCCGTTGATCAGCCGGATCACCGGGGCGTCGTCGGCCGTGTCCAGCAGGTCGGCGGCGGCGGGAATGTCGTCGATCAGGCTTTCCAGCCCCGACGGCATGTCCAGATCGTCGCCGTCGGCGGCGTTCAGATGGTCGCCGGCATAGACTTCCGACAGCTGGCGGTCGAAGGCGGCCTGGCCCAGCGGCTCGACGCGCAGGGGCCGACCCAGCGCCCGGCGGGTCTCGATCAGGGCCGAGGGGTCGGCCCCCTCGCGCAGACCGACCACGGCGATGTCGCCGGCCTCGAGCAGGATCACGCCGTGCCGCTTGGCGAAGCCATACGGCAGGGTCGGATTGATCAGGGTGATCATCGCGGCCTCAGCCTCCCGAAGCCGGTTCGGCGGGCGGCAGGGGCGAGATGACAACCTCGCCGACCGGCGCGGTCACGCCGGGCGCGACCGGCGGCTGGGTGCGCATGTATTCGCGCAGCATCTCGTCGAGGCCGGGTTCGACGCCGGGGGCGTTGTTCAGCTGCTGCTGGCGCATATAGCCCCACCGGTCGGCGGCCAGGGTCTGGGCGTCGCCGGGATTGCGGATGATGGTCGGGCGGATGAAGACCATCAGATTGGTCCGCCCGCGCTGATGGCTGGTCGAGCGGAACAGGGCGCCGACATAGGGGATGTCGCCAAGGCCGGGCACCTTGTCGATCGACATCCGGTCGTTCTGGTCCAGCAGGCCGCCGGCCACGGCGATGTCGCCGTCGTCGACCACCAGGGTGGTCTCCAGCTCGCGCTTGTTCAGCACCAGGTCGTTGGCCGAGTTGGTCAGGACGCCGTTGATGCTGGACACCTCCTGCCGCAGGAACAGGGTGATGGAGCCGCCGGCGTTGATCTGGGGCCGGACGATCAGCTTGACGCCGATGTCCTGACGCTGGGTCGTGCGGAAGGGGTTGGAATTGCCGTCCAGCAGGGTCTCGCCGGTCGTGATCGGCACCTCCTGCCCGACCAGGATGGTGGCCTCCTCATTGTCCAGCGTCATCAGGGACGGGGTCTGCAGCAGGTTGGACCCTTCGTCGTTCTTGGCGGCGTTGATGATGAAGCCGAACAGGCCGTCGCCGATGCGGCCCCCGCCGCCGCCGACGAAGCCGTTGGCGCCCAGAAGCGTGTTCAGGGCGAGGTTCTGCAGCTGTTCGCGCAGGGGATCGTCCTCGTCCAGCTGGCCCGCCGCCGCGCCGCCGGCGATGGGGACCAGCGGCACGCCGCTGTTGGAATAGTTGGTCAGGCCGATCGGATTGCCGTCCTCGCCGGCCAGCAGCCACTGGACGCCCAGCTCCTTGACGGCGTTGTCGGACAGCTCGACGACGATGGCCTCGATCAGCACCTGCTGGCGGCGCTGGTCCAGCTGGCGGATGACCTCGGACAGCATGCGCTGGGTGTCGGCCGAGGCCGAGATGACCAGCGCATTGGCGCCGGGGAAGCGGGCGATGGTGGCGCGCTGGCCCGGGACGGGGGCGGCGGCGGCCGTGCTGCTGGCCGGGACGACGGCGGCGGGTGCGTCGCCCGAGCCGACCCGCGAGCCGTTGGCGACCGGCGTCGCATTGGCGCTGGCGGCGGTGATCGGCTGGCCGACGATCTGCTGCAGCACGGGCAGCAGCGCCTCGGCGTTGGCATGCTGCAGGAAGATGACCTTGACGTCGTCGGCGGACTCGGCGCGCCGGTCGAGGTCTTCGACCAGCGGGCGGATGCGGGCCATGGCCGAGGGATCGCCGCGCAGGACGATGGAGTTTGAACTCTCGACCGGCGTGACGGTGACCATCCCCTGCCCCGGCTGGCCGCCGGGAGGGGCGAGCACGGATTGCAGCACGGCCGCGATTTCGCGCGCCGAGGAGTTCTGCAGGGTGACGACCTCGAAGCCCGTGCGGTCGACGTCGATGCGGCTGATCAGCGAGCGGATGCGGGCGAGGTTGTCGGAGAAGTCGGCGACCACGACGCTGTTGGCGCCGGGATTGGCCAGCACCTGTCCCTGCGGTCCGACCAGGGGGCGGATGGTCTCGGCCGCCGAGGCGGCGTCGATGTTGCGCAGCTGGAAGACCTCGGTCGAGAAGCGCTCCGACCCGACCGTCGACGGGCCCTGCGCCGCGCCCTGGGCCGGGCTGATGCGGTAGGCGCCGGACGACGTCGGGGTCACCACCAGGCCGTTGGCGCGCAGGGTCGACAGGAAGACCTCGAACAACTGGGCGCGGGTCAGGGCGCGTTCGCTGGTCACGGTCACCGTGCCGGTCACCGCCGGATCGACGATGAACGTCCGGCCGGTCGAGCGGGCCACGTCCTGGATGAAGGCGCGGATGTCGGCGCCCTGGACATTCAGTGTCTGGCGCTCGCCGGACTGGGCCAGCACCGGCGTCGCGGCCAGGGGGCCCTGGGCGGCGATGACTGCGCCGAGGACGGCGGCGAGGACGCTTCGGTTCGATCGCTTCAACGGCCTGTCCTTATGGTGGTGGTCTGCACGGCGCCGCCGCGTTCGAAGCGGATCTCGGCGCTGGCGGCGTTCGACAGCTGGCCGCGCAGGCCGGCGATGCGGTCGAGGCGGTCCAGCGAGGTTCCGTTGACGGCGAGGATGACGTCGCCCGACTGCAGGCCGGCGGCCTTCAGCGCCGAACCGTCGCCGCCGGCCGAGACGGTGAAACCGTTGACGCGAAGGCCCTGCATGCGGGGCCGCAGCGAGGCCTGGGCCATCAGCCGGGCGGGATCGACGCGCGGGC
>NZ_DATMYH010000080.1:0-31747 GCF_035561115.1 Brevundimonas sp.
CGATCGGGCTGGAGGCGGCGCAGGCGCTGATCGACCGCGCGGTCGCGGCGGCCTCGGCGCGCGGCTTCCGCATGGCCTTCGCCGTCGTCGAACCGTCGGGGAGCCTGGTCGCCTTCGCGCGGATGGACGACGTCCAGTACGGCTCCATCGCCGTGGCCCAGGCCAAGGCCCGTTCTGCGGCGTTGTTCCGGGGCTCGACGGCGGCGGCGGAGGCCAGGGTGCAGGCGGGCCGGATCGTCAGCCTTGCGCTCGAAGGCATGGTTCCGGTCGCGGGCGGCGTACCGATCGTGGTCGACGGCCGTATCGTCGGCGCCATCGGCGTCTCGGGCGCCAGTTCGGCCCAGGACGACGAGATCGCCCGCGCGGCCCTGGGCCAATAGACCCTTGGCCTTTTCCCGAACCTACGACGGCGCCGAGCCGGTCCGGATCAACAAATGGCTGGGCCAGAGCGGCGTCTGCTCGCGGCGCGAGGCCGACGCCCTGATCGCCGACGGCCTGGTGTCGGTGGATGGCGAAGTGGTGACCGACGCGGGCCGCAAGCTGGAACCGGGTCAGACCCTGTCGCTGAACGAGCGGGCCGCCGCCGCCCTGGCCGAGGGCGTCACCATCGTTCTGCACAAGCCGCTGGGGTATGTTTCGGGTCAGCCCGAGCCGGACAAGATCCCGGCCGTAAGGCTGATCACCGAGGCCAACCGGGTCGGCGAGGGCGCGGTCCCGGCCGAGGACGCCTCCCTGCCCCCGATCGGCCGGCTGGACGAGGATTCGCGCGGCCTGCTGCTGCTGTCGTCGGACGGGGTGGTGGCCAAGGCGGTGATCGGACCGCAGTCCGATCTGGACAAGGAATATCTGGTCCGCGTGGTCGGCGACATCACCGAGAAGAAGCTGAAGATCCTGCGCCACGGGCTGATGCTGGACGGGCGCCAGCTGCGGCCGGCCTATGTCAGCCGCATGGAATCCTTCCGGCTGAAATTCATCCTGCGCGAGGGCCGCAACCGCCAGATCCGCCGGATGTGTGAGATGGTGGATCTGGAGGTCGTCGACTTGATCCGTGTACGGATCGGACCACTGAAGCTGGACAATCTGCCCGAGGGCAGATGGCGGATGCTGACGGCGGACGAGCGGGCGGCGCTGGTCGGCTGAGCCGTCGAAAAAATACAGTCCAATGAGTCCGAAGAGTCCGCTCCGTCCACTTCACCGATTGTCAAAGACCCGAAGCGGCACCGTATCAGCCCGATGCGTCAGAATCGGTCGCATCACGGCGTGACGCCATCAAGCGGGCAGGTAGGTCAACCGGATCGCCTCCCCGCCGATCCGGTCATGGGCCACGAGGCGGAGCGGCGGCCGGGGGCCGGCGAAGAACGGAGCGCCCTGGCCCAGCACGACGGGATGGAGGTAGAGGCGATACTCATCGATCAGACCGAGGTCGGCCAGGCTTTGAGCCAGAACCGGCCCGCCGACGTGAATCTCGCCCTCGAGCTCAGCCTTCAGTCCGCGGATCACGCCCTCCATGTCGCTTGAGACAAGGGTGGCGTTGGGACCGACAGAGGTCAGGGAGCGCGACACGACCCATTTGCGTTCGGCGCGCCACGCCGCCCCAAACTCCCGAACCTCCGGAGTCCAGTCGGGATCGTCTTCTTCAAAGTAGCGCATGATCTCGTACAGGCGACGGCCATAGACGCTGCCGGTCGCGCCGCGCGCCTGCTCTATCCAGTGACGGAAGAGCACAGGATCGGGCGCGAACCTGTCGTGGTCGACGTAGCCGTCCAGCGACACATTCATTCCAAAGACGAGCCGGGCCATGCCGCAACCTCCAGTCAGGGGCTTCCGTCGTGTCCAGGCCTAACCCGCGGCCAACTCCGGCCGCGCCGCCTCCGCCGCCTTGAACGGCTTCAACTGGTCCTCGAGCGCCCGCTGGAAGGCCGGGCGCGCCTCGGCGCGGGCGACATAGTCGGCCAGCGCCGGGTAGTCGGCGAGGATGTCCGTATGGCGCAGGTCGCGCAGCACATGGGTCATGAGGATGTCCGCGGCGCTGAAACGGTTGCAGGCGAACCACCGGCGGTCGCCCAGGGCCGTCTGCAGATCGGCCAGCCGCTTGCGCAGCATGGCCTCGACCTCGGGGCGGCGTTCCTTCGCCCAGCCCTTGTCGGCGTTGAACAGGTCGATCGTGGCCAGCTCGGCCACATAGGGCTCGACGCTGTTCATGGCGGCGAACAGCCAGGTCATCACCATGGCGCGGCCCGCCTCGTCGGCCGGCATCAGCTGATCCGAGTTCTGCGCGATGTAGAGGACGATGGCGCCGCTCTCGAACATCTCGACCTTGCCGTCGCTGAAGGCCGGAACCTGGCCGAAGGGCTGGCGGGCGCGATAGGCGGGCGTCGCCTGGTCCTCGAAGCCGATCAGATGGTCGTCATAGCCCAGACCCGCCTCCTCCAGCGCCCAGCGGACGCGGATGTCGCGGACCGAGCCCTGGGCGAAGGGCGGCACCCACTTGAAGGCGGTGACCTGGATCATGACGGACTCCTTGTGAACCACATCGGCGGGCTTCGCCCTCATTGACATATATGTTGATATCAACATATCTACCGGCATGTCAAACCCGGCCGCCTACGCCACGACCCTGCACATCCGCGACCACTGCCTGTGCCTGCATGCGCAGCGGGCCGCGCGGACGCTGGCGCGGCGCTTCGACGAGGCCTTTCGGCCGCTGGGCATCACCAGCGGCCAGTTCTCCCTGCTCAACGGCCTGAACCGGCCCGATCCGCCGACCATCGGCGCGGTGGCCAGCCTGCTGGCCATGGACCGGTCGACCGTGACAGCCAATCTCAAGCCGCTGGAGCGGGCCGGGCTGGCGACGGTGTCGGTCGATGCGAAGGACCGGCGCGGGCGGCGGGCGGCCTTGACGGACAAGGGCCGCGCCCTGCTGGCCGCCGCGGCTCCGGTCTGGACAAGCGAGCACGCGGCGATCGAAGCCGAATTGGCCGGCGACGGGGACACGCTGCGAAGCGGCCTGCGGCAGGTGGCCAGGACCCGCATCCTGCCGGTCAATGTCCCGCCAGCATCCACACGGCCATAGCCACCATCATCACGTTCTCGGTCAGGGAGACGAAGCCCGGCGGGACGTTGCTGGAGCCGCCGACGCAGGCGCATTTCAGCTCGCGCCTGTCGATCCAGACTGCCTTGAACACCGAGACCGCGCCGACGCCGCCGATGAACAGGGCCACCGGGGCCGACAGCCAGGTCAGGACGCCGGCCAGCATCAGCGCCCCCGCGCCCAGTTCGGCGAACGGATAGATGTAGCCGTACGGGACCCAGCGCCGGGCCAGCAGGTCGTAATTGAGGAACATGGTCGAGAATTTCTCGACATCCTGGAGCTTCAGCATGGCCAGCAGACACATGGCCGTGGCGATGAAGGTCGGCAGCACCGCCCAGCTCAGAACCACGCCCGAGCCCAGCCAGACGATGGCCAGGGCCATCAGGAAAGCGACCCCGAACACCGCCAGCACGGGCGTGTAGCTGGTCGCCCCCTCCTCCGGAACGCGCTGGCCGAAATGGCGGCGAAGGTCGTCGTAGCCGCCGATCCGGACGCCGTCGATGAAGGTCTGGGGCGTGGTTTTCACGCCGTGTTCGGCCTTGAAGGCGTCGGTGTCGGCGCGGGTGGTCAGATGATGATCCTCGACCCGGAACCCCTTGCGGCGCAGCAGCCAGAGGGATTTCTGGCCATAGGGGCAGATGTGATCGGGCATGACCATGCGGTGAAGGACGGCGACGGGACGGGCGTTCATGGGGTTTCTCCAGCTTGCAAGGAAACGGCTGGAGCCCTATCTGGGGTCCGTACCATGGTACGGAGTCAAGCGATGACCACGACGGACGCGGCCATGACCATCGGACGGTTGGCGAAGGCCGGCGGCGTGGGCGTCGAGACGGTGCGCTACTATCAGCGGCGCGGCCTCATGGAGACGCCGGCCCGCGAGGGCTCCGGCGTGGACGGCGGCGTGCGCCGTTATGACCGGGGCGACCTGCGGCGGCTGCGCTTCATCCGCGCGGCCCAGGCCGCAGGTTTCACGCTGGAGCAGATCGGCGAATTGCTGGAGCTGGACTCCGGGACAGACCGGACGCGGGCGCGAAGGCTGGCCGAAGACCGTATCGCCGCCCTGGACGCCCGCATCGCCGAACTGGAGACGGCCCGCGCCGCCCTGCAACGGCTGGCGCGGGACTGCCGGACCGGGGGCGTCGGCCCCTGCCCCATCATCGCGGCGTTCGAGACGGCCGGCCGGCCCAACTGATCACGTCCGGGCGGCGTTCAGCGCCACGGCGGCGCGGATGAGAGCCTTCAACGCCGCCTCGTCGATCGTATCGCCCTCATGGAAGTCGATGGCGCGGCGCGTGTTCCCGTCCAGGCTGGAGTTGAACAGGCCCGACGGGTCCGGCAGCGAGGCTCCCCGGGCGAAGGTCATCTTCACGGCGGTCTTGTAGGTCTCGCCGGTGGTGAGGATGCCGGCGTGCTCCCACACCGGGACGCGGCCCCACTTCACCGTCTCGACCACCTCGGGGTCGGCCTCGTGGATGAGGGCCCGAATCCGGGCCAGGGTCCGGCCGCGCCAGTCGTCGAGCGCGGCGATCTTCGCATCGATGCGCTGCGAGGCGGAGAGGCCCTCTTCGGCCGGGTCGATGTCTGTCTTTCCCATGCTCGTCTCTCCGGTCACATGCGTTCGCCGGGCAACCGGCTGGCCTGCCTGATCCAGTCGGCGAGCTGCGTCTCGTCGACGGGATCGTCCTCGTGGATGTGGAAATAGCGCACGTCCCTGTGCTTCGACGCGACGGGAGGCGCGGGATCCAGTGACGCGCCGCGGTAGAAGGCCACCTTCAGATAGCGGTCGAAGGCGTGGAAGCTGACGAACCAGGCGCCGTCCTCGACGCCGTACAGGGGCGTGTTCCATTTGACCGCCTTCTTCACGCCGGGAACGGTGCGCCCGATCAGGGCGTCGAGGCGGCGCCCGACGTCGCCCTTCCAGCCCGGCGCGGCCTTGATCCAGGCCTGGACCGGGGCGTCGCCGTAGCCCTTGGGGATCTGGGGATTGCCGCCGGACAGGAGGGCGGGTTTCGCGGCCTTCTTCGGCTTCCCGGCCATGGCGTTCACTCCTGTCCGCTCGCGTTGGGGTCCCGGCGCCGGGCGATATACGGCAGCACGAACATGTACAGGCCGGTGAGCGCCAGCAGGGCAAGCGGGAACAGCGGCGCGAAATACACCCATTCGGCCGGCTTCCGGCCGACGCCCAGGGCGATGAAGATGCCGGCGACGACGGCCACGAAGACGATCGACGTCCAGCGGTGAAACGGCCGGATCCAGGCAGTCCAGGTCATGGGGTTCTCCTTTCAATGAAGGCCGAAACTGTCGGCCGCTCTAGTCCACCCGCGCCAGAAGCTGCTCGAGATTGGCGAGGAACTGCCGCCAGCCGGCGTTGGCGCCGCCGAAGGCCTGTTTCTGGTCCGGGCGGAAGCCGGCCTGCTCGACGCGCAGATGCGTGCCCGTCTCCGTGGGAGTCAGGGTGAAGGTCACCACGCTCTTCATGGCGTAGGCCGGATCGTCGTGGGCGTAGTCCCAGGTGTAGGACAGGGTCCTTTCCGGCTCGACGGCCAGGACCTCGCAGTCCAGCACCCCGCCCCAGTCTCCGCTGAGATGGAAGCTGTGGCCGACGACCGGCCTGAAGTCGTTCTTCATCAGCCATTCCTCGATCAGATGGGGCTGGGTCAGGGCGCGCCAGAGCTTGTGCGGCGGAAACGGGATGTCCCGTTCGACGACGACGGAGCGGGTTTCGGTCGCGGCAGCGGTCATTGGTCCATCCTTTTGAGCAGGTCCTCGAGGTGGTCGATGCGGGTTTCCCAGAAGCCGGTTATCCGGCTGGTCCAGTCGGTCAGCGGGGCCAGGGCTTCGAGCCGGGCGCTGTAGTGGGTCTGGCGCCCGTCGGGCCGGTCGCGCACCAGCCCGGCCTGTTTCAGGACGCCGAGATGTTTGGACACGGCGGGCTGGGACACGCCCGCCTGGGCCGTCAGCACCCCGACCGTCGTCTCGCCGTCGCGGCACAGGCGTTCGAACAGGGCCCGCCGGGTGGGGTCGGCGAGGGTCCGGAACAGGATGTCGTGGTCGGGCGTCGGGGACAATCTATAACCTCGAAGTTATGGATTGAACGTATAACTGGCGAGTTATAGGTAGGTCAAGACGGATCGTCGACCTATTCGATCGCCGCCCGGTCGGCGCCCAGGCGTTCGGCGTAGAGGTCGAGGGTGCGTTTCCACGCCGGCCGGGCCATGGCGCGGGCGTAGAAGGCCTTCACGTTCGCATAGCCGTCCATCAGGTCGGTGTGGCGGAGCTGGCGCAGGACCGAGGCCAGCAGCAGATCGGCGATGGTGAAGTCGTCGGCGGCGATCCAGTCGCGGCCCTCGAGCTGGCGGTTGACGCCGTCGAGCACCCGGTGGGTCCAGCCGGTCAGGAAGGCGCGCACATCGCCGGGTTCGCCCATGGCCCCCATGTCCATCAGCTTGAGCGGCTGGATCGGGCCTTCGACGGTGGACAGGGCGGCGAGGGTCCACTGGATGACGTGGGCCCGGCCGGCGGCGTCGGCGGGGATCAGCTTGCCGGACTTTTCCGCCAGATGGATCAGAATGGCGGCGGATTCGGACAGGGTGACATCGCCGTCGGTCAGGATCGGGATCTGGTTGAAGGGGCTGATGGCCGAGAACCCGGGGCCGGTGGTCTCGCCGCCGGTGTGGTCCCAGCCGCGCACGGCGTAGGGCAGCCCCATCTCCTCCAGCGCCCACTGGACGCGCAGGTCGCGCGTCTCGCCGTGGACGAAGGGATGGACGCGGCCGAAGGCGTGGAGGGTGATCATGGGGCACCATAATCCCTTCTCCTCTCGGGGGAGAAGGTGGCCCGGAGGGCCGGATGAGGGGGATGGTCAGTTTCGACTGGCCGCCAGCCGGTCCGGAGCCGGCCTACCCCTCATCCGGACGGCTCCGCCGCCCACCTTCTCCCCCAAGGGGAGAAGGGAGATGTCGCGCGACCTTCCTCTCCAGCAACGCCACCAGCTCGGGCTGCATGAAGGCGTAGTCGTCGGGGATGTCGAGGCAGATGACGCGGGCGCGCTTCAGCTGCGCCCGGAAGCGGCGCTGGAGTTTGGCGCGGTGGGCGCGCTCCATGACGAAGATGATGTTGGCGTTGGCTCCACCAGTTCGGCGGAGCATGGCTCGTCCGCATCGGGCGCCAGGCCGGCGGAGGCGGTCTCGACGCCGGGCCGTGACGCGAACACCTGCTCGGCCGTGGGGGAGCGGAGGCGGTTGCGGGAACAGAGGAAGAGGAGGTTAATCGTCCCAGTCAATCTCGCTCGGATCCAAGCCATGGGATGCCGCGCAACCGGCCCTGTATGAAGAAATCACGCCATCGGCCCAGCCTTCTGGCAAGTCGAACTTTACAGTCACGTCTCTATGGCCCGTATGATCATTGTCGAGCACGTCCTTTATGGCTTCCGGCACTTGAACAAGTATTTCCAGTATGTGGCCCGCCGCCCCCGCAAGTTTTTGCTGAAATTCTTCGAAATCATGGGGAAGCGTAGCGAACCGTACGGCTTCCTCCCACTGAAGAAGCTGGGAAGCCAAATCACAAAACAGCTCACAGGCTTCCAAAATTTGCACCTCAGAACCGGGCTGCCCCAATGGGCCCCAAGCTGATACCAGCTCGCTTTCCATCACCCCCGTTAGCGGTCCGATTTGCCTAAAAAGCTCATTGTTGCGGGCCTTGCGCCAGATATCCACGTTCTCGAGCGTCACAATATCGGACGGCTTCGTATAAAGATTTCTTTTAAGTAAGGACCATCTTCTGAGTATGGGATTGAATTTAACCCTTAGTATTTCAAGAGTAAGAAAATACTCCCACCTTTTAGATTTCTCTATGACTATCTGCTGCGCAAGCAAACTAACATCTAAGAAACGGGCAGCCCGGGCCTCCGTTACTCCATTCTGAATCGCGGCAGCCTTGCCGAGCTTTTCGGAAAGATCGCGCTCATGAGCGCGACGCCATTGGAAAAGAAGTTCGGCGGGATACCCGTGCGGATCACGATCGGTCAGCCTGTGGCAGTTACGGCATAGCCAGATCGCATTAGAGATATCCTTCCGCTGAGCAGAGGACATCTCTTCGACAAAGCGCGCCGAGCCAGGTTGTGCGCCGTAGATGTGGGCGCCCTCACCGATCACAACAGCCTTGTCCTCCGCACTGGAAGGACCGCTTGTCGGAGCAAGGCAGCTCGGATTCGAACAGATGTACGCCGCCCGCTTAGCGACAACATCAACGATGGATTTCTGAAACTTGTTGGCTTGGGCCTCGGCAGTCATAGCGGAATATTATCGTGCTTCTTCCACGGGTTCTCCTGCTGCTTGTTCTTCAGCGTCCGTAGCGCCCGGATCAGCCTCCGCCGCGTCCCGTGCGGCATGATCACGTCGTCGATGTAGCCCAGCCCAGCCGCCACGAACGGATTGGCGAACTTCTCCTTGTATTCGGCCTCGCGCGCCGCCAGCGCCTCGGGGTCGCCGGCCTCCTTGCGGAAGATGATCTCGACCGCGCCCTTGGCGCCCATGACGGCGATCTCGGCCGAGGGCCAGGCGTAGTTGACGTCGCCGCGCAGGTGTTTGGAGCTCATCACGTCATAGGCGCCGCCATAGGCCTTGCGCGTGATGACGGTCAGCTTGGGCACGGTGGCCTCGGCATAGGCGAACAGCAGCTTGGCGCCGTGCTTGATCAGGCCGCCGTACTCCTGACGCGTGCCGGGCATGAAGCCGGGCACGTCGACGAAGGTGACCAGCGGGATGTCGAAGGCGTCGCAGAAGCGGACGAAGCGGGCGGCCTTGCGGCTGGAGTCGATGTCGAGGACGCCGGCCAGGACCTGCGGCTGGTTGGCGACGACACCGACGGTCTGGCCGTCGAGGCGGCCGAAGCCGGTGACGATGTTCCTGGCGAAGTCCGGCGCGATCTCGAAGAATTCGGCCTCGTCGACCGTCTTCAGGATCAGCTCCTTGATGTCATAGGGCTGGTTCGGATTGGCCGGGACCAGGGTGTCGAGGCTGTCTTCCTGGCGCTCGGGGTCGTCGTAGCTGTCGCGGACCGGGGGCTTCTCGCGGTTCGACAGGGGCAGGAAGCCGATCAGGCGGCGCACCTCGCTGAGGGCCTCCAGATCGTTCTCGAAGGCGCCGTCGGCGACGCCGGACTTCTGGGAGTGGACGCGGGCGCCGCCCAGATCCTCGTGGGTGACCACCTCGTTGGTGACCGTCTTCACCACGTCGGGGCCGGTCACGTACATGTAGCTGGTGTCCTTCACCATGAAGATGAAGTCGGTGATGGCGGGGGAATAGACGTCGCCGCCGGCGCAGGGGCCCATGATGACGCTGATCTGGGGGATGACGCCCGAGGCCAGGGTGTTCTGCAGGAAGATGTCGGCGTATCCGGCCAGGGCCTCGACCCCCTCCTGGATGCGCGCGCCCCCGGCGTCGAACAGGCCGATGATCGGGGCGCCGTTGGTCAGGGCCATGGTCTGGATCTTGACGATCTTGGCCGCATGCGCGCCCGACAGGGAGCCGCCGAAGACGGTGAAATCCTTGGAGAAGACATAGACCAGACGGCCGCCGATGGTGCCGCGGCCGGTGACCACGCCGTCGCCGGGGATGCGCTGGTTTTCCATGCCGAACTGGGTCGAGCGGTGCTCGACGAACATGTCGGTCTCCTCGAACGAGCCCTCGTCCAGCAGGACGTCGATGCGTTCGCGGGCGGTCAGCTTGCCCTTGGCGTGCTGGCTGGCGATGCGTGTCTCGCCGCCGCCGAGGCGGGCGCCGGCGCGGCGCTGTTCCAGCTGTTCGAGGATGGTCTTCATGCGGCGTCTCCTTGAGCGCGAGGCTTAAGGAGACGCGCTGGCGGTGGCAAGCGACCCTAGCCCGAGAAGCCCTCGCCCAGCATCGGCGGAACGGTCATTCCCGCCAGCCGGGTCAGTTCGGCGACATGGGCGGCGAAGGCGGAGCGGCCCGCGGGGGTGAAGGACAGCCAGGTGCGCTGGCGCCCTGCATGGGCCTGTTTGCGCAGCCTGACGTAGCCCGCCTCCTCCAGCTGCTTCAGGTGTTTCGACAGCACCGAGTCGGACACGGCGATGGCCTCGCGCACCGTGGCGAACTCGGCCTCGTCGGCGGCCGACAGGATGGCGCAGATCTGCAGCCGGCCGGGAGCGTGGATGACGGGATCGAACTGCGGAACGCGGTTCACTTTCCCGCCCCCATTTCGGCGCGCCAGACGCGGCGCCAGACGCGGGCGCCGACGAGGGCCGCGACGAAGGCCGCTGCGGCGGCGAGGCCGGCGACGACGGCGACGTCGGTTCCCGGAGACTGGCGGCGGACCACGGTCACGCCGACGATGATCGCCGCGGCGACCAGGCCGATGGCGATGGCGACCCATCGGGCATGGCGCGGCGAGACACCCGTTATGCGCAGGCCGGTGCGTCGCGTCTCGTGCTGGAACAGCAGGACCAGACCCAGCAGGCCGAGCGTGCTGGCGGACACGTTGAACGGATTGTCGAGCGCCTGCCCGCCGACCATGCCCGCCACCAGGGCGGCGTAGGCCAGGTCGTAACGCCAGCCGCCGACGGCGACGCGGTCGTGGACGGCCTTGCGGGACTGGGCGATGGCGGCGAGCGCGTCCGTGGGGCTCGGGCCTGGAACGGACGGATGGTCTTCGGACATGGGCGTTTCCTCACTTTCTGATCTGGAAAGTGATCGTGACTTTCCAGATCGTCAAGTGAAAACTTTCCAAACAGGAAAGTCAGCCGAGGGCGCGGAACCACCGGTCCAGCAGCACAGCCTCGGCGCGTCGGCCGGCGGTGCGTTCGGCGGCCTCGGCGTCGACGCCCCACTGCCGTTCCTGGAAGGCTTCGTCGAGGCGGCTGAGCTCGAAGGCGACCTCGCCCGACAGGGCGCCGCGCTGGACCGCGAGGCCGAGGACGGCGGAGCCCAGCAGGGGCACGGCGACAGCCAGGCCGGTCAGGGCGAAGTCGTCCAGCCGCAGGGCCAGGTCGCGGACGCGGGCGATGGCGGCGGGGTCCTGAGGCCGATGGACGATCCCCTCGGCCGCTTCCAGCGTCACGCCCAGCTCCAGCGCGGCCCAGTCGCGCCACGGCGTCCATTCGCGCGCCTGCTCGACCGCCAGCGAGGTCGGATGGTCCGCGAGGTAGCAGAGCAGGTCCGAGCCGGCGAAGGCGGCGATCTCTTCGGCCACCGGCTCGCGCGCCAGCCGGACCCGGTCGATGGCGGTCGAGGCCAGACGCGTGGCGGGCATGGCGGCGGGATCGATGAACTCGCCCTGGGCGGCCCATTCCCCGGCCACGAGGCGGGCGGCGGCCTCGGTCGGCAGGACCAGCTGCGCATGGGCCGGCGTCTTCGGCGTGCGGCCGTCCAGTGTGACGGCCCAGCCCGATCCGTGGGCGCCCGTCCGTTCCTTCACCTCGACGGCGGTCCAGAAGCGCTTCAGGCGCTCCTCGGACTCGCGGAAGCCCTTGCGGGCGGCGACGTTGGGATCGAGGGGCGGGATGTGGATCATGGCGGTCCTTCAGCTGCGGGCCTCTACCCCCGCGCCCGGCGCCGGTCCAGTCCCGCCCGCTCAGGCGGCCTTGGCGAGGTCCCCGCGCAGACGGCCCGCGAAGGCGTCGAGGGCGGCGTCGGCCTCGCCGGCGAGCACCTGCCGCTGGGCGAGGCTGAGGGTCGCGGCGAGTTCGCTCCCGGTCAGGTCCTCGATCTCGTCGAATACCTCGTCATAAGGGGCGCCGCTGCCGGAGACGCAGAATGCGGCCAGCGACCGGATCCGGGGACCGTACTGGCGCAGATACGACCGCACCGGAGCCGAGGGCTGTCCCGCCCACACCGGCGTGCCGACGATGACGAGCCGGTAGGCGGTCGGGTCCGCACCGGTCCGGGCTGCAGGGGGGCGACGCAGCAGGGACTGCCACACGCCGCGGACGAACCCCGCCGCCCCAGCGTAGGACCCCGCGGTCAGTATGGGTTCGGCGTCCGCGCCGAGGCGGCCCGCCAGAGCCCGCGCCGCCTGCTCGGTCGAGCCCGAGCGCGAGAACCACGTCACCAGAATGTCGGCCACCGCCTGCCTCCCGCAAAGCCTGAAGGGCGACTCTGACCGCGCCGCGCGCGGTCGCCTTGATCCGGATCAACGCGCGCCCGCGAATTCGGGCGCGGATTTGCGCGGCCCGGCGCTCCCCGCCGGCCGACCGGAGGATTGACGTGCAGCGGTCCTGGTCAGGATGGCGCTCGCCCAGTTCGACCCGGCCCAACGGAGCAGAATGATGCAGATCGAAACCGTCGAAATGGAGCCTCAGCCCATGCTCCAGGTCACCCGAAAGTCCGGAATGGCGCCCGTTGAAATCTCCGACGTCATGGGCGAAGCCTTCGCGGCGCTCGGCGCCTTCTTCGCCCGCGCGGGCGTCACCCCGGTAGGGCCCCCGCTGGCCGTCTATCGCGACTGGGACGGCGCCACCATGAAGATCGATGTCGGCTTCCCCGTCACGGCGTCGGACGCCGCCCGGGCCGACGGCGAGGTGAAGGCGGCCCGGACGCCGTCCGGCCCGGCGCTCACGGCCGTCTATCGCGGCCCCTATGAGGGCCTGCGGGCGGCCTACGGCGAACTGGAGGACCACCTGAAGGCGGCGGGGCTTTCCATGCCGCCGCTCTCCTGGGAGGTCTATCTGAACGATCCGTTCACCACCCGTCCCGAGGAGCTGATGACCCGGATCTGCATGCCGGTCGCCTGATCCCGCGCGGCGGCGGATCAGCCCGCTGCGGATCTGTGAGCCGGAACCTGCGCGGCGAACCGGTCCAGGGCGGCCTCGAGGTCGGCGAAATCGGCGGCGACGTGATGCGCCCCGGCGGCGACCTGCTCCTCCAGGGTATGGAAACCCCAGACGACGCCGAGCGGATGGGCCCCGGCGTTCAGGGCCATGGTGATGTCGTGGGCGGTGTCGCCGATCATGACCGTGGTCTCCGGCTCCGCGCCGCAGACGGCCATGGCGGCGTGAAGCATGGCGGGATCGGGCTTGCCGGGCCCGTCTTCGGCGCAGTGGGACGAGATGAACAGGTCGGCCCAGCCCTCGCGTGCGAGGTTGCGGGCCACGCCGCGGCGGTTCTGGCCGGTGGCCAGGGCCAGACGCCAGCCGTCGCGGTGCAGGCGGCGCAGGGTGGCCGTGGCATCGGGATAGAGGGGCTCCTCGTGGCCCTCGTCATACATGCGCTGGAAGCTGGCGCGGAAGCCGGCGATGAAGCGGACGAGGTCCTCGGGGTCCAGTCCGGGCTCCAGCACCGCCATGGCGTGATCGAGCGACAGGCCGACGATCTGGCGCACGCGATCGTAGTCCGGCTCGGGCAGGCCGATGCCGCGTGCGGCCTCGCAGGCGGCGCGATGGATCGAGGCGCGGCTGTCCACGAGGGTGCCGTCGATGTCGAAGACTGCGAGGGGTCTCAAGAAATCACCGCTCATCCCGGCGAAAGCCGGGACCCAGTGCTTTGGGTGATGTGACTTTGGGCTTGTCGCTGTTACCCCAGTCCTGAAATGCCGGCGTCAGGCTGGACAGAACTGGGTCCCGGCTTTCGCCGGGATGAGCGGATAGAAAAACCATCATCGGATTCGCTTGACCCCTTCGAACGGATCGCTCTCGTTGCCTTCGGCCTCCTCGAAGCCGAAATGGGCGAAGCCGGCGCGCATTTCGGGCGACAGCGGGGCCTCGACCACCAGCATGCCGCCGGACGGGTGTTCCAGCTCGATGCGGCGGGCGTGGAGTTGCAGCTTCAGCGGGCCCGACAGCTCCTTCGACTTCTCGTCCCCGTATTTGGGGTCGCCGAGGATCGGATGGCCGATGCCGGCCATGTGGGCGCGCAGCTGGTGGGTCCGGCCGGTGAAGGGCCGCAGGGCCATCCATGAGGCCCGGTGGGCGGCGCGGGAGATGGTGGCGAAGGCGGTCTCGGCCGGCTCGGCGCGCGGGTCCTTGCGGTCGGCCGGGCGCATCATCTCGAAGTCGTTGATGCCGGTCTTCTTCAGCGGCATGTCGATCTGGCCGGCCGAGGGCTTGGGATTGCCGATGACGATGGCCCAGTAGGTCTTCCTGGCCTGACGCCGGGCGAAGGCGCCGGCCAGCCGCTTGGCCGCCTCGGGGCCCTTGCCCAGCAGCAGGACGCCGGAGGTGTCGCGGTCGAGGCGGTGGACCAGACGCGGCCGGTCCATCCCCTCCCCCCAGGCCGACAGCAGCCGGTCGACGTGGCGGCTGGTCTTGGTCCCGCCCTGCACCGCGAGGCCGTGCGGCTTGTTGATGGCGATGACCATGTCGTCCTCGTAGAGCACGAGGGATTTGGCGAACTTTATGTCCTGGGCGCTGAGCGTGTGGACGTCGCCGGCCTGGCGCGAGGTGTCGTCCGGGATCGGCGGGACGCGCACGGCGGCGCCGGCGGTCAGCCGGCCTTCGGGCTTGATGCGGGCTCCGTCGACGCGGATCTGGCCGCTGCGGGCCATCTTCTGCACCTGGATGTTGGACAGGTGCGGCCAGCGCCGGCGGAACCAGCGGTCCAGACGGATGCCGTCCTCGGCCTCGGCCACATAGAGGGTCTGGACCTCGCGTTTGGGGGCGGGTTCCGCTTCCTGGATGGGTTCGTTGGTTTCAGGGGGGGTCAAAGGGCGGCTCCGAAGGCGCGGCGGGCGACCATCAGGCCGATGAACAGGGCGGCGATCGACAGGACCACCGAGAGGGCGACATAGCCGCCGGCCATGGCGAATTGGCGGCGTTCGATCATCAGGGCCGTCTCCAGCGAGAAGGCCGAAAAGGTGGTGAAGCCGCCCAGCACGCCGACCGCGGCGAACAGGCGGATGCTCTCGCCATGCCCCCCGCCCCGGAACGCCAGCCAGCCGGCCAGAAGTCCCATCACCAGGCCGCCGACCACATTGACGGTCAGCGTGCCCAGCGGCCAGGCGGCGGTCGGGAACAGGCGGACGGCCCATGCGCCGACGCCGTAGCGGGCCACGGCGCCGAGGGCGCCCCCGGCTGCGACGATCAGAAGACGTGTCATAATGCGGGGCTTATACTGCACCCGGCGGCAAAACGAAGGAGGCGCGCGTGCTCGATCTCGGGCTGGCCATCGCGCACCACATTCTCGTCTTCGGACTGGTCGCCATGCTGATGGCGGAACGGGTGCTGATGCGCGTTCCGACGATCGACGTGCGACGTCTGGGACGGCTGGACGCGGGCTTCGGCGCGACGGCCGGGCTGATCCTGATCGTCGGCGCCTGCCGCGTCTTCTTCGGCGGCAAGGGCTGGGCCTTCTACGAGACCAACCCCTTCTTCTGGGCCAAGCTCGCCACCTTCCTGCTGATCGGCCTGGCGTCGGCCGTCCCGACGGTCCGCCTTATCGCCTGGACGCGCGCGGCGAAGGCCGATCCGTCGTTCCAGCCGGATCAGGCCGACCGGCGCAAGGTCGTCGCCGCCCTCGGCGTCGAGGCGCTGCTGCTGGTCCCGCTGCTCGGCTTCGCAGCCGCCATGGCGCGATATCCGTTCTGACCGAAACTTCACTTGCCGAGGCGCAGGGTTAACGCCGATACCTGAGCGTAACAGCGCCGCTTCGCGCTGTGAGGGAAGACCATCGGCCCGGCGGCGGCGATCCGCCATACTGCCGGGCTCAAAGGATCAGGGACCGCCGAAGCGTATGTCGCACGACGATCACACCCCCGGCTCGACGCCGCTGGACGGCGGCCACGGCGGTCAGGGCCACGACGCCCGGCTGCACGCTGCGCCGAATCCACCGCCGCCGGGAGCGGAAGACAGTTCCGGCCGGGCCGTTCCGCCGGCGCCGGGCTCCGGACGCGGGCCGCTGCGCGGGGGCGACGGCATTCTGCGCCCGATATCGGAGAGCGAGTATTTCGCCGCCACGCCCGAGGCCGAGGCGATCGTCTCGTCCCATATCGACGAGTATTTCAACCAGCCGCTGGACATCTTCCCGTTCTGGGAGACCGACGGGAAGCCGGACCGGTTCCACGTCCTGTTCGGCCGTCAGATCGAGGAACGGTTTCCGGTCGACGCCGACATCCGCAGCCGAATCCACAGCTATGGCCGGCGCGTCTTCCGGGCGCTGATCGTCCATGTCACCGTCAAACGGCTGAGTCAGGCCGGAGCGCTGGCGGCCTTCGCGGCCCTGGCCATCCTCGGCCCCGGGCTGTTCGCGGGCTGGACCGGATCGGAAGCCATGGGCCTCGGTCTCGCCGCCGGCGCCATGCTCGCCGTACTGGGCCTCTACTGGGGTCTGCAGGCCGTACTGTTCATCCAGTACCGCTTCCAGCTGGAGAATGACTCCTACGAACTGTCGCGCGAGATCGTGCAGCGCACCCGCGAGCTGCAGAACCTGTTCACCTCGGCGCGCGCCATGGCCGACCAGGCCGAGACCCAGTTCCAGCAGGACGGCAAGGGGTGGGGCCAGCGCGCCATGTATCTGACGCGCCTGACCATGTGGCTGGGCGCGCGGATGGAATACCTCGAGAAGCACGTGCAGATGGAGCTGTGGCGGGTGCGCCGCGAACGCTACTGGATGCGATGGGCCCAGCGGCTGATGACCCCGCTGGTGCTGGTCATCGGCGTGGGCGCGCTGGCGCTGGAGTCCGCGCCCGCCGGCGGCGAGGCCGGTTTCCGCGCCCTGCAGGGACTCGCGCTCGTGCTGGGCGTTCTGGTCAGCTGGCTGTCCTATTTCCGCTGGCGCACGCCGACGGCCGCGATCCAGGACAAGCTGGGCGTCGACGGCTGGGTTCGCTACGCCTCGCTGGACGTCGATAACGCCGTCGCCGATCAGGTGCGGCGCGACAAGGAACGGCTGGTCGAATACCGCGCCCTGACGCGCGGCGGGCGCTGATTCCGGGAATTTGACCGGCGTCAAGGACGCACCCGGCGCGGCAGGGAAGTCTCCCGCCCGCACCGGAGGCGGCCATGACCTTTTTCGACGGACCACGGACCCGCTCCCGTGCGAAGGCGGGACGGCGCTGGCCGGCCGTCGCCGCCGCGATCGTCGTCTCGGCCGTCGCAGTTGTTGCGGTCGTTTCCGTCGCCTTCCATCGGGACATGCGGGCGGCCCGGGCGCATGCCGGGGGGCCCAGCCGGGTGGTCGACAGTCCCTGGGGCCCGATCGAGTTCGCCGACGTCGGCTCCGGCCCGCCCGCCCTGATGATCCATGGCAGCGGCGGCGGGTTCGACCAGGGCCTGGACTTCAGCGCCCCGCTGGCGCGCGAGGGCGTGCGGGTCATCGCCCCGTCGCGGTTCGGCTATCTGCGCAGCGCCATGCCGGAGGGCGCGACGGTGGAGATGCAGGCCGACGCCCTGGACTGGCTCATGAACCGGCTCGGGATCGAGCAGGCCGTCATCATCGGCGGGTCGGCGGGCGCCCTGTCCGCGACCCAGCTGGCGCTCCGGCATCCGGAACGGTGCCGCAGGCTCGTTCTGGTCGTTCCGGCCCTCCATGCCCCGGATCGCCTGCCGGGCGCCAACGCCGCGCCGGACCCCGGGACGCAGCGGACGATCGACGCCGTTCTCGGCTCGGACCTGCTGTTCTGGGCCGGCATCCGGGGCGCGCCCGACTTCATGATGCGGATGGTGCTGGCCACCGATCCGGCCACGGTGAAAGCCGCCGCCGACAGCGAGCGGCAGCGGGCCCGCGCCGTGATGTTTCACATCCTGCCCGTCAGCGAGCGTCGGGAGGGATTGTTGATGGACTCCGCCACGGCGGCGGCGCCGCCGGACTGGCCGGTGGAGCGGATCGCCTGTCCGGCCCTGGTCGTCGGCGCGCGCGGCGATCTCTATGAGACCGACAAGGCCGCCGTCCACGTCGCGGAGCGCATCCCGGACGCCCGCCTGGTGATGTATCCCGACGGCGGCCACCTGTGGATCGGCCACGACGCCGAATTGTGGCGCACGGTCGGGGCGTTCGTGAAGGGCCTCCCGCCGGTCTAGAGGCGGGGGCGCAGCGCGTCCTGCACGCCGCGCGCGTCATAGGCGTCCGGGCGGTCGGGTTTGGCGCCATTGCCCATGACCACCTCCAGCATGGTCGAGGTCGGCGACGGACCGCTGAAGTTCAGGCCGACGCCCACGCCGACGCCCGAGGCGGAATAGTCGCCGTAACGGCCATTGTAGCGGCTGGAGCCGTAGCCGACGCCGACGCTGGGGCGCAGGCCCCCGGCGCTGTCGGGACGGCCGTCGATCCAGCGCTGGGTCACCTCGAACCAGTCATAGCCTTGCGACGTGGTCAGCTCGGCCGCACGCAACAGGGCCATGTCGGCCACCGGTCCCGGCGCGCCGACGCCGCTGTAGGTGACGCGGAAGCGGTTGGATTCGATACGCTGCTCGGCATAGCCCTGCCCGCCCGGAGACATCTGCGGGCCGTAGGGGGCCAGGCTGGCGCAGGCCGACAGGGCCAAGCCTGCGGCGGCGATCAAAGGCAGGGTGAAGCGGGGCATGGCGGGTCTCCGGGCGTATGGAATTAGCGCGGCGGCGCGGCGGTGGTTCCTGACCATGCCCCTCCACCACTTCGTGGTCCCCCTCCCCATCTGCGATGGGGAGGAGACGGCGCGCGATTCCTGTCTCCTCCCTGTCGCGAAGCGATGGGGAGGTGTCGCGGCGCGCCTTCGCGCCGAGACGGAGGGGCGCCTAAAGCCCGGCCGCCGCCTTCAGCGCCTCGAAATCCTCGGGCAGGGGCGCCTCGACGGTGCGGTAGCCGCCGGCGGGATGGGGAAACACCAGTTTGGCCGCATGCAGCATCAGGCGCGGCGCGGCGCGCCCGGCGAAGGTCAGGGCCCCGCCGTAGCGGGCGTCGCCGGCCAGGGGGCGGCCGATGGAGGCCATGTGGACGCGCAGCTGGTGCATGCGGCCCGTGGCCGGGTCCAGCTCGACCAGCGCCCCGTCGTCCGAGGCGGACAGGGTGCGGTAGCGGCTGAGCGCCGCCTGGGCGCCGGGCGTATCGGCGGCGACGGCGCGCATATAGCTTTCGCGGCCGATCTCCTGCCGCAGCAGCGGCTTGTCGATCACGCCGGACGCCGGCTCGGGCGCGGCGGAGACGAGGGCCAGATAGGTCTTTTTGAACCGCCGCGCCTGGATGGCCTTGCCGAGGAATCCCGCCGCCGGCTTCGTCTTCGCCGCCAGGATGACGCCCGAGGTGTCGCGGTCCAGCCGGTGCACCAGATCCGGCCGCTTGCCGTTCGAGCGGGCGAAGGCCCACAGCAGGTCGTCCAGCGTATGCGCCTGGATGCGCCCGCCCTGACTGGACAGGCCGGCGGGCTTGTTGAAGGCGATCACGGCCTCGTCCTCGTGGAGGACCCACGAGCGGACGGCGGCGATGTCCTCATCGGACAGGGAAACGGGCGAGCGGTCGGTCACCGCGCGTGCATAGGCGAAAGACCGACCGCCCGTCAGCCCCTCAGCGCAGAACGCCGCGTTTCCCCATGGTCCACGCGTACCAGATGAAGAACACACAGGCGGCGCCGATGACGATCTGCATCGGCCACATGGGGCCCATGGCCTCCATTCCGTTCGACATGCCGAAGGCGTAGACCGCGCCCGCCAGCCAGCCGAGGAAGGAGGCGACGAAGACCGGCGTCGCCCATTTGCGCCGCAACAGCAGCAGGATGGCGCCCAGCAATCCGCCCCAGACGCCGATGGCCCAGGCCGCATGGGTCCAGGCCGGCATGGCGTTGAAATAGGTGAGTTGCGCCTCGGTCATGCCCATCTGGGCGAACCATTCGTCGCGCCGCGTCTGGGTCATGAAATAGTCGAAACAGCCGAAGCCGTTCCACAGCGCCGCCAGCACCCCGACCACCCACAGGTGCCAGGGGGTGCGGATGGTTTGTCCCATGCCGCTCATGACAGCACCCCCTTCTTGCCCATGGTCCAGGCGTACCAGGCCAGCAGGGCGGCGATGACGACGATGACCCAGGGCATGTACGCCATGGCGGCCATCGCCGGCGGCAGCTCCGGCATAGGGTTCATCAGTCCGTAGACCAGGTTCCCGATCGCGCCGAGCAGCGACAGGGCGAAGGCGTGGACGGCGAAGCGGCTGCGCAGCAGCAGCAGGATGGAGCCGGCCACCGCGCCCCAGACGCCCAGCACCCAGGGAACGTACATCCAGGTCGGCATGGCGTTGAAATAAGCGATCATGCCGTCGGTCATGCCGGAGGCGCGCCAGTAGGTCTCGCCCTGGGTCACGCTCATCACGAAATCATAGCCGCCGAAGGCGTTCCACAGCAGCGAGATCACCCCCGCCGCCCACAGATGCCACGGCGTCGCGGCCTTCATCGTATCGGTCATCATCCCCTCCCAAGGTTGATCGATGGGCGGAAGAATAGGCCGGAAAACGTAGTTACGGCAACGCTAACCGGCGTCGTCGTCCTCGCGCACCTGCGCCCGCATCGCCGCCCAGCGGTCCAGACGCTCCTTCACCTTCGCCTCATGCCCTTCGCCCCTGGGGGCGTAGAAGGTCCGGCGCTCCATTTCGTCGGGGAAGAAGTTCGCGCCCGAGAAGCCTTCGGGGGTCGAGGGGTCGTACTGGTAGCCCTTGCCGTAGCCGAGCTGTTTCATCAGCTTCGTCGGGGCGTTGCGGATATGGGCCGGCGGCATCAGCGAGCCGGTCTCGTGCGCCGCCTTCTTCGCCGCCTTGAAGGCTTCATAGACCCCGACCGACTTGGGCGCGGTCGCCAGATGGACGACGGCCTGGGCCAGGGCCAGTTCGCCCTCCGGGCTGCCGAGGAAGTCGTAGGTATCCTTGGCCGCATTGGCGACCAGCAGGGACAGGGGGTCGGCCTCGCCGATGTCCTCGACCGCCATGCGCACGATGCGGCGCGCCAGATACAACGGATCCTCGCCGCCGTTCAGCATCCGCGCCAGCCAGTAGAGGGCCGCGTCCGGGTCTGATCCGCGGACCGATTTATGCAGTGCAGATATGAGGTTGTAGTGTTCTTCTCTGCTCTTGTCGTAAGCCGGCGCACGCTTCTGCAGGATGCCGGCCAGGGCCTGGACGTCGAGCGGATCGGTCGAGGTCAGGTCGAACAGCACCTCGGACATGGTCAGCAGATAACGGCCGTCGCCGTCGGCGAGGGCCAGCATGGCCTGACGCGCCTCGGGGGTCAGGGGCAGGGTCTTTCCCTCCTGCGCCTCGGCCCGAATCAACAGTTGATCGAGGGCCGCGTCGTCGAGCCGTTTCAGCACATAGACCTGCGACCGCGACAGCAGGGCGCCGTTCAGCTCAAAGCTCGGGTTCTCGGTCGTGGCCCCGACGAGGGTGACGATCCCCTCCTCCACGAACGGCAGGAAACCGTCCTGCTGGGCACGGTTGAAGCGGTGGATCTCGTCGACGAACAACAGGGTCGACTGGCCGGCGGCGCGGCGCATGCGGGCCGCCTCGAACGCCTTCTTCAGATCGGCGACGCCGGAGAAGACGGCGCTCAGCGACTGGAACTGGTAGCCGGCGGCCTGGGCCAGAAGGCGGGCGATGGTGGTCTTGCCGGTGCCCGGCGGGCCCCACAGGATCATCGAGCCCAGCCGCCCGGCCTCGACCATGCGCCGGATCGGCCCGCCCGGCCCCAGCAGATGGTCCTGCCCCACCACCTCGTCGAGGGTGCGGGGCCGCAGCCGGTCGGCCAGCGGCGCGTCGGGGGGATGGATGCCGGAGGCTTCGAACAGGTCGCTCATGGAGGTTCAGAGATAGGCGTTACCGGCGCGCATTTCACGCGTTAGTATCGGACGAACTCAGGAGACCGCGCCATGGCCGACGACTACAACGCCCAGGGGCCGACCACGGGCGTCACCCCCCACCTGACCATCCCGTCGCGCGGCGGACAGGCGGCGATCGAATTCTACGTCCGCGCCTTCGGGGCCGAGGAGCTGCGGCGCCACATGGCCGAGGACGGCGAACGGCTGATGCACGCCCATCTCAGGATCAACGGCGGCAGCATCATGCTCAACGACGAATTCCCCGAGTACAACGGCGAGCAGGACATCGTTCCCAAGGGCGTCACCATCCACCTGCAGGTCGACGACGCCGACGAATGGTGGAACCGGGCCCTGCTGGCCGGCGGCGTGCCGGTCTTCCCCCTCGCCGACCAGTTCTGGGGCGACCGCTACGGCCAGCTGCGCGACCCGTTCGGTCACACCTGGTCGATCGGATCGCCGCTCAAGGGCTGAGGGACAGATGACCTACGTCCCGTCCGATCCGCCCGTCGTGCCCTACCTGATGGTGCGGGACGGGCACGCGGCGCTTGACTGGTACGTCCGGGCCTTCGGAGGACGGGAGATCGTCCGCTACGACACGGACGACGGCCGGCTGGGCCACGCCATGCTGGAGCTGGCCAACGGCGGCGCGATCTATCTGTCGGGCGAGTTCGTCGAGGAGACGGTGGGCACGCGCGCGCCCGGGACGCTGGGCGGAACCACCTTCACCGTCGCCCTCGCTGTCGACGATGCGGACGCATGGATGGCCCGCGCCGAGGCCGAGGGCGCGGTGGTCATCCGGCCCGTCACGGACGAATTCTTTGGCCGCAACGGCAAGCTGCGAGACCCCTTCGGCCATGTGTGGTCGATGACCGGGCCGAAGCGGGGCTGAAGACCGCGCGTCAGCCGATGCGCCCGCTGATCCGCTGACCCCGCCGGTTGATGATCAGTTCCGAACCCCGGCCGACATTGTCGAGCTGCTGCACCGAGGTCACCGGACGCCCGTTGACGGACAGGACGATGTCGCCGCCCTGAAGCCGGACGCGCTGGGCATAGCTTCCGGGCTGAATCCGGCCAATGATCACCCCGCTGGCGAAGGGATCGCCGCCCAGGCTGTCGGCCAGGGCGGGATTGAGCGCCAGGACCTGGGCCCCGGACAGGACTCCCGACTGAATGACCGTGGCGTCTTTCAGCTCCGCATTTCCCGGCAGAGGCTGCACCCGCGCCTCCAGGGTCCGCGCCTTTCCGTCGCGCAGCACCGACACCTGCACCGTGTCGTTCGGTTCGCGCGTGCCAACGCGGAAATTGAGCCCGCCCTGGTCGTTGATCTCGGCCCCGTCGATGGCGGTGATGACGTCGCCTTCGCTGATACCGGCGCGGGCGCCCGGTCCGCCCGGCCAGACCTCGGTGATCACCAGACCCTGCGGACGCTCGAGACCGAGGCTGCGGGCGACGTCGCCGCTGACGCTCTCGCCCTTCACGCCCAGCCACGGCCGGACCACGGCGGTGGCGCCGCCGACGGCGGAGTCCACGACCCGGCGCACCGCTGCGGCGGGCACGGCGAAGCCGACGCCGGACGACGAGCCCGAGCGCGAGAAGATGGCGGTGTTGATGCCGATCAGGTCGCCGTCCATGTCGACCAGCGCCCCGCCCGAGTTGCCGGGATTGATGGCGGCGTCGGTCTGGATGAAGGAGCCGCTGTCGCTGATGCCGGTGTCGGTCCGGTTCAGGGCCGAGATGATGCCGTTGGTGACGGTCTGGCCGACCCCGAACGGATTGCCGATGGCCAGCACCAGGTCCCCGACCTGCTGCTCCTCGCGGTCGTCGATGTTGAGCGTCGGCAGGCGTTCGCGAACGCCCTCCAGCTGCAGCACGGCGATGTCCGACCGCTCGTCGGCGAGGACGATGCGGGCGTCGAACTCGCGCCGGTCGTTCAGCACCACCTTGATCTGCTGCATGCCGTTGATGACGTGGTAGTTGGTGACCACGACCCCGTCGGGCCGCACGATGACGCCCGAGCCGACCGAGCCGGTCTGGCGCTGCCCCGGAATGCCGAAGAACGGATCGCGCACGACCTGGACGCCGCGCGCCGCGATGTTGACGACGGCGGGCGCCGCCTCGCGCACGACCGGCGCGAAACTGGCCTTCAGCGCCTGATCGCCGCCCGGAACGACCCGGTTGTCGGCGAAGACCCCGTCCTGGGCGTTCGTGTCGTTGGACTGGCCGCAGGCGGTGAGCATCAGGGCGGCGGCGATGGCGAGCGTACGGGTCTTCATGGTCATCCGGTTCAGTCAGGGAAGCTCAAGCGCCACCATTCCGCTCCGAATTCTGGACCGGATCAAGGCGTCGGCGGGGCCTCAACGGACGCGGCGTCGCGGCGTTCCGCCCCGCGCCCCACCAGCCAGCCGATCCCCGCCGCCAGCAGCAGGACGACGGCGGCCAGATAGAAGGCCAGGCCGGGCATCTGGATAACGGCGAACTCGCCCACCGACAGCGAATAGACCCAGCCGAAGAACAGCGGCGACATCACCCCGGCGATGGAAGCCACGCTCATGTTGGCGCCCTGGAGCTGGCCCTGTTCGTCCTCGCCGACGCGCCGGGTCATCAGCGACTGCAGGGTCGGCATGGCCAGGCCCCACAGGGCGTTGGGCAGCATGGCGGCGATGAACCACAGGCCGTCGGGGGCCCAGCCCATGGCCGCGATCCCGACCGTTCCGCCGACCAGGCCCAGGACCATGGTCGACCGGTCGCCCAGCCGCTTGACGACCGGCCCCACCAGAACGCCCTGCACCACCATGTCCAGCACGCCGACGAGGGCCAGCAACAGGCCGACCTCGCGCGGTCCCCAGCCGTAGCGCCAAGCGGCGTAGAGTACGAACACCGCCGAAAAGACGTGGTGGGCGAAATAGAGCAGGAAGTTCACGACCGCGAGGCCGCTGAGCTCCGGATGGCGGCGCAGCAGGATCAGGGATCCGACGGGGTTGGCCCGCTTCCAGCTGAAAGCCATCCGCTTGTCGGCCGGCAGGCTCTCGGGCAGGACCAGCAGGCCGTACAGGAAGGCCACGGTCGACAGGCCGGCGGCGAACCAGAAGGGCACGCGGGGCCCGAACTCGCCGAGGAAGCCGCCCAGCACCGGCCCCAGAACGAAGCCGCCCGAGAAGGCCGCCCCGATCAGGCCATAGGCCCGGGCCCGTTTCTCGGGCGCGGTGATGTCGGCCATATAGGCATAGACGGTGGTGAAGCTGGACGAGGTGATCCCGGCGATGATCCGTCCCAGCGCCAGCCACCACAGGTCGGGCGCGACGGCCATCAGCACATAGTCCAGCGCCAGGCCGGCGCAGCTGATCAGGATGACCGGCCGCCGCCCGTACTGGTCCGACAGCGAGCCGATGATGGGCGAGCAGACGAACTGCATCCCCGCCCACAGGGCCACGAAGACGCCGTTGATGACCCCCGCCTGCGCATTGGAGCCGACGAAGTCCTCGATCAGCCGCGGCAGCACCGGAATGATGATCCCCATGGCCACGATGTCGAGCACCGCCGTCACGAAGATGAAGGCGAGTGCGGCGCGTTGGGTGCGGAGGCGGGACAGGACGGACATCCCGGGCTGTCTAGCGTCCGGGAGGCTCAGGCGACAGAGGGGCGGCTCAGGGACGAGCGGTGGCGCGAGGGCGCGGCGCCCAGGCGTTCGGCGATCGCGCGGCGCGCCTCGCCGCCGCCGTCCCTGATGGCCTCCAGTTCGTCGGCGCGCAGCAGCACGACGGGAACGATCCGCACCGCCGTCAGCGGCATGTCGTCGATGAGGGCCCGAAAATCCGGGGCAGGCGCGCCGATCAGGACGCCGATCGCGCCGTCTCCGATGATGAAGCCGGGCGGCAGCTGCTGAAGCGCAGGCTGTTCGTCCGCTCCCGGGATCTCGATGGAGATGACTCCGTAACGGTCCAGCGTCTCCGCGAACCCCTCGCCTTCCCCGGCGACGAGATCGCCGACATGCGCCAGAAGGGCGAAGGCCCAGCTCCTGGCCAGGGGAGCCACATCCTCCTCCGTTCCGAGGCAGGACGGCGGAATGTCTGACGTCTCGACAAAGAGTTCGAGCCCCAGCCCGTTGACCTCGGGAGGCTCCCCCAGAAACGGGTCCGACAGGCCGTCCGTGGCCAGAATGGTCGCATCCCCCCGCCGCACCACCCGGAAGGCGCGACGCCATCCGGGCCACATCGGGCCGCCCCCGAAGGCTGGATTGACGAAGGCCGCGAGGAGGTCGGGGCCAACCCGGCCAATCGTCGCCCACCAGGCGTCGAGCCTGGCGTGCGACGCAGCCGCCTCGGCCGTGGGCGGTTCGGGCGCCCGGGCCCGTCCGCGCCTCAACCAGTCAAACAGGGCCATCGGCGCCTCTCTCCCTGGATAGTTGCCTCGCTCCGGAAGGGCAGTCCCGCAAGCGGAGATTGCCAAAGCTTAATCCCAATCCTCATTGCGTCGAGGCCCAACGCACGCTCATCTGCCGCCATGACCGCTGTTATCGAAACCCGTGGGCTGACCAAGACCTACGGAACCGTGCGCGCCCTCGACGGGCTGGACCTCTCCATTCCCAAGGGCGGGGTTTACGGCGTGCTGGGACCCAACGGGGCCGGCAAGTCGACCCTGTTCCGCATCCTGCTGGGCCTGATCCGGGCCTCGGACGGGAGCGCCAGCGTCATGGGCGGGGCGGTGACCGAGGTGACGCACCTGCGTCGCATGGGTTCGATGATCGAGACCCCGCGCTTCCCGCCCTACATGTCCGCCCGCCAGGTGCTGCGCTGGCTGGCGCTGGAGCATGGGGTGGCGGCCGAGGCCGACATTCCCCGCTGGCTGGACCGCGTCGGCCTGACCGAGGCGGCCGACCGCAAGGTGCGCGGCTTCTCGGTCGGCATGCTGCAGCGGCTGGGCGTGGCCGCGGCCCTGCTGAGCAAGCCGGAGCTGATCATCCTCGACGAGCCGACCAGCGGCATGGATCCCCCCGGCATCCAGGAAATGCGGGCCCTGATCCGCTCGCTGGCCGACGACGACGGCGTGACCGTGGTCCTGGCCAGCCACCAGCTGCTCGAGGTCCAGCGCGTCTGCGACCGGGTGGCCATCATGAACAAGGGTCGGCTGGTGCGCGAAGGCGCGGTCAGCGAGCTGACGGCCTCGGGCGAGCGCCTGCGCCTGTCGGCGACGCCGCTGGCGCGGGTGGTCGATCTGCTGGGACCGAAGGGGACGATGGACGGGTCGGGCGTGCTGGCCAATGTGCCCCGCGCCGAAGCGCCCGCCCTGATCAAGGCCCTGGTCGAGGCCGGGATCGAGATCGACGAGGCGCGCTGGGTCGGCGCCGACCTCGAGAGCGTCTTCATGACCGAGACCGGCCATCAGGAGATGACCCATGCTGGTTGACGCCATCCGCGCCGAAGGCTTCCGCCTGTCGAAGAACCGGACGGCCCTGTTCTGGAGCCTGGCCTTCGTGCCGATCCTGGCGGTGGTGATCGGAGCGATCACCAATTTCGTGCTCAAGGGCAGCGAGACCAAGATCCTCGGCGACACCAAGATGCCGCCCGAGCTGAAGGAGGCTTTCGCCCGCGGCACGCTGGACATGGGCCACGCGCTGGTCGAGGGGGCAGCCGGTCTGGCCAATCCGCTGGTGCTGCTGTTCGTCCTGATCGGGGCGGCGACGATCTACGCCGGCGACTATCGCTGGGAGACCTGGCGGCTGATCAGCGCCCGCAACAGCCGCCCGAACCTGCTGCTGGGCAAGCTGGCGGTGGTGGCCGGGCTCGCCCTGGCGGCGATGGTGTTGATGCTGGCGGCCAGCCTGATCGAGAATCTGATCAAGGCGGCGGTGTTCGAGCGCACCCTGGCCTTTTCCATGACCGGCGAGATGGCTGGCCATTTCCTCGGCTTCGCCGCCCTGTCGTGGCTGCGCATCGTACAGTTCACCATGATGGGGATGCTGGCGGCGGTGGTGACCCGGTCTCTGCTGGCCGCCCTGTTCATTCCGCTGGTGGTCGGGGTGGCGCAGTTCTTCACGCCCAATCCATTGATGCAGATGGGGGTCATGCCCGACGCCTGGCTGGCGGTGCTGGTCAACCCGGGGGCGGCGACCGACGCCATCCAGGCCATGATCCGGGGCGGAGAGGCCGCGGCGGCCCTGCCCGACGGCCTGCCGCTCAAGGCCTGGGTCAGCGTCGGCCTGTGGACCCTGCTGCCCCTGGCCGGAGCCCTGGCCTGGTTCCGGCGTCAGGACCTGTCGAAGGAGTAGCGGTCAGAGCCGCTTCTCCATCCAGACGTCGCAACGGGCATAGGGCGTCGGCTGCGGCGGCAGATCGCCGAAACCGAAGCGCCGGTACAGGGCGATAGCGTGGGTCTGGGCCTTGCTGGTCTCCAGATACAGCCGCGGCGCCCCGGCGGCCCGCGCCGCCGCCTCGCAGGCCTCGAGCAGCCGCCACCCGAGGCTCAGGCCACGCGCGTCCTCGACGACCGCCATCTTGCCTACCTCATAGCCCGCGTCGGCCATGGCCATCAGGGAGCAACAGCCGACCGGCGCGCCATTCCGCTCGGCGATGAAGATGAAGCCGCCCTGATCGAGGATCGCCCCCTGCGGATCCCCAAGCACCCGCTGGTCCTTGGGCTCCAGTGCATAGCCCCCGGCGATCAGCCACGCCTCGTTGAACGACCGCCACATGGCGGCGTGTTCCGTGCGAAACGGGACGATGGCGACGGTCATGGACGCGTTCTGGCCGGAGAGGCGGCGGGCGACAAGCCAGTGTCGCTTATGTCTGGCTTGTCCAGCTTGTGGCGAACCGATTGTCGAGGATGTATCGCCCGGATTGTATCGGTCGCGAAGGCCGGGTCCGGACAATGAAAAGGGGCGGCCGGTTCGCACCGGCCGCCCCTTCTGTCTTGCCTGAATGGCCGGGGCCTACGCCTCGTCGTCGCCCTCGATGGCGTAGACCGGACCCGAGTCCAGGCCCTTGGCGTCGGCGTCGCGGTCGACGAACTCGATCACGGCCATGGCGGCGTTGTCGCCGTGGCGATAGCCGGCCTTCATGATGCGGATATAGCCGCCGTTGCGTTCGGCGTAGCGCGGGCCGATCGTCTCGAACAGCTTGCCGACCTGCGGCACGTCACGGACCTGGCTGATGGCCTGACGGCGCGCGTGCAGGTCGCCCTTCTTGGCCAGCGTCACCAGCTTCTCGACGAAGGGACGCAGTTCCTTCGCCTTGGGAAGCGTGGTCGTGATCTGCTCGTGCTTGATCAGCGACGCGGCCATGTTGGCGAACATGGCGGTCCGGTGTGCGCTCGTACGACCGAGCTTGCGATAGGCGGCGCCGTGGCGCATCGGGGTCTCTCCTACTCAGCCCTGGTTTCCACCGCGGTGGACCTTGAGCTCTCACATTCTAACCGCTCCGCGGCCCGCCAGAAACACTGGGATGGACCAAGGGCGGAGGGTTGAAACTAGATCTGGTCGTCGAACTTCTTGGCCAGGTCTTCGATGTTTTCCGGCGGCCAGTTCGGCACATCCATGCCGAGGCTGAGCCCCATCGTCATCAGGACTTCCTTGATCTCGTTCAGCGACTTGCGGCCGAAGTTCGGGGTGCGAAGCATTTCGCCCTCGGTCTTCTGGATCAGGTCGCCGATGTAGACAATGTTGTCGTTCTTCAAGCAGTTAGCCGAACGCACCGACAGTTCCAGCTCGTCCACCTTCTTCAGCAGGGCCGGGTTGAAGGGCAGGTCCGGCTTGCCGTCGGCGGCTTCCACGGCCTTCTTGGGCTCGTCGAAGGTGATGAAGATCTGCAGCTGGTCCTGGAGGATGCGCGAGGCGTAGGCCACCGCGTCCACCGGCGAAACCGCGCCGTTCGTCTCGACCTCGAGGATCAGCTTGTCATAGTCCAGCGACTGGCCCTGACGGGTCGGCTCGACGCGATAGGCGACGCGCTTGACCGGCGAATACAGGGCGTCGACGGCGATCAGGCCGATCGGAGCGTCTTCCGGACGGTTCAGCTCGGAGGCGACATAGCCCTTGCCGTTCTGGACGGTCAGTTCCATGCGCACCGAAGCGCCCTCGTCCAGCGTGCAGATGACGTGGTCGGGGTTCAGCACCTCGATGTCCGCGGGGGCGTCGATCTGGCCGGCCGTGACGGCGCCGGGGCCCGTGGCGCGCAGGGTCATGCGCTTGGGGCCTTCAGCGTGCATGCGCAGCGCCAGTTGCTTGATGTTGAGCACGATGTCGACCACGTCCTCGCGCACGCCTTCCAGCGACGAGAATTCGTGGACGACGCCGTCGATCTGGATCGCGGTCACGGCGGCGCCTTGCAGCGACGACAGGAGAACGCGGCGCAGGGCGTTGCCGAGCGTCACGCCGAAGCCGCGTTCCAGGGGCTCGGCGACCAGGCGCGACTTGCGCTGCGGGTCGGAGCTCGCCTCGATCTGCGGCTTCTCGGGACGGATCAGCTCTTGCCAGTTACGTTCGATCATGGGTGTCCCTCGAAAACGGTGCGCCGGTCCCTCGCTCCTCGTCAGGGGCGGCAGGACCGGCGGAGATAGATAGTCGGTCTGTGTCGCCTTAGACGCGGCGGCGCTTGGGCGGACGGCAACCGTTGTGCGGCATCGGCGTGACGTCGCGGATGGTGGTGATGGTCAGGCCGACCGACTGCAGGGCGCGCAGGGCCGACTCACGGCCGGAGCCGGGACCGGAAACGTTGACTTCCAGCGTCTTGACGCCGTGTTCCTGGGCCTTCTTGCCCGCGTCCTCGGCGGCCATCTGGGCGGCGTAGGGGGTCGATTTGCGCGAACCCTTGAAGCCCATGTGTCCGGCCGACGACCACGAGATCGCGTTGCCCTGGGCATCGGTGATCGTGATCATGGTGTTGTTGAAGGACGCGTTCACGTGGGCGACGCCCGAGGTGATGTTCTTGCGCTCGCGCTTCTTTACGCGACCCGGTTCCTTGGCCATGTGTCTGTCTTACTTCTTCTTGCCGGCGATCGGCTTGGCGGGACCCTTGCGGGTGCGGGCGTTGGTGTGGGTGCGCTGGCCGCGGACCGGCAGGCCCTTGCGGTGACGCAGGCCGCGGTAGCAGGCCAGGTCCATCAGACGCTTGATATTCATCGACGTCTCGCGGCGCAGGTCGCCCTCGACGGTGTGATCGCGGTCGATGGTCTCGCGGATCTGCAGCACCTCGGCGTCGGTCAGCTGGTTCACCCGGCGAGCGGGCTCGATGCCGACCTTGGTCGTGATTTCCTTGGCGGCGTGGGCGCCGATGCCATGGATGTACTGCAGCGCGATTTCGACGCGCTTGTTGGTCGGGATGTTGACACCAGCGATACGGGCCACGAAGCTCTCCAGATACGCGTTGACGGACGCAACAAACGCTCCGGTCAACAGACCAGGAGCGCCGACGTCCTTCGCGGAAGCGCGCCTTATACAGGGGATTCCCGTCGCGTCAACGCCTGACGCGGTTTCGGGAGGGTGCGGTCAGCGTCCGAACTGGACGAAGACGGTGACCCGCTGGCCCTCGATCGGACGTCCCGAGGCGCTCATCGGCGGCCGGAAGCGGAAATGGGCCTCCGCCACCGTCACGGCCGCCGCCCCGAAGCCCTGCCCCGGCGGGGTCTCGCTTACGATCCGGCAGTTGTCGAGCCGCTGGTCGAGGCGGATGACGCAATTGACCGAGCCCCGCCCCTGGCGGCGGCCGCGCGGGATGACGCTGAAGATCTCTTCCTGGGTGGCGCCGCGAATGAACCGGGGCCCGATGCCGCCCGAGCCCGAGCCTTCTCCATCGCCGTCGCCCGTTCCGGTCCCATTGCCCGTGCCGCCCTGCCCCATTCCCGGGGTCGGACCGGCCACGGGGGCCGCGCCGATCACGAGCGCGGGCTCGGGCGCGGGAGCGGGCGGTGCGGGCAATTCGGCCTTCGGGGGCGGTTTGGGCGTCACATGGACG
>NZ_DATMYH010000081.1:0-19671 GCF_035561115.1 Brevundimonas sp.
CCCCCGCACCCCTCTCTTCCATCAAGGTCGGCGCGCCCCGCGCGCCCGACACGCCCAGCCCCGGTCGCCCGACCCGGCGCGGGTCAAGGACAGGCCGTCCCGGCCTGCCGCGCGAGCGGCGCGCAGCGTCCTTGAGGCGCGCCGGGGCGTGGCGACAGAACGTTGTCGGCGGACGCCCCGCTCAGTCCCGCTACAGAACTAAATGGCGTACGCCTTTGCAGCCGGTCCCTTATAGGCAGCCGCGGCGCTTACCGCAGTCCTCACTGCCGCCCGCACATCCGGATCGGTCAGATCAAGAACCTTCAACACGCCATCGATCTCATCGACCGCCTCGATTCGCCGGAACTCGGCACTATGGCTCTCGGCGTAGTCTGCGAGACCCTTCAGCTTCGGCAGTGCATCGGCCAGATAGCTCCCGTGAGGATCGATGATATCGACCGCCAGCGATCCATCCGCTTCCTGCGCGAAAAACAGGAAGTCAGGCCGCACCACTCGCCACGCCCCATCTAACTCATAGGCAATGCCCAGCGAGTCCTGGCTGGCCCGGGGCGGATTCCGATACCAGCCAATGAAACTTTCCCGCTTGGCCTCAGCGGCGAGAACTCGCTTCTCAGGCCAGTTCAGGTCCGCCGGATACAGTCCCTCAGCATCGCACATCAGATGATGCTCGAACATCGGCACGGTCCGCTCTGTCCCATTTTCCTCGCGCACCACCGTGGCTTCAAGACGCGAGATCGGCCGGGCCATGTCGACGTCCTGCGGTGCGTCGCTCATGCCCCTGATCACACGGTAGTCTTCCCGCCTTTCGTCCGGCAGGCTGCGGATCGTCTCGCGATACTGCTCGAACCAGTCATTCGTGAGTGCTGTGGCGGCCTTTTCCAGATCCAGCTTCACCTCCGGCAACAGTCCTAGGGCGGCCACATCGGTGTGGGCGTCGATGAGCGCTTCCTCGTCATCGTCGATCCCCCGCTCAACCATAAGTCGGGCGGCGATCAGGTCGGCATAGGTCTTCGCCACGTCCGGACTGAACTGGCGCGCCGCCCGGCGATAGGCGTCCTCGATGACCGCGAAATCAGCCCGCTCGACGAAGGCGTCGAAGCTCGTGCCTCCACCTTGCAGATTGGCGATCAACACAGCCCCTTCGACTTCCAGCACGTCTTGCCGTTTCAGTGCGATAGCTTCTGCGAGCCGTACCGTCTCGGCATCAAGCACCGCGTGCATGGCCGCGTGCGCCGCCTTGCCAGCGCCCGGCAGCAGCTTATCGCGCGACAGCTCGTGCGCCAGCGCCGTCAGTCGCGCCACCGGCTTGCTGGTCCGCTGAGGCAGGCCTTGGGATGGCAGAGCCTCGAACCGTTGCCAGACGCTTTCGGGCACCGCCGGGTTAGGTTTCATCTCTTGGGCGTTGATCACCACGCTGCGCAACGGCATGTCGCCGTCCCAACCGCCGCCTTGCATCAGGGCGTTAGCGACGGCCACGACCGCTTCGCGATTGAACTTGGGCAGCAGGCAATCAACGGAATTCAGCTTCTCGTTTCCCGGTATCCTACGCGCCAGAGGCGAACGGACCATGCGGCCCAAAAGTTGGGTGATGTGCGTCCTGTCGGTTGCGGCGCGGAAGGACACCATCACCTCGGCTCGTGGGCAATCCCACCCTGTACTGATGGCGCTCTTTGCGATCAGCACCCGGATGTGCTTGCGCTCCTGTACATCCTGCGGCTCCACATAAGGGACGCTGTACGGACCAAATGCCTCAGTCCGGTGCTCACCGAACACGTTGGCGAACGCCTCTGCCGTCAGGTCGGGCCAAGTCTCCCGGATCGTTTTGATCCATTCGGCAACTGTGGCTGGGTCCGGTTTATCGGGGGCCTGCAACACCATCAACGGGGTGACGGCTTGGCCCCCCTCGGCCTTCGTATAAGCATCCCACGCGGCGCTGATTTCCTTCAGCTTGGTGGTCGCCCGTTTCAGCAACACGGTGTCGAACGCCCCGACTTCGTCGGGCGTATCCAGTACGATCACATCTTTCAGAAGGCCGGAGTCCTGAACCAGCGCGGCATTGACCGTGACGTTCGGCAGGGTGGTTCGTCCCTCCGCCCCCTCCATCGCCTTGTTGAACCTGTCGACGGTGGCGGAGATCCCCCAAACCACTGGAATGGCCGGCACCGATCCGTGCCCGTTAATCAAACGCTTGACGATCGTCGACCGTTCGTTCTGCGCCGCCGCACCCACGCCCATGCCTCGATGCGCCTCGTCCAGGATGAGATAGAGGGTCAGATCAGGGTCTTCGATGGTATTCTTGATCGTGTCCCAGATCGTATAACTTCGAAGGTCCGGCCGCATCTCCGGGAACGTCCCATCCGCGTCGTGACCGCGCGTCAACAAGCTGTTTTTTCCGAGCTTCTGCGTGTTCAGGAAATAGATTTTCCCGGCCTGCAGTTTCTCTCGCTGGAAGGTCGCCTCAACCACCACCATGTCCGACATATGGATTCGGTCAGCCGCTTGGGTCAGCCGGTACCGGGTCTGTTCGTTCAGCGACGGGTCGTCGCTGAACCAGATGACTACAGCGCCCGGATCCCGAGTAAAATCGAACTTGTCGTCGCCATGGAAAAGCGCCTCAAGGGCCGCCGCCGCCATCACCGTCTTGCCCGCCCCGGTCGCGGCGGTCAGGGAGAAGGCCGACTGATAACGGTCTTCCCGCCAATCCTTCCGCGCCTTGTGCAGGCGCTTGAGAACGTCGCGGACGGCCTCCTCCTGGTAGTTGATCAGGGTGAACTTCATTCTTCGCCTCCACCGCTCTCGAAGGCGAAATTCGTCAGGTAGCTTTCGTATAGCCGCACCGGCTCCACCCCTTCAGGGATCAACCGGCACACTGCCTCGAACCGTCGGTCGTCGTTTGTGACGATAAAAGCAATCTTCAGCCCGTCTACCTTGCCGGCGGCCTCCGCGAAAACATCGGTTTGGTCCAGATCGGTCAAAACGCCATAGGTGTCTCCGATCTCCCAGCCGCTCTCAGGCAAGGCATTAATCCGCCGTCCTCGACTGCCTGCCCGCATCCACAACAGCGGTGCGATCCGCGTGAAGGCCTTGTTATGATCCACCGCGCGGGGCGTCTCATAGGTCAGCGTGAAAAACTCGGCATTCGCATCAAACCCGTTGGCCATAGGAAATTCGTCGGTGAACTTGTAGTCGCCTTTAATCGGCCGTCCGTCCGGCGTTTCGCCCGTGATAACGGCTCGAATTCGTGGCTTGGTGATGTAGTCGCATATGCCCCATTGCTCCCAATCGGGATCGCCAGGACGTAGGCCGTTTTGGCGGCGCTCGACCTGATCAACGGCTCTCACCTCATTGTTGGTGATACAGATGCTCTGACGACGGCCGCCGTCCTGTCTGTTGAGTCGCATCACGGCATGAGCGGTAGTGCCCGATCCGCTGAAAAAGTCCAGAATGACTGCTTCTTTGTTTCCCTTGACCGCAATACGGAGAGCATCTTCGACAGCGTAAAGACTTTTTGGGAACGGAAACGCTCGACCACTTCCAAGCAAAACTCCCAATAAATCTGTTCCGTATGCGCCAGCGTCGTGCCGAGTCCGGTGCCACACAGTTTTAGGTTTTCGAGTTGCTTCGCCTGTATATGCGACGTCAGCAACACCTGTCTCTGCGCTTCGCCCTAAAATCGTCAAAACGCCTTCGTCGATCTCTGATCGAAGTTGTTGTGACAAGTACGTAAGGCCCCAAGTTTTCCGCTTCTTGTCATACCTGCCGAGTGAAACGTAGCCGCGACCAACGAGCTCGTTGAATGTATCTACGCCAACGCCCCAGCGCCCGAGAGAACCGTCCTTGCGGACCGGCCAAGCGACAACAAGTCCATTCTCGTCCGAAAGTTCAAAATCAGGCGACTGGTCCAGAGGCAGAAACGGTCCTGCTTTGATCACTTTGCCAATATGCGGATCTATCCACACAGGATAGAACATCTGCTCTCGATCTTTTCTTTCTGCTTCGTCGCCCGACCTCAACAACCCTTTCCATCTTGGACGAATATGGCCATCGCCTGACTCCGACACATCCCAAGCCGTCAGTAGATCGTCATTTGACGTATACACTTTCGACTTCGGAGCAAAGCAGAAGAAGGCATACTCTTCTACTCTAGAAAGATATCCTTGGGTAACGCCCTTTGGATTTATTACAATAGAAACTTGCTGTATATGGAACCCCTCCAGTGTTTGCTCAAGAAGAAGCCCAGCTCGCCGCACTTCGTGCTCATCGATCGTGAATATCAAAACGCCGGAATCACTTAGAAGTTCTCTGGCGATCCGGAGCCTGCGCTCTATAAAAGCCAGCCATTTAGAGTGGCGGTAAATGTCATCGTCACCGACGTATTTGTTGTTATACTTCCAGTCGGACGCACCTGAATTGTAGGGCGGGTCGATATAGATCGCATCAATCTTACTGCGGTGGGTGTAAGTCAGCGCCTTCAGCGCATGGTAGTTTTCGGCGTTGATGACCGTGTGGAATGGGCTTTCGCCGCCACGCTCAACCTTTCCTGTTGAGATCAAGCCTGGATAGATGGTGTCGCCGAATGCGGCGACGACCACCAAGTCGGCAACCGGCGCATCCACCGTCTCCGAAGGGCCGCTGTCTTCCGCGTCAAGAAGCTCCAGCTGCGCCACCGCTGCGCCGTCGTTCCGGGTGAGGCGCATGATCCGCCAAATTCTCTGGTCACCTCGCGTCGTCTCACCACGTGGCGGCAGGATGCGGACCTTGTCGCCCTTGCGGACGGGGCGGCCCGGCAATTCCACTGCCTCCGGCCGATGCCGCTCAAAGTTCAGCCCGAATGCCCGCCGCGTCGACAACGCGCGAAACTCCTTCTCGAGGTCCGCCCCCAGCTGTGCGTCCTTCGCCCTCGCCCGCGCGATCAGGTCGGTCAGCCGCGACATGTCTCCTCCCTCAACTCGGGCTCCATTCACGCCATCGCGCCTGATTTGCCAACCCCAACGCACCTTTCAAACGAAAGCCCCCGGCCGTTTCCGGCCGGGGGCTCCGATAATCAGACTTTGAGCGCCGTGAACTAGAAGTCCATATCCCCCATGCCGCCCATGCCGCCGCCCATGCCGCCGCCGGCGCCGCCGGCGCTCGCCTTCTTCGGCGCATCGGCCACGGCCGCTTCCGTCGTGATCAGGATCCCCGCCACCGAGGCGGCGTCCTGCAGGGCGGTGCGCACGACCTTGGCGGGGTCGATGACGCCGGCCTGGATCATGTCGACATATTCCTCCGTCTGGGCGTTGAAGCCGTAGGTGGGGGACTTGTTCTCCAGCACCTTGCCGACGACGATCGAGCCTTCGACGCCCGCGTTCTCGACGATCTGACGGATCGGGGCCTGGATGGCGCGGCGGATGATGGCGATGCCGGCCGTCTGGTCGGCGTTGTCGCCCTTCAGGCCTTCCAGCGCCTTGGTCGCCTTCAGCAGGGCGATGCCGCCGCCGGGGACAATGCCTTCCTCGACCGCCGCACGCGTGGCGTTGAGGGCGTCGTCGACGCGGTCCTTCTTCTCCTTGACCTCGACCTCGGTCGAGCCGCCGACGCGGATGACCGCGACGCCGCCGGCCAGCTTGGCCAGACGTTCCTGCAGCTTCTCCTTGTCGTAGTCCGAGGTGGTGTCCTCGATCTGCTTCTTGATCTGGCCGATGCGGGCCTCGATCGCGTCCTTCTCACCCACGCCGTCGACGATGGTGGTGTCGTCCTTGGTGATGGTGACCTTCTTGGCCTTGCCCAGCATGTCGAGGGTGACGTTCTCCAGCTTGATGCCGAGGTCTTCCGAGATGACCTGGCCGCCGGTCAGGACGGCGATGTCCTCCAGCATGGCCTTGCGGCGGTCGCCGAAGCCCGGGGCCTTGACGGCGGCGACGCGCAGGCCGCCGCGCAGCTTGTTGACCACCAGGGTGGCCAGGGCCTCGCCCTCGATGTCCTCGGCGATGATCAGCAGGGGGCGGCCCGACTGGACCACGGCTTCCAGGATCGGCAGCATCGACTGCAGCGACGAGAGTTTCTTCTCGTGCAGCATGATCAGAGGCTCCTCGAGCTGGACCTCCATCTTGTCGGCGTTGGTGATGAAGTAGGGCGACAGGTAGCCGCGGTCGAACTGCATGCCCTCGACGACGTCGAGCTCGGTCTCGGCGGTCTTGGCTTCCTCGACGGTGATGACGCCTTCGTTGCCGACCTTTTCCATGGCCTTGGCGATCATGTCGCCGACTTCCTGGTCGCCGTTGGCCGAGATGGTGCCGACCTGGGCGATCTCGGAGTTGGCGCTGACCTTGCGGCTGGTGGACTTGATCTCGGCCAGGACGGCGGTCACGGCCTTGTCGATGCCGCGCTTCAGATCCATCGGGTTCATGCCGGCGGCCACGGCCTTGAGGCCTTCCTGGACGATCGACTGGGCCAGGACGGTGGCGGTGGTGGTGCCGTCGCCGGCCTTGTCATTGGTCTTGGAGGCGACCTCGCGGATCATCTGGGCGCCCATGTTCTCGAAGGCGTCTTCCAGCTCGATTTCCTTGGCCACCGAGACGCCGTCCTTGGTCGAGCGCGGGGCGCCGAACGACTTCTGGATCACGACGTTGCGGCCCTTGGGACCGAGGGTGACCTTGACCGCATTGGCCAGGACGTTGACGCCGCGCAGCATCTTTTCGCGCGCGTCGGTGGAGAACATGACTTGTTTGGCGGCCATCGGGCAGCTCCTAACTAGGTTGTTTCAGAAACGGAATTCAGACGCGGGTGCTTACGACAGCACGCCCAGGACGTCGGATTCCTTCATGATGATCAGGTCTTCGCCTTCCAGCTTGACCTCGGTGCCCGACCATTTGCCGAACAGGATGCGGTCGCCGGCCTTCAGGTCCATGGGGACATGCTTGCCGTCTTCATCGCGGGCGCCGGGGCCGACGGAGACGACTTCGCCTTCCTGGGGCTTTTCCTTGGCCGAGTCGGGGATGATGATCCCACCCTTGGTCTTCGATTCTTCTTCCACGCGCTTGACCAGCACGCGGTCGCCGAGGGGACGAAACGCCATCTGTGTATTCTCCGATAGGACTTCTGGAAATCTTCGCCAACGACTCCGGATCGGCGCTTTTGGCAGCCGACGCCCGAGAGTGCTAACGCGACAGGCAAGTAGGAGGGCGACAGCCCGGCGTCAAGCGCCACGGGGGATTCAGCCCCACGCCTTCGGGACGGCCGTGAGCGGCAGGGTCCGAAAGCAGACCTGTCCTAGACCATCAACCGTTTCATCAGCTCGGCGGTCGAGGGATCCAGTCCGGGCGACGGCTCCCCGTCGGCGACATCCTTCAGAATGGCCTTCGCCAGCACCTTGCCCAGTTCCACGCCCCACTGGTCGAAGCTGTTGATGTCCCAGATCACGCCCTCGACGAAGGTCTTGTGCTCATAGAGGGCCAGCAGGGCGCCGACCGCCTCGGGTGTCAGGGCGTCCATCAATATGGTCGTTGAAGGACGATCGCCGGGGAAGGTCTTGTGCGGCGCCAGACGGTCGGCCTCTTCGGCGCTCATCCCCGAGGCGATCAATTCCTCGCGGGCCTGGGCTTCCGTCTTGCCCACCATCAGGGCCTGTGCCTGGGCCAGGGCGTTGGACCACAGCGGCGCGTCGCCCTCCCGCGCGTCCACCGCACCTTCGGAGGTGTGGCCGACGACGATGAATTCCGCCGGCACCACCTGGGGCCCCTGATGAATCTGCTGGAAGAAGGCGTGCTGGCCGTTGGTGCCCGGCTCGCCGAACACCACGGGCCCGGTCGCGGTATCAACAGGCGAGCCATCGCGCTTCACCCGCTTGCCGTTCGACTCCATCTCCAGCTGTTGCAGGAAGGCCGGCAGCCGGCGCAGGCCGTGGGCGTAGGGCGCGACTGTCCGCGCCGGCCGCGCCAGGCCCTCGACATTGAACACCTGCGCCATGGCCAGCAGGATCGGCGCATTGGCCTCCAGCGCCGCCTCGGTGAAATGGGCGTCCATGGCCCGGGCGCCGTCCAGCACCCGCTCGAACACATCCCAGCCCAGCGCCACGGCCACCGACAGGCTGACCGCCGACCACAGCGAATAGCGGCCGCCGACCCAGTCGCGGAAGCCGAAGGTGCGGCCGCAGCCCCAGGCCTCCGCCCTGTCCGGCGCGGCCGTGACCCCGATCAGGTGTTTCACCATCCGCCGCGGCGACAGGCTCTCGGCCAGCCAGGCCTTGGCCAGGTCGGCGTTGGCCAGCGTCTCCTGGGTCGTGAAGGTCTTGGACACGACCACCACCAGCGTGGTCTCCGGATCCAGCCCGGACAGGGCCTCGCCCAGGTCGCGCGGGTCGATATTGGCGACGAAGCGCAGATCGATGGTCGGCTCCAGCGGCCGCAGGGCATCCCACAGCAGGCGCGGCCCCAGGTCCGAGCCACCGATGCCGATATGGACGATGGCGGTGAACGGCTGTTTGGTCCCGCCGGTCTCGGCGCCCGAATGGATGTCGATGGCGAACTCGGCAATCGCCGCGCGCACCGCGTCGACCTCGGCTGACACGGGTTCGCCGAGGGCGTGGAAATCGGCCCCTTCCGCCGCGCGCAGGGCGGGGTGCAACACCGCCCGGCCCTCGGTGTTGTTGACCGGCTCGCCGGCGAACAGGGCGTCGCGGCGGCCCTCGACGTCGCAGGTTCGCGCCAGATCCAGCGCGGCCTCGAACCCCTCCGCGCTCCAGGACTGTTTCGACAGGTCCAGATACAGGCCCGCCGCCTCGACCCCCATCCGTTCCATGCGGCCGGGATCCGTCGCGAACTGATGCGCGATGCGTCCGCCTGCATCCTTGCGCGCCACGGCGCGGAGCATGTTGAGGGCCTGGGAGCGGGCGGTCATCGGCGGGACTCGCGGAGCAGCGGGGGTAAACCCTCGTTTACGGGTGTGGCGTAAGCCGGTTCAACGCTGAATCCATGATTCGGCCCATTTATAAGAGGTTCGCCATGTCCTGCGGCGTCGCCCTGGCGGTTTCCCTGCTTCTCTCCGATCCCAATGTGGCCATGGCCGCGGCCCAGCCGCCGGCGGCGGCCGCCGCCCCCGTCTCGGTCGCGGGCGAGCCCCTGTTCGCCGACATCGTGGCCCGTTCGGGCGCGCTGAAGGGCGTGGTCCAGGGCTGGATCGACGCCGGCGTCATGGATCAGGCCGGTTTCGCCGCCGGCCCGGCCTTCGCCGGCTTCAAGGCCGAGGCCGAGGCGCTGGCGGCCAGCGACATGCAGGGTCACCTGATCCTCAAGGAACGCGGCACGGACGGCGATCTGAAATGCATCCTGCGCGGCATATCGGAAGACATGCCGAAGAAGGTCGCTGCGGTCGAAACCGCCGTCACACCCGCCGAGCTCCGGATGGCGCTGGACGAGCTGGCCTATCTGCTGAACGACAATGTCGAGGTCATCACGGCGCCGCCGCAGCCCGAGGTCTGACGGCGGCGGGTGGGGCGAAAGCCCGCCCGCCCTATTCCTCGCGGACGCGCTTCTTGCGGAACGAGGGATTCAGCACGGCCTTGCGCAGGCGGATCGACTTGGGCGTCACCTCGACCAGTTCGTCTTCCTCGATATAGGCGATGGCCTGTTCCAGCGACGGACGGCGCGGCGGCGTCAGGCGCACGGCCTCGTCCTTGCCGGCGGCGCGGATGTTGTTCAGCTGCTTGGCCTTCATCGGATTGACGTCGAGGTCGTCCCAACGGGCGTTCTCGCCGATGATCATGCCCTGGTAGGTCTTCTCGCCGCCGCCGACGAACATGACGCCGCGGTCCTCGAGGTTCCACAGGGCGAAGGCGGCGGTCTCGCCGTCGCCGTTCGAGACCAGCACGCCCTTCAGACGGCCCTCGATGGCGCCCTTGTGCGGCTCATAGTGGCTGAACACGCGGTTCAGCACGCCCGAACCGCGCGTGTCGGTCAGGAATTCGCCCTGGTAGCCGATCAGCGAGCGCGACGGCGACTTCAGCGTCAGGCGCGTCTTGCCGGCGCCCGAGGGGCCCATGTCCTTCAGCTCGGCCTTGCGGGCCGACAGTTTCTCGATGACCACGCCGGTGTATTCGTCGTCGACGTCGATGACCACGTCCTCGATCGGCTCCAGCCGCTCGCCGTTCTCGCCGGTCTGATAGACCACGCGCGGACGGCTGATCGACAGTTCGAAGCCTTCGCGGCGCATGTTCTCGATCAGCACGCCCAGCTGCAGTTCGCCGCGGCCGGCGACCTCGAAGGCGTCCTTGCCGCCGGTCTCGGTGACGCGGATGGCGACGTTGGCTTCGGCTTCCTTCAGCAGGCGGTCGCGGATCACGCGCGACTGGACCTTGTCGCCCTCGCGGCCGGCCAGCGGGCTGTCATTGACCGAGACGGTCATCGAGATGGTCGGGGGATCGATCGGCTGGGCCGGCAGGGCCTCGGTGACTTCGAGCGCGCACAGGGTGTCGGCCACGGTGGCCTTGGACATGCCGGCGATGGCGACGATGTCGCCCGCCTCGGCCTCGTCCACCGGCTGGCGCTTCAGGCCGCGGAAGGCCAGAACCTTGGTGATCCGGCCCTGTTCGATGGTCTTGCCGTCGCGCGACAGGGCCTTGATCGACATGCCGGGGACGGCCTTGCCGCTCTCGATCCGGCCGGTCAGCAGGCGGCCGAGGAACGGGTCGCTCTCGATCAGCACGTTCAGGATCTGGAACGGCTTGTCCTTGTTCTCGACCACCTTGGGGGGCGGCACATGGTCGACGATCATGTCGAACAGCGGGGCCAGGTTGTCGGACGGGACGTTCATGTCCAGCGTCGCCCATCCGGCGCGGCCCGAGGCGTAGATGTGCGGGAAGTCCAGCTGCTCGTCGGTCGCGCCGATGGCGGCGAACAGGTCGAAGGCGGCGTTGTGGACCTTGTCCGGATCGGCGTGGGCGCGGTCGACCTTGTTGATGCACAGGATCGGACGCAGGCCCATCTTCAGCGCCTTGGTCAGCACGAATTTGGTCTGGGGCATGACGCCCTCTTCCGCGTCCACCAGCAGGACGCAGCCGTCCACCATGCCGAGGATGCGCTCGACCTCGCCGCCGAAGTCGGCGTGGCCCGGGGTGTCGATGATGTTGATGCGGGTCTCGCCCGCCTTGCCGTGCCAGAGCACGCTGGTGCATTTGGCCAGGATGGTGATGCCGCGCTCGCGCTCCTGATCGTTGGAGTCCATGGCGCGTTCGGTCGTCGCCTCATTGGCTCGGAACACGCCCGACTGGGCCAGAAGCTGGTCCACCAGGGTGGTCTTGCCGTGGTCGACGTGGGCGATGATGGCGACGTTGCGCAGATTCATTTGACTATCAGACGTGCAAGGCGGCCGGCCCGGTCGAAACGTTGGGGCGGCCGCTGGGTTCAGGCGACGGTGCGGGGAGCGCGCGCCTCTTACAGGGGCGCACGCGGAAACGCCAGTGCGTGACGGACACGCACCGGCGTAACGGTCGCTTTCATGCCCCAGGAAAAGGGCGGCGCGAAGGCGATCAGACCCGGGCGGAGCGACTCCGGACCCAGCCGTACAGGGCGACCGTCAGGACGGCGAAGGCGACGACGCCCGCCACCATGGCCGGCCAGGCGTCTCCCAGCGGGAAGCGCGCCGCCCATTCCGGATTGCGGGAGGCCACGATGATGCCCGCGTTCAGAACGCCGAACAGGCTCTCGCCCACGATCAGGCCCGACGCCAGCAGGACGCCCATGCGACGCCCGACGTCGGCGAACCGGGTCTTCTTGATCCCCTTGTCGTAGATCCAGCCGCACACTGCGCCGATGACCAGCATCGTGGTCACGGCGGCCGGCAGATAGAAGCCGATGCCGACCGCCAGCGGAGGCAGTTTCACCTTCCCTTTGGTGGCCGTGTTGAGCGCCGCGTCCAGGACGATGATCACCACCCCGATGGCTGCGCCCAGACCGATCAGGTCCCAGCGCAGATCGCCGCCGATAACCCCGCGGGCCAGCGCCGAGATGAGCGTCGCCTGCGGCGCGGCCAGGGTGTTGGACCCCTCCACGATCGCCGGCGGGCCGCCCTCGAAGCCGAACGCCTGGTTCAGCAGGTTCAGAATCAGCGGAATGACCAGGGCGCCGGCGCCGACGCCGACGATCAGCGCGGTCTGCTGGCGCCACGGCGTGGCCTCGACCAACTGGCCGGTCTTGAGGTCCTGCAGGTTGTCGTTGGCGATCACCGCGACCGCGAAGACGACCGCCGTCACGATCAGCGCAAAGGCGATGATCGACGGATCGGCCGGCACGCCGGCGATGGCCATGACGCCCAGCATCAGCAGCGAGGCTATGACGATGGCCAGAATGCCGACGCCGGAAACGGGGCTGTTCGACGAGCCGATCAGGCCGGCCATGTATCCGCAGATGGCGGCCACCGCGAAACCGATGACGACCACATAGATCAGTCCTCCCGCGACCAGCAGGACGCTGGATCCGGCCAGCGCGGGCGAACTCTGCGCGAACCAGGCCAGCAGCGCGGCGATGCCGACCAGACAGGCGACCGAGATGCCGCCGACCAGGGTGATCGGAATGTCCTGCTCGGTGCGCTCCAGCACCTCGCCGCTCCTGCGCCGGGACTGGGCCGCCAGCGCCGAGGTCAGGCCGCCGACCAGGGGGCCGGCCAGTTTGATCAGCGTCCAGATCGCGGCCACGCCGATGACCCCGGCGCCCATGAAGCGGACCTCGCGGCTCCACACCGTTCCGGCCAGTTCCTCGGCGCCGACGCCGGGAGGCAGGGTGGTCGCGATCGACGGAATGCCGTGCGCCGTCAACCAGGCGATGGTGTCAGGGCTGGTCAGGACCGGCACCGCGATCCCCCACGCCAGCAGAAGGCCGAACAGCTGGGCCAGACCGACGGTCAGGCCGATCAGATGGCCGGCGCCCAGCAGGGCGAACTGCATGCCGAAGCCCAGTCCGGTCGCGCCGCCCCCGAGGGCTGCGGGCAGTTTGAGGAACCGCGCGGCCTCGCCCGCGAAGACGCGGGCCGCCACCAGCAGGGCGAAGCCTGCGGAAACGACCGAGCCCAGGACGACGATCCACAGGCCCGACTTGTTCTCGCGGACGGCGCTTTCGGTCTGTTCGGCGCCGCGCGATCCCACCTTCAGAACCTCGGCCGCGGCCACGCCTTCGGGGTAGGGAAGGTCGCTGCCTGTCACCAGCGCCCGCCGCAACGGGATCGAGAAGGTCACCCCCAGCACACCGCCCAGAACGCAGATCGCCACCGACTCCCAGAACGGAAATTCCATCCACCAGCCGATCATGACCAGGCCCGGCAGCACGAAGATGATCGAGCTCATCGCGCCGCCGACCGAGGCCACGGTCTGGACCGTCATATTCTCCCAGATGGTCGAGGTTCTGAACGCCCGCAGGATGGCCATGGAGATGACCGCCGCGGGGATGGCTGACGCGAACGTCAGCCCGACCAGCAGTCCCAGGTAGGTGTTCGCGGCGGTGAAGATCACCGCCAGGATGCAGCCCAGCACCAGGGCGCGCAGCGTCAGTTCGATACGCCTGGCGCCCGCTGCGGGCGCACTCGCGGATGTGTCGGTCATGAAGGCCCTCTTCCGTGTTGGGCGGACCTAAGCCGGAAATACGCCGGTCGTCGAGAGGCGCGCGTCAGAACCGCGGCGCGTCAGAGCTGCGAGGCCCGCCAGCGCGCGTGCAAGGGCCGCCGGACCGGCCTCACTGGGCCAGCATGCCGCCGTCGATCTTGAACTCGGCCCCGGTCACGAATTTACTCTCGTCGGAGGCGAGGTAGAGGACGCAATAGGCCACGTCGTCCGGCTCGCCGATCCGTTTCAGCGGAATGCCGCGGCTCAGCCGTTCGTGCGCCTTGGCCTCGTCACCGCCAGCCATGGCGATGAAGGGGTCCAGGATCGGCGTCTTGATGAACACCGGATGCACCGAGTTGCAGCGCACGTTCCAGTCGCCCTTGGCGGCCTCCAGCGCGATGGTCTTGGTGTACATCCAGACCGCCGCCTTGGTGGCGTTGTAGGCGCCCATGCCCGGCGCGGCGGCCAGACCGGCCACTGACGAGATGTTGACGATCGACGAAGGCGCCGAGGCCCGCAGACGCGGCATGGCGTGCTTGCAGCCCAGCATGACGGACTCGATGTTGACCGCCTGGACCCGCCGCCAGTTCTCCAGCGTGTCGGTCTCGACGAATTGCAGCTCGCCGCCGATGCCGGCGTTGTTGACCAGGATCGACAGCCCGCCCATGGCCGCGACCGCCTGATCGATGACCGAGACCCAGTCGGCTTCGTCGGTCACGTCGTGCCGGAAGGCGAAGGCCGAACCCGGAACCTCGGCGTTGATCGCATCGGCCAGCGCCCGGACGCCGTTCAGATTGACGTCCGTGAGCGCGACCCGGGCGCCCTCGCGCGCCAGCATCCATGCCATGGCTTCGCCGAGACCGCCGGCCGCGCCGGTGATCAGGGCCTGTTTGCCCGCGACCCGTCCCGCCATCACTTCGCTCCCATCCCGGCTGCGACCTCGTCGATGAAGCGGGCCAGGTCGACATCCCTGGCCGTCACCCCGCCCGCGTCATGGGTCGTCAGCAGGATTTCGACGCGGTTGTAGACGTTCGACCATTCCGGATGGTGGTCCACCTTGTCGGCCTTGAGCGCGACGCGGGTCATGAAGCCAAAGGCGGCGTTGAAGTCGGCGAACACGAGAGATCGCGCGACCGCCGGCCGGTCGCCGGCGTGTTCCCGCCACAGCGCCAGGCCGCCCAGGGCTTCGGCCACGTCCATTCGATCCGTCATCTGATCCTCCGCGTCCCTCCGCCCTATCCCGCCGCAAGGCCTGTCACAAGCGCCCGGGAACGCCTGCGAAGCTTTGGCGTTACCGACCGTCGCTATTCAGGGAACGGGAGCCTGCTATGGACAACATGTGGATCGCCGCGCTCGAGCCCGCGGATCGCAAACGGATTGAGCCATTCCTGAGCGAACGCCCCTTCGCCCAGGGCCAGATGCTGTACGACGCCGGCGAGGCGGTCGAGGAGGTCTGGTTCCCGATGAGCGGCGTGGTCTCGCTGATGACCATCCTGGACGGCGACCGGATGATCGAAACCGCCGCCATCGGCCGCGAGGGCCTGGTCGGCGTGACTTGCGGCCCCATGAACGCCCGGGCCGCCAGCCGCGCCATCGCCCAGGTCGACGGCGTTTCCGCCTGCTGCCCGTCCGGCGTCTTCGCCGACGCTCTCGGCAAGAGTGAGCCGATGCGCACGGCGCTCGCGAAATTCACCGAAAGTCTGTTCGCCCAGGTGCAGCAGGCCGCCGCCTGCAACGCCCGGCACCGGCTGGACGAGCGGCTGGCCCGCTGGCTGCTGACCATTCACGACCGCGCCGACGGCGACCGCTTCAGCCTGACCCAGGCCGACATCGCCGGCATGCTCGGCGTACGCCGCGCCACCGTGTCGGAGGTGGGGGCGGAGCTTGAGGACAAGGGTTTGATCCGTCGGGGCCGGGGATGGATCGAGATCACCGACCGTCCCGCCCTGGAAAGCGCGGCCTGCGGTTGCTACGCCGCCATGCGGGGGTTGATGAAAGATCTGGGCGTGCCCCGTCCCGACGCCGGGAGCGAGACCTGACGCCTGCGCCGCCGCCGCGACCACGCGGCCCGGTGACGGCGGGCCGGCGACGCGCTAGACCGCGGTCATGAGCGATACAGCCGCCACCGGGCCTTCGGGCAAGACCTCCTCATTCGGCTTTCGCGACGTCGACGCGAAGGAGAAGGTGCAACTGGTGCGCGGCGTGTTCGACAGCGTGGCGTCGAACTACGACCTGATGAACGACCTGATGAGCGCGGGCGTGCACCGGCTCTGGAAGGATGCGGCGGCGGCGAAGCTGAACCCGCGCCCGGGCGAAACCATTCTCGACGTCGCGGGCGGCACCGGCGACATGGCCCGGCGCTATGCGAAGATGGCGCGCGCGGCCCAGACGCGGCGCGGCGGCGGCGACGCCTCGGTCATCGTGCTGGACTACAACGCCGAAATGATCATGGCGGGCGTGCACAAGGGCGGCGAGCCCGAGATGCAATGGTCCGTCGGCGACGCCATGGCCCTGCCGCTGCCGGACGCTTCGATCGACGCCTATTCGATCAGCTTTGGCATCCGCAATGTCGCCGACGTCCCGCAGGCGCTACGCGAGGCGCGGCGGGTTCTCAAGCCCGGCGGCCGCTTCCTGTGCCTCGAGTTCTCGCGTCCCACCGCCTCGGCGATCCGCAAGGCCTATGACGCCTGGTCCTTCCACGCCATTCCGCGCATCGGCGGCTGGGTGGCGGGCGACCGCGACAGCTATCAGTATCTGGTCGAAAGCATCCGTCGCTTCCCGGATCAGGCGACCTTCAAATCCATGATCGAGGCGGCCGGCTTCAGCCGCGTCACGGTGACCAACCTGTCAGGCGGCGTGGCCGCCATCCATCACGGGTGGGCGATCTGACCAGCCGGATCGATCCCGCGACCCCGCCGCCGCCGCCGGCGACCGTCCCGGTGCGCCATCCGGTCGAGGCATGGCTGCGCCTGATGGGCTGGGGCTGGGTGCTCATCCGCCACGACGCCCTGGCGCCGCGCGAGATCACGCCGCTTCTGCCGGTCTGGGTGCGCTGGCTGGCCCATCTGCTCCACGCCTTCGCCGGCAAGGAAGGCCGCGAAGGCCGCCCGGGCCAGCGGCTGGGCAAGGCGTTCGAGCATCTGGGACCCGTGGCCATCAAGCTGGGTCAGGTCCTGGCCACCCGCGCCGACATCTTCGGCGTCGAATTCGCCCGCGATCTGGGCCGGCTCAAGGACGCGCTGGAACCCTTCCCGGTCGACCGGGCGCGGCGCGAGATCGAGCGCTCGCTGGGCCGACCGGTCGAGAGCCTGTTCACCGATTTCGGTCCGCCGGTCGCCGCCGCCTCCCTCGCGCAGGCGCATCCGGCCTGGCTGGCCGACGGCCGCAAGGTGGCGGTCAAGGTGCTGCGCCCCGGCGTCGAGCGCCGCGTGGCCCAGGGACTGGATTCCATGCGGCTGGCCGCCCGACTGGCCGTCCGCTTCGTGGCCCCGGCCCGCCGGCTCGAGCCCTCGGCCTTCGTCGAGACCATCGCCCGCGCCCTTCAGCTGGAACTGGATATGCGGCTGGAGGCCGCCGCCGCCTCCGAGCTGAAAGACATCATGGACAAGGTCCGCGAGTCCGGCGGCGGACACATGTCCGCGCCCGCCGTGGTCTGGGACGGGGTCGGCAAGCGGGTGCTGACGCTGGAGTGGGCCACGGGCGTGGCCATGACCGATCCGGCGGCGGCGGAACAGCCGGGGCTGGACCGCAACGGCCTGGCCGACAATCTGGTGCGCGCCTTCCTGACCCAGGCGCTGGACTACGGGACGTTCCACGCCGACCTGCACGAGGGCAATCTGTTCTGCCACGCCCCGGCCGAGCTGACCGCCATCGACTTCGGCATCGTCGGCCGGCTGGGCCATGGCGAGCGCCGCTATCTTGCGGAAATCCTCTGGGGCTTCCTCAGCCGCGACTACGACCGCATCAGCCGGGTGCATTTCGAGGCCGGTTACGTGCCGCCCGAACATTCGGTCGAGGCCTTCGCCCAGGCCCTGCGCGCGGTCGGCGAGCCGGTGATCGGCAAACAGGCGTCGCAGGTCTCCATGGGCCGGCTGCTGGGCCAGCTGTTCGAGATCACCGCCCTGTTCGACATGCATCTGCGGCCCGAGCTGATCCTGCTGCAGAAGACCATGGTCTCGGTCGAGGGCGTGGCCCGGCGGCTGAATCCGGACCACGACCTGTGGGAGGCGGCGCGGCCGGTGGTCGAGCGCTGGATCCGCCGCGAGCTGGGGCCGCAGGCCCAGGTGCGTGATGCGCTGGAAGAACTTCGGGACACGCTGAAGGCCCTCGCCAGACTGGCGCAGAACCCCCCGCAGCCCCAGACCCTGGTTGTCCACGAAGCCCGGACGCCGGCGTGGATGATCGTCTGTGTCACGTTTGCAATAAGCGCCTCTGTGGCCGCCCTTGTTCTGTCGCTTTGGCCCGCCATCGTCTGAAGTGAGTTCTGGAGACGACCCCATGAAGCCGCTTCTGATCGCCGCCGCCCTTCTGCTCGTTCCCGCCGTGGCCCAGGCCCAGGTCGCCGCCGCCACCGTGCCCAACAGTTTCGACCGGCCCGCCGCGCGGACGCAGCAGCCCGTCCCGGCCCCCTCTGCGGCGGCGCCCGGCCCCGCGGCCGCCCCCGCGCCCGCCATGTCCACGACGCCCGCCAACGCCCGCTCGGAGGAAGTCCTGCGCGAAATCATCGCCGGAGGTCAGGCCGGGGCTCTTCCCTACGCCACGATGACCGACGACCTGGCCGCCAAGGTGCGCGAGCAGGAGGCGGCCGTACTGCCCATCCTGCAGGGCTTTGGCGCGATCCAGGCCCTCGACTTCGTCGGCAGCCAGGAGGGCGCCGACCTGTTCGCCGTCACCTTCGCCACCGCCGCGACCCAGTGGATCATCGGCTTCGACGACGCCGGCAAGGTCGACGCCCTGCTGTTCCGCCCCGCCGAATAGACAAACCCCGCCCTTCATCGGAGCCCGCCATGCGTGACCCCCACGCGGGATCGAACCCCCGCGCGCCGACGCCCGCCCGCCGCCTCATGGTGACGGCTGTCGCGGCCCTCGCCCTGTCTGCGTGCGCCGGCGGCCCCCCCGGGGGTCCCGGCGGCCGTCAGGGACCCGGTGGACCCGCCGTCCCGACCCTGTTCATCAGTCCCTTCGGCCAGCCTTTCGTCGCCGGTCCGGATGATCCCTGGCCGGTGGCGGACTGGTTCCTGGGCGCCGACGCCGACCTGGACGGCGGGGTGACCTTTGACGAGTTCGCTGCGGACGGCGTCCGTTGGTTCGGGCGATTGGACAGCGATCGCGACGGGCGGCTGAACCAGACTGAACTGGCCGCCTATGAGGCCAGCCTGCACGGCTTCGGCCCCGGAGCCGGCGGCCCTGCGGCGTCGAGCCGGGCCGGCGGCGAAGACAGGCGAGGCGGTGGACGACGCGGACCCGGCGGCGAGGCCCTTGCGGTCGGCGAGGCCCCGCAAAGCGGCGGCGGCGCGCGCGGCGGTCGGCGGAGTGGCGGCGCGCGCGGACCGCGAGGCTACGGGATCGTCGCCGAGGCCGGCTTCTTCAACCTGCCCCAGCCGGTGAAGGCGGCGGACGTCAATGTCGACCAGCGGGTCACGACCCAGGAATGGGCGACGGCGACGCAGCGCTGGTTCCTCGCCCTCGACACCGACCATGACGGCCGGTTGACGCTGGCGACCCTGCCGAAGACGCCGCTTCAGCAACGGGTCGAGGCGCGGAAGCGCTAGTCGTCCGCGCCGGGCCGGCCGCGCCCGCTCTTGATCGTCGACCGCTTGGCCTTGCCCTCCAGCCGCCGCTCCTTCGAAGCGCGGGTCGGTTTCGTCGGCACGCGATAGACCGGCGCGACCGAGGCCTTGTCGACCAGCCCCTGAAGCCGCTCGATGGCGTCGGCCCGGTTGCGCTCCTGGGTGCGATAACGGACGGCGGTGATCAGGATCACCCCGTCCAGCGTCAGCCGGCTGCCCGCCAGCTTCATCAGCCGCGCCCGCACCGGCTCGGTCAAAGACGGCGAATTGCGGGCGTCGAACCGCATCTGCACGGCCGTCGAGACCTTGTTGACG
>NZ_DATMYH010000082.1:0-2749 GCF_035561115.1 Brevundimonas sp.
CCGAGCTGAACGTCGAGCTGATCACCCCGATCGCCATGGAAGAGAAGCTGCGCTTCGCCATCCGCGAAGGCGGCCGCACCGTCGGCGCCGGCGTGGTGTCCAAGATCAACGAATAGTCTTCGTCGACATCGGTACGCGTAACAAAACCCCCGTCGGATCGCTCCGGCGGGGGTTTTTGCTGTACCGCTGGGGCGGGATTCGCGGGGGGCGACATGTTCAGACAGGGCAGCCTGGATACGCTGTGCGGCGTCTACGCCATCATCAACAGCACCCATGAGGTGTGCGCGACGTGGGAAAGCCGCCTGAAGCCCGACCATCACCGGGCGCTGTTCCGGGTCCTGTGCGAGGCGCTGGCGACCGAAGGCGATCTGGCGAGCGCCCTGGCCGGCGACGGCATGGGCGTCCAGACCCTGCGCAAGCTCCTTCGACGCGCCCATATGTACGTCGAGGACGAGACCGGGCTGCCCTTCACGCACAAGCGCGCCTTCAACAGCGAACCGGTGCCGCTGGACCGGTATTGGGACGTCCTTCGCGACCATGTGGACGAGAACGGTCCGGGCTCGGCGCTGATCAGCCTGACCGGCCGCCACTGCCACTGGTCGTGTGTCCGCAGCGTGAGCGACGCCGGGATGGTGTTGCGGGACTCCGACGGGCTGATCCGGCTGAACCGGGCGCGCTGCACCACCGCTGCAGGGGGCGACCGCCGTCACCACGTCCTGTGGCCGACCGAAACCCTGCTGGTCACCTGAGGCTCAGACGAACCGAACCACCACGCCCGGCCTGACCCCGGCCGCAAGCTGTTCGGCGTCCCAGTTGGTCAGGCGCACACAGCCGTTGGAGGCGGTCTTGCCGATCTTCGACGGGTCGGGCGAGCCGTGGATGCCGTAGGTGTCGCGCGACAGGTCGATCCACACTGTGCCGACCGGATTGTTGGGACCGGCGGGGACGACGATCTTTTCGGTCCCGCGATCGTAGGTCACGCGGCTGGGGTCGTAGGTGTAGTTAGGCTCGGGGGCGACGCCGGTGACGGTGACGGTTCCGGACGGGGCCGGGCGCTCGCTGGAGCCGATGGTGGCCGGATAGAAGGCCAGCAGTTTTCCGGAAGCGTCATAGGCCCGGGCCGAGCGCTCGGTCTTGTCGACGACGATCCGGGCCACGCCGGCGAGGGGCGTGTCGGTCACGGCCGGGACGATGATGGTCTGACCGGCGCGCCGGAAGTCGACGCCGGGATTCAGGCCCTGAAGCAGGGCCTCGGTGATGTGGTAGCGCTCGGCCAGCCGCTCGCGGGCGCTGGCGTAGTGGACGCCCGATCGCGCCAGATCGGACAGGTCGCCGGTCGAAGGCGGGCTGAACGGGCCGGCGACGTCCGCCGCGGTCAGCACATATTGCGCCATCACCCGGCCGGTGTCGGCCGCCGCGAGATGCTGCAGCAGGGCGGCGTCGGCTGCGTCGCCTTCGCCCAGGTTGTTGGCCTTGCGATACGCGGCGATGGCCTGACGCGTATTGTCGCCGGCCAGGCCGTCGATCATGCCCGGCGAAAAGGGCGTCCGGTCCAGCAGGATCTGAAGCCGGACCAGGCCGGGATCCGGCGGCGTCGGGGCGGCGGGAGCGCCGGTTTCCTCGCCGGCCGGCGCCAGGGGGGGCAGGGGCTCAGCGCCGGTCGCGTCCGGCGCGGACGCCGCGGGGACGCCGGCCTCGATCTGTTCGACGGTCAGGATGGGCGGGTCCCCGGCCTGCCCCTGCGTCGGGGCTCCGGGCGGGGATCGGGCCGGCTCAGCGGGGTCGGGGGCTCCGCACGCGGCGAGTGCAATAAGGCTGGCGGAGGCGAGGATCAGACGAAGCGACATGGAAATCCGGATTGTGACTGTGTCCGGACCCAATCCGCTGGCGCCCCGGTCGTTCCGTACGCCGATCAGCGGAGCGCCGCCGCCAGTCCTTCTGCGGTGATCTCCGCCCAGCAGGCGTAGCCCTGATCGTTCAGGTGCAGATCGTCGGGACCGATCCCGCCTCGCTCCAGTCCCGACCAGTCCGACATGGCGGAGAACCGGTGCAGGACCGCATAGCCGACCCGGCCGCCCTCCAGATCAATCAGCCGCGACATCTCCCCGAGCGCCGGGTTGCGGCCCCGGAACGAGGGATTGGTCGTACCGTCGGGCAGGCGCTGGGGGTCGATCAGCAGGACATCGACGTCCGCACGGTCGAGCACGGCTTCGCCCTGACGGAAGTCGGCGAAGACGTCGTCCATCGACCGGTCGCGCAGCACGTCGTTGGTCCCGAGCTGCCAGATCACCAGATCGGGCCGGCGGGCCGTGATCTCGCGCTCCAGCCGGGCCGCGGTCTCCTTCGTCGTCTCGCCGCCGATCCCCCTGTTGATGACGGTCACCTCGACGCCCTGGAGCCGGCGCTCCAGCCCGGCTTCCAGCAGGGGAACGAAGCCGAGCCCGGGCTGGCTGGCGCCGGCCCCCTCGATGGACGAGGACCCCATGGCCAGTATGACCAGCTGGCCCGAGGCGACCGCCGCCCGGCTGTCGTCCAGACCCTCGTTGGCGACGAGGTGGCGGGCGGAAACGGGACAGGCCGCCGGCGCGGCCTGGGCCAGCAGAAAGACCGAGAGGGCGGCGGCCGCGATCACGGATTGGGTTTTCCGGTGGCGGGATCCGTAGCGGTTTCGCCCGAGTTGGACGAGCCTTCCGAGCCTCGCGGCTCCGTGGCGGGACGCGGGGACTGGCCCTCACGCGCCGGCGTGCGC
>NZ_DATMYH010000083.1:0-64761 GCF_035561115.1 Brevundimonas sp.
CCTGTTCGGACCCGTCCTCACGGCGGCGGACGGCCTTGGGGAACTGGCCGCGCACGCGCTTCAGATCGGCGAAGACGCGGTAGCGCCCCTCGCTCTTGACCTGCTCCACGGCAGTCTGGAAGGCGGCCTTGTAGTCGTACATCAGGAGGAATCCCGTGGTAATCGAGGCTCTTCCTCCCACCGCCGTCCGCCTGCGTCACCTCCGGTAAACCCCTGACGCCGGAAGGGTCTATCCGGCGAGGATCGTCATCCGCACCAGTTCCGACAAACTGCGGGCCTGCATCTTGGTCATGACGTTGGCGCGATAGACCTCGACCGTGCGCGGGCTGATCTCGAGGTCGTAGGCGATCACCTTGTTGGCGCGGCCGGCGACCAGGCCCTCCAGCACCTGACGCTCCCGGGTCGACAGGGAGGCGAGACGCTCGCGCACCTCGGCGTCCTGTCCCTCGCGCTCGGTGGTCCCTGCCTGGTCGGCGAGGGCCGAGCGGATCGAGGACAACAAGGCCTCGTCGTCGAACGGCTTTTCGATGAAGTCCTTGACCCCGGCGCGGACGGCCTCGATGGCCAGCGGCACGTCGGCGTGGCCGGTCATGACGATGACCGGGTGGCGCACGCCCATCTCGGACAACCGGCGAACCATCTCCAGTCCGTTCATGTCGGGCATGCGCACGTCGGTGACGATGCAGCCCGGCGCGAGCGTGCCGGCGTGGACCAGCAAGGCCGCAGCCGACTCATAGGTTCTCGACACCAGTCCCGCCGTGTCCAGCAGGAAGGCCAGCGAATCCCGGATCGCGGGATCATCGTCGACCACATGAACGATGGGCTCATTCGCCATCATAGAGTTCCTCCTCGCCTACAGAACGCAGCGTAAAGCAGAATCGGGTGCCGCCGCCCGGATTCGGCTCGACCCAGATGCGACCGCCATGGGCCTCGATGATGGTGCGCGAAATCGACAGGCCGACGCCCATGCCGGTCCGCTTGGTGGTGACGAACGGCTGGAACAGCTGGTCGGCGATGTCCGGGCTGATGCCCGAGCCGGTGTCGGCCACGGTGACCTGCGCGTGATCGTCGGCGACAAGGTCGAGGCGGATGTCGAGAATCTTGCGCTGCGCCTCCTCCATCGCCTCGATCGCATTACGGATCAGATTCAGAACCACCTGCTGGATCTGGACCTTGTCAGCCAGCACCAGGTCGACCTCGGGCGAAAAGCGGAACAGCACGCGGATCCCATGTTCCTTGGCCCCGACCAGCGCCAGGGCGCTGGCTTCCTCGATCAGCTTCGGCAGACTTTCAACGCGGCGTTCGGCCTCGCCCCGGGCGACGAAATCGCGCAGGCGGCGAATGATGTCGCCCGCCCTCAGCGCCTGGTCGCCGGCCTTCTGGATCGCGTCCTTCAAACGGTCCCGCGCGATCGTTTCCGCGTCCAGCAGGCGCAGCGAGCCCTTGAGATAGTTGGCCATGGCCGACAGCGGCTGGTTCAGTTCATGCGCCAGGGCCGAGGCCATCTCGCCCATGGCGGTGAGGCGGGAGATGTGGACCAGTTCGGACTGCAGTTCCTGAAGCCGCTGCTCGGTCTGCTGGCGCTCGCTGAGGTCGCGGACGAATCCGGTGAAGAAGCGCTGGTCGCCGGAAATCATCTCCCCGACCGCCAGCTCCATCGGGAAGGTCGAACCGTCCTTTCGCTCTCCGACCACGACCCGGCCGACGCCGATGATCCGCCGCTCGCCCGTGGTCAGATAACGATCGAGGTAGCCGTCGTGCTGCTCCCGATAGGGTTCGGGCATCAGCATCCTCACATTCTTGCCGATCACCTCGTCCGGGGTCCAGCCAAACAGGCGCTCGGCGGTGGGGCTGAAGGACTGCATCATTCCGCGCTCGGTGATGACGATCATGGCGTCGGGCACCGTGGCCAGGATGGACTGCAGGTGCGCCTCGCGCGCCCGGAGATCCCGGTTCACCGTCACGGCCCGCGACCGCATGTTCTGGAACGCCTCGCCCCCGGCGGCGATCACCAGACCCAGCAACAGGAAGACGGAGATGCTGGCGAAATCGCCCGCCGCCAGCGCCCCCGCCGACCAGGTGACGTACATGCCGCAGGCGAGGCCGAGCACCGTCGCCAGCGCGCCGGGCAGGGCGCCGCCGAGGGCCGAAGCCACTACAATGGCCGGAACGAAGAACAGAAGCGTCAGCCGGTGCTCCAGCCACGGGACCAGGGCCAGACGCACCGCCAGCCCTCCCAGGGCCCCAAGCACGGCGGCGGCCACACCGGCGCCGGCATGGCGACTCGCCAGCATCCAGTCCCAGGCGGTGCGGCCTTCAAGCGTGGTCTTCGGGATCGTGATCGTCATCATCGCCTCCGCAACAACCCGTAGGTGAAACACCCGAATTCCGCCAGTCGCGCACGGCGGCTACTTCACCGGCATCGGGCCGCCGGCCCCAGTTCAAGCTTACGGAAGCCGCCATGACCGCTCCCCGCGTCGACCTCTCCATCCATCATGCGCCGAAGGGCGTGTCCGACCGCGTCGCCCTCGGCTTCGTCAAGGCGCTGCGCTTCTTCGCCGACACCTTCTTCGCCAAACGCTACGGCCACCGCGCCGTGGTGCTGGAAACCGTCGCCGCCGTGCCGGGCATGGTCGGGGCGACCCTGAACCACCTCAAGGCCCTGCGCCGGATGAAGGACGACAACGGCTGGATCCGCACCCTGATGGACGAGGCCGAGAACGAGCGGATGCACCTGATGACGTTCATCGAGGTAGCGCAGCCGACCCTGTTCGAACGCTTCATGGTCATCGCCGTGCAATGGGTCTTCTACCTGTTCTTCTTCGGCCTCTATCTGGTGTCCGCCAGGACGGCTCACCGGGTCGTCGGCTATTTCGAGGAAGAGGCCGTCATCAGCTACACCCACTACCTCGCCGAGATCGACGAGGGCCGCAGCCCGAACGTGGCCGCGCCGGCTATCGCGCGCCGCTACTGGAACCTCCCGGCCGACGCGACCCTGCGCGACGTGGTGCTGGTGGTTCGCGCCGACGAGGCCCACCACCGGGACGTCAACCACGGCTTCGCCAACGAACTGGCCGGCGCCGCTCCGGTCGCCGTCGCGTCCTGCCCGCCGCACGTCGAACTGCAGCCCGCATGGAAGGCGGCGTAGCGGCGAACGAGAGGCCGGGTTCCCGCATGTCGATCCGCACCCTTCCGCCCGCCTGGCGTCCCCACGCCGCGCGCAACCTGCCCCGCTACACCAGCTATCCGACGGCGGTCGCCTTCGAGACCGCCGCCGGGGAGGAGGAGGCCCGGGCGTGGCTGGCCGCCACCCGCGCCGACCAGGCCATCTCGGCCTATGTCCATGTGCCCTTCTGCCGGCGGCTGTGCTGGTATTGCGGCTGCCACACCAGCGTCTTCCATGAGTACGACCGGGTCCGCGCCTTCTTCCAGACCCTGATGCTGGAGGTGGACCTGTGGGCGGACGCCATCGGTCCGCACGCCGGCGCCGCCCATCTGCATTTCGGCGGCGGCAGTCCGAACGCCCTGTCGCCCGAGGATTTCAGGGCTCTGGTCCTGCATATGGCAGACCGGTTCGCCTTGCGCCCCGGCGCGGAAGTCGCGGCCGAACTGGACCCGGGCATGCTGACCGAGGCCTTCATCGACGCTTGTGGCGAAGCCGGAGTGACGCGGGTCAGCCTCGGCGTCCAGACCTTCGATCCAGAGGTCCAGGCGAAGGTCAATCGCATCCAGCCGTTCGACATGGTCGCCGCCGCCAATGACCGGCTGCGCAAGGCGGGGGTCGCCGCAATCAATTTCGACCTGATGTACGGCCTGCCGGGGCAGACGCCGGAGAATTTGGCGGCGTCCACGGAGGCGGCGGTCACCCTGCGCCCGGATCGTGTGGCGGTGTTCGGCTACGCCCACGTGCCGTGGATGAAGAAGCACCAGGTGATGATCCGGGAGGCCGATCTGGCGGACGGCGACGGCCGCTGGGCCCAGGCCGAGGCCGCCGATCAGACGCTGCTGGCGGCCGGCTATGTCCGCATCGGCCTGGATCACTACGCCTTGCCGGAGGATCCGTTGGCTGTCGCGGCGGCATCGGGGATGCTGCGCCGCAATTTCCAGGGCTACACCGACGATCCGGCGCCCGTACTCGTGCCGATCGGTCCGTCCTCGATCGGCCGTTTCGCGGAGGGATTCGTGCAGAACGCCGCGGCGACCGATGTCTGGGGCCGCGAAGTGGAGGCGGGCCGTCTCCCGGTCGCGCGCCGGCTGGCTGTCAACGCAGAAGACGAGCTGCGTGCGAACGTGATCGAGCGCCTGATGTGCGACCTGACCGTCGATGTCGCCGAGGTCTGCCGGGCGCATGGCTTCGCCGCCGCGACCCTGGACAGTTCGATCGTGGCCGCGGATCGGCTGCAGGCCGACGGCCTGTGCCTTGTCGCCGGCCGGACCATCCGGATTCCGCCCGAGGCCCACCGCGTCATGCGCGTGGTCGCGGCCTGTTTCGACGCCCGCCTGCCCGTCGCCGCGAGCCGGCACGCCCGGGCGGTGTGACCTCCGGGACATCCCGCACTGGGGGAAGCCCGGAGTTTGTCGACCGACAACGTCCCGCCACCCTGATCGACGGAATGAAAGCTTCAATTGGCCGGATTCGGGATCTCCCGCGCGGCCGCAAGGATATCGCGAGATGACAACCAAGAGACTTTGGATCGTCCTCGCCCTGATCATGGCGACGTCGTTCGCCGTGCTGGGGATGATGGGGCGGGAGATAAACCGGCAGGCGCCGCCCATACCGGCGCAGGTCGTGGACACCTCGGGGCGGGTTCTGCTCACCCGCGAGGACATCCAGACCGGTCAACTGGCCTGGCAGTCCATGGGCGGCCAGCAGGTCGGCTCGGTCTGGGGCCACGGCGGTTATGTCGCGCCGGACTGGTCGGCCGACCAGTTGCACCGCGAGACCATGGCCCTGCTGGAGATGTGGTCGCAGCGCGACCATGGGCAGTCCTGGGCCAGCCTCGACCTTGAGCGCCAGGCGGCGCTGAAGGCCCGGGTCAAGCGCGAGATGCGCACCAACACCTATGATCCGGCGACCGACACCATCACCGTCTCCGCCGACCGGGCCGCGGCCATGCGCGAGGTCAAGGCGCACTATGTCGCCCTGTTCAGCGACGACCCCGCGCTGGAATCGCTGCGCGAGCAGTACGCCGTCGCCAACAACGCGGTGCCGGACATCAGCCGCCGCAACCAGATCGCCGCCTTCTACTGGTGGGCCAGCTGGGGCGCCGGCACGCAGCGTCCGAACGATGTCATCACCTACACCTCCAACTGGCCGCACGAGCCGCTGATCGACAACGTGCCGACCCCCGCGAACATCGTCTGGTCGGTGGCCAGCGTCCTGCTGCTGATCTTCGGCGTCGCCGCCCTGGTCTTCTGGCATGCGCGCCAGCCAAAGGAAGAACACCTGGAACCGCCCACGGCCGATCCGCTGATGGGCATGAAGCCGACGCCCTCGATGAAGGCGGCGGGCAAGTATTTCCTGACCGTGATCGCCCTGTTCCTGCTGCAGGTCGGGCTCGGCGCCGTCACCGCCCACTATGCGGTCGAGGGCCATGACTTCTACGGCATTCCGATCTCGGAATGGATTCCCTACGCCGTGACCCGCACCTGGCACACCCAGCTGGCGGTGTTCTGGATCGCCACGGCCTGGCTGGGCACGGGCCTCTACATCGCCCCGATCGTCTCGGGCAAGGAACCGCGCTTCCAGGCCCTCGGCGTCAACGTCCTGTGGGTCGCCCTCGTGGTGGTCGTGCTGGGCTCGATGGCCGGCGAATGGTTCGGCGTGCAGCAGATCTTCGACCTCGACACCAACTGGTGGTTCGGTCACCAGGGCTGGGAATACATCGATCTCGGCCGCTTCTGGCAGATCCTTCTCTTCGTCGGCCTCGTCCTGTGGCTGGTGCTGGTGACCCGGGCCCTGTGGCCGGCGCTGAAGGAGAAGTCCCAGGCCAAGCCGGTGCTGGTGATCCTGTTCCTGTCCACCGTCGCCATCACCCTGTTCTATGCGGCCGGCTTCATGTGGGGCAAACACACCCACATCAGCATGGTCGAGTACTGGCGCTGGTGGGTCGTCCACCTGTGGGTCGAGGGCTTCTTCGAAGTGTTCGCCACCGCGGTGATCAGCCTGCTGTTCGTCCGCCTCGGCCTGGTCCGGCCGGTCGTCGCCAACGTGGCGGTCGTCTTCGGCACCATCGTCTTCATGACGGGCGGGGTGCTGGGCACGGCGCACCACTGGTATTTCGCCGGCACGCCCACCTCGGTGATGGCCATCGGCTCGGTGTTCTCGGCCCTCGAGGTCGTGCCGCTGGCCCTGGTCGGCTTCGAGGCCTTCGAGAATTGGCGGCACACCAAGGCGGCCCCGTGGGTCAAGGCCTACAAATGGCCGATCCTGTTCTTCGTGGCCGTCGGCTTCTGGAACCTGCTCGGCGCCGGCGTCTTCGGCTTCATGATCAACCCGCCGCTGGCCCTCTATTACATCCAGGGGCTCAACACGACGGCGACCCACGCCCACGCGGCCCTGTTCGGGGTCTACGGGATGCTGGGTATCGGCCTGCTGCTGTTCTGCTTCCGCAGCCTGGCCCGGCGGGAGGGGTGGAGCGATACGTTGCTGGCCTGGACCTTCTGGCTGCTGAACATCGGTCTGGCGATGATGCTGTTCCTGTCGCTGCTGCCGATCGGGGTGGTGCAGGCCTTCGCCAGTATCGAGCACGGCATGTGGTACGCGCGCTCTCCGGCGGTTCTTCACTCGCCGCTGGTCCAGACCCTGGTGTGGATGCGCGTCCCCGGCGACGTGGTGTTCGGGGCGGGCGCCGTCACCCTGGCGGTCTTCGCCGCCCGGCTGGTGATCGCGGGTCTCAAGCCGAGGCCCGTGGCCGACCCCGCCGCCGAGCCGGCGGTGCTGCCGGCCGAGTAACGGGACCGACAGCGTACGGGGCGGGGAGGGGTTCGCCTCTCCCCGCCCTTTCTTTTTCTGAGGATGCTTTTCCCGTGACCACGACAGCTCAGTCCATCCGCCGCTACTCCGGCCCGCCCGTGTTCAGTTTCGGCTTCAGGCCCTTCTTCCTGTTCTCGGCGGTATGGGCGGCGGCGGCCGTGCCGATCTGGGTGGCGTCGATGACGCTGGGCGATGGCACGGTCGGGAGCATGGACGGGCGGCTGTGGCACATCCACGAGATGCTGTTCGGCTATCTGGCCGGAGTCATCGCCGGCTTCCTGCTGACGGCGGTGCCGAACTGGACGGGCCGCCTGCCGGTGACCGGCCTGAAGCTGGCGGGCCTGTTCGCCCTGTGGGCGGCGGGCCGGGCGGCCGGATTCCTTCCCGCAACCATGGCGGTTCCGGCCGCGGTGATCGACAGCGCCTTCCTGCTCGTCTTCGCCGGCCTGATCTGGCGTGAAGTGCTTGCGGCGAAGAACCGGCGCAACCTGCCGGTCTGCCTGCTGGTGTCGGTGCTGGCCGCCGCCAATATCGCCTTTCACCTGCGCGGCGCCCTTCCGCTGTTCGGTCCGGGCGCCGAGCGGGCCGCTGTGGCCGTCGTCACCGGCCTGATCGCCCTGATCGGCGGCCGGGTGACCCCCAGCTTCACCCAGAACTGGACCCAGGCGAACGGAATCGCCAGGGGCCCGACCGCCTTCAACCGCTTCGACGCCGGCGTGCTGGCGCTCACCGCCGTGGCGCTGGTCGCATGGGTGGCGGCGCCCCACGCCCTGTTCACGGGAGGGGCCATGGTCGTCGCCGGGCTCGCCAATCTGGCCCGTCTGGCGCGCTGGCGCGGCTGGCTGGCGCGGCGCGAGGCGCTCGTCTGGATTCTGCACCTTGGTTATGCGTGGCTCGGCCTGGGGCTGATCCTGCTGGGACTGGCCGCGCTGGTTCCGGACGCCGTTCCGTTCACCGCCGGCGTCCATGCCCTGACGACGGGGGCGATGGGCGTCGAGACCCTGGCCATCATGACCCGGGCCACGCGAGGCCATACCGGCCGGCCGCGGGTCGCCGACCGTTCGACGACGGCCATCTACCTGTTGATCCTGTCGGCGGCCGTGGTGCGGGTGTCGGCTCCCTTCCTGACCGAATGGACCGCAGTCCTGCTGGCCGTTTCGGCGACGCTGTGGGCCCTGGCCTTCGCCGGCTTCGTCGCCGCCTACGGGCCGATGCTGTGGCGGCGGTCGCTGTGACTTTGCGCCCGCGCAAGGCGGCGGCCGCCGCGTCGTGCGACCCATCCGGCATGACCTGTCCCGCCGCCGACTGTTGTGACCCGGTGATGTGTCCGACCGACCTGTGCTGTCACGGGGACTGCCACTGTTCGCCTTCCGCTCCCCGTGGCGACCGGCTGATGTTGCAGGCGCTCGGGCTGGGCGCAGCGGCGCTGGCCGTCGTCGGCGTGGCCCTGCCGGTTCTGCCCACGACGCCGTTCGTCCTCCTGTCGGCCTGGGCGTTCGCCCGGTCCTCGCCGCGGCTTGAGGCCTGGCTGCGGGACCACGCCCGGCTCGGTCCGCCGCTGAAGGCCTGGGAACAGCGCCGCGCCATCCCGCCGGGGGCCAAGGCGGCCGCGGCGGTGAGCCTGCCGCTCAGCGGCTTTCTGGTTCACGCATCAGGGGCCGGCCTTGCCGTCACCGCCACGGTCGCGGTCGGGCTGGCCTGCGTGGGCGGCTGGATTCTCACCCGACCGTCCTGAGCGGAGCTTGCGCGCCGACAACGACGCCGAGGCGGCCCCGCGCCATCCAACCCCGCAGGAGATCCCATGAGCCCATCCCCCGCCGCCATCGTCGCCGGCGCCTGTTTCCCCGGCCCCCGCTCGGAAAACGAGACCTGGGTGCGGGGTGAGTTCCAGGCGGTGCTGGATCAATGGTTCGACTGGCGCAAGGGCCTGTTCGCCGACGATCCCTGCCTGGTCGGACCGGAGGATCGGCTGTCGCCCGAGCGGCTCGAGCGGCGCGAGGTCCTGTCCCGGGAACTGGCCGAGTTGTGCGAGGCGCTGACGGCGGAGACACCAACCTTCACCCCCCGCTACATCGGGCACATGAAGGCCGAGGTGTCCCTGCCGGCGCTGCTGGGCTGGCTGGCGGCCATGCTGCACAATCCCAACAACACCTCGCGCGAGGCCAGCAAGGTCGGCACGGTGATCGAGGCCGAGGCCATCGCCATGCTGGCGGCCATGGTCGGCTATGACCCCGCGAGGGCCGAGGGCCATTTCACCTCCGGCGGCACGGTGGCGAATTTCGAAGCCGTCTGGCGGGCCCGCTACCGGCTCGACCACTGGCTCAGCCTCGGCCTCTACATCGCCGAAAAGACCGGCGAGCCCCTCGACGTCTTCGCCTCGGCCCATATGGGCTGGGACCGGTTCCGCCAGCTCTGGGACGAGCATGGCCTGACCGACGCCGTGCTGCGCCGCTACAGCGCCGCCGTCGGCGTACCGGCCGCCATCTGGCTGCGGATCGGCCGCGCGGCCGGCCGGGACTATCTGGGTCCGGTGCTGCTGGTCCCGGGCAACAAACACTATTCCTGGTCAAAAGCCGCCAACCTGTTCGGCCTCGGCGAGGAGTCGCTGTGGGCGGTGGATCTGGACGCCGAGGGGCGGCTCGACGTCGATGATCTGGACCGGCTGATCCGGCGGGCGGAGGCCGCAGGCCGGCCCGTGCTTATGGCGGTCGGCGTGGCCGGGACCACGGAGACGGGCGAGATCGACCCGATCGACGCCCTGCACGACCGGCTGGAGCGCTGGGAAGCCGAGCGGGGCGTGCACATCTGGCGGCATGTGGACGCGGCCTACGGCGGCTTCCTGTGCGCCATCCTGGGCGGGCCGGACGAGGATGTTCTCACCCCCGCCAGCGTCGCTGCCTTACGGGCGATCGGCCGCGCGGACTCCGTCACCATCGATCCCCACAAGCTGGGCTATGTTCCCTACGCCTGCGGGGCCTTCCTGACGCGGGACACCGCGCGCTACGCCGTCTCGGCCTTCGACGCACCCTATCTCGACCGCCCGGAACTCGGCGATGGCAAATGGTCGTCGACCCTGGAGGGGTCGCGTTCGGCGGCCGGAGCCGCTGCGGTCTGGCTGACCGGGCGCACCATGGGTTTCGGCCCGTCCGGGCTGGGGGCGCTGCTCGCCGAAACCGTGCGGGCGCGGCAGGCGTTCGAGACCGCCCTCGGCGACGCCGTGCCGGAGGTGCGGTTTCTCCAGCCCGCTGACGCCAACATCGTCTGCTTCTCCATCGCGGCGCGGGGAGAGACGCTGTCCGCCGCCAACCGCCGCACCACGGCCCTGTTCGACCGGATCCACTGTTCGCCGGAGTTCTCGGTTTCGAAGACCACGCTCGGGGCCGACTATGCCGCCACGGTCGCGCGCCATGTCGACGGCTTCAGCGGCGTCGTCGATGCGCAGGGCATGGTGCTGATCCGCTGCGTCTTCATGAACCCCTACTGGGCGGCCCCGGAATTCCGCGTCGCCCTGTTCCCGCCCTTCATCGCCCTGGTCCGCGAGAGCCTCGGCCATGATCTTGAGGCCGCGGCGTAAAATCCCACCGGATCAGGCAGGCGTTGCAGGGCGGGGTCTGAACGCCGGACGACGCTGCCGCGCGGGGACGATTCCGGCGAGCCGGCCGAGTCGCGGCGTCGCACCGTTGGCGCGGCCTCACCGTATAATTGCGGAGCCCGCCCGTTGCGTCAGCGCAAGGAGGACGGCGCGGCGCGGGCTCAATTGGGCGCACGGTCCGCTCCGGGCCGAACGACGCTTCCGGGTCCGCCATGCTTCTCTCCACCGTTTCCGCCGCCGCCCTGATCCTGGCGGCCGGTGCGCCGCAAGACGCCACGCACATCGCTCACCTGACGGCGCCGGACGAGCCGGTCGTGCTTGCCGATGTGATGGTCCAGGCCCGCCGTGATCCGGTGGATCCGGCGGTGGCCGCGCGCGCCCGCGCCGAGGCGCAGGAGACGCCGGGCGCGGTCGCCGTGGTCAGCCGCGAACAGTACGTCGATCATCTGGCCATGCACCTCGGCGACGCCCTGCACGCCGTGCCGGGCGTCTACGCCGAAAAGCGCTGGGGTGAGGAGGTCCGCCTGTCGATTCGCGGATCCGGCGTGGGCAATTCCTCTCATAACCGCGGCGTGGTGCTGGCCCAGGACGGCGTGCCCTTCAACCAGGCGGACGGCTTCGGCGACTTCCAGGAAGTCGATCTGCTCAGCGCCCGCTATATCGAGGTGTTCAAGGGCGGCAACGCCATCCGCTTCGGCGGCGCGACCATGGGCGGGGCCATCCAGCTCAACACTCCGACCGGTCGCGACGCCCCGGCTCGCAATGAGCTCAGGCTGGAGGCCGGCTCGTTCGAAACCTGGCGCGCCCACGGCGAGATCGCCCGCCAATGGGGCGATGACGACCTCTGGGCGGGCGTTTCTGTGCTCGGCGCCGACGGCTGGCGGGATCACTCCGCCCAGGCCTCGCAACGTCTCAGCCTGAACCTCGGTCACAGATTGGGCGAGGGCCGCGAAATCCGGTTGCTGGTCAGCGCCGCGGACATCGAGAACGAGATTCCCGGCGCCCTGACCCTGTCGCAGGCGCTGGAGAACCCGACCGCCGCCGCGGCGGCCAATACGGCGAAGGACTACCGCCGGGACATGACTTCGCTGCGCGGCTCCGTCCAGACCCGTTGGCGTCTGGACGAGGCGTGGAGCTTCGAGGGCGGCGTCTACGCCGCGGTCAAGGATCTGGACCACCCGATTTCGGTGGTCATTGACCAGCAGAGTCGCAACATCGGCGCCTTCGGCCGCCTCGACTGGACCGGCACGCTCGGGGGACGGAACGCGGACCTGTTCATCGGCGCATGGCTGCGCGACGGCAGGCTGGACGGGCTGACCTTCCAGAACAACGCCGGCGAACGCGGAGTCCTTACCGGCGACAACACCCAGCGCGCCACGGCCCAGGACATCTTCGCCGAGGGCCGGCTGTTCGTCACCGAACGCCTGGCGCTGGTGGCCGGCGGCAGCTGGGGCCGGGCCACGCGCGACTACGCCGATCACGTCAACCCGGCGCGCGGCGCCTCGAAGGATTTCGACTGGTTCGCCCCCCGGATCGGCCTGTTGTGGGAAGACGGCGGCGGGCGGCAGCTTTTCGCCAACCTGACCCGCTCGGTCGAGCCGCCGCATTTCTCCGCCTTGGTGCAGACGCCTTATCCGGACTTCGTGCCGGTCGAGGCCCAGGAGGCCTGGACCGTGGAAATCGGTACGCGGGGGCGCAAGGGTTCGCTGTCATGGGACGTGGCGCTTTACCGCATGACGGTCGAGAACGAGCTGCTGACCTTCCTGACCGCGCCCGACATTCCCGCAGCCACGTTCAATGCCGGCGATACGGTGCACCAGGGCCTCGAAGCCGGGCTGGACTGGATGATCTGGCGGGACGGCGAACGCCGGCTGAAGCTGCACCAGACCTGGGCATGGACCGATCTGCGCTTTGACGGAGACCCCCACTACGGCGACGGCCGGCTGCCGGTCGTTCCGGAGCACCATTATCATGCCGAGCTGAGCTACAGCGCCGGCCGTTGGTCGCTCGCGCCCTCCGTACAGTGGACGCCGAAGGACAGCTGGGTCGACTACGCCAACACCCTGAAGTCGCCCGGCTATGCCATCTGGTCGCTGAACGCCGTCCTGGCGGTCACCCCGAAGGTCAAGCTGTTCCTTGACGCCCGCAACCTGACCGACAAGCGCTACATCGCCAACGCCAGCGCCGTGACTGACGCGCGCGTCGCATCCACCACGGTTTTCTGGCCGGGCGAGGGCCGCAGCGCCTTCGTCGGTCTCCGCGCCGCTTTCTGAAAGGACACGCCATGAGAACGCCCACCATGCTTCTGGCCGCATTGGCCGCCCTTGCTGCGGCGGGCGCCGCCCAGGCCCACGTCGTCTTCACCCAGCCGCAGGCTGCGGCGGGCGGCCACTGGGCCGGCGCCCTGCGGGTCAGCCACGGCTGCGACGGCTCGGCCACCACGGCTGTCAGGGTTGAAATTCCAGCCGGCATAGTTGTCGCCCGGCCGCAGCCGAAGGCCGGCTGGACCATCTCCGTCGAGCGCCAGCCGCTGGCCGAGCCCGTCGCCGCCGAGGGCGGCGGCTTCCTGACCGAGCGGGTCAGCGCCATCACCTGGACCGGCCGGTTGTCTGACGATCAATTCGACGAGTTCGGCCTGGCGGCGAAACTGCCGTCCGCGGCGGGATCGCTGGTCTTCCCGGTGATCCAGACCTGCGAGCAGGGCGAAGCGCGCTGGATCGAGACGTCCGTGGCAGGCGAGCCGAGACCGGCGCATCCGGCTCCGGTCCTGATCCTGGGCGCCGGCGCGGCGCACCACTAGCTGGTACGCTCGCTTTCCGACGGCTGCAGCCGTCCGGAACTGCGCCCGACGCCCGCCCGTTCGCCTCTGTGCGGGCCTCGATCGGCGTCTTTGACATCAGGAGGGGCGGCGAAGGCGTATGGAAGACTTCTACCTCCCGATTCGGGCCGTCCATATCTGCGCGGTGACCGCCAGCGGACTGCTGTTCGCCGTGCGCGGCGGGGCCTTCAACCTGTCGGGCGCCTCCTGGCCCCGAGCCTTCCCGGTCCGGCTGGTCTCGTGGATCATCGACACCATCCTGTTGGGCGCCGCCCTGACGCTCACGGTCCTGGTGCGTCAGTTTCCGTTCGTGGATCACTGGCTGACGGTGAAGGTGACCCTCCTCGTCGTCTACATCGGTCTTGGAACCCAGGCCTTCGCCGCAGCCCGTTCGCGGCGGATGCGGATCGGCTTCTGGCTGGCGGCGCTCGCGGTGTTCGGCTTCATCGTAACGGTGGCGCGGGCCCATCATCCGCTCGGACTTTTCGCTGGAATCGGCGGTTAGAAGTTGTTCGCCCGCCTCCGTAAAAACCCTCTACGGGAACGCCCGTAGGGGGAAGCGTTGACTGCAATACTCAACTAACACATTCAAAATAAACGGTAATATTGGCCTACTTCCCGACCTCGGCAAGGGCGGCCTGCGACATCTGGGCCGGCGGTCGCCGAACGTTGTGCCCGCGCAATGTCGGCCCCCGGAGAGGCTCCTAGACCGGTGCGCATCGGGGCCGAGCAAGCGCCCCCGGGGACCGAACATGAAACTGACCGCCCTTCTCACCAGCGCCGCCGCCCTCGCCATGATCGCCGCGGTTCCGGATTTCGCTCTCGCCCAGGAGGCCGCCGCCGCTCCGGCCCCGGCCGCCGACATCATCCGCCGCGCGACCGATCTGCCGGCGCCGCTGACCGCTTCCGGTCCGCGCCATCATATCGTGAACCTTGAGACCACCGAGGTGATCGGCCAGCTGGAGGACGGGACCAGCTACACCTACTGGACCTACAACAACCGGGTGCCCGGGCCGTTTGTCCGCGTCCGCGTCGGCGACACCGTCGAGGTCAACATGGCCAACGCCGCCAGCAGCGTGATGATGCACAACGTCGACTTCCACGCCGTGACCGGCCCCGGCGGGGGAGCGGCGGCGACCAACGCCAACCCCGGCGAGACCAAATCCTTCACCTTCAAGGCCCTGCAGCCCGGCCTCTATGTCTATCACTGCGCCACGCCGATGGTCGCCCAGCACATCTCCAACGGCATGTACGGCCTGATCCTGGTCGAGCCCGAGGGCGGCCTGCCGGCTGTCGACCACGAATTCTACGTGATGCAGGGCGAGATCTACACCGAGGAAGACCAGGGCACGCCGGGCCTGCTGACCGAGAGCGTCGAGAAGCTGCTCAACGAACAGCCGACCTATTACGTCATGAACGGCGCCTTCAAGGCCCTGACCGGCGAGAACGCCCTCAAGGCCGAGGTTGGCGACACCGCCCGGATCTATTTCGGCGTCGGCGGTCCGAACAAGATCTCCAGCTTCCACGTCATCGGCGAGATTTTCGACCGCGTGTATCGCGACGCCTCGCTGACCAGCCCTCCGATCACCGATGTGCAGACCGTGCTGGTGCCTCCGGGCGGGGCCACGGTGGTGGATCTGACGTTCGAGGTTCCCGGCAGCTACATCATGGTCGACCACGCCCTGAGCCGGGTCGACCGCGGCGCCGCCGGCATCATCGAGGTCACCGGACCGCAGAACCCGGACATCTTCCGGGGCTCGCCGGAAGCCCACAATCACATGGAACACTAGTCGCCAGTCTGGTGTGCGACCTGCGGCCGTCGGGGATGTCCCCGGCGGTCGCTTTTTTTAACCGGAGAGAGTCCATGGCGATGAGACGCACGGCCGTGCTGGCCTTCATACTGGCCGCGGTCCCGGCCGCGGCCTCGGCCCAGGCGACCGACACCAACGCCCGCATCCTTTTCGAAAGCCGGCTGCGCAGCGAGACGTTCGATCAGCAAGGCTTCGCCGACCAGGCCCACGCCCTGACCCTGCGCGCGCGGCTGGGTTGGCGCTCGGCGACGGCGCGTGGCCTGCAGCTGCTGGTCGAGGGGGAGGGAGTCGCGGTGCTGGACGACCGCTATTCCGCGCCGGTCGATCCGGTTCCCGGCCGTCCCGCCGTGGCCGACGGCGAGACCCTGGAGCTGAACCGGGCGCTGGTGCGCTGGACCGGCCTGCCCGAAACGGAGGTCACCGTCGGCCGCCAGCGGCTGGTGGTGGGGAACAGCCGCTTCGTCGGCAATGTCGGGTGGCGCCAGAACGAGCAGACTTTCGACGCCGTCCGGATGACCACCACGGCGCTGAAGCCCGTCACCCTGACCTGGGTCTTCGCCGACCGGGTCCAGCGCCCGCTCGGCCACGAGCATGCCCAGGGCGTCTGGCGAGGCGACATCCACCTGTTGCAGGCCGAGGCGGACACGCCCGTCGGCCGGTTGAGCGCCTTCGGTCTGGCCATCGATCTCGACAACGCCGCGGCGCAGTCGTCGACCACGATCGGCGCGCGGCTGGCCGGGTCGCGGACGGTGGCTGACGATCTGTCGCTGACCTGGGCTGGCGAATACGCCGTGCAGTCCGACAACGGCGCCAATCCGGCCGACTATGCGCTGGACTTCCAGGCGGCGGCGGTGGGGCTGCAGACGCCGCGCTGGTCGGCCGGCCTGGGCTACGAGCGGTTCGACGGCGACGGCGTCTCCGGCTTCCAGACGCCGCTGGGCACGGGTCACGGATTCCTGGGCTGGTCCGATGTCATCACCATCACCCCGGCGTTCGGCGTCCGCGACCTGTTCCTGCGCGGTCATGTCGGCGTCCCGGCCCGGGGCCGCACCGTCCGCCTGACCGCCGAGGCGCACGTCTTCCATGACGCGAACGGCGATCTCGATCTGGGCCGGGAGCTGGACCTGTCGGCCGCCCTGCCGATCAACGGCCATTGGTCGGTGGAGCTGAAGGCGGCGCATTTCGACGGAGACCATCCGGCCTTCGGCGACGCCGACAAGGGCTGGTTGATCCTCGAATACCGCTACTGACGGGAGAGGGGGCGGCGACCGCCCCCTCCGGTTCAGCCTAGCCGCATTTCGAATAGCCGCACTCGAAACAGGTGTCGCAGCCTTCCTTGCGAACCAGGCCGCCGGCGCCGCAGCGGGGGCAGCAAGCCGTCGGGCGGGGGACGGCGGTCTGACCGGCCGGCGAAGGCGCGGCATGGTCGTGAGCCTCGCAGGCGGCCGCGTCCCGGGCCAGGTGGCGCTCGATCACCCCGCCGATCGCCGCCAGCAACGAGGGCACATAGCGACCGTTCAGCCAGCCGCCGCCGCGCGGATCGAACACCGACTTCAGCTCGTCAGCGACGAAGGAGACGTCGCCGCCGCGCCGGAACACGGCCGAGATCATCCGCGTCAGGCCCAGGGTCCAGGCGTAGTGCTCCATGTTCTTGGAGTTGACGAAGATCTCGAACGGACGCGGCCCGTCGGGGCCTTCGACGTCGTTCAGGGTGACGTAGACGGCGTGGGGGCTGTCGGGCCATTTGATCTTGTAGGTGGAACCGGTCAGCGCCTCGGGCCGCGGGCTCAGACGAACTTCGGCGGGCGGGGTCGGAGCGGGCGCGGCGACCGGCGTCGCCGCCAGCACCGAGCCGGTGACGGCGTTGGGCCGGTAGGTCGTCAAACCCTTGCAGCCCAGCCTCCAGCCCTCGACATAGACATCGGCGAAGGCGTCGAAGGCGATGTCTTCGGGGCAGTTGACGGTCTTGGAGATCGAGCTGTCGATCATCTCCTGGGCGGCGGCCTGCATGCGCAGGTGCTCGGCGGGGGTCAGGGTCTGGGCGGTGACGAAGGACCCGGCCGGCGGCGGGGCGTCGCCGTGCAGCCGTTTCCACACCGTCAGGGCGTAGTCCTCGACCGCCTCCTCGCGCTTCGACCCGTCGGGCTGCAGCACCTTGCGGGTGTAGGCGAAGGCGAACACCGGCTCGACGCCGGACGAGACATTGCCGGCCATCAGCGAAGTGGTTCCGGTCGGGGCGATCGAGGTCAGGCAGCCGTTGCGCAGGCCGTGGCGCGCGATCAGGGCCCGCGTCTCCTCGTCGAGTTCGAGCAGGTTCGGCCGGTCCAGCACCGCCGGATCGTAGAGCGGGTAGGGGCCCTTTTCGGCGGCCAGTTCGGCCGAGGCGCGATAGGCCTCGCGCTTGATGACGCCGAGCCAGCGCCGGGTGATTTCGGCCGCCGCCTCGCCGCCGTAGGGAATGCCGCAGAACACCAGGGCGTCGGCCAGGCCGGTGACGCCGAGGCCCAGCCGCCGCTTGGCCCGGGCCTCCTCGGCCTGGGCCTCCAGCGGGAAGCGAGAGACGTCGATGACGTTGTCGAGGAAGCGGATCGCCGTGCGCGTCAGTTCGCCCAGTCGCTCCTCGTCGAGGGCGGCGCCAGGCTCGAACGGGCTGTTGACCAGCCGCGCCAGATTGATCGAGCCCAGCAGGCAGGCGCCGTAGGGCGGCAGCATCTGTTCCCCGCACGGGTTGCTGGCCGAGATCGTCTCAACGCCGGCCAGGTTGTTCCGCTCGTTGACCCGGTCGATGAAGATCACCCCCGGCTCGGCGACGTCGTAGGTCGCCTGCATCAGCCGGGCCCACAGGTCGCGCGCGGGCACGGTGCGCCAGGTCTCGCCGCCGAACACCAGCGGCCAGTCCGCCCCCGCCTCCAGAGCGCGCATGAAGGCGTCGGGGACCAGCACCGAGACGTTGAAATTCCTTAGCCGGGCCGGGTCGCGCTTGGCGTCGATGAAGGCCTCGATGTCCGGGTGGTCGATGCGCAGGCAGCCCATCATGGCGCCGCGCCGCTGGCCGGCCGACAGGATGGTGCGGCACATCGAGTCCCACACATCCATGAAGCTGAGCGGGCCGGAGGCGTCGGCGCCGACGCCCTTCACCGGAGCGCCCGACGGTCGGATGGTCGAAAAGTCCATGCCGACGCCGCCGCCCTGCTGCATGGTCACGGCGGCCTCGCGCACGGCCTCGAAGATGCCGTTCAGATCGTCCGGCACCGTGCCCATGACGAAGCAGTTGAACAGGGTCACGGCGCGGCCGGTGCCGGCTCCGGCCATGATCCGGCCGGCGGGCAGGAACTGGAAGTCGGACAGGGCCTCGGCGAAACGCTCGCGCCAGTGGCGCCTCAGCTTCGGCGTCTCGGCCTCGGCGATCGCCGCCGCCACCCGCGCCCAGGTCTGTTCGACGGTGTCGTCGCCGCCCCCTTCGGTCGGCTTGAAACGGTATTTGCTGGACCAGATGTCGGCCGCGAGCGGATTGTCGAACGCCATGGGGGGAGTCTCCTTCGACGCGGAAGCTGGCCGATTCTGTCCGACGGGAGATTGTTCGGGCGCAACGACGGAACGGCCCTCCCGTGTCATCGCGGCGCCTCAAGGAGATGAGTCCATGCGACCCCAATCCTCGCGCCTCGACCTGATTCCCGAAGCGGATCCGCGCAGTCTGCGGCGCTGGGGCGTCACCGACTGCGACCAGATCGACCGCCGCGCCCTGACCCGAAGCCTCACGCGGCTGCAGCACGACGAGGTCGCGCCCCCGGCGGACATGACCCGTCTGATCCGCCACATCCGCGATCGCTATCATCGCGCCCTTGTCGGGGTGATCGAAGACGCCGTCGCGCTGGCGACCGCCTGCGAGGTCGCGCACAGCGACAAGGAGCTCTGGCCGCACGGCCTGTGCGACCGGCTGATCGGGATCCTTGAATCGATCGAGCACCACCAACAGCGCGAGGACGCCGTCGTCTTCCCCCTGCTGCTTGCTGACCAGCCGCAGGCTGCGAAAGCGGCGAGAATCATGGAAGCGGAGCACGCCGGGATCCAGGGGCAACTCGACGTCGTGCTTGCCCTCACGCGGGGCTTCGAGGTTCCGGCGCAGGCCTGCGCGAAATGGCGCGTGCTCTATGTTCTCTGCTGCAAGATCAATACCGATGTCCGCGAACAGATGAGACTGGAGGAACGTGAGCTGTTCTCTCCCTGCATCCGGGAATCTACGGAGGTGTCTGTTTGTTCGGACGCAATGTTTGGGTGAAAGCAAAGACTAGAAGAGATGCATGCCGCGAACATTTCGCGCATTCACTTTTAAGGTCCAAGTCATGTTCCTGAAACTTCTCCCCATGGTATGCGCGGCCGCCGCGCTGATCGCCGCCACGCCGGCCGCCGCGGGCGAACACGTCGTCCAGATGCTGAACCGCGGCGCCGGCGGGGCGATGGTCTTCTCGCCCGCTCTCGTGCAGGCGCGGCCCGGCGACACCATCCGCTTCGTCCCCACCGATCCCGGCCACAACGCCGAAACGATCGCCGGAATGATCCCGGCGGGCGCGACGGTCCAGCGCGGTCCCATGGGCCGTGAGTTCGTCCTGCGAGTGGCCCAGCCCGGGGTCTATGCCGTGAAGTGTACGCCGCACTACAGCATGGGCATGGTCGCCCTGATCCAGGTCGGGCCGGCCGGTTCGAATCTGGAAGCGGTCCGGACGGCCGTGGCCCGCACGCCGCCGCTGGCGCGCCGGCGGTTCACCGAGATGTTGACCCGGGTCCGCTGATCCGGGGGCAAGGGGAGGCCGGCCTTCAGGGGCCGGCCTTCAGCCACGCCTCTGCGAGACCGCCGGATCAGCCGACGCCGTTCTCCGCCAACTGGGTCAGGGCGCGGGGGTCGCGAACGACAATCCGGCGCCGGGCGCTGCCGGTCACGCCCCGTTGATCCAGGGCCGCCAGGGTTCGGCTGACCGTGTGCAGGGTGGAGCCGGCCATTTCGGCGAGATCCTGACGGGTGATCGGAAAATCGATCTCGATGCCGGCGCTGGTGGGCCGCCCGGCCTTTTCCATCAGGCGCAGCAGGGTACGCGCGATCCGCTGCTCCACCCGTTCGCCCGTCAGTTCTCCCATCCGGCTCTGGAGATCCATCAGGCGCGCCCCGGCGGCGGCCGTCGAGCGCAGCCCGATCTCGGGATGCTGCCGGATGAGCTGGCGGAGCGCCGGAATGGTCCACCAGATCTCGACACTGTCGATCACCGCGACGGCGTCGGCGGGAAAGGCCTGGTTCATCAGGGCGGCGACGGTGCCGTACATTTCGCCCGGCCCGATGAAGCGGAGGACCGACTGCCCGCCGTCCGCCCGGGTCTGGACGATCTTGACGCGGCCCTCCAGCAGGCTGTGGCCGCTGACCCCCGGATCGCCCTGGGCGAAGACGCGGGTGCCAGCGGAAAGCCGCCGCACCAAACCCGCGGCGACGACGGCCTCCAGCGCTTCGGGCGCCAGGCCGGAAAACATCTCGGAGCGCCTCAGGATCTCGATATCGAAAGCGACGGGCATGGGCGAATCCACGGACCGCCGGCGGCGACGGCCATCTCACCAGAGCGTCCGGGGGGCGCCACGTCGACTCCGGTAAACCCCCTAGGGAGCACTCCCGAATATCGGCGGGGCGGGGCGGGACTCTAGTTTAGGGGCCTCAAGTTCATCGGACGACCTCCATGACCGCTCTTCGCATCTGCGACATCACCGACCGGCCGATTGCAACGCCGCGCGCCGAAACGCCGGACTGCCATCTGTGCGACGTTTTCGCGAACGCTTCGACGGCCCCGCGATCGCCCTTCGCGCCGGGCGAACAGCTGTTCCGGCAAGGTGATCCGGTCCGGCTGGTCTATCGCGTTCTGAAAGGCGCGGCGATCAGCTACCGCCTTCTCAGCGACGGCCGCCGCCAGGTCACCGGCTTCCACCTGCCCGGGGACTTCGTCGGTCTCGAAGCTGGCGTCGAACACGCCACCACCGCCGAAGCCCTGAGCACGGTCCACGCCTCGGCGATCGAGCGCGCGGAACTGGCTGAGCGCGCCGCCACGGACATCGGTCTGGCTCGCGCCCTGTGGCAGGTCACCGTCCGGGCGGTTCAACGGAGCGAGGACCACGCCCAGATTCTGGCCCGGCAGGGCGCGACCGAACGTGTCGTCGCCTTCCTGCTCGAATTCGCCGGACGTCTGGGGCATCCGGAATTCATCGACCTGCCCATGACGAGGCAGGACATCGCGGACCATGTCGGCCTGACCATCCATACGGTCTCCAGGACGCTGTCCCAGCTGCAGGCCGACGGACTGATCGAGGCGCGTTCGACAAGGCATGTGCGGCTGCTGCAGCGCGATCGCATGGAATGCATCTGCGCGTGACCTCCCTTGGCGACAATCAGGCGCCGCGCCCGGCGGTCTTCCTCGTCGATGACGACCCGGCAGTCGCGCACGCCGTGCAATTCTCCTTCGACCTCGAGGGCCTGGATGTCCGCAGTTTCACGGACGCCGAGAGCCTGCTGGCCTCGGGAGCCTTGCCGAACAAGGGCTGTCTGATCCTGGACTATCACCTGCCGGGCGTGGACGGGCTGGGCCTGCTCGAGCGGCTGCGGGAGAATGGCGTGCGCCTGCCGGCGGTTCTGATCACGACCAACCCCCGCCCCCATCTGAGGGCGCGCGCGGCGGCCGCCGGTGTTCCGATTATCGAAAAACCTCTGCTCTCCGACGCTCTCCTGAGTGCGGTGCGCAGCGCGCTTTCTCACATTGACCAGGCGCCGACGGCCTCTGCGCCGTAGCGGTAACAGCCGGGCAGACCGACTTTCAGTCCATCCGTCGTCGGGAACACGCGGCGCGTTGAGGCGAGCGATATGACCTCACCCTGAGCAGCGCCACGCCGGTGGCGGCGGTTGCCGCCGCCGCCAACAGGCTCGCCGCGGAGACGGCGCACAGGATGCAGTGGCCGGTCGTGGGTCCGCAAAGGTTCGCGGCTATGGCCATATGGTTGGCGGCTGCGAAGGCGCAGATGGCGCCCGAGGTCGCCAGGATCGCACCGGACACGATCAGAGCGGCGCCGAGTATCTGTGATTCCTGGTTGTCGTCGCGTTGCATCCGGGCCTCCTGATTTTACTGAAACCATGATTTTGAGGCGTGAGCTTTGCGTTGGCGCAAAGCGGCGGGCTGCGAGTCGGGGCACGCAGCAGGGACTCTCTCACCGAGGCCCAACGAATGCCGACCACCGTCTCAAGGAATGCCGACATGCCGGGCGACGTGGCCGCCCTGTACCTCTTCCTGGGCGCAGCGGCGATCGTGGCCCTGCTCGCGACCGCCTTCACCGACGATGCGGCGTTCCGCTTCCACGGCTATATTCTGATGGCGGCGTCGGTCGTGGCGCTCGCCGCCATGACCATCGGCGTTGCAAACGGTCGTTTCCGGTCGGATCCCGACCGGTATGAGGACGGGGTCATCCGCGCCGGCGTGATCGCCACCATGTTCTGGGGCGTCATCGGCATGACCGTCGGCGTCTTCATCGCCGCCCAGCTTTCGTGGCCCGACATCTTCTATTTTCCCGAGCACGGCTGGCTCAACTTCGGCCGCCTGCGGCCCCTTCACACTTCAGGCGTGATCTTCGCCTTCGGGGGCAACGCCCTGATCTGCACGTCCTTCTGGGTGGTTCAGCGCACCTGCAAGGCGCGGCTTGCCGGCGGCATCTGGCCGTGGTTCGTATTCTGGGGCTACCAGCTGTTCATCGTCCTGGCGGCCACCGGCTACGTCTCGGGCATCACCCAGTCCCGCGAATACGCCGAGCCCGAATGGTACGTCGATATCTGGCTGACCATCGTCTGGGTCGCCTATCTGTTCGTCTTCCTGGGCACGATCTGGAAGCGCAAGGAACCCCACATCTACGTGGCCAACTGGTTCTACCTGGCCTTCATCGTCACCGTCGCCCTGCTGCACCTGGTCAACAACGCCGCCGTGCCGGTCGGCCTGCTGGAGGCGCGCAGCTATTCGGCCTTCGGCGGGGTGCAGGACGCCCTGGTCCAGTGGTGGTACGGCCACAACGCCGTGGGCTTCTTCCTGACCGCCGGCTTCCTGGCGATGATGTATTATTTCGTGCCCAAGCGGGTCGAACGGCCGGTCTATTCCTACCGTCTGTCGATCGTCCACTTCTGGTCGCTGATCTTCATCTACATCTGGGCGGGCCCGCACCATCTGCACTACACGGCCCTGCCGCAGTGGGCGCAGACCCTGGGCATGACCTTCTCGATCATGCTGTGGATGCCGTCCTGGGGCGGGATGATCAACGGCCTGATGACCCTGTCCGGGGCGTGGGACAAGCTGCGCACTGACCCCGTGGTCCGCATGATGGTCGTGGCCATCGCCTTCTACGGCATGTCGACCTTCGAAGGGCCGCTGATGTCCATCCGGACGGTCAACGCCCTGTCGCACTACACAGACTGGACCATCGGCCACGTGCACTCGGGGGCCCTGGGCTGGGTCGGCTTCATCAGCTTCGGGGCGATCTACTGCCTCGTGCCGTGGCTGTGGAAGAAGGACCGGCTGTATTCGAACGCCCTGGTCGAATGGCATTTCTGGATCGCGACCACCGGCATCGTCCTCTACATCACCGCGATGTGGGTCTCCGGCATCATGGAGGGCCTGATGTGGCGCGAGTACACGCCCGACGGCTTCCTGGCCAACAGCTTCATCGAGACCGTCGCCGCCAAACACATCGAGAACGTCATCCGCACCGTCGGCGGCCTGATGTTCCTGAGCGGCACGGTCATCATGTCCTACAACCTGTGGCGTACGATCCGCATGCCGTCCTCGCGCACCGCCGCGAACGTGCCCGCGACCCTGATCGAGCCCCATCAACAGCCGGTCGGGTGAGGATCAGCCCCATGTGGAAGAAACACGCGAAATTCGAGCGCCACTCGCTCTGGCTGGTGATCGGGATCACCATCGTGGTCTCGATCGGCGGCATCGTCGAGATCGCCCCGCTGTTCTGGGTCGAGAGCACGATCGAGGAGGTCGAGGGCGTCCGTCCCTACACCCCGCTCGAGTTGGCCGGCCGCGACATCTACATCGGCGAGGGCTGCTACAGCTGCCATTCGCAGATGATCCGCCCGCTGCGCGACGAGGTCGAACGCTACGGCCACTACAGCCTCGCCGCCGAGAGCATGTACGACCACCCGTTCCAGTGGGGCTCCAAGCGCACCGGGCCGGACCTGGCGCGGGTCGGCGGCAAGTATTCGAACGAATGGCACCGCGAACACCTGGGCGATCCGCGCGCCGTCGTGCCGGAGTCCAACATGCCTCCCTACCGGTTCCTGGCCGACCAGGACCTGGACCAGCACGCCATCCGCGCGAAGCTGCGGGCCATGCTGGCGGTCGGTGTTCCCTACACGGCCGATCAGATCGAGAACGCCGAGGCGGATCTGAACGCCCAGGTCGATCCGTTTGCCAGCGACACCTCGGACCTGCGGAGCCGTTACGGGCCGAAGGTGGTGCAGGGCGACTTCGACGGCGACCCGTCGCGTCTGACCAAGATGGACGCCCTGATCGCCTACCTGCAGCAACTCGGCACGATGGTGGATTTCCGCACCTACCAGGCCGAAGACCCGGACAACATGCGATGAGCGGGCTCGATTACGAAACCGTGGCGCGGTTCGCCCAGCAGGGCGGCACCCTCTATTTCGGCGCCATTTTCATTGCCGGGCTGATCTACGCCCTGCGGCCGAAGCATCGCGAAACCTTCCGCCGCCTCTCCCACCTGCCGCTCGAAAAGGACGAGGACGATCATGTCTGAACGCGAGCGCGACGAGCACTCCGGCGTCGAGACGACCGGTCATGAGTGGGACGGCATCAAGGAGCTGGACAACCCGCTGCCGCGCTGGTGGCTGTGGGTATTCTACGGCTGCATCGCCTTCGCCGTGATCTACTGGATCCTGATGCCCGCATGGCCTGGCGTCCGGGGATACACGCCGGGCGTGCTGAACCAGTCCGACCGCGTCAATGTGGTCAAGGAACTGAACGCCCTCCAGGCCCAGCGCGGCCGCGGCGAGGCCCTCCTGATGACCGCCTCGCTCGGTCAGATCGAGGCCGATCCTGACCTGCAGGCCCATGCCCTCGCCGTCGGCCAGTCGGTCTTCGGCGACAACTGCGCCAGTTGCCACGGCGTTGGAGGAGGGGGAGCCAGGGGCTACCCGAACCTGCGCGACGACGTCTGGCTGTGGGGCGGCTCGCTGGAAGAGATCGAACACACGATCCGTGTCGGCGTCCGGTCGGCTCACCCTGAAACCCGCATGTCGCAGATGCCGGCGTTCGGACGCGACAACATGCTCGACGCCGGCCAGGTGTCTGACCTGACCGAATATGTCGTCGCCCTGTCAGGTCGTCAGGCGGACGCCGCCGCCGTCGGCCGGGCCCGGCAGCTCTACACCGACAACTGCGCGGCCTGCCACACGCCCACAGGCGTGGGCGACCGCACGCTCGGAGCCCCCAACCTGACCGACCGCGAATGGCTGTTCGGCTCGGACCGCGAATCCATCCGCGGCCAGATCCACAACGGCCGCAACGGGGTCATGCCCACCTGGGAGGGCCGCTTCTCGCCCGCCGTGATCAAGGCCCTGGCCGTCTACGTCCACGTCAACGCCGGCGGCGGCGAAGCCTCCGGCGCGAGTGAAGCCGCCGCGCCATGACCATCATCATCGACCGCACCCGCGAGCGGCCGGCGACGGCGGGTCCGGTCTCGGTCGCCGAGCGTCAGCGCGAGAAGGCGCGACCCAAGGGCCTCTACAAGGCGCGCGTGCCCATCTATCCCAAGCTGGTCCATGGCCGTTGGCGGTGGATCAAATGGGCGCTGCTGATCGTCATGCTGGCGATCTACTACGTCACGCCGTGGATCCGCTGGGATCGCCCCGGCTCCCTGCCGGACCAGGCGGTGCTGGTCGATTTCGACGGCGGCCGCTTCTACTTCTTCATGATCCAGCTGTGGCCGCAGGAGGTGTATTTCATCACCGGCCTGCTGGTGATTTCGGCGCTGGCGCTGTTCCTCGTGACAGCCCTGTTCGGGCGGCTGTGGTGCGGCTACGCCTGCCCGCAGACCGTGTGGACCGACCTCTACATCTATATCGAGCGGATGTTCGAGGGCGACCGCAACGCCCGCATGCGCCTCGACGCAGCGCCGATGTCCTTCAACAAGCTGTGGCGGAAGACCGGAAAACATCTCGTCTGGATCGGCGTGGCTTTCGGCACGGGCGGGGCGTGGATCTTCTATTTCCACGACGCGCCGACGCTGATCCGCACCTTCTGGGTCGGGACCGCGCCGATGACGGCCTATGTCTCGTGCGCCGTCCTGACGTTCACGACCTACGTCTTCGCCGGCCACATGCGCGAGCAGGTCTGCACCTACATGTGCCCCTGGCCGCGCATCCAGGGGGCCATGCTGGACGACCAGTCGTTCCAGGTCACCTATCGCTACGACCGCGGCGAACCGCGCGGCCCGCACAAGAAGACCGAGTCGTGGGAAGGCCGCGGCGACTGCATCGACTGCAACCAGTGCGTCGTGGTCTGTCCGATGGGGATCGATATCCGTGACGGCGCCCAGCTGGAGTGCATCAACTGCGGCCTGTGCATCGACGCCTGCAACGAGGTCATGGACAAGGTCGGCCGGCCTCGCGGCCTGATCGCCTATGACACGGACGCCGCCGTCGCTGCGCGGAACTGCGGTCAGAAACCGGAGCACAAGCTGGTGCGGCCCCGCACCCTCTACTACGGCATCGCGCTGATGCTCGTCGGGGGCCTGATGATCTGGGGCTTCAGCACGCGCGAGCAGCTGGGCGTCCACGCCCTGCGCGACCGCAACCCGGCCTGGGTCCGGCTGCACGACGGCGCGGTGCGCAACGGCTACACCCTGAAGATCGCCAACCACGGGTTCGAAACCGCGACGGTGGAGATCCGCTACGCCGGGGTTCCCGGGGCGGCCCTGAGAATTCCCGGCCAGCCGGGCGCCGATCCGCTGCGGGTCGAGGTCGAGCCGAACCGCGTCACCCCGCTGCGCATCTTCGTCACCGCTCCGGCCGACCAGGTCGGCTACGGCAGCCGGGACGCGGCCTTCGAGATTCGCTCGGGCGGGAAGACGAAGATCGTCCCCACCGCCTTCGACTACGGGAGCCAGCCGCAATGAACGCCGCGACAAAGCCTGTGAAGCCGCCGTTCGTCGTCAAGGGATGGCACGTCGCCGCGGGCGTCGTGGCCTTCTTCGCCCTGGTGGTCGGCGTCGACGCCGGTTTTCTGGTGATGGCCTACCGCACCCATCCCGGCCAGGTCGCCGCACGGCCCTATGAGGCCGGGCTGATCTACAACGCAGAACTGGAGCGGCTCCGCGCCCAGGACGCCCTCGGCTGGCGCGCGGGGGCCGAGGCCCGACTGACCGGACTGGACGTGTTGATGCAGGATCGCGAGGGTCGTCCTCTGACCGGACTCAAGGTGTCCGCCACGCTCCAGCGCCCCGCGACCGAACAGGGCCGCGCCGAGGTCGTCCTCAGGGAGGCCGCGCCGGGCGAATACATTGCGGACCGCGCCCTCACCGGCGCCTGGGACGCCCGGATCGAGGCCGTGGACGGCGCGGGCCGCACCTTCATCGCCGAGCGGAGGCTGACGTGGCGGTGACCTTCGAGGCCGCGACGTCGCCGGACATGTCGGCCTTCCTGCGTCGGCAGGAAGACGGTCGCGCCCGTCTCGATCTGCTGGTGACGGGCGCCCGTTGCGCCGGGTGCATCTCGAAGATCGAGCGGGAGGTGTCGCGTCTGCCGGGGGTCGAGTCGGTCCGCCTGAACCTGTCGACCGGACGCCTCGCCATCGGCCTGGCCAACGCCGGCATCGACCCGGGCCGGATCATCGCGGCCCTCGACCGGCTGGGCTATCCGGCGACGCCGTTCGATCCCGGGGCCGCCATGGTCCAGCGCGACCGCGAAGGCCGCCGGCTGATCCTGGCCCTCGCCGTGGCCGGGTTCGGCGCGATGAACGCCATGATGTTCTCGGTGCCGATCTGGGCCGGGTTGTTCGATCAGGAGCTGGGTCCCGCCACCCGCACCATGATGATGTGGATGTCGGCCGCCGTCGGCGCACCCTGCGCCATCTTCGCCGGCATGCCCTTCTTCCAGTCGGCCTGGCGGTCCCTGCGCGCGGGCCGGGCCAATATGGACGTGCCGATCTCGGTCGGGGTGATCCTGACGCTGGCGATCAGCTTCTCGGAGACGATCCTCAACGGCCGGGACGCCTATTTCGACGCCGCCGTCTCCCTGCTGTTCCTGCTGCTGATCGGCCGCTGGCTCGACCATGTGCTTCGGGCGAAGGCGCGCAGCGCGGCCGGCGATCTGCTGGCTCTCCAGGCGCCGGCCGCCCGCGTCGTCGACGCGCAAGGCGCCGAACGATCGGTCCCGCTCGGCGACATCCAGCCGGGCGACGTCATTCGCGTGCGGCCCGGCGACCGCATTCCGGTCGACGCGACCCTGGAGCAGGGCGAGGCGCTCCTCGACAACAGCCTGTTGACGGGGGAGAGCATCCCGGAGCGGGTCCGGCCAGGGGGGCTGTGCCGCGCCGGGGCCGTCAACACCGCGGGCCTGCTGACCGTGCGCGCCAACGCCCGGTCGGAGGACTCCACGCTCGCGGCCATCGCCCGGCTGGTCGAGGCCGGCGCCCAGTCGCGCTCGCGCTACGTCCGGCTCGCCGATCGCGCCGCAGCCCTCTATGTGCCGGTGGTGCATGCGGCGGCGCTGGCGACCTTCGCGGGCGGCTGGGCCCTGGGCCTCGACCCGCGGGAAGCCCTGATCCGGGCGGTCGCCGTCCTGATCGTCACCTGTCCCTGCGCGCTCGGTCTGGCTGTGCCGGCCGTGCAGGTCGTGGCCTCCGCCCGCCTGTTCCGCAGAGGCGTACTGGTCAAGTCCGGCGCCGCGCTGGAGCGGCTGGCCGAGATCGACCACGTCGTCTTCGACAAGACCGGCGTGCTGACCGAGGGCCGTCCGGCGCTGGTGGGGGCGTCGCAGGCGGTCGTCGCCATGGCGGCTCCGCTGGCCCGGGCCTCCGGCCATCAGATGGCCCGCGCCGTCGCCCGGGCGGCCGGGGACGGTCCCGTCGCCGCCGACGTCGTCGAACACGCCGGCCTGGGGGTGGAGGGGCTGATCGACGGGCGGCGCGCCCGCCTCGGCCGGGCCGCGTTCGTCGGCGCTTCCACCCTGCGGTCGGGCGAAACGGAACTGTGGTTCGGTTTCGAAGGCGAGACAAAGGTCCGGCTGCAGTTCTCGGATGTCGTCAGGCCGGATGCGGCCGCCACCGTCGCCGCCCTGACGGCTCGCGGGATCACCATGGAGATCCTCTCCGGCGATCAGGTCGACGCCGTCCGTGCGACGGCCGATACGGTCGGCGTGTCGACCTGGAAGGCCGGCCTGCTGCCGCAGGAGAAGGCGGAGGCGATCGACCGTCTGGCCGCCAGCGGCCGCAAGGTCCTGATGGTCGGGGACGGGCTCAACGACGCCGCCGCCCTGTCGCGGGCCCACGCCGCCATCGCGCCCGGCTCGGCGCTCGAGGCCAGCCAGAACGCCGCCGATCTGGTGCTCACCCGGGACGCCTTGATGACCATCGTCGCAGCCATCGACGTGGCCCGATCGGCCCGGCGCCGGGCGCTGGAGAATTTCGGCTTCGCGGCGCTCTACAATCTGGTCGCCGCCCCGGCCGCGATGCTCGGCCTGGTCAATCCGTTCGTCGCCGCCCTGGCGATGTCCGGGTCGTCGCTGGTGGTCACCCTCAATGCGCTTCGAGTAAGGGGCGGACGATGAACATCATTTTCCTGCTGGCGCCCTTCTCGGTGGTTCTCGGCCTGATCGCCGTGGGAGCCTTCGTCTGGACTCTGCGCTCCGGCCAGTATGACGACATAGAAGGGTCGGCGGCCCGTATCCTGATCGACGATGACGCCGATGCGGACGCGCCGGGGCCCTAGCCGCTCCGGCGGATATTCCATGGCGTTCCGTCCTGCATTCTGATCAAGAATGTCGTCCCGGCCGGGGCGACCCTGCGCCGTGATCCTGGTCATCGAGGAGAGCTGTCGCGTGGGAGCAAGGGGCCCGATCACCGTCGATCCCGACCATGTCCATGAGTTCGTGGACGCCGGGGCCTTCCATGCATGGCTCGGCAAACACCACGCCCGCGAGGACGAGGTCTGGATCAAGGTCCACAAGGTCGCCTCGGGCCTGCCGTCGATCACGCCGAAGGAGGCCATCGACGTGGTGCTGTGCTGGGGCTGGATCGACGGACTCAAGAAGAGCTTCGACGACCGCAGCTACCTTCAACGCTACACGCCCCGCCGCGCGAAGAGCATCTGGAGCCGGATCAACGTCGACAACGTCGCCCGCCTGATCGCCGAGGGCCGGATGACGGAACATGGCCTGAAGGAAGTCGAGGCGGCGAAGGCCGACGGCCGCTGGGCCCGCGCCTATGGCGGCAGCAAGGACATGGCCATTCCCGACGACCTGCAGGCCGCGATCGACGCCGAGCCGAAGGCGAAAGCGATGCTGGCGAAGCTGAGCGCGCAGAACCGCTTCGCCCTGGCCTTCCGGATCCACAACATCAAGACCGAGGCGGGCCGGAAGAAGAAGATCGCCAGCTTCGTCGACATGCTGAAGCGCGGCGAAACCATCTATCCGCAACGTGGCGGCTGAGATGCCGGTCCTGTCCGGCGACCTGTTCGGCGAGCCTGCCTCCACGCAGATCGAGCGCCTGTTTCTCGGAGTGATGTTGCCGCCCGATGCGGCTGCGGGCGCGTCGAAGGTGCTGGATGAGACGCGTGCGGATCACGGGCTGAAGGGTTCGCCCATCCGCCAGGACAGGCTGCACGTCACCCTGATCCACGTCGGCGACTATGCCGGTTCGCTTCCGCAGACCGTCGTCGCGGATATCAGGACGGCGGTGGAAGGCCTGTCCGAGGCGGCCTTCGACGTGGCGTTCGACCGCGTCGGCAGCTTCGCCGGCGCGCCGGGCAGACATCCCTGTGTCCTGCTGGGAGGAGACGGCGTCGAGTTGCTCCGGGCCTTCCGCGGCCGGCTTTTCAGGGCGCTGCTCCGCGCGGGGGTCCGCACCCTCTCCCGCGAGGCCTTCACGCCGCACGTGACCCTGGCCTATGGCGACCGGCGGCCGCCGGAGCGGGCCATCGACCCCCTCGGCTGGAGGCCCGCCGAGTTCCTGCTGGTGCATAGCGAGGTCGGGCGTTCGACCTATCACATGCTCGCCCGCTGGCCCCTGCACGGCTGAGTCCGTAGGCTGGGCCCGGGAATCGCGCCGATACGCGACGAGGGGAGACGGCATGGCCCGCAAGCCGACGACATCCGACAGGCCCCGCAAGCGCCCGCCCGCCGCCGTCAGGGCCGCGCCGGGCGTCGCCGTCGCCGCGACGCCGCCGGTGCCGCCGAAGAAGAGACCGATCTGGGCCCACCTCTATTTCCAGGTTCTGGTCGCCATCACCCTCGGCGCCCTGATCGGCCATGTCTGGCCCCGGTTCGGCGAGGAGCTGAAGCCGCTGGGCGACGCCTTCATCCGGCTGGTGAAGATGATCATCGCCCCGGTGATCTTCCTTACCGTGGCCACCGGCATCGCCCATCTGCGCGACCTCGGGCGGTTGGGCAAGGTGGTGGGCAAGGCCTTCGCCTATTTCCTGACCGTCTCGACCCTGGCCCTGATCATCGGCCTGATCGTCGCCAATGTGGTGCGGCCCGGGGCGGGCATGAATGTGGATCCGGCGACGCTCGATCCGGCCGCGGTCGGAACCTATGTCCAGAAGGCGCACGAGACCGACATCGTCGCCTTCCTGATGAACATCATCCCCGAGACCGTGGTCGGCGCCTTCGCCGGCGGCGAGATCCTGCAGGTGCTGTTCTTCGCCATCCTGTTCGGCATTTCGCTGGCCGTCATCGGCGACCGGGCCCAGCCGGTCATGACCGTGCTGGAAAGCGTGTCGGAAGCCTTCTTCAAACTGGTCGCCATCCTGATGAAGGCCGCCCCGGTCGGCGCCTTCGGCGCCTTCGCCTTCACCATCGGCAAATACGGCATCGAGTCGGTGATCAATCTCGCGGCGCTGGTCGCGACCTTCTACCTGACCTCGGCCTTCTTCGTGGTCGTGGTGCTGGGCGCCGTGGCCCGGTTCAACGGCTTCTCGATCTTCAGACTGATCCGCTACCTGAAGGAGGAACTGCTGCTGGTCCTCGGCACCTCGTCGTCCGAGGCGGCGCTGCCCAGCCTGATCGAGAAGATGGGCCGCGCCGGCTGCGACAGGTCGGTGGTCGGGCTGGTCGTGCCGACCGGCTATTCGTTCAACCTCGACGGCACCAACATCTATATGACGCTGGCGGCCCTGTTCATCGCCCAGGCCTGCGGCGTCGACCTGTCGCTGGGCGACCAGCTGCTGTTGCTCGCCGTGGCCATGCTCAGCTCCAAGGGGGCGGCAGGCGTCACGGGCGCCGGCTTCATCACCCTGGCCGCGACGCTGGCGGTGGTCCCGTCGGTGCCGGTCGCGGGCATGGCCCTGATCCTCGGCGTCGACCGCTTCATGAGCGAGTGCCGGGCCCTGACCAACTTCATCGGCAACGCCGTGGCCACCATCGTCGTGGCGCGGTGGGAGAAGGGTCTGGATCGCGAGGCCCTGGACCGGGCGCTGGCCGAAACACCCCGTCCGGTCGCGGCCGGGTCGCGCGAGGCCGACGCGGACTAGCGATCCGCCGCCGTTGGCAGGGTTTTACGAATTCGGGGCGCCAACCCTGCCAAAATCGGCCACCGACATTGAGGGAAAACAACGGGTTGAGATTTCAGCCGTTCAAAACCCTGCCAGATTATCGGGAATGACCCTGTCGAACGCGGCTGGGGCCGTCGGCCGGACGGATCACCCGCGGGCGGCGCGTTCCAGGTCGGCGATGTTCAGCCGCTTCATCTCCATCATGGCGCTGAACACGCGCTTGCGGACGCCTTCGTCCGGATCGGCCAGGAGGCGGTTCATCGCATAGGGCACGATCTGCCACGACAGGCCGTAGCGATCCTTGACCCAGCCGCACTGCTCGGCCTCGAGCACGGCGGACAGGGCGTTGGTCAGCCGGTCCACCTCGGCCTGGTCCTCGCAGTCGATCTGCAGCGAGACAGCCTCGGTGAATTTGAACATCGGACCGCCGTTCAGGGCGGTGTAGCGGCTGCCGGCGAGGGTGAATTCCACCACCAGCACGTCGCCGGCCTCGCCGCTGGGATAGTCGACCGGCGAACGGAGGACGGCGTCGATCCGGGAGTCGGGGAGGAGCGAGACATAGAAGGTTGCGGCCTCTTCGGCCTGTTTGTCGAACCAGAGGCAGGGAATCACTTTCTGACGGGGAGGGAGGGCGGTCATGGGGTGTCTCCTTCATTGCTGACCGGGGGACCATATTAAACTATTTGGTTAAATGCAAATGCGACGGGCGGCTTGCGGTTCCCGGTCCGGCTCGGCAGACAGGCGCCATGACCCCGACCCTCTACGGCATCCCCCACTGCGACACCGTCAAAAAGGCCCGTGTCTGGCTGGCCACCCACGGCGTGGCCCATGAGTTTCACGACTACAAGAAGGCCGGGATCGACCGCACCCGCCTCGAGGGCTGGGTGGCCGAGCACGGCTGGGAGACGGTGCTGAACCGCGCCGGCACGACCTTCCGCGCCCTGCCGGACGCCGACAAAACCGCCCTCGACGCCGCGAAGGCAGTGGACCTGATGCTGGCGCAGCCGTCGATGATCAAACGCCCGGTGCTGGATCTCGGCGGCCGGACCCTGATCGGGTTCAAACCCGACGTCTACGCGGCGGTGGTCGCTTAAGCGTGGGGGCTATCCGGGAAGTGTCATTGATCGGCGTAGGATCGGAGTGAGTTCGCCCTCCGATGATCGAATGTTGAAGTCCATGACCACACTCTCAATGAATGAAGGTTGGGGCTCCGATGCGTGCCAGGTTACGAATTGAGGTGCGCCGTATTCGATGGTGATAGGGCTACGGTCATCATCGTCTGCGATGACCACTGAAAAGTTGATCTTCACTTGACCCGGACGCATGGGTGGTAAGTGATCCTCAAGGTGATCAGACATGAGCTCGATCTGCAGACATACCGAGCCCGCGCAAAAAACGAAGATCGTATAAGGAAGCGGATCGCCATTGTATCGGCGACGCAGCAGGGTTCCGGCGACCATTTCGGGTGCGTTGCCAACACTGCCGAAAGAGACTCCCACCTCAAGGAATGGGAAGTCCAACACCTCTGTTTCGTCGATCAGCCAAGCACGCAGCTTGGAGTAATGTGAGAGGTCTTCGGTCGGCAGGATGGCATAGGCCATCTTCGCGAGCGCCTTGTACGCGTATCGCGGCACGAACGCTTCGGGCGGTGCCAGGATCGGTAGTCTTAGGTCGCCGGTTTTGCGGTTCCCCGTGATGAACAGACGCGGGTCGTCCAGCGGTGCCGTAATGGAAATCTCGGGTTTTGATCCGGCGTAGTGGCTCCGTCTTATCGTGACAGGGGCGGTCGAACGGCCCGATGACCTCACTTTTCCTGACCGACCTCGAGTACCGCCCAGGGTAAGTACGGGCCCCACGGCTTTCGCCAATGCATCCTCGTATCGTGAGAAGACCTGTTCGTTGCAGACATCGCACTCATCAAGGGACACAACCCAGCGATTCCCGAGCGAGATTGGGAACGTATGAGCTTCCTTTCGAAAGCTGTTGCGGTCAGTCCGACCGCAAAATCGACACGTGCCCCGAGCTCCCAGCTTGATCTTCGAATCACTGGAGGAGGCCTGCACGCGCCGCAGCACCTCGTAGGCGTCATTCAATGAGGTGCTGGAATTCAATATCGGTGCCCAAGCGGTGAAAGTCGCGCGGACCTCCGACGGATCAATATACGGATCGCCCAGCTGCGTCTTCGGCTGAGCGTCAGCGAACCAGGGCGAACGACGCCGGTTCGCCGCTCTGGGCGTCGGCGCTCAGCCAGACGTCGAACAGGCCCGGCTCGACCGTCGGCCGCAGATCGGCGCCGAGGAAGGTCAGGTCGGCGAACCTCAGCGGAACGGACACCTCCAGTGCGCCGCCCGCGGGCACGGTCACGCGCCGGAAGCCCTTCAGCAGCCGCACCGGCTGGGTGACCGAGGCGGCCTTGTCGCGGATGTACAGCTGCACGACCTCGGATACGGGACGCGCCCCCGCATTGGTCAGGGTGACCGTCGCGGTGATCTCGCCGTTCCACGCCATGGTGGGCGACGACAGCCGGACCGGCGACCAGCTGACGGTCCCATAAGTCAGGCCATGCCCGAACGGATAGAGCGCCAGATGCGGCGTCTCGCGGAATTTCGCGGTGAATTCGGTGTCGGTCGGCTTCGACGGCCGGCCGGTGGCCTTGTGGGCGTAGTAGAAGGGCGACTGGCCCGACCGGTGGGGAAAGCTGACGGGCAGGCGCCCGGTCGGCGCGTGATCGCCGAACAGCACGTCGGCCACGGCGTTGCCGGTCTCGGATCCCAGGAACCAGGTGACCAGAATGGCCGGGGCGTCCTTCACCGCGCCGGCCAGCTCCATGCCCCGGCCATTGCGCAGCAGGACCACCACGGGCTTGCCGGTCGCCGCCACGGCCTCGGCCAGCGCCAGTTGCGGGGCGGGAAGACCGATGTCGACGCGCGATTTTGACTCGGCCGACATCTGCTGCGACTCGCCGACGGCCAGCAGCACCACGTCCGCCTGGGCCGCCGCCATCACCGCGGCTTCGATCCCGCCGGTCAGCGGCGCCTCGACGTCCGAACCCTTGACCACGGTCAGGCTGGAGCCGTCGCCCAGCGCCGCGCGCAGCCCCTGTTCCAGCGACACCGCCAGCTTCGGATCCTTGAAGATCGACCACGGACCGAACAGATCGGTCGCATCCGCTCCGAACGGCCCGATCAGGGCGTAGCGCTTGCCCGTCTTCGGCAGGGGCAGAAGGCCGCTCTCGTTCTTCAGCATCACGATCGACTTGCGGCCCGCCTCGCGCGCGAGGGCCAGATGCTCGCGGCTGCCGTGGACCCGCCGCTCCATGCGGACGTCGGAGCCCCGGTACGGGTTGTCGAACAGGCCCAGGGCGGCCTTGGTCATCAGCACCCGGCGCACCGCCTCGTCGACGCGGGCCACGGGCACGTCGCCGGACTGGACCAGTTCAGGGATGTGTTTGAGGTACAGGCCGCTCTTCATCGACATGTCGACGCCGGCCATCAGGGCCAGCCGCGCCGCGTCGCGTCCGTCGGCGGCGTAGCCGTGGGCGATCAGCTCCTGTTCCGAGGTGTAGTCCGACACCACGAAGCCGGCGAAACCCCACTCGCCGCGCAGGATGTCGGTCAGCAGCCATCTGTTGCCGCTGGCCGGGACGCCGTTCAGGTCGTTGAAGGCGCTCATCGTCGACAGGGCGCCGGCGTCGAAGGCGGCCTTGAACGGCGGCAGATAGACCGAGCGCAGCTCCAGCTCGCTCATGTCCGTGGAATTGTAATCCATGCCCGCCTCGGCGGCGCCATAGGCGGCGAAATGTTTGGGACAGGCCAGCAGCGACGACCACGCTTTCAGATCGTCGCCCTGGAAGCCGCGCGTGCGCGCCGCGGCGAACAGATTGCCGAGGAAGACGTCCTCGCCCGCGCCCTCGACCACACGGCCCCAGCGCTGGTCGCGGCCGATGTCGACCATGGGGGCGTAGGTCTGGTGCACGCCTGCGGCCCCGCCCTCGACGGCCGCCGCGCGCGCCGTGCGCATGGCCAGGTCGGCGTCCCAGCTGGCGGCCTCGCCCAGCGGCACGGGGAAGGTGGTGCGCAGGCCGTGGACGATGTCGGCGGCGAGCAGCAGGGGAATGCCCAGCCGGCTGTCGCGCACCGCCATCTCCTGCACCATGCGCGTGCCCTGGGCCCCCACGCCGTTGAACAGGGCGCCGATCCGGCCGGCGCGGATGTCGGCGGCCACGGCGGCCTGATCCGGGTTGAAGTCGCCGGGGTTCACCCCCTCGGGCCGCCAGCGGAAGGGGTCGTTCAGCAGGTTCAGCTGACCCGCCTTCTCCTCGATCGTCATGCGGGCGATCAGGCCGTTGACCCGGTCCAGGTCCGCCGCCGCCTGCGCGGCCGCGATCCGCGGCGCCATGACCATGCCGGCGGCCATCGCGCCTCCGGCCAGGAGCATGCGGCGGGTCGGGGAGGGGAAGGAGGCGTGACGCATGTAAACGGTTCCACAAGCTGTGGGCCAGACCTAACGACCGGGGCCAGCCCCGCCTAGTCCGCCCCGATCACATCCCGTTGCGCGCAGGACCCGTCGATCGACCCAGCCAGTCGATCAGCGCGGCGCGTTCAGCGGCCGATCCGCCCTGATAGGGCATGGCTGTCCCGGGTACGACGGCCTCCGGATCCGCGAGGTAGCGATCCAGCGTTGGCCCATCCCAGATCAAACCCCTACGGCCGGCCGCGCGCATCGCGTCCGAATAGGCGAAGCCCGGCACGGCCCCTGCGCGCCGGCCGAACACATCCGTCAGGTGAGGGGCGGGCATGGCGACATCGTCCGGACCCAGCGAATGGCAAGCCGCGCACCGCTGGAACGCGCGCTGGCCCGGGTCCGCCGTCTGCGGCGCCGACCCGGCGAGCGCCATGAGCAGGAGCCAGAACGCGGCCAAGGCCTCAGCCGCCATGCCGGATGACCACCAGCCGGTCGGTTCCGGACTCGGCGCCCCAGACCTCTCCGGGTCGGCCCAGCATCTGGCGCACGTTCGCGCCCGGACGATCGCTGGGGAAGCTCTGGAAGGTCTCGGTCGCCGGGTCGAACCGGACGATGGCGTTGGCGGCGAAATCGGTCAGCCAGACCTTGTCCGTCTCATCGACATAGACCGAATAGGCCTTCGGAGCCTCGCCCGGGAGTTTCCAGGTGCGCCAGCTGTTGTCGCGCGGGTCATGGACGCTGACGTTGCCGCTGTTCCACTCGCTGACCCAGATCCGGCCCTGGCTGTCCGACCAGACGCGCCGCGCGCCCTGGTTCGGCGTCGGCGGCTCGACGATGGTCGCCTCGCCGGTGTCGAGATCCACCCTGGCGATATGGTTGCCGGCCAGGGAGGCGTACCAGACCTCGCCCGAGGGCGTGGTGGTGATCCCGTACGGGCCGCGGCCCCGGGGCGCGGCCCAGACTCTGATGTCGTCCGTCGCCGGGTCCAGCCGGCCGTAGAAGCCGGTCTGGCCGGTGAACCAGATGCGGCCGCGATGGTCGAAGGTGGCCGTGTTCATGTTCACCGGGCCGGTGTCGGCGGGCAGAGGCCAGACCCTGACCTCGCGCGTCGTCCGGTCGACCCGGACGATGGCGTTCTGGCCGCCGTCGGTGATCCAGGCGTTTCCGTCGGGCCCGACGATGACGCCATGCGGGGCCGATCCTTCCCCCAGCGGCACGATCACGGTCTGTCCCGTCCGGGGGTCGAGGACGCCATGGCCGCCGCCGCGCTGGACCGTCCACCAGACCTCTCCGTCCGGCGTGACGGCGACGTCGTGGGCGCGTCCGCCCGGCGGGACCTCATAGTACCGGACCTGTTGCGCCGCCGCCGGCGAGGCGAGGACGATCGCCATGGCCAGGGCGGCGGCGAGGCGGGGAAACAGGCGGGTCATGGCGCTCTCCTTGCGTTCCTGCGGCGCGATCATGGTCGATGACCGGGCCGGCGGGTACGGGTGGGGGCGACGGGGGTCAGTCCTCGACGTCGACCTCCGGACGGTCATGGCCGTCGGCGCGTTCGGTGATCCAGCGGCCCGTGGCGTCGGCGTATTCGATCAGGGCGTCCTCATCCGGGACCTTCTGCTCGCGCGCCACGGCGACGGCGGCGGCCCGGGCCGAGTCATGGGTCGGATAGGTCTCGGAATAGGTCCCGCCCGACTGATAGGCCCAGCCTCCGTCGTGCTCGACGATGCGATAGGTGATCTGGACCATGGCGGCCTCCGGTTGCGAATATGTGGGGCGCGTCAGGCGACGGCTACGGGGCGAACGCGGCGTAGCGCCAGCAGTTGCAAGGTCACCCCGACGACCAGCCCCATCAGAAGCGCCAGCTGGATCGAGACCATCAATGGCGCTTGCGGACTGGCGGCGATCGGCGCGCCGACCGGCAGGCGGGTCAAGGTCTCGGTCAGGCTGGGCAGGATCAGGGTGAAGAAGCTGGTGCTCATGGCCACGGTCTCGATCCAGCGGCGATGACCGCCCAGGAATGAGGCGAAACGAACGGTCGCGCCGACGGCCAGCGATCCCAGGCTCAGAACCGAGATAAGGACGCCCGGCGCGTCGCGGATCACCAGCACTCCGGTCACGGCGCCGACGAACATGAAGAGCAGATACAGCCTGCCCCAGCCGCCCGACGGATCGATCCGTCCGTGGCGGAACAGCAGCATCAGGCCGATGGGCAGGGCGAGCAGGCTGCCGAGCGTGTGAAACCAGCCCAGCGGCGACAGTTCGGGAAGCATGGCGACCTCGGGGTTTGCGATGAACCGGGGGTACGCAAGCGAACACATCGCCAGCTTCCGCAATTCCGGACGCGGTGTCGAGGCGTCCGCCGCGCCGCAAACAATTTGTGAGCCGCCGCATCCGCTGGCGTGTCCGGCGCCGACTACCCTATGAAAGCGCGGGCGCGTTGTCCGGCGCATGAGGGGTGAAGATCATGGAAGATCTGTTCCGTTCCTACTGGTGGCTGCTGTTCCCTCTGGCCTGGTTCGTGTTCGGCGGCTTTTCCAGCTTCCTGAACTACCGGCGTCAGAAGGATACGCTGAAGCTGATCCAGACCTATGCCGAGCGTGGTCAGGAGCCGCCCGCGGCCCTGCTCAAGGTGCTGGAGCGTCCGATCGATGCGGACGACGATTCCTGGCAGATGCGCCGCGATGGCGGCCGGCCCGGCGACGGGTCCTGGTTCTCGGTGGTGCTGTTCGGGGTGATGTCGGCGGGCTTCGCCTACGCCAGCTGGGCCGACATCTACGGCGCGGCCGAGGCCTTCCTGATCGTCAGCTTCGTGCTCGGAGCTCTCTGCCTGGCCTCGCTGGTCTCGGCCCTGCGCAGCGGCGGACGCGGTCCGCGGGACTGATGCGGCCCGGAAACGCGCGCCATGGGGGGATTTCACAGCGACGCCGAGCTGGTGAGCCATGCGCTCGCCGGTTCGGACGCCGCCTTTTCGCGACTGGTCGAGCGGCATCAGGCGGCCGTGCGCGGCTTCCTGCGCCGCGCGCTGGGCGGGGGCTGGGCCGAGGCGGACGATGTGGCCCAGGACGCCTTTCTCGCCGCCTGGCGGTCGCTGCGGTCGCTCAGGGACCCCGACGGCGTCCGCGCATGGTTGTGCGGCATCGCCTGGCGCAAGGCCCAGGACCGGATCCGCAGCACGCGCCGGCGCGCGGTCCGCGACGGCGTCTGGCTGGAAACGGTCGAGCCCCCGGCGGGCGTGTCGCACGAGGATCGGCTGTCCATGGCCGCCGCCATGGCCGATCTGCCGCCGGACGTCCGGGCCTGCGTGGCCCTGTGTCTGGCCGACGGCTGGTCGCACGGCGAGGCCTCCGTCGTCCTGGGCTTGCCTCTCGGCACGGTGAAGTCGCATGTTGCGCGCGGTCGGGCGCGGCTTCTGAAGGCGCTCGGAGGACCCGATGACGCCTGAACGGAAACTCCAGGCCTTGTTCGCCGCCGAGGCGCCGCCGGCGCGCGACTACGCCTTCCAGGCGCGGCTGGCGCAGCGGATCGCCCTGCGCCGGGCGTGGATGACGGTCGCCGCCCTCGCGCCATGGTGCGTCGCTGGAGTCGCCATCCTGTGGGCCCTGATCCCGGTGGTCGGTCCGCTGGGCGAGGACATCGCCGCCCTGGTCCCCGCCGCCGGCATGCTGGCGGGCGTAGCGGTCAGCGCCGTCGCCGCCCTGTGGCTGTCGCGCCGGTTCAGCGCAGCCTGACGGTCGCCGCCACGCCGAAATGGTCTTACGAAAGTTTCACCTCCCCAGCCGCATCCATGGAGCCCCTTCACAGCCTCTTGTCGTCAGAAGGCCGAGGCATCACGCTCCGGTCTGACGAAAGAGGGGATACCCACATGGAAGACTTCATCCCGCTGGTGGCCATTCTGTCGGTCTTCGGCTCCATCACCGCCATCATCTTCGGCCCGACCTACCTGAAGTTCCGCGAACGCCGCGAAACCCAGGAAACGGTTCGCCGCGCCATCGACAAGGGGCAGGACCTGCCGCCCGAGGTTCTCGACGCCCTGACCAGGGACGTCACCAAGAACCTGCCCTCGCGGACCCGCGACATCCGCCGCGGCATCATCTGGCTGGCGGTCGGCGTCGGCATCGCCGCCTTCGGCCTCATCAACGACATGGGCTGGAACGGCAACGACGACTGGCACGGCAATGTCGGCGACGGCCTGCTGGGCGTCGCGGCCATCCCGGTCACCATCGGCCTGGCCTATCTGGTCCTGAGCTTCTTCAACAAGAACAAGGACTGAGCCGGGTCGGACAGGGGGACTGATCATGACCCAACCTCTGATCGACCGGCACGACGTCGAGCTCGCCGCCCTCGCGGCGGCGGGCGGACGGCGGGAGTTCGGCGAACTGGTGCGCCGCCACAGCTCGGCGGTGCGCGGTCTGCTGCGGCGGATGGGGGCGCAGGCCTCGCTCGCCGACGACATCGCCCAGGACGCCTTCATCCAGGCGTTCGAGCGGTGCGCCGAGTTCCGCGGCGAGGGCACCTTCGCCGCCTGGGTCAAGCGGATTGCGGCGCGCCTTTACATAAAGCGCGCTGCAAAAGAAGCCCGCTACATCGCTGAAGTCGAACAGGAAGATGTCGCGCCCGCCGCCGATCAGGCGGGCCTGATGGATCTCGACGAAGCCCTCAAGGGCCTCAGCGAGCCCGAACGACTGTGTGTCTCCCTTTGTCACGGGGCCGGCATGGCGCATCCCGAGATCGCCGCCGCCCTGAATTTGCCACTCGGCACGGTGAAGTCTCATGTCAAACGTGGTCTGGATAAACTCCGCGCGCGGCTACAACCGCAATCCGCGCAGTCCGTGGGAGGAACGCAGCATGTCGGCTGATGAGTTCGATCCCGAAATCGAGCGCCTGTTTGCGCGCACGCCGCATCTGGCCGATGCGGCCCTGTTCAACGCCCGGGTCGAGCAGCGCCTGCAGAAGGGCTCCCGGGTCCGGTTCTTCGCCCTGGGCCTCGCCGGCGTCGTCGGCGGCGTCGTGGCGGTGCGCGAGACCATGAGCGTGAACCTGGGCCTCGGCGGCGGCGACGGCGTGGTGGCGGGCGACGCCCTGGGCCAGGGCATCCGGTCCACCTCGCTGAGCGTGCAGGGCGCGGTTCAGGGCGGTCTCGACCAGTTCGGCCTCGGCGGCCTGGAATTGGGCTCCATGGGGGGCATGCAGCTGTTCTGGATCGCGGCTGGCGCCCTGATCGCCCTGGCCGCGGCCGGGGTCATGAAGCTGTCCCAGGACATGTGATCCCGTCCCGTCGTCCCGTCAGGGATGACGGGACGCGGGGGCGTCGCTATCTAGGTCCCCGAACAGGAGGACCGTCATGTCCAGCCAGAAACAGGAAACCGTCCGCCGCCTCGCCGCGCCCGACATCCGGGGCCGCAAGGGCGGCGAGCCCATCGTCTGCCTGACGGCCTATGACGCCCCCACGGCGGCCCTGCTTGACGACCATTGCGATCTGCTGCTGGTCGGCGACAGCGTCGGCATGGTGGTGCACGGCATGCCCAATACCGTCGGCGTCACTCTCGAGATGATGATTCTCCACGGCCAGGCCGTCATGCGCGGTTCGAGGAAGGCCATGGTCGTCATCGACATGCCGTTCGGCAGCTATGAGGGCGGCAAGGAGCTGGCCTACGAAAACTGCGCCCGCGTCATGAAGGAGACGGGCGCGCAGGGGGTGAAGCTGGAAAGCGGCCCCACCGTCGCGGAAACCATCGCCTATCTGGTCCAGCGCGGCATCCCGGTCATGGGCCACGTCGGCCTGCGGCCCCAGGCCGTGCTGACGGACGGGGCCTTCAAGGCCAAGGGCCGGACCGACGAAGAGCGGCTGCGCGTCATGTCGGAAGCCGAGGCCACCGCTGACGCCGGGGCATTTTCCATTGTCATCGAAGGCGTGGCCGAGGGTCTGGCCCGCGACATCACCGCCGCGGTCGACAAGCCGACCATCGGCATCGGCGCCTCGTCAGCCTGTGACGGACAGATCCTCGTCACGCCCGACATGCTGGGCCTGTTCGACTGGACGCCGAAATTCGTCCGCCGCTACGCCGACATGCGCGGCGAGATCGACCGGGCCGTCGCCGCCTACGCCGCCGACGTCAAAGCCCGCCGTTTTCCTGCCGAAGTCGAGACCTACTTCTCGAAAAAGCCCGTTACGCCCTAAGGGCTGCGTTGCGGCGGGCAGGCTGACCCTCTAGGGTCCGGCCGGATTGAATTTCAGCGGCCTCGGCGCCGTTTTCTGGGGGCGACGTATCCGTGGTTGATGTCTTCGAGCAGGTCGAGGAGGAGCTCCGCTCCGACCGCTACAAGCGGCTGGCCCGCACCTGGCTGCCCGTCGTGGGTGGCGTGCTGCTGGTCGCCCTGATCGCCGCCCTGGCCTTCTGGGGCTGGGACAGTCTGCAGACGTCGAAGGCCGACAAGGCGTCGATCGCCTTCGACCGCGGCGTGCAATCGCTCCAGGCTGACAACCCCGTCGGCGCCGACGCCGCCTTCACCCAGGCGGCCAGGGACGGCAACGGCGCCTATAAGGCCATGGCCCTGATGCAGCGCGGCGGCATCGCCGTCGACGCCAATCGCATCCCTGACGCCATCGCCCGCTTCGACGAGGCGGCCAAGGCTTCGCGCGATCCGCTGCTGTCCGACGCCGCCGCCCTGAAGGCCGCATGGCTGGCCATGGACAGCGAAACCCTGGCCCAGATCGAGGCCCGCCTGGCGCCGATCGCGAAGGACGGCCGTCCGTTCAGCCCCTTCGCCCTCGAGGCCCTGGCCATGGCCCGGCTCCAGAACGGTCAGATCGCTCCGGCCCGTGAGGCGCTGGTCCTGCTCAAGAACGGCCTGGACACGCCCGACATCATCAGCCAGCGCGCCGACCTGGCCATCGCCGCCATCGATTCCGGCGCCGCGGCCACTCTTCCGGCCATCGTCCGCGCCCAGGGCGCGCTTCCGGTGGCTCCTCCGGCCGCTCCGGCAGCCGCCGCTCCGCCGGCCGGCCCGGCCGCTTCCGCCGCTCCGGCCCGCCCGTGATCCCCGTTTCCAGGACGTCCGTCATGAACCGCGTGCTCAAAGTCGCCCTTCTGAGCGGCCTCGCCGCCGCCGTCGCCTCGTGCAGCACGGTGCGCAACGCCCTGCCGTTCGGCCTCGGCGGCGACAAGGGGCCGCAGGCCACGGCTTCGGAAGGCCAGCGGATTTCGGTTCTGGAGTTCGAACAGCAGCTGGCTCCTTCGGCGGCCCTGTCGGGTCGCGACTTCTTCCTTCCGGGACCCCAGGCCGCGACGGCCTGGACCCAGCCCGGCGGCAACGCCGAGAATTCGGTCGAACACGTCATCGCCGCGCCCGAATTCGCCGTCGCCTGGCGCCGCGGCGTCGGGGCGGGTTCGTCGCGCACGCGTCAGGTCATGGCGCCGGTCGTGGCCGACAACGGCCGCGTCTTCGTGCTGGACGGCGAGTCCACCGTGTCGGCGCTCGACTCCGGCACGGGCGCCCAGGCGTGGAAGGTCAATATCAAGCCCGATGAACGGGAGGGCGGCAGCCGCGGATTCCTCGGCTTCGGCGGCACAGGCGGAACGACGGGCGGCGGTTTCGGCGGCGGCGTCGCCGTGGGCGGCGGCAAGGTCTTTGTTTCGTCCGGCTATCGCGTCGTCACCGCCCTCGACCAGGCCACGGGCGCGGTCGTCTGGACCACGCCGGTCGACGTGCCGATCCACGGCGCTCCGACGGTCTCCGGCAGCCGGGTGTTCGTGGTCGATGTCGAGAACCAGATCCAGGCCTTCGACGTCGCCACCGGCCGCCAGGACTGGTCCTATCGCGGCATTCCCGAACCGGCCCGCATCATGCGCGCCTCCAGCCCGGCCATCACCGGCGACACGGTCATCGCTCCCTTCTCGTCGGGCGAGATCGTGGCCCTGCGCGCCTCGACCGGCCAGGCCGTCTGGCAGCAGGTGCTGTCGCGCACCAGCCGCACCAGCGCCCTGTCCGAGATTCGCGACATCGCCGGCCGTCCTGTGGTCAGCCGCGGCACGGTCTACGCCGTCAGCCACTCGGGCCTGCTGTCAGCCCTCGACATCCGCACCGGCCAGCCGAAATGGGCGCCGCTGCCCATCGCCGGCGTCAACGCGCCGCTGCCCGTCGGGGACGTGGTCTATGTGGTGTCCAAGGACGGCGAACTGACCGTCATCAACCGCGACACCGGCCAGATCTACTGGAGCCGCGATCTCAACGAAGGCCGCGTGCGTCAGGAAGGCGGCTATTTCGGCTTCTGGGACCGGACCGTGCGCCCGGAATGGTCGGGCCCGCTGCTGGCCTCGAACCGGCTGGTCCTGACCAATTCCGACGGCGAACTGGTCGCCTTCGATCCCAAGACCGGCGCCCAGACGGCCTCGCTCAAGCTGGGCGCGGGTCCGATCTATCTGGCGCCGGCCGCCTATAACGGCGCGCTGTATGTCCTCACCGACAAGGGCGACCTCGTCAGCATTCGCTGACGCCGGACAACAAACTGCGTTAGAAGGCCGACATGGCTCTCAAAGTCGCCATCGTCGGCCGCCCCAATGTGGGCAAGTCGACACTGTTCAATCGTCTCGTCGGCAAGCGCCTTGCGCTCGTCGACGACCGCCCGGGCGTGACCCGCGACCGTCGCTACGCCGACGGCAACATCGGCGACATGGACCTGACGCTGATCGACACCGCCGGCTATGAGGACGTCACCGACGACAGCCTCGAATCGCGCATGCGCGAACAGACCGAGGCGGCGCTGGAAGACGGCGACCTGATCCTGTTCATGATGGACGCCCGCGAGGGCGTGACCTCGCTGGACAAGATCTTCGCCGAGCGCCTGCGCAAACAGCACAAGCCCGTCATCCTGCTGGCCAACAAGTCCGAGAGCCGCGAGAGCGGCGGCGGGATCGGCGAGGCCTATTCGCTGGGCTTCGGCGAGCCGGTGGCCATCTCGGCCGAGCACGGCGAGGGCATGGCCGACCTCTACGCCGCCATCGTCGCCGCCAGCGCCGACATCTTCATCGAAGAGGTCGACGAGCCCGACAAGCCGATCCGCATCGCCATCATCGGCCGCCCCAACGCCGGCAAGTCGACCCTGATCAACCGCCTGATCGGCGAGGACCGCATGCTGACCGGCCCCGAGGCCGGCATCACCCGCGACTCCATCTCGGTCGACTGGGAATACGAAGGTCAGAACATCCGCCTGGTCGACACCGCCGGCATGCGCCGCAAGGCCCGGGTGCAGGAGAAGCTGGAGAAGCTGTCGGTCGCCGACACCATCCGCGCCATCACCTTCGCCGAGGTGGTGGTCCTGGTCATGGACAAGGACGACGCCTTCGACACCCAGGACCTGCAGCTGGCCGACCTGGTCGAGCGCGAGGGCCGGGCCCTGGTCTATGTCGCCGCCAAATGGGACCTCGAGACCGAGCCCCAGTCCAGGCTCGCCAAACTGACCCAGATGGCCGAGGACAAGCTGCCCCAGCTGAAGGGCTCGCCGTTCGTGGCCCTGTCGTCCCATTCGGGTCGCGGCGTCGAGCGCCTGATGCCCGCCGTGCTTCAGGCCCATGCGACCTGGTCGGTCAAGGTCAAGACCAAGGACCTGAACACCTGGCTGGCCATGGCCACCCAGAGGCATCCGCCCCCCGCCGTCGACGGCAAGCGGATCAAGCCCAAATACATGGCCCAGACCAAGGCCCGCCCGCCGACCTTCGTGCTGATGGCCAGCCGCGCCGAGTCCATGCCGGAGCAGTACAAGCGCTATCTGGTCAACAATCTGCGCGAATCCTTCGACCTGCCGGGCACGCCGATCCGTCTGCTGGTCAAGTCGGGCAGCGAGAACCCCTATGCGCCGGGCGGCTCCAAATCGGGCCCCGAACGCTACAAGGGCGACGCCAAGACCGCGCCGCGCAAGGTGATCAAGAAGGCCGAGCGGGCCGAGATGCTGTCCAACCTGCCCGGCAAGGCGCTGGAACAGAAGAAGGCCGGCAAGACGAAGCTGAAGCCGCTGGCGGGGCTGAAGGCCAGCGCCAACAAGAAGGCCGGCTCGTCGGTGGCGGTCCAGAAGGGCGCGCGGGGCGGGGCGCGGCAGGTGTCGCGGTCAGGCCGGGTGCGGACCGGACAGAAACACGCGCCGAAGAAGTAGGCGTCGGGACGGGGAGGGGACCATGACGCGCGGTATGGCAATGCTCCTGACCCTCCTGACCCTGGGGTTCGCGATCTTCGCGGGGTGGTACAGTGGTCAACGCGCCGACTACTTCCCGGCCAGCCTGCAGACGGCGAAAACGATATGCGAGTTCGGCCCGGGCATTTTCGAAGCGCAGGCCGTACAGACCGATTTTGAGGATGAGTGGTTTTCGGGAGAGCTGGCGGCGTTCCAGGAGCCCTCCCTTTATCGCCGTCCGGCCACGGCTCCGCGGTCGATCAGGTTCACATGGCTCCGCAGCTTCCATGACCCCATCCTGGTGCGGGTCGACGTCGCCCCTGACGGTCGCCAGACGATCACCGCCAAACGCAGGCCTGCGGGACACGGATATGGACCGAGTCCGGGCGTCAGACGCTCTGTCGAAATCGAGCGGTTGCTGACGCAACCGGAAGCCGCTGCTCTCGACGCGGCGATCGCGCGGAGTGGTCTGTTCGATGCACCGGTGGCGGGCTGCTCCTGCTGCCTTGATGGCGCGCAATGGATCATCGAGGGCGCGGACCCCCGCGAGGGTTACCGCTATCGAAGCCGGCAATCCCCCAAGGACGGCCTCGAGCACGCGCTTGGCCTGCACCTGCTCGGCCTCACGGGCTTGGACGTCGGAGATATCTACTAGATCAACTCGCGATGCTCATTCGCGCCCGAGAAACGCCGGACCCCGAACAAGGCGTCTATTGACGCCCCCTGTTCTCTGGCGACCCGCTGCGTGGTAATCTCATTGGATCGCGGCTCACGGCGCGGGACCCCACATGACGCTGCGCGATAATGCCTCACTCCCGTTCACACCGGCGCGGCGAGAAGTGCTGGCCGCCGTCGCCGGTCTGTCGCTCGCCTCCCAAGCCGACGCGGCGCCGGCCCGACACTCCCCGATCCTCAACCCAGCCCCCTCGGGCCTGCCCGGAGACACGACCATGGCCACCGTGAAGACCCGCGACGGAACCGAAATCTTCTACAAGGACTGGGGGACGGGCCAGCCCATCGTCTTCTCGCACGGCTGGCCGTTGTCGGGCGACGACTGGGACGCCCAGATGATCTTCTTCCGGTCCCAGGGATTTCGCGTCATCGCCCACGACCGGCGCGGCCACGGCCGCTCGACCCAGACCGACGCCGGCAACGAGATGGACACCTACGCCGACGATCTGCAGGCGCTGTTCGAGGCCCTCGACCTGCGCGGCGCGGTCCTGATCGGCCACTCCACCGGCGGCGGCGAGGTCGCCCGCTTCCTCGGCCGTCACGGGACCAGCCGGGTCGCGAAGGCGGTGCTGATCGGGGCGGTGCCCCCGGTCATGCTCAAGTCCGACAAGAACCCCGGCGGCCTGCCGATCGAGGTCTTCGACGGCATTCGCGCCGGCCTCGCCGCCAACCGGGCCCAGTTCTATCGCGACCTGCCCGGCGGCCCCTTCTACGGCTTCAACCGGCCGGGCGCGGCGGTATCCGCCGGCGTCATCGACAACTGGTGGCGTCAGGGCATGATGGGCGGCATCAAGGCCCAGTACGATTGCGTCAAGGCCTTCTCGGAGACCGACTTCACCGAGGACCTGAAGAAGATCGACATCCCGACCCTGGTGATGCACGGCGACGACGACCAGATCGTCCCCATCGACGACTCGGCCCGGATCTCCTCGACCCTGCTGCCGCAGGGGACGCTGAAGGTCTATCCGGGCTTCCCGCACGGCATGGCGACGACGCATGCGGACGTCATCAACGCCGACCTGCTGGCCTTCATCCGCGCCTGACGGCGGCGCTCAGCTGAAGGCCGGCGCGCCTCATTTTGACGCGCCGGCGAAAACGCCGTTATCCTTCCCAACCTCGGGAGGGTTCAGATGCTCAGACTCGTGCTTTCGATCATCGGCGGCGTGGTCGTCGCCTTCGTCCTCGTCTTCCTCGGCGACATGCTGTCCCAGTCCCTGGCCGCGTCGGCCGGGCCGGCGCCGACCGACATGAACGATCGCGCGGCGATGGAGGCCTGGATGGCCGGCCTGCCGATGCAGGTGTTCATCGTCATGCTGGCGACGTGGACGGTCGCCGCCTTCGCCGCCGCCGCCTTTGCGGCCCGCTTCGCCCGTCGCGGCGCCTGGCCCGGCTGGGTCGCCGCGGGCCTGTTCCTGTGCGCCACCGCCGCCAACCTGTTCCTGATCCCGCATCCGGCATGGATGGCGATCGCGGGCGTCGTCCTGGTCGTGGCCGCCGGCTGGTTCGGCGCGCGGTCCGGATCGACCGGCTTCCTGCGCGGAGCCTAGATCAGCGCCGCCACGTTCGGCCCGCCGCTCCAGTCCTTGAACTTCACCTCCAGCGCCGGCTCCAGATCGCCGCGGGCCAGTTCGACCATCAGCGGGCCGATGGCCGAGGGATGGGTCACCTCCTCGGGGTCCTCGCCCGGATAGGCCTGGGCCCGCATCGCCGTGCGCATCCGGCCCGGATCGACGATGGCGACGCGCACCGGCGTCGACTCGATCTCGTCGGCCCAGCATTTCATCAGGGCCTCGGCTCCGGCCTTCGACGCCGCGTAGGCGCCCCAGAAGGCCTTGGGCGCGCTGGCCACGCTGGTGGTGACATAGACCGCCCGCCCGGCGTCCGACGCCTTGAGCAGCGGCTCCAGCGAGCGGATCAGGCGATAGACGGCGGTGAAATTGGTCTTCTCGACCTTGGCCCAGACCCGGGGGTCGGCGTGGCTGACCGGCGTCAGGCCCGAGGCCCCCATGGTCGCCGCCGCCTGCACCCAGACGTCCAGCCGCCCGAACCGCTCATGGATCGCTCCGCCCAGCCGGTCGATCGCCCCGCCGTCGACCAGATCGAACGGGATCAGCGTCGCGTGCCGGCCCGTCGCCGCGAAAACGGCGTCGTCCAGTTCCTCCAGCCCTCCGACCGTCCGCGCCGTGGCGATCACGTGCGCCCCGGCCTTCGCCAGCGCCAGGGCGGTCTCGTAGCCGATGCCGCGCGAGGCCCCCACGACGAGGGCGATGCGGTCTTTGAGGGGAAGGTCGGTCATGGCGGGCCTGATAGCCCGCCCGTGGGCCCGGCGAAAGTCAGAAGCCCGGCGCGGGTTGCCACAGGCTGATGCTCACCCCCTGGTCGTCGCTGATCACCACCGAGCGCCCGGTCGAGCCGTCCGCCGGAACCGCCGCCTTGCCGCCCAGTTCGATAACCCGCTCGCACAGGGCGTCGATGTCATCGACGCGGAAATACATATGTGGAAACTGGCCGGGCCGCTCCGCCTTGGTGAAGCCGAATGCGGGGCTGCTGCCGGCGACATGGGCGTAGGTCGGGCCCGATTCGGCCTCGTTGAACGTCCAGCCGAGCAGGGCCGAATAGAAGGCGCGCGCCTTGGCGACATCGTGTGTGTCGATGGTGAAATAGCCAAGCTGAACCATGCGACGCCTCTGAAGCGGACCTTAGGCCCTTAAGCGCTGACCAGCAGCGAAAGTTGCCGCGCCGCGACCTCGCGTCCGCCTTCCTCGATCTCGCGATCCAGCAGGCGGGTCGGGTATTCGCCGGTGAAGTAGTGGTCCGTGAACTGCGGATTGTGCGGATCGCGCGGACCCGCCTCCATGGCCTCGTACAGGCCGTCGACCGACAGGAAGCCCAGGGAGTCGACCTCAAGGAAGGCCTTCATCTCCTCCAGCGTCTTGTTGGCGGCGATCAGCTGGTCCCGCTCGGGCATGTCGATGCCGTAGAAGTCCGGCCACATGATGGGCGGCGAGGCGGAACGCAGATGCACCTCGGTCGCGCCCGCCGCCCGCACGGCGCGAACCAGCTTCACCGACGTGGTGCCGCGCACGATGGAATCGTCGATCAGCACGACCCGCTTGCCCTTCAGCACCGAGCCGTTGGGGCTGTGCTTCATCCGCACCCCCTTCTGCCGGGCGCCCTGGCTGGGCTGGATGAAGGTGCGGCCCAGATAGTGGCTGCGGATGATCCCCATCTCATAGGGAATGCCGCTCTCCTGGGCGTAGCCCAGCGCCGCCGGCACGCCGGAGTCGGGCACCGGCACCACCACATCGGCCTCGACGGCGTGTTCGCGGGCCAGCTTCATCCCCATCCGCTTGCGCACGCCATAGACCGAGCGGCCGTTCACGACGCTGTCGGGGCGCGAGAAATAGACATATTCGAACAGGCAGGGCCGGGCCCCGCGCGTGGGGAAGGGCTTCAGCGACTTCAGCCCTTCGTGGTCGATCACGACCACCTCGCCATGCTCGACGTCGCGCTCGAAGGTCGCGCCGATCGTGTCCAGGGCGCAGGTCTCGGAGGCCAGCACCCAGGCATCGCCCAGACGGCCCAGCACCAGCGGGCGGATGCCCAGCGGATCGCGCGCGCCGATCAGCTTGGATCGGGTGGCGCAGACCAGGGCGTAGCCGCCCTCGATCCGGCCGATGGCGTCGATGAAGCGGTCGACGATCTTGGCCTTACGGCTCCGCGCGATCAGGTGAAGGATGACTTCCGAGTCCGAGGTCGACTGGAAGATGGCCCCTTCGCCGACCAGCTGGTTCCGCAGATACAGGAAGTTGGTCAGATTGCCGTTGTGGGCGATGGCGATGCCGCCCTGGTCCAGATCGGCGAACATCGGCTGGATGTTGCGCAGGAAGCTGCCGCCCGCCGTCGAATAGCGGGTGTGGCCGACGGCCGCCGTGCCCGGCAGGCGCTCGGGCAGGTCGGCGCCGCCGAAAGCCTCTCCGACCAGGCCCATGTGGCGCTCGGTGTGGAAGCGGGTGTCGTGCACGCTGGCGATGCCGCAGGCCTCCTGGCCGCGATGCTGCAGGGCGTGCAGGCCAAGGGCCACGATGGCGGAGGCCGCGTCCTTCTCGGCCCCCCAGACGCCGCAGACGCCGCATTCGAGGCGCGGACGGTCGTCGTCGGCGTCGCGATGGTGCGCCCGGTGGACGACCGGGTCGGCGATGGAATGCTCAGGGCGGCTCATCGTGGGGCTCCGATGAAGCGGGGAACGCTAGCGTGCGGCGGACGGCGGCGAAGTATTGCTTGTTTGGGGCGGGGGCAAGGCTTTGTCTTCGGAAAACCCTTTGCTCACGGACGAAGTCACGACGGGGGTCAGCGCATCTGCGCCGCGGCCTATGCCCGGCAGGACGATCTGGATCATCCGCGCCGCGCCCGCGGTGACCGGCCGCAGGGCAGCCTCGCTGAGCCAGCGCGGGGTCTTTTCGCCCGGCATGGCGGCGACGACGACCAGATGGATCGCGCCCAGCAGCACCAGCGACCGCGCCGCGCCGACGAACACGCCGACGAACCGGTCGACCCCGCCCAGCTGCGGATGGGCCTGGGCCCGCTTCGACAGGATCGATCCGAAGATGCGGATGCCGAAATAGATGAGCAGGAAGGAAGTGATGGCCGCCGCGATCGTCCCCATCCAGTCCGGATTGACCAGGGCCCGCCCCAGCGGCGCCGTCAACGGCAGGGCGACCAGGGCGATGAAGGCCGCCAGCACGAAGCTCAGCAGGGTGATGACCTCGCGCGTCCCTCCGCGCACCCAGCCGGCCGCGGCGGAGGCGAGGATGACCAGAATGGCGATAACGTCGAAACCGGTCACCTTGTCTCCTCCCCATCGCAGATGGGGAGGGGGACCGCGAAGCGGTGGAGGGGTTCACACCGCCGCACTGACCTTACTCGCTTCAAAAACCCCTCCGTCTCGTCGGCTTTGCCGCCGATCCACCTCCCCATTCGCTGCGCGAACAGGGAGGAGACCAGCTTCAATAGCGGTTTTGCGAGATTCGTTCGACCGCTTCGGTGAGTCGCGTGACGGATGTCACCCTGACCCCCTTGTCCTTGACCGTCAGGGGCGGCGTCAGGGCCTGGTCGAAGCCCAGCTTCTGCGCTTCGCGCAGCCGCGCCTCGGCCCGGCCGACGGCCCGCACCTCGCCCGACAGGCTGATCTCGCCGAATACGACGCAGCCCTGGGGCAGGGGGGTGTCGGTCGCCGAACTGATCAGCGCCGCCGCCGCCGCCAGATCCGCCGCCGGCTCATTGATGCGCAGGCCGCCCGCCACGTTCAGATAGACGTCCTGATCCCCGAAGCCGAAGCCGCACCGGGCTTCCAGCACCGCCAGCACCATGGCCAGCCGCCCGGTGTCCCAGCCGACCACCGCCCGGCGCGGCGTGCCATAGGCCGATTTCGACACCAGCGCCTGCATCTCCACCAGCACCGGCCGCGAGCCCTCGATGCCGGCGAACACCGCCGCCCCCGGGGCCCGGTCCCGGCCCTCGCCGAGGAACAGGGCCGAGGGATTGGCCACCTCCCGCAGGCCGGCGTCGCCCATCTCGAACACGCCGATCTCATCGGTGGCGCCGAAGCGGTTCTTGCCCGCCCGCAGAATGCGGAACGGATAGCCGCGCTCGCCCTCGAAGCTCAGCACCGCGTCGACCATATGCTCGACCACGCGCGGCCCGGCGACCTGGCCGTCCTTGGTCACATGGCCCACCAGCACCACGGCCACGCCCTGCGACTTGGCCAGCCGCACCATTTCCCCGGCGCAGGCCCGGACCTGGGTCACCGACCCGGGTCCCGCCTCATGCGCGTCGGACCACAGGGTCTGGATCGAATCGACGATGACGATGTCGAATTTCTCGCGTTTCAGCGTGCCGAGGATGTCGCGCAGCGCCGTGGCCGAGGCCAGTTCGACCGGGGCCTTCTCCAGGCCCATGCGTTTCGCCCGCGCCCGGATCTGCTCGACCGCCTCCTCGCCCGAGATATAGGCCACCCGCCGTCCCGCCAGGGCTGCACGCCCGGCCACGTCCAGCAGCAGGGTCGACTTGCCGACGCCGGGATCGCCGCTAAGCAGGATGGCCGAACCGGGCACCACCCCGCCGCCGCAGACGCGGTCGAACTCGGCCACCCCGGTGATGATGCGCGGCGGTTCGGGCGTCTCGGACTGCAGGCCCTCGAACTGCACGCCGCGCCCGCGCCCGGCCGCGCTCGTGGCCGGCTTCATCGCCCCCGGCGGCGCCGCACGGCTCTCCTCGACGATCGAATTCCATTGCCCGCACGCCCCGCACTGGCCGGACCACTTGCCGTGGACCGCCCCGCAGGACTGACAAACATAGATCGCGCCGTCTCTCGCCATGGGTCCGGCTTACAGGAGTCGCGCCCGGCGGGGCAGGGGGCGCCGGAGAGGGTGCGTCCGGAATTGACGTAGCCTGCACCGCCTGAAAACAGCGCGGCGCCGACGCACGCCTGTTGCTCACGCCGCCCCCGTCATGCCAGCTTCGCCGCCACAGGGGAGTTAAACCATGCTGCATCGTCTGGCCGCCGCCGCCATCGCGCTCACGCTCGGCCTCGCGGCCCCCGCCCAGGCCGACACCCTCGTCGTCACCGCCGCCCGCATGGTCGATGTCGAGCGCGGCCGCTACCTCGACAATCCCGTCGTGGTCGTCACCGACGGGCGAATCACCGCGGTCGGAACCGCCGCCCCCGCCGGTCTGCCGGCCGACGCGCGCCGCCTCGACCTGCCGGGCCTGACCCTGCTGCCCGGCCTGATCGACATGCACGTCCATCTGGCCGGCACCCCCTATGTTTCGGGCTTCAAGGTGCTGGAATACGCCGACGACTTCGAAACGGTGCTGCAGGTCCCCAACGCGCGCGCCAATCTGATGGCCGGCTTCACCACGGTGCGGAACCTGGGCGGACCCGACTTCGCCGACGTCGCCCTGCGTCAGGCCATCGACGCCGGCTTCATCGAGGGGCCGCGCGTCGTCCCGGCGGGCGCCTCCTTCGGGGCCACCGGCGGCCATTGCGACGTCACCGGCCTTCCGCGCTCGCTCGCCCAGGCCAACGACTACAACGCCGACAGCGTCGAGGCCGCCCGCCACAGCGTGCGCGAGGTGCGAAAATACGGCGCCCAGGTCATCAAGGTCTGCGCCACCGGCGGCGTCTTCTCGCGCAACACCGAACCCGGCCAACAGCAGATGACCCTGGCCGAACTGACCGCCGTCGCCGATGAGGCGCACATGTGGGGCCTGAAGGTCGCCGCCCACGCCCACGGCGCCTCGGGCATCGCCGACGCCATTCGCGCCGGAATCGACACCATCGAGCACGCCTCGCTGATCGACGCCGAGGGCATCCGTCTGGCGGTCCAGCACGGGACCTGGTTGTCGATGGACATCTTCAACACCGACTTCACCCAGGCGACGGGGACGGAATTCGGCGTCACCGAGGACAATCTGCGCAAGGACCGCGAGATCGGCCAGCTGCAGCGCGACAATTTCCGCGCCGCCCATCGCGCCGGGGCCCGGATGGTGTTCGGCACCGACGCGGCCATCTATCCGCACGGCCAGAACGCGCGGCAGTTCGCGGTGATGGTCGAATACGGCATGACCCCGGCCGAGGCGATCCGCGCCGCCACCTGGAACGCCGCCCAGGCCCTGGGCCGGGAAGGGGACGTCGGCGCCATCGCGACCGGCCGCTACGGCGATCTGATCGCCGTGTCGGGCGATCCCCTGGCCGACGTGCGGATGCTGGAGACGGTGCCCGTGGTCATCAAGGGCGGGGCGGTGGTCCGGGACGCGCGCTGACGGTTCAGACCCAGACGCGTGGAACCCGCGCGGTGACCGAGGTCAGCAGCTCATAGGCGATGGTTCCCGCCGCGCCCGCCGCGTCGTCCAGCATGCGGTTCCGTCCGAACAGCTCGACCGGGTCCCCGACGGCGACCTCCAGCCCGGTGACGTCCACGGCGCACACGTCCATCGACACCCGCCCCACGATCGGTCGCAACTGGCCCGCGACGAAGACCAGACCTTTCGGACTGTAGGCCCGCAGCACCCCGTCGGCGTAGCCGGCGGCGCAGGTGGCGATCCGCCTTGGCGCGTCGGCCACGAAGCCGCGCGAATAGCCGACGCTCTCGCCCGCCGGGACCTCGCGCACCTGCAGCACCTCGGCCGCCAGCGTCGCCACCGGCCGGATGCGCGCGTCCGGCCGCCCCTCCGGCCCGCCGCCGTACAGGCAGACGCCCGGCCGCAAGGCGTCGAAGGCATAGTCCGGTCCCAGGAAGACTCCGCCCGAATTGGCGAACGAGCGCACCGTCCCCGGATACCGCCCCGCCGCCGCCGCGAAGGCGTCCCTCTGCCGCGCGTTCATCGGCTCGGCCGGATCGTCGGCGCAGGCCAGATGGCTCAACACCAGATCCAGTCCTTCGAACGCGTCCGGCGCATCCTCGACGCGGAATCCCAGCCGGTTCATGCCCGTGTCGATCTGCAAGCCGCAGGCTCCGCCGCCGGCGCTGCGCCATTCGGCCAACTGCGAAGCCGTGTTCAGCACCGGCCTCAAGCCCGCCGCCCGAAGACGCGCCGCCCGCCCCGCCAGGCATCCGTCCAGCACATAGATCGCCGGCGCATTGCCCAGCGCCGCCCGCAGCCGCTCCCCCTCGCTGGTCCTCGCCACGAAAAACGTCCGCGCGCCCTCGGCCATCAGCCGCGCCGCGCAGGCGGCGGCCCCCAGCCCGTAGCTGTCAGCCTTGACCACCGGATGGACGGGAACGCCGCCTGTCGCTTCCAGCGCGTGGAAGTTCGCGGCGAGCGCGTTCAGATCGACGGTGAGCGTGGCCGGTGCGGGCATCCCGCCATCTATGGCGACCCGCTTGTGCGATGCAACACGCGTTGGCTACAGCCGCGCGAACGCCTCGCCGTCCGCGTCGAACAGATGCGCCTGATCCGCCGGGACCTTCAGGCTCAGCGTCTCGCCCGCCGCGGGCCGCACGTCGCCCGGCAGCAGCACGGTCACCGGCGCCTCTCCGGCCGTCAGATAGGCATAGGTCGCGTGCCCCAGGGTCTCGACGAAGGTCACGTCGGCGCGGATCGCATCGCCCTTGCCCGCCGTCGTCAGATGCTCGGGCCGAACGCCCAGCGTAACCTTGTCGCCGACCCCGGCGCGCCCCGCATCGACGCCGACCGTCAGGGTCTCGCCTGCCGCAGTCCGCACCGTCGCGCCCCTCGCCGTCGCCGTGACGATCTCGGCGGGCAGCAGGTTCATCTTCGGGCTGCCGATGAACCCGGCCACGAACAGGTTGCGGGGCCGTTCGTACAGCTCCATCGGCTTGCCGATCTGTTCGACCGTTCCGGCGTTCAGCACCACGATCCGGTCCGCCAGGGTCATGGCCTCGACCTGGTCGTGGGTGACATAGACCATGGTCGTCTTCAGCCGCTCGTGCAGGCTGGCGAATTCGTAACGCATCCGCACCCGCAAGGCCGCGTCCAGATTGGACAGGGGCTCGTCGAACAGAAAGACCTGCGGTTCCCGCACGATGGCGCGGCCGATGGCGACCCGCTGCCGCTGACCGCCGGACAGGGCCTTGGGCTTGCGGTCCAGATAGTCGGTGATGTTCAGCGTCTCGGCCGCGCCGCGCACCCGCCGGTCGATCTCGGCCTTGTCGGCCTTGGCCAGCTTCAGCCCGAACGCCATGTTCTCGTACACGCTCATGTGCGGGTAGAGGGCGTAGGACTGGAACACCATGGCGATGCCCCGGTCGGACGGGCTCAGATCGTTGACCGAGCGTCCGCCGATGGCGATGTCGCCGCCGGTCGACTCTTCCAGGCCCGCGATCGTACGCAGCAGGGTGGACTTGCCGCACCCTGACGGGCCGACGAAGACCACGAACTCGCCGTCCGCGATCTCCAGATCGATGCCTTTAAGGACCTCGGTGGTTCCGAAGCTCTTGGTCACGCCGGTCAGCCGGACGTCCGCCATGTGTTTCCCTGCCCGCAGCTTCTTGTCGGCCCACCGCGCTTCGCGCTGATTGAGACCCATTTTGAGATCACCGTAAACGGTTACAGTCTGTCTGCAATCCTCCCGGGCGTCCTGCCGGCTATCGGCGTATCGGCGGAGACCCCTGATCCACATGCCGCGGGATTGCAGTCCTCAGGAGTCGCTGAAAGGTCGGGCATTCCATGTGGCTGGGCGCAGGACATGCGGCCGCGTGGCGGAGACCGTCCCGAAGGGCGCTGAGACGCCTGACGGTTTGATCCAGGTCATCAGCCCTGGTGGAGAGCTGGACCCGGTCGAGGCGCGGCCGGCCGTCTTCGCCGAACATGCCGCCGATCTCATCCAGCGTGAAACCTGCCGTCCGGGCCAGCGCGATCAATGACAGGCGTTCGAGCACGCCCGGGTCGAACAGGCGCTTGAGTCCGCGCCGCCCGACCGAGGAGATCAGCCCCTTCTCCTCATAAAAACGGAGCTTCGACGCCGCCATGCCCGAGCGTCGAGCGACGTCGGCGATATCCAGAAATTTCACTGTTGACCTCAACCTGGCTTGAAGTTGTAGCGTCGCCGTCACCGATACGGAAATCAAGGAGGATCAGCTGATGCAGTCAGTCCATGACGCCAACGAAGCACAGGCCAGGCTTTGGAACGCCCGCGCCGGGGAGGTCTGGGCGGAGCAGCAGGAGATGCTGGATCGCCTGCTCGGCCCCTTCGAGCGGACGCTGGTCGGGGCCGTGGCGCATTTCGGTGCGAACGAGGTGCTGGATGTCGGTTGCGGAGCCGGGGCGACGACCCTCGCGGCGGCCTGGCGCCTCGGAAGACGGGGCCGATGCACCGGCGTGGACATCTCCGTCCCCCTGATCGAGGTGGCGAGACGGCGCGCCGAGGAGACGGGTCTCGGGACATGCCGCTTCATCGCCGCCGACGCCCAGACGCACGCCTTCGAGCCTGCGGCGTTCGACGCGGTCATTTCGCGCTTCGGCGTGATGTTCTTCGCCGACCCCGTCGCCGCCTTCGTCAACCTCAGGCAAGCTGCACGTCCGGACGCCGGACTGGCGTTCGTCGCCTGGCGCGGCGCGGAGGAGAATCCGTTCATGACGGCGGCGGAGCGGGCGGCGGCGCCGTTGCTGCCGGAGCTTCCGGCGCGCGATCCCGCCGGGCCGGGGCAGTTCGCCTTCGCCGACGCGGAGCGGGTCCGGGGGATTCTGGCCGCGGCCGGATGGCGAGACGTAGACATCCAGCCTCTGGACATCGTCTGTACGCTGTCCGGCGAGGATCTGGACGCCTACGCCGCCCGAATGGGTCCCGTCGGCGCGCTGTTGGTCGATCTTGATGAAGATCGCAGAGACCGGATCGTTGCGGTCGTCAGACAGGCCTTCGAGGCCTGGGTGACGGGCGGCGTGGCGCAGATCACGGCCGCCTGCTGGCTGGTCCGGGCCCGCAACGCCGGGTGATGCTCAGATCCGGACGGGCGAGGGGTCCGTTCAGCGCGGACCCTTGGCCTTGTACGGCGGCCTCGCTCCCGCGGGTTTGCCGCGCGCGTCCTTCGCCGCCCACGGACGGTCGCCGCCCTTGGGCTTGCCCTTCCAGGGCTTGTCGCCGGCCGCGGCCGGAGCAGCCTCGGCGTCGGAACGCGGCGTCCAGGGCGTCTTGCCCTCGGCCGCCGGCTTTTTCACCCACGGCTTCTTGCCCGGAGGCGTGGGGTCGTTCGGCGTGCGCTTGACCCAGGGCTTCTTGCCCTCGGCGGCGGCCGGAGCGGCGTCGTCCCGCTTCACCCACGGCTTCTTCTCGGCTTGCGGGCGGTCCTCGCGGGCCTTCCACGCGGGCTTGTCGCCGCCCTCTTCGCGCTTGACCCAGGGCTTCTTGCCTTCAGCAGCCGGAGCGCCGTCTTCGCGTTTGACCCAGGGCTTCTTCGCGCCTTCGGGACGGTCCTCACGCGGCTTCCAGGCCGGCTTGTCGCCGCCTTCCTCGCGGGCCTTCCAGGGCTTGCGCTCGGGGCGATCGCTACCCGGACGGTCGCCGGCGGGCTTCTTGTCCCAGCGGCTGACGGGCTTCTCGGACGGGCCCGGCTTGACGGCCGGATCTATCTTGACGCCTTCCTCGAGACCCAGGGCGATGGCGGCCTCGAACTTGGCCTGCATCTCCTGGGTGATCTCGAACTTGGTCTCGCGCTCGAAAATCTTGATGGAGCCGATGTCGCGCTTGGTGACATGGCCGAGGCGGCAGATCGTCGGCATCAGCCATTTCGGATCTGCGTTCTTGTCGCGGCCGATGTTGATCCGGTACCAGACCATGTCGCCGCCGCGGGCGAAGTCCGTATAGGGGACGTCCGGCTGGCCCTTGTCGTTCCTGCCGGTTTCCTGCTGCCGCTTCATGCGGTCGTCGTCATAGACGTCTTCCGGCGCGGGCAGCTTCTGCTGATAAAGACGGATCAGGGCGGCCGCGATCTGCTCGGGCGTGCTCTTCTCGAGCAGCTGCCTGCCGAGGGCCAGGGTGTCCTCGTCCTCGACCGGGGCGGTCAGGACAGGGTCGGCCAGCATGCGCTTGCGGTCGTTCTGCAGGATCATGTCCGCCGACGGCGGGCCCGACCATTCGGCCTTGATCGAGGCCGACTGCAGCATCAGCTCGACCTTGCGGCGGCGCGTATAGCTGACCAGCAGGACCGAGACGCCCTTCTTGCCCGCGCGGCCCGTACGGCCCGAACGGTGCAGCAGGCCGGCCTTGTTGACCGGGATTTCGGCATGGATGACCAGACCCAGATCGGGCAGGTCGAGGCCGCGCGCGGCGACATCGGTGGCGACGCAGACGCGGGCGTGGCCATCGCGGAGCGCCTGCAACGCTTCGGACCGCTGGCTCTGGGTCAGTTCGCCCGACAGGCCGACGACCGAGAAGCCGCGTTCGCGCAGCGACGAGGTGAGATGCTTCACCCGCTCGCGCGTATTGGCGAACACCAGGGCGCCGGGGGCCTCGAAATAGCGAAGCACATTGACGACGGCCAGTTCGACCTCGTTCGGGGCGACGCGGATGGCCTTGTATTCGATGTCGGCGTGCGAGGCGTTGCCCGCCACCGTGTCGATCCGCAGGGCGTTCTTCTGATAGGTCTTGGCCAGCTGCACGATGTCGCGCGCCAGCGTCGCCGAGAACAGCAGGGTCCGCCGCTCGGCCGGGGCGGCGTCGAGGATGAAGGTCAGGTCTTCCTGGAAGCCCATGTCCAGCATCTCGTCGGCTTCATCCAGCACGACGGCCTGAAGCGTCGACAGGTCCAGCGAGCCGCGCTCGACGTGGTCGCGCAGACGGCCGGGGGTGCCGACCACGATGTGGCAGCCGCGGTTCAGGGCCTGACGCTCGACCTTGGGGTCCATGCCGCCGACGCAGGAGACGATGCGCGCGCCGGTCTGGGCGTACAGCCACTGCAATTCGTTGGAGACCTGCAGGGCCAGTTCGCGGGTCGGGGCGATGACCAGGGCCACCGGTGCGCCGAACTCGGCGAATTTCTGGGCCTCGCCCAGCAGGGTCGGGGCCAGGGCCAGGCCGAAGGCCACGGTCTTGCCCGAACCGGTCTGGGCGCTGACCAGCAGGTCGCGGCCCGAGCCGTCCTCGTTCAGCGCGGCCTCGAGGACGGCGGATTGAACCGGCGTGGGCTCGGCGTAGCCGCGTTCGGAAAGGGCGCGGTCAAGCGCGGGATGGCTGGCGGGGAAAGGCATGGGGCAGTCCGTAAGGCGCCAACGCGGCGCACGCCAGTCTCGCCCCGGGGAGGGGGCGACCGGCGAAGGGCGGGGGATGTGCGCCAGGAACAAGGCCGAAGGGTGGCCCTGTCCATTTCAGGCTCCGGCGAATGACCGCTGACAGACCGTCGTTTCCCGGGCACAGTGGGGTCTCGGGGGACCTCATGCTGAAAACCATTCTCGCCGCCACCACCGCGCTGACGCTCGTCTCCATGGTCGGCGTTGTCTCCGCGCAGGAGCTGACCCCGCCGCAGCGGCCGGTCGGAAGCCGGCCGGCCGCACAGTCGTCGGCTCCAGCCGCACAGGGCGCGGCCTCCCTCACCAGCGGACGGCCCGTTCGCGGCCAGCTGGCTCGGGGCGACGACACCCTGGAGAGCGGCGAATACGCTGATGAATTCACATTCCCGGTCCGGCGCGGCCAGACCTATGAACTGACCCTCTCGTCCTCGGCCTTCGACCCCTATCTGCTGGTGCGCGGCCCCGGCGGGCTGAGCGAGGACAATGACGACGATCCGGCCGCGCGCGGGTCGCACGACAGCCGGGTGCGTTTCACCGCCCCGGCCGACGGCCAGGTCGAGGCGTCGGCGACCAGCTATCAGCCCGGCGAGACGGGGGCCTACACCCTGACGCTGGGCGGGGCCGCGGCGAGGCCCGCCCCATCGCCGGCCGCCGTGGCGGCCTCGGACCGCACCATTCGCGTGGGCCAGGCGCTGGACGGGCGGCTGGGCGCCGGCGACCGTCAGCTGGACAGCGGCGAATACATCAACAGCTATGTGCTGCGCGGGCGGCGCGGACAGACCCTGGACCTGCGCCTGACCTCGACGGCCTTCGACCCCTACGTCGCCATCGACGGTCCGGGCGACTTCTCGGCCTTCAACGACGACGATCCGGCCGTGACCGACGGGCGCAACAGCCGGCTGGTCGTCACCCTGCCGGCCGACGGCGACTACCGCATCACCGCCACCAGCTACGCCTCGGGCGAGCAGGGCGGCTACCGTCTGGCGGTGCTGGACGGGGCAGGGGCCGCAACCCCCGCCCCGCCGGCGGTGCGCCCCTCCGAGCGCGCTTCGGCCAACGGCGGGATCACCATCGGCCAGACCGTCAGCGGGTCCCTGGACGCGGGCGACGACACCCTGGATTCGGGCGAATACGTCGACAATTTCCGCTTCACCGGTCGCCGCGGCCAACGGGTGGCGGTGGAGCTGACGTCCTCGGCGTTCGACGCCTACACCATCCTGAGGACCCCGTCCGGGGAGCAGCAGGAGAATGACGACGCCCGCGACGGCGGCCACGACAGCCGGCTCGACACTGTGCTGGCCGAGGATGGGGAGTATGAGGTCATGGTCACCTCCTACGCTCCCGGCGAAACCGGATCATACCGCTTCAGCGTCAGCCCCAGCCTCGGCTCGCCGCGGCAGGCCTCGGTGCAGGGCGGGGCGCGGGTGTTCGCGGTCATGGTCGGAGTCTCTGACTACGGCGGGGCCCAAAGCCCCCTCGACTTCACCGACGAGGACGCCCGCAAGCTGGCCGAGACCCTGCGCACGGACGGCTCGCTGAACGACGCCAGCGTGGTTCTGACCAATGCCGAGGCCACAGTCGCCGGGGTGCGCCGCGCCTTCGCCCGGGTCGCAGCCGAGGCGGGACCTGAGGACACCTTCCTGTTCTTCTTCTCGGGCCACGGCGACCAGTCGGAGGCGCAGATCAGCGGGCTGGAGCCGGACGGCAAGTCCGAGTCCATCGTGTTGCGCGACGGCGAGATCAGCGACAGCGACATGGCCGGTCTGTTCGGGTCCCTGCGCACCCGGCTGTCGCTGCTGGTGCTCGACTCCTGCTTCTCGGGCGGATTCGCGCGCAACGTTGTGGACCGGCCCGGCGTGATGGGGCTGTTCAGCTCGGAAGAGGATCTGACCAGCGCCGTGGCCGACAAGTTCCAGGCCGGAGGCTATCTGTCCCACTTCCTGCGCACGGGTATGGGGGGCGAGGCCGACGGAGACGGAGACCGGCTGGTCACCGCCGGCGAACTGACCACCTATCTGCGTCGCCAGTTCCGGGATCAGGTCGAGAACGTCGAATCTGAAACCCAGGACGGCCAGCGCAACTACCAGAACCTCGTCATCGACCGCGGCGGCGTCCAGGTCGACGACGTCATCGTGCGGCTGCCGGCGCTCCAGATCGCCGCGAACGGCGGCTGACGCCCTCAGGGAACCAGCAAGGGAAACCGGCGCCGATCAGCGACAGCCGGTGCGGCGTTCGCGCTCGATTTCCGCGATGTCGTAGTGGACGACGGAATCCCGGCTGACGAAGATCGGCCTGTTCGTCCCCGGCTCGTAGAACCGCGCCCACAGCGGAACCGCGTCCGGCGCCGCAACAAGCCGGGCGTCGCGTGCGCCATCGTCAGCGGTCACCGTTTCGAACCGGCGGCCCTTGGGCGAGATCGCCGGAACCGACGCCGTCGTCAAGATCCGAACGGGTCGGACAACCGTCTCATGGATCGTCCTGACCGGGAGCGCCGCGAGCGGGAGGGTCGGCGCCTACGATGCCGGCGTTTTCCGGGAACCGGCCCGGTTCGCCAGGCCCCTCAAAAGAATGGTGGGTGCGACAGGGATTGAACCTTTGACCCCCTCGGTGTGAAGGGCCTCAAAGGCAATTTCAGGGCTTTTCAGGACTGTACATAAC
>NZ_DATMYH010000084.1:0-13557 GCF_035561115.1 Brevundimonas sp.
GGCCCAGACCGCGCCCGACCCAATGCCGGCCCAGGCCCCCGCCAGCCGGTTCGAGCGCGACCGCCAGTCCATCCTCGCCCAGGCCGGCCAGTGGCGGGTGCGGTTCGACATGCGCGAGACCGTCAGCTTCCGCGACGACTATGAGCCGCTGGAGGAGAAGCTGTCCGCCGGGAATGAGATCGTCCGCGTCGTCTACGACGACGGCGACCGCATCAGCCTGCAGCACATCCTCGTCATGGCCGACGACAACGGCAATTCCCATGTCATCAAACACTGGCGTCAGGACTGGGCGTACGAGCCCGAGGCCGTCCTGACCTACGCCGGCCCCAACCGCTGGACCCTGACCCCGGTGCCGGCCGACGAGCGGCGCGGCGCCTGGTCCCAGACCGTGTGGCAGACCGACGACAGCCCCCGCTATGGCGGCGTCGGCCGCTGGAGCGACGACCACGGCATGAGCCAGTGGACCAGCGGTCCGACATGGCGTCCGCTGGCCCGCCGCGACGCCATCCGCGACACGCCCTACGACCGCTATCTCGGCTCCAACCGCCACGCCCTGACCCCGGCCGGCTGGGTCCACATCCAGGACAATATGAAGATGGGCCCGTCCGAGGGAGACGGGGGCGAGGCCGCCGCCATCGTCCAGGAGGATGTGATCAACACCTACCGCAAGGTCGACAACTACGACCCGATGCCCGGCGACGCCTACTGGGCCGCAACGAAGGACTACTGGGCCGCCGTGCGCGCCGCCTGGGACGAACGCATCCAGGCCGGTGGCGGCCTGTACCTCGAGGAAGAAGCCAACCGAGGGGCCGTCACCGGCAAGCCCCTGATGGACTGGGCCGTCGACGTGCAGGAAGGCCGGCTGACCACCGGCGCCGCCGCCGAACAGGCCCGCGCCCTGATCGCCCGGGCGACGGTGGCTCCGGCCGCCTAGGCCGCCGCGACCGCCTCGATCTCGACCAGCCAGGCCTCGTCGAAGATGCCGGTTACGATCACGGTCAGGGCCGTCTGGCGGCCGCCCAGCCGGCGGATGCGGACCTCGCGGTTCTCCAGCGCATGGGCCCGGTCCGACAGGAAGGTCGTGACCTTGACCAGATTGTCCAGCGTCATGCCCGCAGCCTTCAGCTGGGTCTCGACATTGTCCCAGACCTGTTCGCACTGGCCGACGAAATCCGACGCCAGCGAGCCGTCGGGCGCGACCGGAATCTGGCCGGACAGAAACAGCCACCGCGTCGCCCCGCCGACTTCCGCCGCCTGCGCATAGGCGCCCTCCGCCGGGGGCGACCCGTCTCCGGTCAGCGGACGAATGACGGCAGCCACCGACGCCTCCGTCCTACTGGCGCGCGGCGTCCGAGCGGGCGCGCACGACGGCGAACTCCGACGTCGGCTTCCAGCCCGGCCAGTCGCCGCTGTTCGCGAGGTCCAGACCCAGATGGTACAGCAGGGTCAGGTTCTCCACCGCCGAGGTCAGGTCCCAGTCCGCCGACCATTCGTCGGAGGCCCTGTGATAGTCGGCCGCAAATTTGGCGCGCCACGTGGCCTCTCCCGCCTCACGTCCGCCGTCGACCCAGTCCCACCCATGCCACGGCATGATCGCCGGCACGCCCATACGGGCGAACGGGAAATGATCCGAGCGGTAGTAGAAACCCTCCTCCGGCATGCCGTCGTCCGAGACATAGCGGCCCAGCGGCTCGGCCAGGGCCTGAAGCCGGTCTTCCAGTTCGTTCTGTCCCTTGCCGAAGATCGGCACGTCGCGGGTGGCGCCTGACAGCGGCAGCATGTCGATGTTGATGTCGGCCACCGTCGTCTCCAGCGGATACACCGGGTTGGCGGCGTAGCCGTAGGCGCCCATCAGCCCCATCTCCTCGGCGGCCATATGGGCGAAGACGATCGAGCGTTTCGGCGCCGGCGCCGCCTTGATCTGCCGCGCCATCTCCAGCACGCCGATGGTGCCCGAGGCGTTGTCCCAGGCTCCGTTCCAGATGTTGTCGCCGGGCGCGTTCGGATGCTGCGCGGCGCCGCCGACATGGTCCCAGTGGGCCGAATAGATGATCGTCTCGTCCGGGTGCTCCGTCCCCGGTATGCGCGCCAGCAGATTGTGGGTGACCAGGGTCTCGATGGTCTCTGCGGCCTCCACCGACAGGCTGACGCCCGGCAGGGCGACGGCCTTGAACGAACCGTCCGCGATATTCGGCAACTGGCTGATGTCCAGACCGGCGGCGGCGGCCCAGGCGGCGGCCGTGTCGTGCGGGATCGCGCCCGAGAACTCCAGATCGGCCGCGCCCGGCGTCAGGGTTCGGGAGCGTGCGGCGCCCCGCAGGGCGCCCTGCCACATCGGCGAGGCCGCGGGCTGGGGCGCCAGGGTGATGATGCCGATCGCGCCGCGGCGGAAAGCCTCGTCGGCCTTCGAGGCGCCGGACTGGTAATTGGTCGCGTACTCGCCGTTGAACCGCTCACCGTCGGGCTCCCCGCCGACCACCACCACGACCTTGCCGCGCACATCGATGTCGCCGTAGTCGTCCCACTGACGTTCGGGGGCGTAGATGCCGTGGCCGACGAAGACGACGCCCGCATCCCGGATCGAGGCCCGGCCGTCATTGGTCGCGGCGCGCACGATGATGTCCGTCCCCGGCGTCAGCGGATGAACCTGTCCGTCCGGCCCGGTCCAGCTGGCCGAGGCTGCGCCGGCGACGGGGGTATAGCGCTTCAGCTCGACCGGCTGCAGCCACCGGCCATCCGGACCGCCGGGCTCCAGCCCGATGGCCTCGTACTGGGCCTGCAGCCAGGACAGGACCATCCGCTCGCCCTCCGTCCCCGGATAGCGGCCCTGGTATTCGTCGGCGCTGATGGTCCGGATGTTGTCGCTGATCCGTGCGGCCGAGAAGTCCTGGGCCGAGGCCATGCCGGCCGCAAGCAACACGGCGGCGACGGCCGCGCCGCCCATCATCTTGCGAAACATAGGTGAGCTCCAACCCCGGGTGACGGCGCGCACTCTAGGGCGGCCCTGCAGGACCGCCCGTTAAGTTTTGGTCATGTCGCCGCTGCGCTGGTCCCACCGCGTGCGCCCCCGGTATCAGTGAATCGTGCTGGTGAGCGATTGAGTGCGCCTGCTCACCCCTTGCTCACCCACACTGACACTCGCCCCTAGCGGCGCTGGCTCGCGCTCGGCGCGCGCGCCGGGCCGAATTCCGAGCCCGGCATCCACTCGGGCCAGTCGCGGCTGTTGGCCAGATCGCGGCCGATGTTGAAGATCAGCTCCAGATCCTCGACCTGGCCGCGCAGATCCCAGTCGGCCGACCATTCGTCGTCGGCCTGGTGATAGCGGCGCGAACCGTATTCGTCGCGGGCGGCGGTGCGGGCGGCGACCGGTTCGTCGCGGAAGTCGCCGCCGCCGTCGACATAGGCCATCGGCACGCCGCGCTTGGCCAGCGGGAAGTGGTCCGAGCGGAAATAGCTGCCCGAGGCCGGATTGCCGTCCGGCCTGGCGTTCCGTCCCTGACGCGTCGCCGCGGCGGTGACGCGGGCGTCCAGGTTCGACTGGCCCGAGCCGATGATGTCCACGTCGGCGACCCGGCCATAGACGTTCATGGCGTCCATGTTGAAGCCCGCCACGGTGGTGGCCAGCGGATAGATCGGGTTGGCGGCGTAGAATTCCGAGCCCAGCAGGCCGCTCTCCTCGGCGGTGAAGCTGATCATCACGATCGACCGCTCGGGCCGCGGGCCGGCGGCCCACAGGCGGGCCAGCTCCAGCAGGCCGGCGGTGCCCGTCGCATTGTCGACGGCGCCGTTGAAGATGGCGTCGCCGTTCGCGTCAGGCTCGCCCACGCCGATGTGGTCCCAGTGGGCGGTGTACAGAATGGTCTCGTCCGCATGGGTCGAGCCCGGCAGGCGGGCGATGACATTGTGGGTGACGACCCGGCTGGTCGCCACGTCGAACATGCCGCTGAAGGTCGCGCCGGCCAGTTCGACCGGACGGAAGTCGCGGCTGCGGGCGCTGGCCTTCAGCGCCTCGAAGTCCTGGCCCGCGCGCCGGAACAGGTCGACGGCGACGTCGCGCTGCAACCAGGCCTCCATCGGCACGCGTTCGGCCGCGGCGTTGGCGCGGACGATGTCGAACTGCGGGCCGGACCAGCTGTTCTGCACCGTGGCCCAGCCATACGAGGCCGGGGCCGTCTCGTGCACGATGATCACGCCGGCGGCGCCCTGGCGCGCGCCCTCTTCGTATTTGTAGGTCCAGCGGCCGTAATAGGTCATGGCCCGGCCGTTGAAGGTGTCCAGCGCCGGCTCCTCGAAGTCGGCGTCATTGACCAGCACGACGATGATCTTGCCGCGCACGTCCACGCCCTTGAAGTCGTCCCAGTTCCGCTCGGGCGCCTTGATGCCGTAGCCGACGAAGACCAGCGGCTTGTCGGTCAGCGCGACCTGGCTGCCCGGCAGACGGGTCGAGATGGTGATCTGCTGGCCCTGGGTCAGGGGGATGGCCTCGTCCCCGACCTTCAGCTGGACGCCCCGGAAGTTGGAGGCGGTGAAGCGGTTCAGCGCCACGTCCTGGGTCCACGACCCGTTGGCGCCGCCGGGCTGGAACCCGGCCGCCGCATACTGTTCGCTGAGGTAGCGGATGGTCCTGTCCTCGGCCGGCGTGGCGATGCCGCGGCCCTGGTATTCGTCGCTCGCCAGCACGCGCACATGCTCGGACAGCCGCGCGGTGTCGAAGGTCGCGGCGGGCGAGGCGGCGCCCCCGCCTTCCATGGTGGCGCAGGCGGACAACAGGGCGCCGGCGGCGAGCACGGCGGCGGTCGGGAACAGACGCATGGACGGATACACCCTCGGTCGATGACAGGACGGGGCGGACCCTAGGGCGCCGCTTTCAGACTGTCGATGCACGCGAAAAACCCGCCGGAGCCCTGCGGCCCCGGCGGGTCATTTCGTCAGCCACATGAGCGTCCCTAGTGGGCGACACCCTGCCAGATCCGGCGGTAGCTCACATAGGTCACGCCCGCGAACAGGAACAGGAAGATCAGCACGCCCAGACCGGTCTGCTTGCGCTGGACCTGCTTGGGATCCGAGGCCCAGGCGATGTAGGCGGCCACGTCCTTGGCCATCTGGTCGACCGAGGCGACGGTGCCGTCGTCATAGGTCACCTGGCCCTCCATCAGCGGGTTCGGCATGGCGATGAAGCCGCCCGGCGGCACATGGGCGCCCTCGGGCATGAACGGCGTCAGGTCGCCGGCCATGTAGATGTTGTAGTTCTGGCCGGGACGGATCTGCAGATCGGCTGGCGGCGTCCGGTAGCCGGTCAGCAGCGAATAGATGTAGTTGGCCCCGCCGTGACGGGCCTTGGCCATAACCGACAGGTCGGGCGGCGCCGCCCCGCCGTTGGCCGCCGCGGCGGCCGTGGCGTTCGGATAGGGGCTGGGGAAGCGGTCGGCGGCGGTGCCATCGCGCATCAACGGCTCGCCGGTTTCCGTGTCGATGTCCGCGATCTGGACTTCCTTGGCCAGCGCCTTGACGTAGCGGTTCTCGGCCGGATTGGCCTGATGCGCGTCGTAGAAGGGCCCGCCCGGTTCGGCCAGGGTGCGGAAATGCATGAGGTTCATGCTGTGGCAGGAGGCGCAGACCTCGCGGTAGACCTTGTAGCCCCGCTGCAGCTGCCCCTGGTGGAAGGCGCCGAAAGGACCGTCGAAGCTGAAGCCGCCGTCGCGCAGCTTGTGCGCTGCGCCCGCGGCCTGCGCCGGCTGTGCGGCGAAGGCCAGGCCGGCGGCGGCCGCGATCAGGACCAGGGTCTTCTTCATGGCGCGGATATTCGTCTGGAGGGTCATGGTCGCGATCAGCCCTTCTTCTCGGGCGAGGCCGGGGCCGCCGCCGTCATGGCGTCGCCGCCGGACAGCACCGGTTCCGAGATCGTCGCCGGAACGGGTTTCGGGGTCTCGCGCAGGCCGACCAGCGGCATGATGATCAGGAAGAAGGCGAAGTAGTAGAGCGTCGCCACACGGGTCAGCCACAGATAGCTGTTCAGGTCGCCGTCGATCAGGACGAAGGTCTTGAACGTTCCGATCACCGGCGCGTCCGGCAGCTGCGCCCCGCACCAGCCCAGGATCAGGCCGACCAGAACGAAGATGACGAAGAAGGTCCGCATGGTCGGGCGATAGCGCATCGACCGCACCTTGGACGTATCCAGCCACGGCAGGACGAACAGCACGCCGATCGAGCCGAACATGGCCAGCACCCCGCCGAACTTGTCGGGGACGGCCCGCAGGATGGCGTAGAAGGGCAGCATGTACCACTCTGGCACGATGTGCGCCGGGGTCTGCAGCGGATTGGCCGGGATGTAGTTGTCGGCGTGGCCCAGGGCGTTCGGCATGAAGAAGACGAACACGGCGAACAGGATCAGGAACAGCACGATGGCGAAGCCGTCCTTGACCGTGAAATACGGATGGAACGGCACCGTGTCCTTGGCCATGCGATCCTTCGGGATCAGGATGCCGACGGGGTTGTTCTGACCGGCATGGTGCAGCGCCCACAGGTGCAGCACCACGCAGCCGGCGATGACGAACGGCAGCAGATAGTGCAGCGAGAAGAAGCGGTTCAGGGTGGCGTTGTCGATCGCCGGGCCGCCGCGCAGCCAGATCAGGATCGGCTCGCCGACGACCGGGATGGCCCCGATCAGATTGGTGATCACCTCGGCGCCCCAGTAGGACATCTGGCCCCACGGCAGGACGTAGCCGAGGAAGGCGGTGGCGATCATCAGGAAGAAGATCAGGCAGCCGACGATCCAGATCATCTCGCGCGGCGCCTTGTACGAGCCGTAGTACAGCCCCCGCAGCATGTGCAGATAGACCGCGACGAAGAACATCGAGGCCCCGTTGGCGTGGGTGTAGCGGATCAGGTCGCCGCCGTTGACGTCGCGCATGATGCGCTCGACCGAGGCGAAGGCCAGTTCGGTGTTGGGCACATAGTGCATGGCCAGGATCACGCCGGTGGCGATCTGGATCACCAGGCAGAGGGCCAGGATGCCGCCGAAGGTCCACCAGTAGTTGAGGTTCTTCGGGGTCGGCAGCGACATGTAGTCGGCGCCGAAGCGGATGATCGGCAGGCGGCTGTCAAACCACTTCTCGATGCCGGTCCTGGGGACGTAGGTGGATTCGTGATCGCTCATCGGTCTCGCCCTCAGCCGATCTTGATGCGGGTGTCGGAGAGGTAGTCATACTCCGGCACGACGAGGTTCTTGGGCGCGGGGCCCTTACGGATGCGGCCCGAGGTGTCGTAGTGCGAGCCGTGGCAGGGGCAGAACCAGCCGCCGAAATCGCCCGCTCCGAACGTGGGGATGCAGCCCAGGTGGGTGCAGTTGCCGATCAGGACCAGATACTGCTGATGCCCGGCCTTGATGCGGTCGGCGTCGGTCTGCGGGTCCTTCAGGGCCGAAAGCGGCGTCGCCACGGCTTCCTGGATTTCCCGGGGCGTGCGGTAGCGGACGAAGACGGGCTTGCCCTGCCACTTGATGACGACCTGCTGGCCCTCCTGGACCTTGCTCATGTCGAACTCGATCGACGCCAGCGCCAGGGTGTCGGCGGCGGGGTTCATCGAATTGACCAGCGGCCAGACCATCATGGCCCCGGCGCCGACAGCGGCCGCGCCGGCCGCGATGTGGATGAAGTCCCGGCGGGAGGCGTCGCCGCCTTCACCGTTCTCAGTCACGACCGATTCGGCCACGTCTTACTCCTCGTACGCCGCGATCCGCGCCCGAAAGGGGGTGCGGCGGGAAACGGCATGGATGCTTTAGCGGCTTCCCTTCGGTCTGGCCCGGCCCGGCGTTGCGGCTCATCGCCGCAAACTGCGCCGCCTCCTTGAGAAACAGTCGCAATTCGAGCCGCGACAGGCCCCCGGGCCGCGCGTATGAGGGCCTTAGAATGCGTCTCGCCCTTTTTCAACCAGCCATTCCGCAGAACGTGGGCGCCTGCATCCGCCTGGGCGCCTGTTTCGGGGTGGAACTGCATGTGATCGAGCCTGCGGGCTTCCGGTTCGACGACCGGGCCATGAAGCGCGCGGCGCTGGACTACGGCCCCCTCGGACACATGATCCGGCACGCGGACTGGGACGCCTTCCAGCGCGATCGCGGCCCGGGCCGCCTGATTCTGTTCACGACGAAGGGGGCGACGCCCCTGAACGAATTCGTCTTCCGGCCGGACGATGTCCTGCTGTTCGGCAGCGAACCCTCCGGCGCCCCGGACTTCGTGCACGAAGCGGCGGACGCCCGGGTGGTGATTCCCATCCGACCCGAAGCCCGCTCGCTGAACCTGTCGGTCAGCGCCGGCATCGCCCTGTGGGAAGGGTTGCGCCAGACAGACGCGGCCTGACGTCGCCGTCTACTTCAGGCGAGCGATTTCCGCCTCGATCTGTTCGGGCGCGACCTCGCCGACGTGAACCTTCGCCAGCCGGCCGTCCGGGCGGAGGAACAGGGTGACGGGCAGCCCCGCCGCGCCGTAGTGGCGCGGCGCCGCCATGGCCCGGTCCAGCAGCACATTGTCGATCTCGAGCCCGGCTTCCTCCAGCCAGCCGGCGACCTTCGCCTGCCCCTCGCCCTGGTTGACGAACAGGAAGCGGACCTCGGGATGGGCGTCCTGGGCCCGCGCCAGCGCCGGCATCTCGCGGCGGCATGGCGGGCACCAGGTCGCCCACAGATTGATGACCGTCGGCCGCCCGTCGACGGTGGCGAGGTTCACCGCCCCGCCCTCCAGATCGGCCAGGACCATGGCCGGCGCCGGCGTCGGTTCCGTCCCCGCGGTCAGCCTGGCCGTCGCGGTCCCGGCCAGGGCGCAGGCGATCACCGGGGCGGCCGCCCACAGCATCAGCCGCCGCTCGCGCAGCATGAGCGCCGCGGCGACGGCGACCGGAGGCAGCGCCCAGACCCAGAGAAAACCGCCCTGCCACACCGCCAGCGCCCTCAGCGGGTCGTCGGCGAAATAGCTCCAGTGGACGGCCACATGGGCCAGGCGTGCTCCGCCCAGCCCCGCCAGCACCGCCGCCGTGCTCCAGCCATTGAAGCGGGCGCTGACCCGACTCGCCAGCACGCCCGAGCCCAGCAGGAAGACGGCGACGCCGACGATGATGGCGAATCGCTCGCCGGACAGGACCAGCGGCCCCACTTCGATCGCATTCATCGCAGGGCCGCCTTCAGCGTGACGAAGGCCCCGCGGCCGGCGCCGGGCAGGCGGTCGCCCAGGGCGACATCGGACTCCGCCACCCGGTTCCGTCCCGCCAGATGGGCGCGATAGTCGCGGTCGAACAGGTTCTCGACACCGGCCTCCAGCTTCAGATCCGGCCGCAGACGCCACTCGCCGCGCAGGTTGACCACGGCGTAGCCGCCGCTCGGCGTCTCGTCATTGCCGGCCGAGACATGGCTCTGGCGCAGCGTTCCGGCCACCTCGGTCCCGACGGACCAGTCCGTCTCGTCCCAGGTCGCGGCCAGCCGCAGGGTCGGCGGGGCGATCCGGTAAAGGTCGTCGCTCACGTCCCGGCGCTCGCCGCGCACGAGGCTGGCTGCGCCGTCGAGGCGAAGCCGGTCGGTGACCTGCAAGCCGAAGTCCATGTCGAAGCCGTACAACTCGGCATCGACATTGGCGAAACGCAGCGGCGTCGGGTCCCCGCTCATGGCCGCGACCATCTCGACCCGGGTGTCGGCGACGCCGGGGGTGGCGTCGAACGGCACGCCCTGGATGTAGTCGTCGACGCGGCGATAATAGACCGTCGGACGCGCCCAGGCCGGCCCGCGCCGCCAGTCGAATCCGCCCTCGACGATCCACGCCGTTTCCGGCCGCAGACCCCGGTCCCCCACGTAGATGTTGCCGTCGGCGAGGCCTCCGCTGGCCTCGGTCGGCATCCACGAGAACCGCTCGACCCCATTCGGCGCCCGCGTCTTGCGCGCCAGGGTCAGGCGCGGCGTGACCTCGCCGAGGTCGCGCCAGAAGCGGGCGGCCAGGTCGACCGTCCCGCCGCTCCAGTCCCGGTTCCCCGCGTTGAAGGCGGCCGCCAGCAGGGTCGGCCCGGCGGGCACGGCCGGGCCCGTCGAGGCCTCGCCCGCCGAGGCCCGGTGGGCGTCGGCCCGCACGCCCAATTCCGCCTCGACACCCCTGAGCGCGCCGCGCCACTCCAGGTGACCCCCGACGCGGGACACCTCGATCCCGGGCAGGGAGGTCACGAGGAAGTTCGGGTTGTCCGGATGGGTGATGGTCACCGACTTGTCGGCCTGTTCGAAGTCCGCGCCGACGCCCAGGCTGCGCGTGGGCGTGCCGAAGACCAGCCGCGCCTCCCCGACCAGGGTCTCCGCGTCGGCCAGCGAGAGTCGCCGCATCGAGGCCATGGCCGGCGCCGGACGCAGGCTGTAATTGTCCATCCCGTGCTCGACCCGGGTATGGCCCAGCGACGCCTCCACCCGCACCGTCGCCTCCGCCGGGCTGGCGAACTTCAGGCGGGCGAAGTCGGTGTCGAAATATTGGATGTCGAGGGCGAACGGCGGCGTTCCGGTCGGGCCGGTCTCCTGCGCCCTCAGGTCCAGCCCCAGGTCTCCCGCGCCTGAGCGCCAACCGGCCGAGAGCCCCCAGGTGTCCCGCCGGAAGCCGCTGTCGCGCACCACGCCGCCGGGGAAGCGCATGTCGCCGCCGGTCTCCCAGGCGCCCAGCAGATTGATCCGGAAGCGGTCGCTGGCCATCCCGGCCACGCCGCCGAAGCTGCGGCCGTCGTCGACCGAGCGATAGCCGGCGGACAGATCCCAGGCGGGGACGAAGGCTGCTGCATCGCCGAAGCCGACCTCCTTCAGCCGGGCGTTCACCCCGCCGGCCAGGGCCGGGCCGTTGCGCACCGGGCTGATGCCGCGGTCGACCTCGACGCTGGCGACCAGCGGCATCGGCGCATAGTGCAGCGGCGGGTCCATGGCGTTGGGGCCGCCGCTGTGGAAGCGCTGGCCGTTGACGCGGGTCAGCACCCGCTCGCCGAACAGGCCCCGGTACTGGACCTGGCCGGACAGGCCGCCGTTGTCGATCAGGGCCGCGCCCGGCAGGCGGGCGACGAGGCCGGCGCTGTCCGGCGCCGCCGCGGCTGCGCCCTCCGGCCGGACAGAGTGGATCGCAGTGTCGGGACGCACGCCGGTGACGATGATCTCATCGAGCAGGGCGGCGTCCTGCGCGTGGGCGGGAACGGCGGCCATCAGGGGCGCGCCGAGCAGCAGGGCGCAGGCCCCGGGGGTCATTCTCATGGTCTTGGACTCGATCTGAAGGTCGCCGGTCGGGCGACAGGAAGGGACCGCACGTCCGTCAACGACGGGGCGGACCGGCAGGGACTGGCTTCAGATCGGCAGGGGCGGGGCGCGCGCCGGCGGAGGCGGGCCTTCGGAGCGCTCGGCCGTGGGCGGATCACGAAGGGCGGGCGCGGTCGCGTGGCCGAAGGCCACGATCGGGGATGGTGGCAGCGGCGGAGGGTCGGTCGGGCCCGCCCTCGGCGTGGCGGCGGCGAAGACGCAGACCGACTCGGAACCGTCAGATCCTTCGTCCGGGTCGGGGCCGCCGTCGGTTCCGACGGCTCCGGCGGAGCCGCAGATCTCCAGATGGAAGGCGTTCCCGCCCGCCTCCGGCATATAGCCGGCCGGAATCAGGGCCCGCAGGATGACGGCGAACAGCAGGGCGAACAGCGTCGCCGCGAATCCTGCCGAATGGCGTCCCCGTTGGTACATGGCTCGCCTTCGACCCCGCACGGACGCCACGCAACGCGGCAGGTCGTCGCGCACGTGGCCCCCGGGGGGGGGGCTGGGCCGCGCGGCTATTCGGGCGGGCCGTCCGCGGGCAGGGTCGCCAGACCCGGCCGCTCGCCCTTCCTGCCCGCCGCCACGGCCTCGACCGCGCGCATGACCCGCAGCAGGTTCTCCCCGGCCAGCTTGCGGATGTCCGCCTCGGTCCAGCCGTTCGCCATCAGGGCGGCCAGCAGGCGGGGATAGCCGTCCACCCCCTCCAGCCCGACCGGCAGCGCGTCTACCCCGTCGAAGTCGCCTCCGAGGCCGACGTGATCGATCCCTGCCACGTCGCGCACATGCTGGATGTGGGCGACCACGTCGGCGATCGTCGCCACCGGGATCGGGTGCGCCGCCGTCCACGCCTCCAGCCCCTCGGCCGCCGCCTTCGGATCGCCCGGGTTCAGCGACTTCAGCCGCGCGTCCTCGGCCGCCCGCGCGGCGTTCCAGGCCCGCACCGTCTCCGAGACGAAGCCCGGCACGAAGGTGACCATCACCACCCCGCCGTCCTCCGGCATCAGCCGCAGCACGCTGTCGGGCACATTGCGCGGATGGGCCGTCACCGCCCGCGCCGAGGAGTGGGAAAAGATCACCGGCGCCCCGGACACCCGCATGGCGTCCAGCATCGTCTCTTCCGAGACGTGGGACAGGTCGACCATCATCCCCAGCCGGTTCATCTCCTTCACCACCTCCTCGCCGAACGGCGACAGGCCGCCCCATTTCGGCGCGTCGGTGGCGCTGTCGGCCCATGACGTCGTCCTGCTGTGGGTCAGGGTGATGTAGCGGGCCCCGGCGTCGAAGAACTCGCGCAGCAGGCCCAGGGAATCATCGATCGAATAGCCGCCCTCCATCCCGACCAGCGAGGCGATCCTGCCGCGACGATGGATGCGTTCGATGTCGGCGGCGGTCGTGGCCAGCTCGAACGCCCCGGGATGGGCGGCGACGATCCGCTTGACGGTGTCGATCTGTTCGAAGGTCGCCACCGCTGCATCGGGCGGGCTCATCGAGGCCGGCACATAGACCGACCAGAACTGGCCCCCGACGCCGCCGGCGCGCAGGCGCGGGATGTCGGTGTGCAGATCGGTCGAGGCCTCCAGATTGGCGGCCAGGTCGACGGCGTAGGGATCGTTCCCGTGCCCCTGCCGCAGCGCCCACGGCAGGTCGTTGTGGCCGTCGATCAGGGGCGTCCGCTCCAGAATCCGCCGCGCCCTCGCCTCCCCCGCGGCATCCGGCGCCTGGGCCAGAACCGGGCCCGCCGTCAGAACGGCGGCGACCGTGGTCAGAAGGACGGTGCGGATCATGGAGGCTCTCCGGAACGATGACGGCGGACAGTGGCAGACGCGACGGTGTTGGCAAAGGCCACGACGCCGTCTCCGTCTCCTCCCCACGCCGTGGGGAGGGGGACCCCGAAGGGGTGGAGGGGTCGAAGCAGGGAGCGCGGTCCGGCGCCCCTCCACCGCGGAGCCTGTCCTCGGGCTCGCCGAAGGCGAGGCCCGGGGGCGGTCCCCCTCCCCATAGCCTTCGGCGACAGGGAGGAGACAGATGACGCTACTCACGAATCTATAGTCGGGTTGGCGGGAAAATATCCCGCCTCTTCAACCTCTTCCGCTTTTCCCGAACTGAATCATCAGCACCGGCCCGGGCGGCCCCATACTATTTGCATCCCGTCGCGGGGGAGGGCGTCTGGCGCCAGGGCCATCGCGTGCGGCGGGGTGTGATCGTTGCGGGACGCCGCAGGTCGCCCTCGGGCGGCCGGTGGCGGAACCGGACCGCGCTGGGGG
>NZ_DATMYH010000085.1:0-3537 GCF_035561115.1 Brevundimonas sp.
GCGTCATCCGTCTCCTCCCTGTTCGCGCAGCGAATGGGGAGGGGGACCCCGAAGGGGTGGAGGGGTAAGGCGGCGCGGCCCCCCTCCGTCACGGCGCGAAGATGCGCCGCGCCACCTCCCCATCGGAGATGGGGAGGAGACGGGACGGGACTAGTTCCCCGATCGCCCGGCCGCCGGAGCCGCGTCGCCCGGCGTGGCCGGCGTGGGGCCTGCGGCATCGGCGGCGGCCTGACAGTCCTGGCCGGCGTAGAGGCCGTTCAGATAGTACCAGCGGTGGCGGATGGCGGCGGCTTCGGCCTCCTTGCGCTCACGGTCGGGGCGGGTCAGGGCGTCGGCGCCGGCGATGGCCAGACCGGCCCCCGGAATGATCAGGGCCGCGCCGGCCTGGGCCACGCCGCTGACGGCGCTGAGGAAGCCGCCGCCGGGCGCGCCGCCCAGCTGCTGGCTGAGCCCCGCCGCTTCCTCGGAAATCTGCGGGCAGGTCATGGCGGTGTCGCTGGCGCGCATGACCTCGATGGGACCGTCAGCCGGAGCCGGAGCCTCTTGCGCGACAGCGGGCTGGACGACGCCCGCGGCAAGTGCGGCGACGGCGGTCAGGATACGCATGTTCATTGTACTCAACCCTCAAAGCCCCGCAGCACAACGGGTTCAGAGAGCGCCGGTTGCGTGCCTCAGGCCCGAACGGCCCGCGTCGCCTCCACGCCCAGCGCCTGCAGCGCGGCGGCGGCGATGTGTTCGGCGTTCAGGCCCGCCGTGGCGTACATGGCGGCGGGGTTGTCCTGGTCCTGGAAGATGTCGGGCAGGCAGAGGGTGCGGATCTTCAGCCCGGCGTCGAGCGCGCCCTTTTCGGCCAGAAGCTGGAGCACGAAGGCGCCGAAGCCGCCCATGGCGCCCTCCTCCACCGTGATCAGGCATTCGTGCTCGCGGGCCAGACGCAGGATCATGTCGGCGTCCAGGGGCTTGGCGAAACGGGCGTCGGCGACGGTGGCCGAGACGCCGCGGGCGGCCAGGGCCTCGGCGGCCTTGAGCGATTCCTGCAGCCGGGTGCCGAGCGACAGGATGGCGACCGTCGTACCCTCGCGGACGATGCGGCCCTTGCCGATCTCAAGCGGGGCGGCCAGTTCGGGGATCTCGACCCCGACGCCGTCGCCGCGCGGATAGCGGAAGGCGGACGGGCGGTCGTCGATCTTGAGGCTGGTGGCGATCATGGCGGCCAGATCGGCCTCGTCGGCGGCGGCCATCAGCACCATGCCCGGAAGCGCGCCCATGAAGCCGATGTCGAAGCTGCCCGCGTGGGTGGCCCCGTCGGCGCCGACCAGACCGGCGCGGTCCATGGCGAAGCGGACCGGCAGCTTCTGGATGGCGACGTCGTGGACGACCTGGTCGTAGCCGCGCTGGAGGAAGGTCGAATAGATGGCGCAGACCGGCTTCATCCCGTCGGCGGCGAGGCCGGCGGCGAAGGTCACGGCGTGCTGTTCGGCGATGCCGACGTCATAGGTGCGCGTCGGGAAGGCCTGACCGAACAGGTCCAGACCCGTGCCCGACGGCATGGCGGCGGTGATGGCGACGATGGTCGGGTCCAGCGCGGCGCGCTTGATCAGCTCGGTCCCGAACACCTTGGTGTAGCTGGGGGCGTTGGAGACGGACTTCGACTGCTTGCCCGAGATCACGTCGAATTTCGCGACCGCGTGCAGCTTGTCGGCGCTGGACTCGGCCGGGGCGTAGCCCTTGCCCTTCTGCGTGACGACATGGACGATCACCGGGCGGTCGGTGATGGCGGCGGCGTTCTTCAGTATGGGGACCAGGTTGTCCATGTCGTGGCCGTCGACGGGACCGACGTAGTAGAAGCCCAGCTCCTCGAAGAAGGTGCCGCCCACGATCATGCCGCGGGCGTATTCCTCGGCCTTGCGCGCGGCGTTGCGGAACGGGCGCGGCAAATGTTCGGCGACCGATTTCCCGAAGCGGCGGAAATTGCGATAGGCGCCGCCCGAGACCTGTTTGGCCAGATAGGCGCTCATGCCGCCGACGGGCGGGGCGATCGACATGTCGTTGTCGTTGAGGATCACGACCAGCTGTTTGGTCGTCTCGGCGGCGTTGTTCATGGCCTCATAGGCCATGCCGGCGGACATGGAGCCGTCGCCGATGACGGCCACGACCTTGTTGGTCTCGCCCTTCTGGTCGCGGGCGGCGCAGAAGCCGAGGGCGGCGCTGATCGAGGTCGAGGCGTGGGCCGCGCCGAAGGGGTCGTATTCGCTCTCGCTGCGCTTGGTAAAGCCCGACAGGCCGCCCGGCTGGCGCAGGGTGCGGATGCGGTCTCTACGGCCCGTCAGGATCTTGTGCGGATAGCACTGGTGGCCGACGTCCCAGATCAGGATGTCCTTCGGCGTCTCGAACACATGGTGCAGGGCGACGGTCAGTTCGACCACGCCGAGACCGGCGCCGAGGTGGCCGCCGGTCGTGGAGACGGCGTCGATGGTCTCGGCCCTGAGCTCGTCCGCCAGCTGGCGCAGCTGGGGGATGTCGAACCCGCGCGTGTCGGCGGGGAGGTGAACCTGGTCGAGCAACGGGGTGTCGGGCATGAAAACTCTAAATCGCGTGCGGTCTCTTTGATCCACCATTACCGCGTCGTTATCGGGACGCGAAGCGGTCAGGATCGCCGCTTTAGCACGAAGTCCACGCTGGCCTTGAGGATTTCGGCGTCGGGGCCGAAGACGTCGAGGTGGGCGCGGGCCTGGTCGGCGAGGTGGGCGACGCGGTGCCGCGCCGCCGGGGCGCCCAGCAGGGTGACGAAATTGGTCTTGCCCTGGGCGGCGTCCTTGTTGGCCGCCTTGCCGAGGATGTCCTCGTCGCCCTCGACGTCCAGCAGGTCGTCGACGATCTGGTAGGCCAGGCCGATGTCGTGGGCGAAGCTGATCAGGGCCTGACGCTGGGCCTCGCGGGCCCGGGCGATGATCAGGGGAATCTCGAAGGCGTAGGTGAACAGGGCGCCGGTCTTGAGCCGCTGCATGCGGGCGACGCCGCCGAGGTCGTCGCGGACGCCCAGCAGGTCGATCATCTGGCCCCCGGCCATGCCGCGCGCGCCGCTGGCCAGCGACAGGCGGGCGGCCAGTTCGCAGCGGATTTCGGCGTCGTCGTGGGTGTCGGGGTGCAGCAGGATGTCGAAGGCGGCGGTCTGCAGGGCGTCGCCGGCGAGGATGGCGGTGGCCTCGTCATAGGCCCGGTGCACGGTGGGCCGGCCGCGGCGCATGTCGTCGTCGTCCATGGCCGGCAGGTCGTCATGGACGAGGCTGTAGGCGTGGACGCATTCCAGGGCGCAGGCCGCGCGCAAGACCGGCCGCTCCTCGATGTCGAACAGATTGGCCGCCTCGAGGGCGAAGAAGGGCCGCAGCCGCTTGCCGGGCCCCAGGGCGGCGTAGCGCATGGCCTCGGTCAGGCGCGATTCGGGACCGCTGGCGCGGGGCAGAAGCTCGTCGAGGGCGACGGTGACGAGGTCGGCGATCTCGGCCACGCGGTCGACGACGCCCTGCTCCGGGGAGT
>NZ_DATMYH010000086.1:0-3095 GCF_035561115.1 Brevundimonas sp.
GGCGGGGGTTGGACCGTCTCCGCCGTCGTCCCGCGCTGGAACTCCTCGACCTCCTCGGGCGAAATCTCGAGGAAGGCGGGGGCCGAGGCGTTGAACGGCTCGGTGTTTCCGGTGCGGACCACGACCGACCGCGCGCCGTCCCAGATCATGTGCAGGGCGACATACAGGACGATCGCCAGGCCGACGTAGCCGATCCAGCGGTGCTTGGTCAGCAGTTTGGCGATGAAGGTCGCCGCCACGCCCATCAGGGCGATGGACAGGATCAGGCCGAACACCATGATCACCGGATGTTCGTGTGCGGCGCCCGCGACCGCCAGGACGTTGTCCAGCGACATGGTGACGTCGGCGATCATGATCTGCAGCAGAGCCGCGCCGAAGCTCTTGCGCCTGATGCCCAGGGCCTCAGGCGGCGGACCGCCGCCGTGGTGCGCGGACAGGGCGGTCTCCAGTTCGGCCTCCGCTTCGGCCTGGTCGTGGGTGGCCTGCTCGCGCAGTTCGCGCCACATCTTCCAGCAGACCCACAGCAGCAAGACGCCGCCGGCCAGCAGCAGGCCGATGATCGCCAGCAGCTGGACCGTGATCAGGGCGAAGCCGATGCGCAGCACGACGGCGGCGGCGAGGCCGATCAGGATCGCCTTCTTGCGCTGTTCCGGCGCGAGGGCGGCGGCGGCGAGGCCGACGGCCACGGCGTTGTCGCCGGCCAGCACCAGGTCGATCATCAGCACCTGGCCCAGGGCGGCGGCCTGGCTGGCGAGTTCGGGGGACGAGAGAAATTCCATGGGCGGGCTCTAGGACAGGATCAGCCGGGCATCAATGCGGGATCAGGCGGTCTGCTTCCGCGAGGCTTCGTACAGGGCCACGGCTGCGGCGTTGGAGACGTTCAGGCTTTCGAAGCCGCCGGGCATGGGGATCTTCGCCAGCACGTCGCAGTGTTCCGCCACCAGACGCCGGATGCCGTCGCCTTCCGATCCCATCACCAGCACGGTCGGCCGACTGTCCAGCGCCTGGTCCAGCGTCAGCTCGGCCGAGCCGTCGAGGCCCACGGCCCGCCAGCCGAGGTCGGCCAGTTTCTCGAGCGCCCGGCTGAGGTTGGTCACGCGGGCGCAGGGCAGGCGTTCCGTCGCGCCCGCCGAGGCCTTGGCCAGGGCGCCGGCGAGGGCCGGAGAGTGACGGTCCTGGACCACGATGCCCTTCGCCCCGAAGGCGAGGGCCGAGCGGAAGATGGCGCCGACGTTCTGGGGATCGGTCAGCTGGTCCAGCATGACGATGACCCCGCCGTCTCCGGCGATGTCCTCCAGCGCCACCCCTTCCAGCGGCTGGACCTTGAAGGCCAGGCCCTGGTGCACGGCGCCGGGCGGCAGCATGCGGTCGAGGGCCTGGACCTCGATGATCTCGACCCTGTGGCCGTGGGTCGCCTGGTCGCGCTCCAGCTCGGCGGCGCGGTCGGCGGTCGCCAGCAGCCGGCCCATGCCCTTGCGGGCCGGATTGGCCAGCGCCGCGAGCACCGGATGGCGGCCCCAGACGAAATTGTCGGCGTCGGCCCTGGCCCGTGACGGGCGGGGCGCGGAATCAGAGAAGGACTTCGGCTTCGGATTGGGGTTCCAGCCGCCGCGGTCGGGGCCGCCCGCGACCGGACCCTTGGCGCCTGCTCCGGGCCCGCCCGGACGGCCTGCGGACTTGTCGCCGAAAGCCGGTTTTTTGCCCGATTTCCGGTCGTTGCGTTCTGGATTTCTCGACACTATAAGACGCCCTCCGATTTGGAGCCCTGAGGGCTTTCGGGTCAGGCGCCCCTCCTAAACCAGGCGACGCGGGACACCGAGAGCTTTTGTTGTTTCGACGACCGAAAGGTCGCCGGCGCATCGGTCCGACGGTTCGAAAACGCGCTGGGGGAATGTCCCGAGCGGCAAAGGGGGGGGACTGTAAATCCCCTGCGTAAGCTTCGCAGGTTCGAGTCCTGCTTCCCCCACCACGCGGTTTCGAAACGAAGGTCTGGACCCCATATCGGGTCGGCTGCGGAGGGCTGAGGCGCCCGACGCAGTCTCCGTGCGGGTATAGTACAATGGTAGTACAGCAGCCTTCCAAGCTGAATATGTCGGTTCGATTCCGTCTACCCGCTCCAGAATTCTTAAGCTGACCCAATCGCCCCTTCCCGGGCCACAGGAGTTTTGGCCATGGCCAAGGAAAAGTTCGAACGTAACAAGCCGCACTGCAACATCGGGACGATTGGTCACGTTGACCACGGCAAGACGACGCTGACGGCGGCGATCACGATGGTGTTGGCCAAGGCCAGCGGCGGCAAGGCGATGAACTACGCCGACATCGACGCGGCGCCGGAAGAGAAGGCGCGCGGCATCACGATCAACACGGCGCACGTGGAATATGAGACGGCCAACCGTCACTACGCCCACGTCGACTGCCCGGGCCACGCCGACTATGTGAAGAACATGATCACGGGCGCCGCGCAGATGGACGGCGCCATCCTGGTGGTTTCGGCCGCCGACGGCCCGATGCCGCAGACGCGCGAGCACATCCTGCTGGCCCGTCAGGTCGGCGTGCCGGCGCTGGTGGTCTATCTGAACAAGGTCGACCTGGTGGACGACGCCGAGCTGCTGGAGCTGGTCGAGATGGAAGTGCGCGAGCTGCTGAGCTCGTACCAGTTCCCGGGCGACGACATTCCGATCACGGCGGGTTCGGCCAAGGCCGCGACCGACGGGGTGAACCCGGAGATCGGCGAGCAGTCGGTGATCAAGCTGATGCAGACCGTGGACGACTACATCCCGCAGCCGGCGCGTCCCCTGGACCTGCCGTTCCTGATGCCGGTGGAAGACGTCTTCTCGATCTCGGGCCGCGGCACCGTGGTCACGGGCCGGGTCGAGCGCGGCATCGTCAAGGTCGGCGAGGAAGTCGAGATCGTCGGCATCCGTCCCGTCCAGAAGACGACCTGCACGGGCGTCGAGATGTTCCGCAAGCTGCTGGACCAGGGCCAGGCGGGCGACAACGTCGGCGTGCTGCTGCGCGGCACCAAGCGTGAGGACGTCGAGCGCGGTCAGGTTCTGTGCAAGCCGGGTTCGATCACCCCGCACACCAAATTCCTG
>NZ_DATMYH010000087.1:0-84272 GCF_035561115.1 Brevundimonas sp.
AGCTCAGGGTCGGGACCATCGAGACCTGGCTGATCTGGAAACTGACGGGCGGGACCAGCCACGTCACCGACGCCACCAACGCCAGCCGCACCTCGCTGATGGATCTGGCGGCGCGGAAATGGCGACCCGATCTGGCTGAGCTGTTCCAGGTGCCGATGGCGGTGCTGCCGGAAATCCGGGGCTGCGCCGATCACCTCGGCGACTGCGAGCCGTCTCTGTTCGGCGCGGCCCTGCCGATCCACGGCGCGGCGGGGGACCAGCAGGCGGCGCTGGTCGGCCACGGCGCGCTCAAGGCCGGGGACGCCAAGATCACCTACGGCACCGGCGCGTTCCTGGTCGCCAATGTCGGAGCGGCGCCCGTGGCCTCGACCAGTCGACTGCTGGGGACGCTGGGCTACGCCGCCGACGGGCAGGTCGCATATGCGCTGGAGGGATCGATCTTCTCGGCCGGCTCGGCGATCCAGTGGCTGCGCGACGGACTCAAGGTCATCACGGAATCGCGCCAGTCCGAGGCCATGGCGCAAGGCCTGAAGGACAATGGCGGCGTCTATCTGGTGCCCGGCTTCACCGGTCTGGGCGCGCCCTGGTGGGAGCCGGAGGCGCGGGGGACGATCATCGGCCTGACCCGCGACAGCGGCCCGGCCCACATGGTGCGGGCGGCGCTGGAGAGCCTGGCCTATCAGACGCGGGACCTGCTGGACGCCCTGGCGAAGGACGGGGCGCCGCGGCTGAAGGTGCTGAAGGTCGACGGCGGCGTGACCGCCAACGCCTTCGCCATGCAGTTCGTGGCCGACATCTGCGACGTCGTGGTCGAGCGGCCGGCGTTTCAGGAGATGACGGCGCTCGGGGCGGCCAAGCTGGCGGCGCTGGGCGTCGGTCTGATCGCCGATCTGGAGGACCATCCGGTCGAGGCGCCCGCGCGCTGGACGCCGCACATGGAGGCGGGCGAGCGCGAGCGGCTGCTGAAGGGCTGGCGCGGCGCGGTGCGGGCGGCCATCATCGCCGCGAACCCGGACCAAGCATGACCACGCCAGACCCTTCCGATCCCGCACTCTCCGACGCCCAGACGGCTTTCTCGGGCACGCGCACGGTCGATCCCCGCTATGCGCTGGACGAGACGGCGCTGGAGCTCTGGCTGTCGGCCAACGTCGAGGGCTACGCCGGGCCGCTGACGGTGCGGCAGTTCAGGGGCGGCCAGTCCAACCCGACCTATGAGCTGTCGACGCCCGGCGGGACCTATGTGCTGCGCCGCAAGCCGCCCGGGACCCTGCTGGCCAGCGCCCATGCGGTGGATCGGGAGTTCAGGGTCATCTCGGCCTTGCACGCCCAGGGCTATCCTGTCGCAAAGCCGTATGCTCTGTGTACGGATGATGCCGTGATCGGCTCCATGTTCTACGTCATGGACAAGGTCGAGGGCCGGATCCTCTGGGACCTGAAATTGCCCGGTATGGAGCCGGCCCAGCGGCGCGCCATCTATGACGCCCAGGTGGATACGCTGGCCGCGCTGCACGCGTTCGACCCGGCAGCCATCGGCCTCGGCGACTACGGCCGGCCGGGCAATTATTTCGAGCGGCAGGTCGGGCGCTGGACGAAGCAATATCGGGCGTCGGAGATCGATCCGATCCCCGCCATGGACCGGCTGATCGAATTCCTGCCCGCGACCCTGCCCCCGGAAGGGCCGACGCGGATCGTCCACGGCGATTTCCGTCTCGACAATCTGATCCTCGCCCCCGACGCCGCCGAGGTTCGGGCGGTGCTGGACTGGGAGCTGTCGACCCTGGGCGATCCGATGGCGGACTTTTCCTATCTGCTGATCGCCTGGGTGATCCCGGCGAGCGCGCGAAACGGCCTGGCCGGGGCCGACATCGAGGCGCTGGGCATTCCTTCCGTCGAGGAGACGGTCGAGCGCTATGCGCGGCTGACGGGGGCGGCGCCGGAAAATCTGGACTGGCTGTTCGCCTACAATCTGTTCCGGCTGGCGGCCATCTGTCAGGGCATCGCCGGGCGGGTGCGCGACGGCACCGCCGCCAGCGCCCATGCCCGGACCATGGCCGCACAGGTCCCGATGCTGGCCGCCGGGGCCTTGAGCTTCGCGAAAAAGGCCGGGGCCTGAAGCCTCAGCCCGGCGGCAGGACGGCGGCGTTGAGGATGCGCCGGTCGCCCCTGGCCTGGATCAGGATGGCGACCGCCTGATCGGGTTCGCGCGTGGCGGGCAGGACGTAGAGACGCGGCTGGCCGGTCCAGTCCCCCAAGGTCCGGACGGACCGCACGACATTGGTGTGGCGCACGCTGCGACCGCGGTTGTCGCCGCGGGCGATCTCAACCGTCTGCGGGCCGGGCGTATAGAGGACGGCCACCACCTCCGCCCCGCCGGCCGGAGCGTGCCCCGAGCCGACGCCGACCCGGTCGCCGCTTTCGCGGAACTCAATCTCGGGCGGGAAGATGCGGCGCGCGGCCTCCTCGTCGATGGCGGTCTGCAGGGCGGCGCCGCCGGCGCCGACGACCTGGCGCCGGCCGTCAATCACGACCTGGGGCGTCGACACGTCGCGCAGGCGCAGAGGCCGTCGATAGGCGCGCTGACGTTGGGAAAACTCGGGCTTGGCGAAGGTGTCCTCCCAGCCCAGATAGTCCCAGTAGTCGACGGCGTAGGTCAGGGCGATCACCCCCGGTTCATCGGCCACGGCCTCGACCCGGGCGTTGGCCTCAGGGCAGCCGGCGCAGCCCTGGGCGGTGAACAGCTCGACGACGACAGGTTCCGCCGGGGGCGCGTCTCGACGAACGACGCGCGTCGGCGACGGCTGGGCTCCCGCCCCGGCCGCCAGCAATGCGGCCGCGAGGGCCGCCGCAGGGATGATCCAGCCCCTCGTGCGCATGGCGGCGAGGTTAATCACGACAGGCGAAAGGACGCCGCTCATTTTCGCGTGAAGGCCGAACGCTAGACGCGGATGTCCAGCAGCGCGCCCGGACGGCCGGGACGGTCCTCGAAGGCGGTTGTGGCCGGCTGGGGCGCGGCCGACTTCAGACTCGGCGCGGCCGCCGGGCCCTGGACCGCGTCAAGCGCCGCCTTGAAGAAATCCGAGCGCGAGGCGCGAACCGGCGTCTGGCCGGCAGGGTGCGTGGGGAACAGGGTTGAAGGGAGGTCGGGTCGAATCGCGCTCATGCCGACAGGGTTAATCAAATCCGTCGGAAATGGGTTAACGTTCCCCGCTTCCGGACGTCGCGGCCGGCAGCGGGCGCGGTGGAGCCTGGATGGCGTCGACCATCCGTTCGATTTCTGCGTCGTCGACCATAGGGCCGGATGACTTGGCCACGACCTGCCCCATGGCGTTGACGGCGAAGGTTTCGGGCGCGCCGGTGATGCCCAGATCCAGCCCGGCGCGACCCTCGCGGTCGACCAGAACCATGGAATAGGGATCGCCGAGCTCGTCGAGGAACCGCCGGGTGTCGGCGGGATCATCCTTCCAGGCCACGCCGACGACGGCGACGCCGCGCGCCTTCAGCGCCATCAGCTTCGGATGTTCGACCTTGCAGGGCAGACACCAGCTGGCGAAGACATTGACCAGCATCGGCCTGCCGACGCCGGCGGTCTTCAGGTCGACGTGGCCGGGGCCGGGCATGGCCCCGGTCAGGATCGGCAGGACCGTCTCGGGGATCGGCCGACCCAGGAGAGCGTCGGGTTTGATCGCCGGATCGCGCTTCAGCGACCAGCCGACGAACAGGACGGCCAGGGCCGCCAACACGACCAGCGGGATGACGGAAAGCCAGCGGCTCATGATTGCGGCCCGTCCTTGTCGAGCTGCTTCAGCTCGGTATTCCAGCGCCGGGCCGCGAGGACCGCCCGGACCGCGAGAGCCGCGAGCACGGCGGCGCTGATCCCCCAGGCGGGCCAGACGAAGGCGGCGTAGGCGCCCATGTCGAGATCGACCATCTTCTTCAGGCCTCCCGGGCGCGGCGGGCGCGCAGGGTCATGACCCTGCGGCGGACGATCTCGGTGCGGATCGAGGTGATCCAGACGGCGAGGAAGAAAATCCCGAAGGCGGCCATCATGGTCAGCAGCGGGGCGAGGAAGACGGTCGGCATGGCCGGACCGTCGGCCCTCAGCAGGGAGGCGGGCTGGTGCAGGGTGTTCCACCAGTCGACCGAGAATTTCACGATCGGCAGATTGACCAGACCGACCAGCCCCAGCACGGCGGCGGCGCGGGCGGCCCTGGCCTCGTCGTCGATCGAGGCGCGCAAGGCCATGTAGCCGAGATAGAACAGGAACAGGATCAGCACAGACATCAGCCGCGCGTCGCCCCACGCCCACCAGGCGCCCCACATGGGCCTTCCCCACAGGCTGCCGGTGACCAGCGCCAGCAGGGTATAGGCCGCGCCGGGCAGGGCCGCGGCCCGCGCCGCGGCGTCGGCGAGCGGATGACGGAACACCAGGGCGAAGAAGCTGGAGACGCCCAGCGCCGCATAGATCATGAGCCCGACCGAGGCCGCGGGGACGTGGACGAACATGATCCGCGCCGTGTCGCCCTGCTGGTAATCCTCGGGCGCAGTGAAGGACAGCCAGGTCCCGACCGCCAGCAGAACCGCGGCCAGCCCCCAGAGCACCGGCGTCAACGGGCGGGTGAAGCGCAGGAAGCGGTCAGGGTTGGCGAGGAACATGGGCGTTCTTTAGTGGCCAATTGTGCGTTGCGCTACTTGAGGCCGGATCGCCGCCGTGTGCTACAGCGTCGCGTTCAGAAGGAGGGTCTCATGACCGACGACGTGACCAAGGACAGCAACGGCAACATCCTGGCCGACGGCGACAGCGTCACCCTGATCAAGGACCTGAAGGTCAAGGGTTCGGGCGGGGTGACGCTGAAGCGCGGGACGCTGGTGAAGAACATCCGGCTGACCGGCGACACCGATGAGATCGAGGCCAATGTCGAGAAGGTGCGCGGCCTCGTGCTCCGCACCGAGTTCGTCAAGAAGGCCTGAGTTTTTCCTCCGTCATCCCGCAAAAGCGGGAGGAGGGAGTGGGGAAGTCATCCCTGGGCGTTCCTGATCGCGGCGGCCGCTGCGAAGGGCGTGACCACGGCGGCGAACAGAACATAGGCCAACAGGAAGGCGAGGGCCGGCGTCGGACTAAGTCCGTTCGCCGCCCGCTCCAGCGCGCCCGCGCCGAACACCACCGGCGGAATGAACAACGGCAGGACGACGACGGCGATCAGAAGGCCGCCGCGTTTGGCGCCCAGCGCAAGGGCGGCTCCCAGTGCGCCGGTCAGGGCGAAGCCGAGGGCGCCGATCAGGGCCGACAGCCCGACCAGCGGCGCCAGCGTCGGCGGCAGGCCGAGGGTGACGGCGGCCAGCGGGGCGGTGATCGCCAGCGGAGCGCCGACCGCCAGCCACTGGGCCTTGGCCTTGGCCAGCACGACCAGCTCCAGCGGGACGGGTCCCAGGGTGATCAGATCCAGCGCGCCATCCTCGTGGTCGCGCTCGAACAACCGTTCCAGCGACAGGATCGACGACAGGGCCAGCGCCAGCCAGGCGATTCCGCCCGCGACCGGCTTCAGTCCCGCCGGATCACCGCCGGCCGCGAGCGGGACCAGCACCGTCAGGCACAGGAAGAAGCCGCAGGCCAGCAGGGGGCCGCCGCCGCCGGCCCAGGCCAGGGCGACCTCGCGCCGCCAGAGAACGAGCAGGGCCCTCATCGCCCGGTTCCGATATCGAGCGTGCGCGCGGGGAGCGGCAACGGGTCGTGCACGGCGGCGACGAGGCCGCCGCCCTTGTCGAGGTGAGCCTGCATCAGCAGACCGAGTGCGGCGCGCCAGCGGGCGTCCAGCGGCGCGAAGGGCTCGTCCAGAAGCCAGATCGGGCGTGGGGCCGCGATCAGCCGGGCGAAGGCCAGTCGGCGGCGCTGTCCGGCCGACAGCTTGCGCACCTCGAGATCCAGCAGGGGTTCGAGCGCCAGCACGTCGACGGCGGCGGCGATCCCGTCGACGGTCGCGCCCGACCATTGCGCCTGAAAGGCCAATTCCTCGCGGGCGCGGCGCCCGGTCTTCAGCCCGTCCAGATGGCCCAGCCAGTGGATGTGGTTGGCCCGGGCCCCGGCCGGCTCGACGTCGGCGAAGGCGACGGTCCCGGCGTCAGGGCGGATGAAGCCGGCGAGGGCCCGAAGCAGGCTGGTCTTGCCCGATCCATTGGCGCCGGTCAGCGCCAGAGCCTCGCCCGAGGCGAGCGTGAACGACAGTTGGCTGAACAGGACGCGATCGCCGCGTGAGACCGTCAGGGCGGAGACGGAAATCATCCGTGACTCCTCCAGTTGCGAATCTCTCTCAATACCCGCGCGGGCGACGTGGGTACATGGACGGGAGAGGGAACCCTCGCTATATCCGGCCTCGCCGCAGCAGGCGTTCGTCGCGCGCGTCGGGGACCTGTGCGCCCCGCCGCAAGCCGCGCGTTCGTGCAACCGGATTGTCGGGCGGCGTTGATCAGAGGAAGCCTCTCCATGCCGTCGAACGACAGCCTCAAGACCCGTCAGGACCTTTCCGTCGGGCGCAAGAAATACGCCTATTACAGCCTTCCGGCCGCCGAGGAAGCCGGTCTGGCCGGGATTTCCCGTCTGCCGCGCTCGATGAAGGTGCTGCTGGAGAACCTGCTGCGCAACGAGGACGGGGTTTCCGTCACCGAGGCCGACCTGCGCGCCGTCGCCGCCTGGACCGAGAACAAGGGCGCGGTCGAGCACGAGATCGCCTTCCGTCCGGCGCGGGTGCTGATGCAGGACTTCACCGGCGTGCCCGCCGTGGTCGACCTGGCCGCCATGCGCGACGCCATGTCGGCCCTCGGCGCCGACCCGACCAGGATCAATCCGCTGAACCCCGTCGACCTGGTCATCGACCACTCGGTCATGGTCGACCATTTCGGCACGCCCGGCGCCTTCAACCAGAACGTCGAGCGCGAATATGAGCGCAACATAGAACGATATAAGTTCCTGCGCTGGGGTTCGTCGGCCTTCAATAATTTCCGCGTCGTGCCCCCCGGCACCGGCATCTGCCACCAGGTCAACCTCGAGAACCTGGCCCAGACCGTCTGGACCGCCGAGGAAGGCAAGAAGACCGTCGCCTATCCCGACACCGTGGTCGGCACCGACAGCCACACCACCATGATCAACGGCCTGGCCGTGCTGGGCTGGGGCGTGGGCGGCATCGAGGCCGAGGCGGCCATGCTGGGCCAGCCGATCCCGATGCTGATCCCCGAGGTCATCGGCTTCCGCCTGACCGGCGCCATGTCGGAAGGCACGACCGCCACCGATCTGGTCCTGACCGTCACCCAGATGCTGCGCAAGAAGGGCGTGGTCGGCAAGTTCGTCGAATTCTTCGGCCCCGGCGTGACCAGCCTGACCATCGAGGACCAGGCCACCATCGCCAACATGGCCCCGGAATACGGCGCCACCTGCGGCTTCTTCCCGGTGTCGCGCGCGACCATCGACTATCTGACCGCCACGGGCCGCGACAAGGCGCGCGTCGCCCTCGTGGAAGCCTACGCCAAGGCGCAGGGCCTGTGGATCGACGAGACCTCGGAAGACCCGATCTTCACCGACGTGCTGGAACTGGACATGGGCACGGTCGTGCCGTCGCTGGCCGGTCCCAAGCGCCCGCAGGACAAGGTCGAACTGACCGTCGCCGCCCCGTCGTTCGAGACTGCCCTGGGCGAGGTCTTCAGCCGCCCCGTCGACGCCCCGCGCGTCAAGGTCGAGGGTGAAAAGTTCGATCTCGGCGACGGCGACGTGGTCATCGCCGCCATCACCAGCTGCACCAACACCTCCAACCCTTCGGTCCTGATCGCCGCCGGCCTGGTGGCGCGCAAGGCCCACAAGCTGGGGATGAAGGTCAAGCCGTGGGTCAAGACCTCGCTGGCCCCCGGCTCGCAGGTGGTCACGGACTATCTGACCGCCGCCGGCCTGCAGGCCGATCTGGACGCCCTGGGCTTCAACCTGGTCGGCTACGGCTGCACGACCTGCATCGGCAACTCGGGCCCGCTGTCGGACGCCATCTCGAAGACGATCAACGACAACGGCCTGGTCGCCACCAGCGTGCTGTCGGGCAACCGCAATTTCGAAGGCCGGGTGAACCCGGACGTCCAGGCCAACTATCTGGCCTCGCCGCCGCTGGTCGTGGCCTATGCGCTCGCCGGCTCGATGCGGATCGACATCTCGAAGGATCCGATCGGCAAGGACAAGAAGGGCAAGGACGTCTTCCTGAAGGACATCTGGCCGACCTCTGCCGAGATCGCCGCCATCCAGAAGAAGTCGGTCACCCCGGCCATGTTCGCCAAACGCTATGGCGACGTGTTCAAGGGCGACCAGCACTGGCAGGGCATCAAGGTCGAGGGCGGCCAGACCTACGCCTGGGACGAGGCTTCGACCTATGTCGCCAACCCGCCCTATTTCGAGGGCCTGTCGATGGAACCGACTCCGGTCGCCGACATCGTCGAGGCGCGCGTCCTGGCCATCTTCGGCGACTCGATCACCACCGACCACATCAGCCCGGCCGGTTCGATCAAGAAGACCTCGCCCGCCGGCGTCTATCTGTCGGGCCGCGGCGTCGACGCCCTGGACTTCAACAGCTACGGCGCGCGCCGCGGCCACCACGAAGTCATGATGCGCGGCACCTTCGCCAACATCCGCATTCGCAACAAGATCACGCCCGACATCGAGGGCGGGGTGACGAAGCATTTCCCGTCGCAGGACACGATGTCGATCTATGACGCGGCCATGCGCTACCAGTCCGAGGGCCGGCCGCTGGTCGTGTTCGCGGGCAAGGAATATGGCACCGGCTCGTCGCGCGACTGGGCGGCCAAGGGCACCCGCCTGCTCGGCGTGCGCGCGGTCATCGCCGAGAGCTATGAGCGCATCCACCGCTCCAACCTGGTCGGGATGGGCGTGGTGCCGTTGCAGTTCAAGGCCGAGGGCTGGCTGCGTCTGGGCCTGACCGGCGAGGAGATCGTCACCATCCGCGGCCTGTCGGACGTCAACATCGGCAAGCTGCGTCCGCGTCAGGACCTGTGGGTCGAGCTGTTCCGCCCGTCGGACGGCAAGATGGCCCGCTTCCCGGTCCGCTGCCGCATCGATAACCAGACCGAGCTGGACTACTTCAAGGCCGGGGGCGTGATGCCCTATGTGCTGCGCAATCTGGCGCGCGGTACGGCGGAGTAGTCAGAAGGTCGCGCAAGGGAGCCCGGATTGCAGATACAGCTCGTCCGCAGCGCCACGATTCGCGTGTCCATGGCGGGCGTCACCCTGCTGATCGATCCGTGGCTCGCGGCGAAGGGCGAGGGACGAAGCTATTCGGGCGACGTCCGCTCGCCCCTCGTCGACCTGCCGATGCCCGCGGAGGCCGTCGTCGAGGCGATAGACGCCGTACTGATCTCGCATCTGCACTCGGATCATTTCGACACGGCGGCGGCGGCCGCGATCCGCCCGGGCACGCCGGTGCTCGCGCCTGAACATGACGTGGCGGGGCTGGAGGGGTTCGGCCTGGCCCATGTTTCCGCCATCACCGGGCCGACCAAGGTCGGTCCGGTAGAGATCGTCCTGACGCCGGGGCGGCACGGACCGGACGAGGTCCTCGAAGCCATGGGCGAGGTCGCGGGCTTCCTGTTGCGCGCGCCGGGCGAACCTTCCGTCTACTGGGTCGGCGACAGCATCCTGTGCGACGAGGTGCGACAGGTGATCCGGTCCGAAAGGCCGGATGTCGTCGTCGTGCACGCATGCGGCGCGGACTGGGAGGGTTCGGCGCCGCTGGTCATGGATGCGGCCATGGTTCTGGAAACCATGCGGCTGTCCGCGCCCGCGACCGTCGTGGCGACGCATATGGACGCGGTTGATCACGCGACGGTCTCGCGCGCCGACCTTGAATGCGCGGCTGCGGACCTTGACGGGCCGGAGCGTCGCCGGCTGCGGATTCCGGCGGACGGTGAGGTCCTCGTCTTCCCGCCGGCCGCGCAACGCCCGGCCTGAGCGGCGGCCTTATCCGCCCGTCGCGTTGTGCGGCCCCCGGTCGCGCGGATTCCGGCCAAAGGCCTGGTCGCAGATGGCGCGGCCGAACTCTTCGGACACCATCATCTGGCGGTCGCCCAGCAGGCCGCCGAGCCGGCCCTGGGCGCTGGTCGCCACGGCGACGGGAAAGCGGCCGACGACGCGGTTGCCGTGGGTCGGATCGACGAATTCGACCGTGCCCGACAGGGTGTGGACGCCGTCGCCGTTCAGCAGGACGCCCAGCCGGTCCGCGCGATGCAGTTCGTCGATATGGATGCGAACGTCGATCGGCGCCGTGCCCCACATGCAGCGCTTCAGCTCCTCATGGACCTCGTCCGAGAAGGTCTCGGAGAAGTCGTCCGTCGAATTCACCCAGTCGCTGGACAGGGTGATGCTTCCGACCTGCGCCGTCTCCTGCAGACCCGGCGGCAGGGCGATGGGCGGACCGCCCTCGATGACCGGCGCGCAGGCGGCGGTGGTCAGCAGGATGGCGGCGGCGAGGACGGCGGCGGACTTCATTTCAGGCTCCCGATTTGCCGCCAAGCTTTAGCGTGGCGGGCGGTGAACGCCGGATGAACCACGTTCGCCGGGAGATTAAATCGCCGTAAGCCGCACTAGCGGCCGAACACCTCGACGCCGATCTCGCCGTCTGTGGTCAGCCAGGCGCGCTTCATGCCCTGGCTGTTGAAGGGGTCGGCGATGTTTCCGGCGCGGTCCAGGGCGATCAGGCCGCCGTCGCCGCCCAGGCCGCCGATCTCGTCGATGACGCCCTGGGTCGCCTCGGACAGAGACTGGCCGGCGGCCACGCGCCAGCTGACCTGCGCCGTCGCGGCGACGCGCAGGAAATATTCGCCCTGTCCCGTGCCCGAGGCGGCGATCCGGTCGTCGGCCCAGGTGCCGGCGGCGGGGATGGGGGTGTCGCCCACCCGGCCCGGCATCTTGCCGAACACGCCGGCGGTGGAGGTGGCCGCCGCCAGCCGTCCCTGATCGTCCAGGGCGCAGCAGCCGACCGTGCCGTGGCTGAGCGTGCCCGGCGGATGATTGTCCTCGCCCTGTCCGGCCCGGGTGAACCAGGCCTCCGGGTCTTCGATACGGTCCAGGCCCTGGCCGGCGCAGAAGGCTGCAGCGCCCTCGCCGACCAGCATGACGTGCGGGGTGTGGTCCAGGACGGCCCGGGCGGCGCGGATCGGGTTCCTGAAGCCCTGCAGGGCCGCTACGGCGCCGGGGCGGCGGCCGTCTCCGTCCATCAGGCTGGCGTCCAGCTCATAGCCGCCGGCGAGATTGGGCGAGGCGCCCCGCCCGGCGACATAGAGGCCGGAGTCCTCCAGCATGACCACCGCCTCGACGACCACGTCCAGCGCCGCTGCGCCCGCGTCCAGCCGCGCCTTCATGGCCACCACCACCTCGCGCATATGGGCGATCTCGCGATCATAGTTTCGCTCGCGCCGGGCGCCCGCGCCGCCGTGAAGGATGAGGGCCGTCATGAAGGGTCGTTCTCCGGATCGCCTCTTTCAAACGGGCGTGGCGCTGATTAGCCTCAAGCCGACGCGCGCGCCACCGGGGTGATCGCATCCACCATCCAACCGGCCTCAAGTAGCGCGAAGCGCGATAGGCCAAAAAGGAATGCCATGCGCGCTGTCCTGTCCAAGGCTCCCGGCGGTCCTGAAACCTTGGTCGTCGAGGAGGTCATGGACCCCCGGCCGATGAAGGGCGAGGTGGTGATCGACGTGCGGGCCATCGGGGTCAACTTTCCCGACACCCTGATCATCGAGGACAAGTACCAGTTCAAGCCGACCCGCCCCTTCTCGCCCGGTGGCGAGGTGGCTGGCGTGGTCGAGGCGATCGGCGAGGGCGTCACCAACGTCCGCAAGGGCGACCGCGTCATCGCCGTGCCAGGCTGGGGCGGCATGGTCGAGCGGCTGGCGGTCCCGGCCGCCTCGGTGATGAAGATCCCCGACGTTATGGATTTCAACACGGCCGCGGCGCTCGTGATGACCTACGGCACATCATACTACGCCCTGAAGGACCGGGCGCAGCTGAAGGCGGGCGAGAGCCTGCTGGTGCTGGGCGCGGCGGGCGGGGTGGGCGTCGCGGCGGTCGAGCTGGGCAAGGCCATGGGGGCGCATGTGATCGCCGCCGCCTCGACCAACGACAAGGTCCAGTTCGCCCTGGAGGCCGGGGCCGACAACGGCCTGATCTATCCCTCGGGCAAGATGGACAAGGCGGCCCGGAAGGAGCTGTCGGGCGAGCTGAAACTGGCCTCGGGCCGCGACGGGCCGGACGTGGTCTACGACGCCGTCGGCGGCGACTATTGCGAGCCGGCGATCCGGTCGATGGACTGGAACGGCCGCTATCTGGTGGTCGGCTTCCCGGCGGGGATTCCCTCCCTGCCGCTGAACCTGACCCTGTTGAAGTCGGTGTCGGTGATCGGGGTGTTCTGGGGCGCGGCGGTGATGCGCGACCCGGCCGCCCACGCCGCCAACATGGCCGACCTGCTGCGCCTGTGGGAGGACGGCAAGATTCGCCCCCGCGTCAGCCAGACCTTCCCGCTGGAACGCGCTCACGAGGCCATCAAGGCGCTGGGCGATCGCTCCGTGATGGGCAAGGTCGTGGTGACGATCGAGGCCTAGTCCTCGCGCAGACGCTCCAGCGCGGCCTGGGCCTGATCCTTGTGCCGGCGCTTGATGTTGGCGCCCAGGGTGGCGATCAGGGCGGCGATGACGGCCGCGTCGTCGGTGAAGCCTATGCCGGCGAAGATGTCGGGAATGGCGTCGAAGGGCAGGACGAAATAGGCCAGCGCCCCGACCATGATCCCCTTGGCCGCGGTCGGCGTCTCGGGATCGCGGGCGGCGAACCAGACCGACAGGGCCTGTCCGGCGAAAGGAATGCGCGAGGCCGTGCGCCGGATCTTGGGCCAGAATCCCTTCTGCACCTGCACCTCGTTGACCCGCTGGATCGACGGCACGAGGGCGCGCGACGGGTCCAGCGCCTCTTCGGGCGTGATCGGTTTGGCTTTGGCGGTCATGGCGGCTAAACCCCGCGGCAATCTCAAGGTTCATACAATATAGGGGCTGTGGCCATGAAACTCGACGGTTCGATCGCGGCGGTGGTGACAGGCGGAGCCTCGGGCCTGGGCGAGGGGACCGCGCGGGCCATCGCGGCCACGGGGGCGAAGGTCGCCATCTTCGACATGAACGAGGAGCGCGGCGAGATCATCGCCGAACAGATCGGCGGCGTCTTCTGCAAAGTCGACGTCACCGACGACGCCTCCGTCGCCGCCGGCTTCGAAAAGGCCCGCGCCGCCCACGGCCAGGAGCGGCTGACCGTCAACTGCGCCGGCATCGCCACGGGCCAGAAGACCGTCAGCCGCAAGAGGGACACGGGAGAGATCCGCGCCCATGACATGGCCCAGTTCGAGCGCACCGTGCGGGTCAATCTGTTCGGCACCTTCCGCGTCCTGTCGCAGTCGGCCGCCGGCATGGTCACGCTGGAGCCCATGGCCGACGGCGAGCGGGGCCTGATCGTCAACACCGCCTCGGTGGCGGCCCAGGACGGCCAGATCGGCCAGGCCGCCTATTCGGCCTCCAAGGGCGGCGTCTACGCCATGACCCTGCCGGTGGCCCGCGACCTGGCCCAGGAGGGAATCCGCTGCAACACCATCCTGCCGGGCATCATGTGGACACCGATGATGGCCGGCATGGACCAGAAGATCCAGGACGCCCTGGCCGCCGCCATCCCCTTCCCCAGCCGCCTGGGCACGCCCGCGGACTATGCGTCGCTGGTGCTGGAGCTGGCCCGCAACGTCTACATCAATGGCGAATGCATCCGCCTGGACGGCGCAATTCGTCTCGCTCCCCGCTGACGCGCGGAGCGGGCGCGCTACCGCTCGCGACGCGGTCGCTCGCTGCTTGAGCGCGATCTTGCGCAATTTCTGCGTAAGGGACTTGCAGGGTTCGCCGCCGCTCCGCTATACGCCCGCCTCCGACTGAAGTGCGGGCGTAGCTCAGTGGTAGAGCACAACCTTGCCAAGGTTGGGGTCGAGAGTTCGAATCTCTTCGCCCGCTCCAGTCGATTGAAGAGGCCCGGTCCCTGATCGGGCCTTTTTCAATTCCGCCCGGGCGGCGTGAGTTTGCCAAGGTTGGGGTCGAGAGTTCGAATCTCTTCGCCCGCTCCAGTCGATTTGAAGAGGCCCGGTCGCCAGACCGGGCCTTTTTCAATTTCCGCCCGGTCTTCGGGCGTTCGTCAGGCTGGATCGTTGTCGCCCGTCCCGGCCGCAACCGTACTCCAATCGATCTTGTCCATGTCCTCGGTCCAGTTGATCGCAGCCCCCAGGCGAATGCTCTGGCCGTCCTTCAGCCTGATCCTGGCGGGCACGGTAGCCGGCGCTGGTCCGGCCTTCTTCAGATAATCGCCGGCGCCCGGGACGTCGGAGATTCGCCGCCTGGCTTCAGCGTCGAGAAGCGCCAGCGTAGACGCCCGCGCAAGGTAGAGGTGGTTCATGACCAGACCTCCAGCCGAAGCGACCAGGATGAAAAGATAGTAGACAGGCGCAGGACCTGACCCGGGAGCGGCGGATGCAGGGGCAGGGTTCGTCATGGGGAGGCTTTCAAAATCGGGCCGGCAGGTGGCCCGTACGGCTTACCCTACCGCCGATTCGGAGCGCGCGGTCCGGATGTCGGCGCCCTTCCGTCAGACCACAGGCGTCTGGACGCCCAGCCTGTTTACGGCCCCCCCCCGGCGGCCCGATTGTTATCGATCCGCCTGGAGCCCCAGCGCCGTGCGGATGTCGCGCCAGTCGATATATTTGAAATTCTGGGTGCCGACGTCATTGACGTCGTCCTGGACCACGACCAGCCCTTCCGGGAAGGCCCCGACCGGGCCGCCGAACGCCGCCACCCCATCGGTGCCGGTGACCTTGTCCACGGTCCCCTCCGCGACCACGAAACGGCCCTTGTAGACCGGCGCGGCGCCGTCGATGCGCCAGACGGGGAAGGCGGAGTCCCCCTGGCTGGAGCCGATCAGATAGCGGGCGGCGCCGTCGGCGATGACGGTCAGGCCTTCCGCGTCGGCGATCAGAATGTCCCGGGCGATCCCCTGCACCAGGGTGCGCTCCGGCCCCGCCGCCGGGTCGAGGCGATAGCGCCACAGGCCGACATTCTCCTCGGCCAGATACAGGGCGTCTGTCGCCTCGTCTGTGGCGCAGCCTTCCGAGATCGTGCCGATGTCGAACCGGCGGACCTCGCGGGCCGCGGGCCGTCCGGCGGCGTCGGCGGTCAGCACGAACTGCCGCACCTCGCCTTCGTGACCCACCAGAACGGCGTGGATCTCGCCGCCGCGGCGGGCGAGGCAGAAGCCGTAGGGCTCGACCACGTCGGTGGCGATGTCGCCCCAGGGCCGCACGGCGTTGTCGCCGGTTCCGGCCGGATCGAACAGATACAGGGCCACGCCGCTCTTGCCCGGCGTCCGGTCGCTGGCGCCGAGCACTACCTGGGGCCGTCCGCCGACGCTCAGCCCCTCGAGCGCATCGACATTGTTCAGCAGGCCCTCGGGCAGGAATTGCAGGATCGCCCCGTCCAGGCCGTAGACGTACAGGCCCGACTTCTTGTCCGTGCCCGCGACGAAGCCCGAGGTCGTCACGCCATTGACCGTGACGGGGCTGGCCGAGGTCCAGATCGCGGGGTCGTCGGCGGCGTCCTCGCCCGCGGTCCCCACCGAGGGGGTCTCCAGCGCCGCGCGCACCGGGACGCCGGGACCGACGAAGCCCTCGCCCTCGCCCTGGAAGTCCACCTCGGCGACGGCGCAGGCGGACAGAAGCGCCACAGCGGCCGTCGCGATCATCAGGTTCCGGATCAACATGAAGCCCCGCGAGTGAAGTTTTCCGGGCCTGATCACGCACGGGCCGGCCGGTCAATGCGCCCACGGTGACGGTTCCGTGTCGACGGGACGACAACTGCTCCAGGGGCGGAGAATATGTCATCCCGATGTGCGCGGACCGACGATTTGTCTTCGTCGAACCGTCGCGAGGGCGTCGCCGCCACGGCCTAGCTGCGCTGTTCAGAGCCGGCGGCCGGGGGGTCGAGCGGACCATCGGGGATGCCTTTCATGAAACTCGGACTTCTGCTCGGGGCCGCCCTGGCGCCGCTCGCCTTCGCCGCTCCGGCGCTCGCCCAGTCGGCCGGCGATCCCGTCGGGCCGACCACCGCCCTCGACGAGGTGATCGTCACCGGCGAGCCGGTCATGCGCAACCGCACCGACGACGTCGTCCCGACCCTGTCCTACGACCTGGAATATTTCCAGCGCTTCGAACCGCTGACTGTCGGCGACGCCCTCAAGCGCGTGCCGAGCGTGACCTTCCTGTCCGACATTCTCGAGTCCGACGGCGTGCGTCTGCGCGGCCTCGATCCCGGCTACACCCAGATCCTGATCAATGGCGAACGCGTGCCCGGCGCCGGCGTCGACCGCTCCTTCTTCGTCGACCGTATCCCCGCCGAGCTGATCGAGCGGGTCGAGGTGGTCCGCTCGTCCTCGGCCAACCGCTCGGGCGACGCGGTCGCGGGCGCCATCAACATCGTGCTGCGCGACGCCCTCGCCCTGGATGGCGGCTATATCCGGGCCGGCGCCATCCTGTTCCCGGACGACGAGTTCGGCGGAACCTTCGGCGCCGTCTATGGCGGTCAGGTCGGACCGGGCCGGTTGCTGGTCGGCAGCAGCGTCCAGGACCGCCGTAATCCCAAGAACAAATACAGCCAGCGCTTCGACGAGCCGGGCGGCACGCTGGACAACACCGAGGTCCAGACCGACGTGCGCAGCGGCACGGACTATTCGTTCAATGCGGCCTATGAGGTCGAGGTCGGCGGCGGCACGCTGGACCTGTCGGGCGTCTTCGTGCGCACCGAACGCCTGCAGGACGAGGACTCGATCGAGTATCGCGACGGGATCGAAAACACCGCCAACCTGCTGACGATCAATGACAACAACGTCGACATCGAAACCGACAACTTGAATCTGCGCGCCCGCTACGAGCGCGAGATGTTCGGCGGCGAGACCCGCTTCAAGCTGGGCTTCGCCAGCTTCGACGATCAGCAGTCCGAGTTCGAAAACGAGGCGGAATATCTGCGCGACGGCCTGCCCTTCCCGGAAGAGGACCGTTTCACCGCCGACCTTGAGTATCGCGACCTGCAGGACGAGGAAGTGTCCGCCGCGCTTGAGCACACGCGTCCCCTGGGCGGGGATGTCGAGCTCGAGTTCGGCGTCCAGGCGATCCAGAAGGACCGCGATTCGACGACCCGGGTCGCCGACCGCGTCCGCTTCACCATTCCCAATGCTCCGACCCCCCGCCCGGCCCAGCCGCCGTTCGTCCTCACCACCAGCGACTATGTCATCGAGGAAACCCGGATCGATCCCTACGTCATGGTCTCGGGCGAGAGCGGTGCGCTGAAGTGGGAGGCCGGCCTGCGTTATGAGACGACCGACACCACCATCGCCGGCATCGACAATGACTATGCCGCCCTGCTGCCCTCGGCCAGCCTGCGCTACCGCCTGTCGGATACGGATCGCCTGACCCTGTCGGTGGCGCGCACGGTCCGCCGGCCGGACTTCGACGACCTGGCCCCGGTGACGCTGGAAGAAGAGCACGGCGACAACGATTTCCGCGGCAACCCGAACCTGGAGCCCGAACTGGCCTGGGGCGTGGACGTGGGCTTCGAACGCCGTCTGGGCCGCCGCGGCGTGGTCGGCATCAACGCCTTCTATCGCGACGTCACCGACCTGATCGAGGACGTGAACACCGGTGAGCCGGGCAGCGGCGATGACGACACCACCCCCGACGTCATCGAGGCCTTCATCGAATCGATCGACAATGTCGGCGACGGTCAGGTCTATGGCGTCGAGTTCGACCTCTCCACGCCGCTGGACTTCATCGGCATGGACAACACGGGCGTGTTCCTGAACGCATCCTGGCTGGACAGCCAGGTCGAGGACGCCTTGGGCGAGCGCCGCTTCAACGATCAGTCGGACTATGTCGTCAACTTCGGCTTCACCCATGACATCCCGGCCTGGGGCGCGGCCTTCGGCGCGACTTACCGGAAACAGGGCGACGCCTTCGGGCGGGTCTATGCGGAGGAGGTCACGACCTCCTACGGCGCCGATCTGGAGGTCTTCCTCGAGAAGCGTCTGTTCTCGAACACCGTCATCCGCCTGACCGGCTCCAACCTGCTGGACAGCTCCAAGGACGAGGTGTTCGACAAGTTCGGCGATCAGGCCGATCAGATCGCCCGCGACTACGACGAGTACGAGCTGGAGTCTGAAAGCGCCGGACCGGTCTACCAGATGGTCATGCGCGTCGCCTTCTGAGACGAGCGCCGCAGAGGAACGGGGGCCGGCGGCGACGCCCGGCCCCTTTTTCGCGCCATCCGGCTCCCTGTTGACGACAGGACTGGACCGCGCGGTCCAGCCCGGCTAGTCGCCTTGAGGGCGAAAGCGGGCCGGTCCGGTTCGCCGTTTGCAGGGTATCTCCCGAACGGGCGCGCGGGGCGCCAGAACGGGACAGTCGGGTCGCATGTTTCTCGAAGGCCAGGTCAACTGGATGTGGGTGTGGGCCGCTCTCGCCGGCCTTGGCTGGCTCGCGGCCCTGATCGCGATCTTCTTCGCCCTGCGCAAGAGCACCCAGCACGGCAGCGCCTCGGATCAGCTCGATCTGATACAGCGCGTCGCCGAGGATTCCCAAAAGCGGCTGTTCGAAACCCTGAACGCCATTCCCGTGGCCCTGGTCGAGACCGACAAACAGGGAAAATTCGTTTTCGCCAACCGCGCCGCGCATCAGCTGCTGGGGCGAAAGGACGCCGAACTGATCGGCCTGCGGTTCCATTCGGCGACCTGGGGCATCACCTTCCCGGACGGCCGCCCGGTGCCGCCGGACCTGTTGCCGAGCGCTCGCGCGCTGCGGGGCCAGACGGTCCGGGGATTCCAGCACCTGCTGGCCAATCCCGCCTCGCGCCGCAAGATGCTGGTCTCGGTGACGGCCATGCCGATCGAGAACGAACTGGGCCAGATCACCGGCTCGACGGCCGCCATCGTCGAGAGCGAGAGCCTGCAGACGCCTGAAGTCATCCTGCCCGGGACGGCCTCCGGAGCGGCCGCCTCGTATGAGGGCCTGACCCGCCGGGTGTTCGACGCCGCTTCCAGCGCCCTCGTCGTCGTCGGAACCGACGGACAGATGCGCGAGGCCAATCACACCGCCCTGCTGCTGCTGGGCCGCGATGAGGCCGCCGGCGATTTCGCCGACCTGTTCCTGGCCGAGAACGAACGGGTCGAAGGCCGACAGACCCTGCGGGCCGCCCTGTCCGTCCCCGCCGGGGAGGCCGAGCCGATCGTTTCCCGGATGGGTGATGGCGAGGGCGTGCGCTGGTCCATCCTGCCCCTGACCAATGCGGATGGCGTCGTCGACGCCCTGCTGCTGGCCGGAGAGCGCGCCGGCGCGGCGCCGGCCGAGGACAAGGACGACACCCCGGTCGTCGAGATCGTCGCGGCCGATCCCTCGCCCGAGGTCGACGCGCTGCGCGAGGCGGCGAACGCGGCGCGGCTGCAGGCCGACGAGGCGCAGGCCGCCGCCGCCGCCGCCCGCGAGGAGGCCCAGGCCGCCCGCGCCGCGGCGCTGAAAGCCCAGCAGGACGCCGAGGCCCAGCTTCAGGGCGGTCGCCGGATGGAGAACGTCGGCCGTCTGACAGGCGGACTGGCGCATGATTTCAACGCCCTGCTCGGCGTCATGACCGGGGCCCTGGACATGATGCTGCGCCAGGCCGACGACCCCGACCGTGTGCGCCGCATCGGCCAGGCGGCGTTGGCGGCCGGCCAGAAGGGCGAACTTCTGACGCGCCGGTTGACCGCCTTCTCGCAGGGCGACGACGAGCCCGTGCTGCGGGTTCTCGACGCCGGCGTGCTGTTGCGCGGCATGGAGACCCGGCTGCGGGCCATGGCCGGACCGGGCGTCGACCTGATGATCGAGGGGCCGTCCGTCGAGGCCCCCGTGCGCCTCGATCCCGTCGCCTTCGAGGGCGCCGTCACCGGCCTGACGCGCAACGCCGTCGACGCCGTCGCCGGCCAGGGCTCGGTCGCCGTGCGGCTGGAAGCGCTGCTGGAGGGCGGTGTCCGTCTGAGCGTCCGCGACAGCGGTCCGGGCATGGATCGCGACCTTGCCGCCCGCGCGGTCGAACCCTTCTTCACCACCCGCGAGGGTGCAGCCGGCCTGGGCCTGTCGCAGGCCTACGCCTTCTCGCGTCAGTCAGGCGGCGTCCTGTCGATCGACAGCGCTCCGGGCGAAGGTGCTGAAGTCTCCATCACCCTGCCCAGCGCGGGCTGACGCCCGCCCCTTTCGCCGGTTCCACAGACCGGTGTAAGGTTAACGCGGGTTCGGAGGCTCGAAATGAAGCTGTTGCGTCTGATCGTGATGTTGGCGGTCCTCGGCTATGCCGGGTGGCTGGCCTGGCCGTTCATCTCTCCGCTGATCGAGGGCGCGGCGCCCGATGCGGCCGTGCGCGCAGGGACCGGGGCCCCGGCGGGCGGCGACCTGTTCGGCTTCCTGCCGGTGTGGAGCCTCTGGGCCGGAGCGGTGGGCCTGTATGTGATCGCCGCGCTGATGCTGGGGGCGGGGAACACCCGGGCGGCCGTGGCCTATTTCCTCGGCTTCGCCGCCGATGTCATTCTGCGGCTGGCCGTTGACCGGCAGGGCGATGTCGCCGCCCGGTCCGGGCCCACGACGATGGCGACGCCCGAGGGGATGGAGGGCCTGCCGGTCGAGCCCGTCTGGCTGGTGCTGGGCGTCCTGTTCCTGCTGGGCGTGCTGGTGGCGTTCGCCAGCCGCCGCATCCGGCGCAAGCGCACCGCCGGTCAGCTGAATTTCTGAGACTGTCGGACGGGACCAGCCGCGCCTATATGCGGCGCGGCGGTTGACGCTTGCGGGCGGCGCCGTCAGGTTCCGCGCGCCTTCCCGCGCCCACGACAGGATACGAGACACTCCATGGCCGAAGCCGCTTCCCCCAGCACCTATGACGTCGTCATCATCGGCGGCGGACCGGGCGGGTACAATGCGGCCATCCGGGCCGGCCAGCTGGGGCTGAAAGCCGCCTGCATCGAGATGCGGGAAACCCTCGGCGGGACCTGTCTCAACGTCGGCTGCATGCCGTCCAAGGCCCTGTTGCACGCGTCCGAACTGTTCGAGGCGGTGACGAAGGAGTTTCCGACGCTCGGCATCGAGGTCGGGGCGCCGAAACTGAATCTCGGCCAGATGATGGGCCAGAAGCAGGACAGCGTGCACGCCCTGACCAAAGGCATCGAATTCCTGTTCAAGAAGAACAAGGCCGACTGGATCCGCGGCCGTGGCCGGATCGTCGGCAAGGGCCAGGTCGAGGTGACCGCCGCCGATGGCTCGAAAACCCTTCTGACGGCGAAGGATATAGTCATCGCCACCGGCTCGGAGCCGACCCCGCTGCCAGGCGTCGCCTTCGAGGCGGACCGGATCGTGGATTCCACCGGCGCCCTGTCCCTGCCGGCCGTACCGAAACATCTGATCGTCGTCGGGGCCGGCATCATCGGCCTTGAGTTGGGCTCGGTCTGGCGCCGGCTGGGGGCGCAGGTGACGGTGGTCGAATATCTGGACCGCATCACGCCCGGCATGGACGGGGAGGTGGCTAAGGCCTTCCAGCGCGCCCTGACCAAACAGGGCATGACGTTCAAACTCGGGGCGAAGGTCACCGGCGCGAAGACCGGCAAGGACGGCGTGGAATTGACCGTCGAGCCTGCCGCCGGCGGAACGGCGGAAACCCTGAAGGGCGATGTGGTCCTGGTCGCGATCGGCCGTCGTCCGTACACGGAAGGGTTGGGGCTGGAAACCGTGGGGATTCAGGCCGACAAACGGGGCTTCCTCGCTAACGACCACTTCAGGGTCGGGGACGGAGTGTGGGTCATCGGCGATGTGACCTATGGCCCGATGCTGGCGCACAAGGCCGAGGAAGACGCCGTGGCCGTGATCGACCTGATCGCCGGCAAGGCCGGCCACGTCGACTACGATCTGGTGCCCAGCGTGGTCTACACCTCGCCGGAAGTGGCCTGGGTCGGCAGGACCGAGGACCAGCTCAAGGCCCACGGCGTCGCCTACAAGGCCGGAAAATTCCCCTTCGCGGCCAACAGCCGGGCCAAGATCAACCACGAGACCGAGGGTTTCGTGAAGGTGCTGGCCGACGCCGCTACCGACCGCATCCTGGGCGTCCACATCCTGGGACCCCAGGCCGGCGAACTGATCGGCGAAGCGTGCGTGGCCATGGCCTTCGGCGGGTCGTCGGAAGACATCGCCCGCATCTGCCACCCGCACCCGACGCGCTCGGAAGCCGTCAAACAGGCGGCCATGGGGATCGAGGGCTGGACGATGCAGGCCTGATCCGGCGGGGCCGCTCCGCTATACGCCCGGAATCTCGAGCCTGCGGGTGGTTTGGCGGCGCAGACCCTCGAAGGTCACCGTATTGCCGGGGAAGTCGAGCGTGACCTCGCGGAACCGGCCCAGCAGATCCGCGCCGATCAGCAGGGCGGGCCGGCCGGACAGGCCCAGGGTCTCGAAACAGTGCAGGTCGGCGAACAGCATAGGCGTCGGTCCCAGCCGCTGCGGCCCGAACCTGAGATCGTCGACCATGGCCAGATCCGCGCTCAGGCTCTGACCCGTCACCCCGTAGATCGGCACCTGGCGGGCCACGCGGCCGCCGTCCTGGCGTCGCGCCGCCGCGGCCCGCCGCAGCGCCATATTGCCGATCGAATACTGCGCTCCGCTGTCGATGAACGCCGCCGCCGGCTGACCGTCCACGATGATCTGGGTCATGATCATCTGACCGAAGCGGCCCCGTACCGAACGCAGGCCGGCTCGTCGAAGGCGCGACCCGGTAGCCATATCACCCCCCGTCTGGATGGTGACGCCCCTCACATTCAGGCTCGCCGAGCGGCGCATGACATTGAACTTCAGCCTGAAGCTGTCCAGCACGTCCAGGCCGATCAGGCCGTCGGCGCCCAACTGGTCGCGCGGAAAGACCGGGCAGGCGAGATCACGGAATCCGAGTCCGCTGAGCTGCAGCCGGTCGATCGCCACGCTGCGGGTCACGCGCGCCTCCGTGATCCCGTGAACCAGCACGGGCGCCAGCGGCGGCAAACCCAGCCGGTCCGCGAGCGTGTCCGCGATCGAGGTCGTACCCGCCCCCGTGTCGATCACGAAGGTGAAGGGCCCATGCCCGCCGATGAACACTGCGGCGCCGACGCGGGTGAACAGATTGCTCAGCAGCTGGATGGGCCGGTCGTCGACCAGCGGCTCCACCGCGTCCTGTGCGGCGGCCGGCCCGGCCGGAAGGCCCAGGGCCCCCAGTCCGGCCAACAAGACGCGTCGGTCCAGGCCTGTCATGCAGTTCACGCTCCGCGCCGCCTCCCCAGCGGATAAGCCGTCACTGTAAGCGCGCGAACCTGAGCCTGACCAGCCCGGCGAACTCAGGTCCTCGGATGGGCGGCGGAATAGGCTTCGAGCAGGTGTTTTGCGTCGACGGCGGTGTATTTCTGGGTGGTGGACAGGCTGGTGTGGCCCAGCAACTCCTGGATGGCCCGCAGGTCCGCACCGGCGCCGAGCAGGTGGGTGGCGAAGCTGTGACGCAGGGCGTGGGGCGTGGCCGAGGCGGGCAGGCCCAGTCGCCCGCGCAGCCGTTGGACCATGGCCTGGACATGACGGGGCGTCAGCGGCCCTCCGCGACGCGCCCGGAACAGGGCGTCGCCCGGTTCCAGCGGAAAGGGCTGCAGCGCCAGCCAGGCGTCCACCGCCGTTCGCACGGCGGGCAGGACGGGGACCAGCCGGGTCTTGCCGCCCTTGCCGGTGATGCGCAGCGTCTCCGGCAGCGGCGCGTCGGCGCGGGTCAGGGACAGGGCTTCGGAAATCCGCAGGCCGCATCCGTACAGCAGGGTCAGGACGGCGCGGTCGCGCGCGGCCTCCCACGGTTCGGCGTCGGGGTCGGCGTCCGGCTCCTGCATCAGGCCGCGGGCCTGATCCTCGCTGACCGGCCGGGGCAGGGAGGCCTTGATACGGGGACCGCGCACCAGGGCCAGTTGCGGGGCCGGCGTGCCGCAACGCCGGTCGAGGAAGGCGTGGAAGGCGCGGATGGCGGACAGGGTCTGGCTGATCGACCGCGCCGTCAGCGGATGGTCGCCGCCGCGCCGTTCGGCCAGATGGGCGCGGACCTCGGCGGCGGTGACGGTTCCGAGGTCGGCCAGGCGCTGGGGCCCTCCGCGGTGGCGCTGCAGGAAGGCCAGATACGTCCGCCCGATGCGGCCATAGGCTTCCAGCGTATTGGCCGCCAGACGGCGTTCGTGGGCCAGATGCTCCAGCCAGGCCGACAGGGCCTCGTCCGAGGAAAGGTCGGGGGCGGTCAGCTCAGGATGGGCCATCGTTCGGCGGTCCGTTCCACCACCCGGGCGATGAAGGCCGCCAGCTCGCAGCCCATGGTCGGGGCGAAGCCGTCCGGCTCGGGCGAGCCGAAGGCGCAGATGGCGTGGCGCGCCGGAACGTCGGCGCCGGGGAATTGCGGAGCCATGCGGATCAGGGCGACCGACCTTACGTCCGCCTCGGCCGCGCCGAACAGGTTCAGGCCTTCGAAATTGGGTCCCAGCCAGGTCAGGCCGTGATCGCCCAGCAGGGCGTCGACGCCGCCGGCCTCCAACCCGCGCCAGCCGAACGGCACGCCGCCGGGCTTCTCGAGGGCGATGGCGGCGCCGGCCAGTCCGAACCGTCCCTGGGCCACCGCGTCGAGGCGGCGGGCCAGATCGGAGGGGTTGCGGGCCTCCATCAGGTCCAAAGCGGCGACATGGGTCTGGGTCTGGGCGGCGAAATTGGCGCGGGCGATGTTCTCGATCCGCTTGCGGGCGTCGGCCTCGCGCTCGGCGACCTCTTCCAGCCGGGTCAGGGCGGCGCGGCCGAACTCCACGACATTGCGGCCGTGCGGCTTGAGCCCGATCTCTTCCAGCAGGGAGCGGTCGTCCAGCAGGATCTGGGCGTTGGCCTGCAGCCACGCCCGGATTTCCGGCCAGTGCGGCTCTTCCGGCTTGGTCGAGAGGTCAGGCGAAACGCTCACAAACCTCTCCTCGAGGTCAAATCAGAGAATGGACTGACCGGTCTTGCCCCAGTCCGCCAGGAAAGCATCAAGCCCCTTGTCGGTTAACGGGTGTTTGACCAGGGCCTTGAAAACATCGGCCGGGATGGTCGCGGCGTCGGCCCCGGCCACGGCGGCGGCGCTGACATGGTTCGGGTTGCGCAGCGAGGCGGCCAGAATCTGCGTGTCGAAGCCGTGCACGTCGTACAGGACCCGGATTTCCTCCAGCAGGCCGATGCCGTCGGCGCCGTGGTCTTCCAGCCGGCCCACGAAGGGCGAGATGAAGGTGGCGCCGGCCTTGGCTGCCAGCATGGCCTGGGCGGCCGAGAAGCACAGGGTGACGTTGGTCTTGACGCCCTTGTCGGCGAAGGCCCGCGCGGCGCGCAGCCCGTCCCAGGTCAGGGGCAGTTTGACGACCACGTTCGGGGCGATGGCGGCCAGCTTGTCGCCCTCCTTGACCATGGTCTCGAAATCGGTCGCCACGGCCTCGGCGGAGATCGGCCCCTCGACCAGGGCGCAGATTTCGGCGATGACCTCGGCGATGTTGCGACCGGATTTGGCGATCAGCGAGGGATTGGTGGTGACGCCGTCCACCATGCCGGTGGGGACCATGTCCCTGATGACGGCGACGTCGGCTGTGTCGAGGAAGAGTTTCATGGGCGCGCTTCTAGCGGACCGGGCGGTCCGGTGAAAGTCGCATCCGTCCTTATTCCCCTGCCGGTGCCCGAGGCCTTCGACTACGAGGTTCCGGAGGGGCTGGACGTCGCGCGGGGCGATCAGGTCGCCGTGCCGCTGGGGCCGCGGCTGATGCGGGGCATAGTTTCCGAAGCGCGGGAGACTACCGGATCGAACCGGCGGCTGAAGGCCATCGATCATGTGCTGGACGATCCACGCCTGCCCGAACGCACGATGGATTTCGTGGAGTGGGCGGCGCGCTGGACGCTGAGCGCCCCCGGGGAGATGGCGGCGGCCGCCCTGAAGGGCCTGCGCGCGCCCCGGCCCCGGCCCGAGCGCCGCGTAAGGCGGGTCGGCGACAAGATTCCCGCCCGGCCGACGGCGGCGCGGGCGGCGGTGCTGGAGGCGCTGGGTCCGCGGTCGATGCCGGGGCCCGATCTGGCCCGGGCGGCGAATGTGTCGTCGGGGGTGGTCAAGGGCCTGGTCGACGAGGGGGTGCTGGAAATCATCGAGATCGAGGCGGTCGCGGCCTTCGACGCGCCCGACCCCGACCACGCCCCGGCGACGCTGAATGCCGATCAGGCGGCGGCGGCGCATGAGATGGCCGTGGCCACGGGCAGGGGCGGCTTCGCCCCCTTCCTGCTGGACGGGGTCACGGGCTCGGGCAAGACCGAGGCCTATCTGGAGGCGGCGGCGCGCACGCTGAAGGCCGATCCCTCGGCCCAGATCCTGATCCTGCTGCCCGAGATCGCCCTGACCCAGGCCCTGATCGCCCGCATCGCCGACCGCTTCGGCGCGGCCCCGGCGGAATGGCATTCGGGCGTCGCCCCGCCGCGCCGGCGTCAGGTGTGGGAGGCGGTGGTCGCCGGACGCTGCAACATCGTGGTCGGCGCCCGCTCGGCCCTGTTCCTGCCCTACGCCAACCTGCGGCTGGTGGTGGTGGACGAGGAGCACGACGGCTCGTTCAAACAGGAAGAGGGGCTGGTCTATCACGGCCGGGACCTGGCCGTGGCGCGGGCGCGGATCGAGGGGGCGACGGTGGTGCTGGCCTCGGCCACGCCGTCGCTGGAGACGCTGTGGAACGCGCATCAGGGCCGTTACGGCTGGCTGAAGCTGGCGGCGCGGCACGGGGCCGCGGTCCTGCCCGACATATCCCTGCTGGACCTGCGTCAGAACCCGCCCGATCCCCAGACCTGGCTGTCCCAGCCGCTGCGAGAGGCCATCGGGGAGACCCTTCAGCGCGGCGAGCAGACCCTGCTGTTCCTCAACCGGCGCGGCTATGCGCCCGTGGTGCTGTGCCGGGTCTGCGGCCACCGGCTGACGGCGCCCGACACCGACAGCTGGCTGGTCGAGCACCGCTACACCGGGCGGCTGATCTGCCACCTCACCGGCTTCTCCATGATCCGGCCGAAGCATTGTCCGGCCTGCGGCGCTGAGGATTCCCTGGTCTCGGTCGGTCCCGGCGTGGAGCGGGTCGAGGAGGAGGTGCGCCAGCTGTTCCCGCAGGCGCGGACGGCGGTGTTCAGCAGCGACACGGCGCCCGACGCCAGATCCGCCCGCGCCCTGATCCAGCGCATGGCCGACGGCGAGATCGACATCCTCGTGGCCACCCAGGCCGCGGCCAAGGGCCACAACTTCCCGCATCTGACGCTGGTGGGCGTGGTCGACGCCGACCTCGGCCTGCGCGGCGGCGACCTGCGCGCGGCCGAACGGACCTTCCAGCTCTTGACCCAGGCCACGGGCCGGGCAGGCCGGGCGGACAAGCCGGGGCGGGCCATCCTCCAGACCTGGACGCCCGAGCATCCCGTGTTGATGGCGCTTGCGGCCGGCGACCGCGACGCCTTCGTCGCAGCCGAGATGGCCGAGCGCGAGGCCGCCTCCCTGCCGCCGCACGGCCGGCTGGCGGCCATCGTCCTGTCCAGCGAGAACGCCGCGGCGGTCGAGAAGGTCGCCCGCGACCTGGCCGAGAACATCCCCAACGCCGAACGGCTGGAGGTCTATGGTCCCGCCGACGCGCCCCTGGCGCTGGTGCGCGGGCGGCGGCGCAAGCGGCTGCTCGTTCGCGCGGACCGGGACGTGGATCTGCAGGGCTTCCTGAGGGCGTGGCTGGCGCGGGTGAAGGCGCCGGCCTCGGTGCGGGTGACGATCGACGTCGACCCGTACAGCTTCCTCTAGCGCGGTCCGGTGAGTTTGATCTCGAACAGGGTCGGCCAGTTCTTGCCGGTGACGAACAGCCGGCGGCCCTCCGCGTCCCAGGCGATGCCGTTCAGCACCGCGTCCGTGGGGTCGAGGTTCGACCGGTCCGGCATCAGCCCCGTAAGGTCGATGACGCCCGTCACCACGCCGGTGGCCGGGTTTATGCGGACGATATAGTCGGTCTGCCAGACATTGGCGAAGACCTCGCCCTCGACCCATTCAAGCTCGTTGATCTGGCGCAGCGGCCGGCCCTGGACAGTCACCGGAACCTGACCCGTCTCGGCCATGGTCTGCGGGTCGAAAAAGCGCAGCGCGGCCGTGCCGTCCGACAGGATCAGACGCGTCCCGTCATGGGTCAGGCCCCAGCCCTCGCCCGCGTAGTCGAACTCGCCCTCGGGCTCGAGGGTCACGGGGTCCCAGACGAAACCCTTGCCGCCCTTCCAGGTCAGGGTCACGACGCGGTCGCCGAACACGGTCAGGCCCTCGCCGAACAGGACCGGATCCAGTTCGCGCCGTTGCAGCACCGCCCCGTCCTCCAGCCGCACCCGGCGCACGGTCGACGGAGAACGGCCGGTGCTCTCCAGCAGCTCGCCGTTGCGGAACACCAGTCCCTGGGTGAAGGCGCCGGGGTCATGGGGCCAGGCGCGGACGATCTCGAACCCGTAGACCGGGACCGGCGCCGGCGCGGCAGTCGATACGGGAACGGGTGGGGGCGCCGTCTGCGCCACGGCCGGCAGGGGCGTCAGCAGCGCAGTGAGAAGAAGGACGGCCCCCCGCATGGTCACACTCCCGGTTCGGCCGTCTCGGCCTTGTTCAGCGCCGCCTGCCGGGCCGCGAGGGCGGCCTGCTTCTTCGCCGACGCCGCGCGGCCCATCATGTTCAGCCCCTCGACCAGGGCCGAGAAGGCCATGGCGGCGTAGATATAGCCCTTGGGCACATGGACGCCGAAACCGTCGGCGATCAGCACCATGCCGATCATCAACAGGAAGCCGAGGGCCAGCATGACGATGGTCGGGTTCTTGTCGATGAAGTCCGCCAACGGGTCCGACGCGACCAGCATGGCGATGACGGCGATGACCACGGCCACCATCATGATCGGCACATGGTCGGTCATGCCCACGGCGGTCAGGATGGAGTCGATCGAGAAGACCAGGTCCAGCAGGATGATCTGGCCGATAGCGGCGCCGACGTTGTTGATGACGACCGCGGTCTTGTTCTTCTCCAGCAGGTCGTCGCTGATGCTGGCGTCCACGGCGTGGTGGACCTCGGTCGTCGCCTTCCAGACCAGGAACAGGCCGCCGGCGATCAGGATCAGGTCGCGCCAGCTGAAGGCCGTGTCCCAGCCCGCCCCGGCGAAGCCGAGGTCGAACACCGGGCGGGTCAGGCCGACGATCCAGCCGATCGTGGCCAGCAGGCCCAGCCGCATGACCAGGGCCAGGGCGATGCCGATCCGGCGGGTGCGCTGTCGATGCTCGGGCGGCAGCTTGTTCGAGAGGATCGAGATGAAGATCAGGTTGTCGATCCCCAGCACGACTTCCATGACCACCAGGGTGATCAGGGCGGCCCAGGCGGCGGGATCGGACAGCAGTGCGGCGATTTCGATCATGGATCCGGGATAGGCCAGCGGGGGAGGCCGCGCCAGATTTTTTCGTCCCGGCAAGGCGCGTCAGGGCGCCGCGTTCGATCGGGCCTCTGGACCCGGCTCGCGGGCTCGCCTAGCCAAGGACGAACTGCATTTGTTTCTTCAGGTGAAGCGTGCCCTCAGGTCTTGCCGCCCTTCTCGACGACGTCGCGACCATCGCCAAGATGGCGGCGGCCTCTGTCGATGACGTGTCCGCCGCCGCCGGCCGCGCCGGCGTGAAGGCGGCCGGCGTGGTCGTTGACGACGCCGCGGTGACCCCGGGTTACGCGATGGGCTTTTCGCCCCAGCGCGAGCTGCCCATCATCCGCAAGATCGCCATCGGTTCGCTGAAGAACAAATTCCTGATCCTCCTGCCCGGGGCCCTGCTGATCAGCGCCTTTGCGCCCTGGGCGCTGACGCCGCTTCTGATGGCCGGCGGCGCCTATCTCTGCTTCGAGGCGTCCGAGAAGCTGTGGGAGAAGCTGGCGGGTCACGGAGGCGGCGAGACCCCGCCGGAAGAGCTGGCCCTGTCGTCGGTCGAACAGGAAAAGAAGATGGTGGGTTCGGCGATCCGCACCGACCTGATCCTCTCGGCCGAGATCACCGCCATCGCCCTGGCTGACCTGGCCGAACGCCCGCTGGCGACCCAGGCGGCGGCCCTGGCCGTGGTCGGACTGTTGATCACCGGGGCGGTCTATGGCGCCGTGGCGCTGATCGTGAAGATGGACGATATCGGCCTGCATCTGGCGGAGCGCCGCTCAGCTTCGGCCCGCGCGCTGGGCCGCGCGCTGGTCCACGCCATGCCGATGGTGCTGGGCGGACTGGCGACGATCGGGACCGCGGCGATGCTGTGGGTCGGCGGAGGAATTCTCGTCCACGGTCTGCATGAATACCACCTCGACGCCCTGCCGGGGCTGATCGAGGGTCTGGGGCACGCCGCCGGAGGCGTCCCGCTCGTCGGACCCGTCACCGGATGGCTGGCGACGGCCGCCGCCTCGGCGGTGGTCGGCCTCGTGGTCGGCGGCGTGGTCGTGGCGATCATGCATTTCATTCCACGCAAGCGCGCCGCCCACTGATCGACGGGCGCGGCGCCCGGAGCGGCGCCCGGCCTCGACGCTCAGAACCCCGGGACGACGTCCGCCACGACCGGGAAGTGGTCCGAGATGACCCGGCCGCCGAAGGAATCGGTGGGGACGGCGAAGCGTTCGACGTGGAAGCCCGGGCCGACGAAGATGTGGTCGATGGCCACGCCCTCGTTGTCCCTGGCGATGTCGAAGGCGTTGAAGGTCCCGGCGGGGCCGAAGACGATCGCGCTGGCCGCCCGGGCGTCGCGCAGGCCGGAGGCCACGATCCGCTCATACGGCGCCGTGGCCGGGCCGGTGTTGAAATCGCCCATCAGCACGATGTCGGCGCGCCCGCCGTCGACCTCCACCGGCTCCATGGCGACGATCAGGGCGGCGCATTGCTCGCGGGCGACGACGCCGACGTGGTCGAAATGGGTGTTGCGGACGTCGAGCAGCCGGCCGTCGCGGCGGTCCTTCAGCACCACCCGCGTGACGGTGCGGGGGTAGGCGGCGTCCCAGCCCTTCGACGGGACCGTCGGGGTCGGGGAGCACCACAGGGTCTCGGCCCGCACGCGCTCATAGCGCTCGCGGCGCCAGAACAGGGCCGCGCTCTCGCCGGAGACGCCGTCGTCGCGGCCGAGGCCGTAGTGGTCATGGCCGGGCAGCTGTCCGGCCAGAAAGTCGACCTGGTGCGGCAGCGCCTCCTGCAGGCCCAGCAGGTCCGGGTCGAGGAAGGCGATCTGGTCGGCCATGGGCTGGCGGCGCTCGCTCCACAGCGGATTGTCGGACGGGCCGTCAAAGCGGATGTTGTAGCTCATCACCCGGACCGCGGCCGGATCGTGGACGGCGGCCGTGGCGGCCGGCGCGGCGCAGAGCAGGGCGGCGGCCGTCAGGGTGCAGGCGATGCGGGCGAGGGTCATGGGCCGGGTTCCGGGGCGGACGGGGAGGCCAGTCTTCGCCTCCGGACCCGGCCTCGCCACGTCAATTCGCGTTACGCTGCGGCGGACCGCCTCGGTTGCGGTCGGGGGGTTACGGTGCTATCAGGCGCCCGGCTGAGCCGGAGGGCGCGTTGCAAGACGCGTCCCCCAAGTGCTTTCTCAAAGCATTTCAGACCTTTGACTGGCGCGGAAACGCCGCCGGTCGCCAACCCGAACGCCAACCGCGCGGACATTATAAGTGGCTGACGATTACAGGACGACGGAAGTCGGCGAGCGCTACGCACAGGCGCTGTTCGACCTCGCTGACGAGACGGGCGTCCTCGACGCCGTACGCGCCGATCTGAAGTCGCTGCGCGCCGCGTGGAACGACAGCGCCGACCTGCGCCGACTGGCCACCTCGCCGGTCATGGCGGCGGAGGATCAGCAGAAGGGTCTGGTCGCCATCGCCGATGCGGCGAAGTTCAACGGCGTGACCCGCAACTTCCTCGGCCTGCTGGGCCAGAACGGCCGCTCCGGCGACCTGCCGGCGGTGATGGCGGGCTTCGACCTGCTGTATGCGAGGAAGACCGGCGTGGTCGCCGCCGAGGTGGTTTCCGCCCAGGCCCTGAGCGCCGCGCAGATGAAGGCCATCCAGTCCGCCCTGCGCGCCTCGCTGGGCAAGGATCCGGAAATGACCGCCCGTGTCGATCCGTCGATCCTGGGCGGCCTCAAGGTCAAGGTGGGGTCGAAACTGTTCGACGCTTCGCTGAAGACCAAGCTCGACCAGATGAAATTCGCCCTGAAGCGCGCGTAAGCGCGCTGACCAACAAGAATGCAGCGCGCCCAACCCGCGCGCTGACAAGACGATAACAGAGAGCCTGTCATGGACATCCGCGCCGCCGAAATCTCGGCCATCCTCAAGTCGCAGATCGCCAATTTCGGCGTCGAAGCCGACGTGTCCGACGTCGGCCAGGTGCTGTCGGTCGGCGACGGCATCGCCCGCATCCACGGTCTGGACAACGTCCAGGCCGGCGAGATGATCGAATTCCCCAAGGCCGGCGTGAAGGGCATGGCCCTGAACCTCGAGCGCGACAACGTCGGCGCCGTGATCTTCGGCCAGGACAACCAGATCGCCGAGGGCGACGAGGTCCGCCGTCTGGGCGAGATCGTGGACGTGCCGGTCGGCAAGGGCCTGCTGGGCCGCGTCGTCAACCCGCTGGGCGAGCCGATCGACGGCAAGGGCCCGATCCAGTTCACCGAGCGCCGCCGCGTCGACGTCAAGGCTCCGGGCATCATCCCGCGCAAGTCGGTGCATGAGCCGATGCAGACCGGCCTGAAGGCCATCGACACTCTGATCCCGATCGGCCGCGGCCAGCGCGAACTGATCATCGGGGACCGTCAGGTCGGCAAGACCGCCGTCGCCATCGACACCATCCTGAACCAGAAGAGCACCAACGCCGCCGCCGCGTCGGAAGGCGAGAAGCTGTATTGCATCTACGTCGCCATCGGCCAGAAGCGCTCGACCGTGGCCCAGATCGTCAAGACGCTCGAGGAGCGCGGCGCCCTGGACTACACCATCGTCGTCGCCGCCACGGCGTCCGAGCCGGCCCCGCTGCAGTTCCTGGCCCCGTTCTCGGGCACGGCCATGGGCGAGTTCTTCCGCGACAACGGCATGCACGCCCTGATCGTCTATGACGATCTGTCGAAACAGGCCGTGGCCTATCGCCAGATGTCCCTGCTGCTGCGCCGCCCGCCGGGCCGCGAAGCCTATCCGGGCGACGTCTTCTATCTGCACAGCCGTCTGCTGGAGCGTTCGGCCAAGCTGAACGCCGACTACGGCTCGGGCTCGATGACCGCCCTGCCGCTGATCGAAACCCAGGCCAACGACGTCTCGGCCTACATCCCCACCAATGTGATCTCGATCACCGACGGCCAGATCTTCCTCGAGTCCGACCTGTTCTACCAGGGCATCCGCCCCGCCGTGAACGTCGGCATCTCGGTGTCGCGGGTGGGCTCCTCGGCCCAGACCAAGGCGATGAAGAAGGTCGCCGGCTCGATCAAGGGCGAACTGGCCCAGTACCGGGAAATGGCCGCCTTCGCGAAATTCGGTTCGGACCTCGACGCCTCGACCCAGAAGCTGCTGGCCCGCGGCGCCCGCCTGACCGAGCTGCTGAAGCAGCCGCAGTACAGCCCGCTGACCATGGAAGAGCAGGTCGTCTCGGTCTACGCCGGCACGCGCGGCTATCTGGACGGCATCGCGGTGGGCGACATCGGCCGCTTCGAGAGCGAGCTGCTGGCCCGCATCAAGTCCTCCAACAAGGGCCTGCTGGACGGCATCCGCACGAAGAAAGACCTCACCGCCGAGCTCGAAGCCGAGCTGAAGTCGGTGCTGGACGCCTTCCTCAAGACCTTCGCCTGAGCCCGGCCCGGATAGCGAGAGAGTAGCCCCGGATGGCCAGCCTCAAGGAAATGCGCAATCGGATCGGAAGCGTGAAGTCCACGCAGAAGATCACGAAAGCCCTGAACATGGTCGCCGCGGCCAAGCTGAAGCGCGCCCAGGACCAGGCCGAGAGCGCCCGTCCCTACGCCCGCAAGATGGCCGCCGTGATCGCCAATCTGGCGGCCGGCGTCTCGGGCGACGGCGCGCCGAAGCTGCTGGCCGGCACGGGCCGGGACCAGAAGCACCTGATCGTCGTCGCCACCGGCGACAAGGGTCTGGCCGGCGGGTTCAACACCAACGTCATCCGGGCCGCCCGCGAGCGGATCAAGGCCCTGCTGGCCGAGGGCAAGGACGTGCGGATCATCGCCGTGGGCCGCAAGGTCCGCGACGGCCTGACCCGCCTGTACGGCGACCGGCTGGTGAAGACGTTCGAGATGTCGGATCACAAGGTCATCGGCCTGCCGGCGGCGGAGCCGGTCGCGGCCCTGATCGCCGAGGAGTTCGAGGCCGGCAACGCCGACGTCGTGACCCTGTTCTACAGCCGCTTCCAGTCGGTCATCGCCCAGGTGCCGACGCCGAAACAGCTGATCCCGGCGGTCGTCGACGGGGACGCTCCGCCGATCGATCTGAACGGCGCGACCTACGAATACGAGCCGTCCGAGGAGGAAATCCTCGAGACGCTGCTGCCGCGCAACATCACGACCCAGATCCTGGCCGCCCTGTACGAGAACCAGGCCAGCTTCTTCGGGGCCCAGATGGCCGCCATGGACAACGCCACGCGCAATGCGGGCGACCTGATCAACAGCCTGACCCTGCAGTACAACCGCAAGCGCCAGGCCCAGATCACCACCGAACTGATCGAGATCATCGCCGGCGCCGAAGCGCTCTGATCCGACCCCCGCACAGATACGACCTTCCGAACGGAACGAACCGATGACCGACACCACCGCCAAGAAACCCGCCGCCAGGAAGCCCGCCGCTTCCAAGGCTCCCAAGGCCGCCGCCGCCGCGACCGGCAATGCGACCGTGACCGCCGGCACCGGCGTGGGCAAGATCGCCCAGGTCATCGGCGCCGTCGTCGACGTCGAGTTCACCGGCCAGCTGCCGGCGATCCTGAACGCCCTGGAGACGCAGAACGTCGACCAGAAGACCGGCCAGCCCTTCACCCTGGTGCTGGAAGTCGCCCAGCACCTCGGCGAGAACATGGTCCGCACCATCGCCATGGACACCTCGGAAGGCCTGACGCGCGGCCAGGCCGTGGTCGACACCGGCACCTCGATCCTGGCCCCGGTCGGCCCCGGCACCCTCGGCCGGATCATGAACGTCGTCGGCGCGCCGATCGACGAACAGGGCCCGATCAAGACCACCATGTACCGCCCGATCCACCGCGAGGCTCCGAGCTTCGAGGAGCAGTCGACCTCGTCGGAAATCCTCGTCACCGGCATCAAGGTCATCGACCTGATGTGCCCCTACACCAAGGGCGGCAAGATCGGCCTGTTCGGCGGCGCCGGCGTGGGCAAGACCGTGACCATGCAGGAGCTGATCAACAACATCGCCAAGGCCTATGGCGGTTATTCGGTTCTGGCCGGCGTGGGTGAACGCACCCGCGAGGGCAACGACCTGTATCACGAGATGATCGAGTCCAACGTCAACGTGGACCCGGCCAAGAACGGCGGCTCGACCGAGGGCTCGAAATGCGCTCTCGTCTACGGCCAGATGAACGAGCCTCCCGGCGCCCGCGCCCGCGTCGCCCTGACCGGCCTGGCCCAGGCCGAGTATTTCCGCGACGAAGAGGGCAAGGACGTCCTGCTGTTCGTCGACAACATCTTCCGCTTCACCCAGGCCGGCTCGGAAGTGTCGGCGCTGCTGGGCCGCATCCCCTCGGCCGTGGGCTATCAGCCGACCCTGGCCACCGAGATGGGCAACCTGCAGGAGCGGATCACCTCGACCAAGAAGGGCTCGATCACCTCGGTCCAGGCCATCTACGTGCCCGCCGACGACCTGACCGACCCGGCGCCCGCCGCCTCCTTCGCTCACCTGGACGCGACCACGGTTCTGAACCGCGATATCGCCGCCCAGGCCATCTTCCCGGCTGTGGACCCGCTGGACTCGACCTCGCGGATCATGGACCCGCTGGTCATCGGCGAGGAACACTACCGCGTCGCCCGTTCGGTCCAGGAAGTGCTGCAGCAGTACAAGGCGCTGAAGGACATCATCGCCATCCTCGGCATGGATGAGCTGTCGGAAGAGGACAAGCTGATCGTTTCGCGCGCCCGCAAGATCAGCCGCTTCCTGTCGCAGCCCTTCTTCGTGGCCGAGCAGTTCACCAACTCGCCGGGCAAATTCGTCTCGCTGGAAGACACCATCCGCTCGTTCAAGGGCATCGTCGCCGGCGAATACGACCACCTGCCGGAAGCGGCCTTCTACATGGTCGGCGCCATCGAGGAAGCCGTCGAGAAGGCCCAGAAGCTCGCCGCCGAGGCGGCCTGATCCATGGCGGGCAAGCTCAGCTTTTCGCTGGTGTCGCCTGAGCGCGAGGTCTTCAACGGCCTCGTCGACCAGGTCGATGCGCCGGGCGTCGAGGGCGATTTCGGCGTCCTCGCCGACCACGCCCCCTTCATGACGGCCCTGCGCGAAGGCGTGGTCACCGTCATCGACGGCGGCTCGCGCCGCCAGTTCGAGGTCCACGGCGGCTTCGCCGACGTGACCCCCGCCGGCCTGACCATCCTGGCCGAACAGGCCTCGGAACTGGCCGCGGCGTAAGTCTTGAGGCCCTTGTCATCCCGGACGCGGCGAAGCCGCGATCCGGGACGCGCCGAACCCAAAACAGCTTCCCTCCCGGAAGGCGCAGCGCGCCTGTCCGGGGAGCAGGGATGAAGCGCCCCGTCTCCCGGTTCAGCTCTGCGAGCTGCCCGGGAGTTTTCGTTTCTGAAGCCGGTCCCATCCCCGATAGCCGCTGCGCGGCTTCGGGGATGACAAGGTCAATGCTTGACCCTCGGGACGGACGCCCTAGATAGCCCCTGCAAGACGAGGCCACGTCCTCGCTCCCGTGGTTCGGGATCAAGTCCGGGACGGCCCGGCCCTTTGCAAGGAGGGCGCGCCCATGGCCTGGACCTATCTGATCATTGCAGGCCTGCTCGAGATCGTCTGGGCCTATTCCATGAAACAGTCGGCCGGCTTCACCCGCCTGTGGCCCAGCGTCGTGACCATGATCACCATGGCCGTCAGCTTCGGCCTGCTGTCGATCTCGATGAAGACCCTGCCGCTGGGCACGGCCTATACCGTCTGGACCGGCATCGGGGCGGTCGGCGCCTTCGTGGTCGGCGTCATCTGGCTGAACGAGGGCGTGCATCCGATGCGGGTGGCCGCGGCCGGCCTGATCGTCGCCGGACTGGTGCTGATGCGGCTGGCGCCGTCGCACTGACGGTGTAGCCTCCGCCGGAAGGAGGCTCCCATGCTCGAACTGCGACCCAACTGCGAGTGCTGCGACCGCGACCTGCCGTTCGACAGCGCCGAGGCCCGTATCTGCACCTTCGAATGCACCTTCTGCGCCGCCTGCGTGGACGGGGTGCTGAAGGGGGCCTGCCCCAACTGCGGCGGCGGCTTCGTCGCCCGGCCGATCCGACCGGCGCACCTGATGGCGAAATATCCCGCCTCGACGAAGCGGGTGCTCAAGCCGCAGGGCTGCGCGGCGGCCTAAACCACCAGCGGCGCGAACACCGCCACGACCTGTTCGTAGACCGCGCGCTTGAACGGCACGATCAGGTCCGGCGCGTCGCTGAGCGCGCCCCAGCGCCAGGCGTCGAATTCGATCTCGCCATGCGCTTCCAGATCGATCTCTGACTCGTCGCCGGTGAAGCGGAAGGCGAACCAGCGCTGCTTCTGTCCGGCCCAGCCGCGCGCCTGTTTCGTGCCGCCGTAGCCTTCGGGGAAGTCGTAGATGATCCAGTCCTCCGTCGAGGCGATAAGGTCGGCCGAGACGACGCCCGTCTCCTCGGCCAGCTCGCGACGGGCGGCGGTTTCCAGGTCCTCGCCGTCGTCGACGCCGCCCTGGGGGAACTGCCAGTTATGCGGCCCCCCGGTCCCGGCGCGGCGCCCGTACCAGACGCGGCCGTCCGGATGGAACAGCACGACGCCGACGTTCGGGCGGTAGCGGGAGAGGTCAGTCATGAGGGTCAGGCAGTAGGGAACAGGAACTAGGCTGGTAGGGGGCTTCTAGCAGGTCGTCGCACGACGGCCCTACTGCCTAATTCCTGTTCCCTGCTGCCTGAAACCTATCTTCCCGGCCGCTGCGTCATCGCCGAAGCCGGCGCCAGCTGCAGGCCCCGCGCGTCGAGGTCGGAGGTCCAGCGGGCCACGGCCTCGACCGTGACCGGATAGCTGAAGCCCGCGCCCAGGGCCTGGCCGCGGCCCTTGGCCAGGGCTTCCAGCGCGTTCAGCTGGCCGACGATGGCGGCGGGCGTCTGCTGCTCGTCGATGACGCGGTTGGCGCTGGCGCGGGCCCAGGCGCCCGGCCGCCGGCTCATCGAGCCGTCGTCCAGGAAGGCGACGCCGCGCTGGCGCAGGATGCCGAGGAAGGCGTTCATGCCGGCGTCCGAGTTGGCGAACCGGTCGCCCATATAGTTGGTGACGCCGAAATAGCCCGTGGCCCGGCCCAGCAGCCAGTTCATCTTGGCCGTGATGTCGGCGGGCTGGCCCGAGGCCAGCAGGGTGTAGGGGCCGGGGTCGTTGTCGGGATAGCCGGTGGGCTCCATCGGCATTTCCAGCATCACCTCATGGCCCTGGGCGCGGGCCAGATCGATCCAGGTCTGCAGGCCCTCGGCGTACGGGACGAAGCTGAGGGTGACCTCGGCGGGCAGGCGTTCGATGGCGGCGCGGGTGGTGACGGCGTTCAGGCCGAGGCCGCCGACGATCAGGGCCACGCGCGGCTTGCCGTTCGAATGGAAGGGGCGGGCATAGGCCTGGGCCGGCACGCGGCCATCGGTGGCGATGGTCGGCAGGGGGCCGTTGGGGCCCGGCTGGCTGAGCCCGGCGATGGGGGCCGCCGGCAGCGGCTGGGCGGCGACGCGCGGGGCGGTGACCGGGGCGCCGTTGCCCGAAACCGTGGCGCCGTTCGGCAGGGTGATGACCGCCTCGCCCCCGAGGGCCGGATCGAGGACGCCGCCTTCGGCCGCCAGATCCTGCCACGAACCGTAGGCGCCCATGGAGAAGGCCTCAAGGCCTGTGGGAACGGGGGCGGCCGCGGGGGCTTCGCGCTTCAGCGCCGCGCGGGCCGAAGGGGCTCCGGCGCGGGGATCGCCCAGCACGGTGACGAACAGGGCGGCGGCGCCCAGAAGCATCAGCCCGGCGCCGGCCACGGCGACCGGCGGGTGGCTGAGGAAACGGGTCACGGGTGCGAGATTTTCGCGCATCGACCGGCGAACCGGGGGGATTCCGGCGGTGGCGGCTAGGACGGACTGGCGCTTGGCGAACATGGGCGGGACTGGACGCTTGATGCGGGGGTCCGCGAAGCGGACTCCTTCAAGGCACACAGTGGCGGGCGTCGGTTAAGAAAGCCTAACACGCCGTTAGGCATGGACGCCCTATTGCCGCGGTTCGTTTCCGGGCGTGATGTCCGGGGGCAGGCGCGGCGCGGGCAGCGGGCTTTCAGGCGGTTGCTCGGCGCGGACGACCGGCGCGTCCGTCACCACAACGCCTTCCGGCGCGGCGGCCAGCTGGCCCAGGTTTCCGCCCGCGCGCAGCACGTCGAAGGCTCGCTCCAGCTGGTAGTCCTTGTCCTCGTCATAGGTCTCGCCCGGCGCCTCGCGGGGCGTGTGCGGCCCCTTGCGCTCGGCTCCGATCGACGAGTCCAGGGCGGTAGCGTAGGCGGCCTCGGAATAGATGAAGTTGGAACGCGACACGATCCGCGCCTCGGCCGCCGAGCGCGACACCTCCAGATCCGGTTCGATGCCGATCTTCTGGATCGAGGCGCCGGACGGCGTGTAATAGCGCGCCGTGGTGATCGACAGCGCCCCGTCGGCGCCGTTGCGAAGCGGGATGACGGTCTGGACCGAGCCCTTGCCGAAGCTGGTCAGCCCGACCAGCGTCGCCCGCTCGTGATCCTTCAGCGCGCCGGCCACGATTTCCGAGGCCGAGGCCGATCCATAGTTGATCAGCACCACCAGCGGCAGGCCGCCGATCTGGTCGCCCGGGCGGGCTGCATAGCGCTGGATCTGCTCGGCCTTGCGCCCGCGCTGGCTGACGATCTCGCCGCGCTCGAGGAAGGCGTCGGACACGGCGATGGCCGCATCCAGCAGGCCGCCGCCGTTATTGCGCAGATCCAGCACATAGCCCTTGATCGCGGGGTTCTCGGTCTTCAACCGGGCGATGGTCTCGCTGAGCTCGCGGCCGGTGTTCTCGTTGAAGGTCGAGACGCGCAGATAGCCGAACTCGCCCTCGACCCGGCCGGTCACGGATTCGATCTTGATGACCTCGCGCGTCAGGACGACCTCCCTGGGCTCCTCCCCGTCGCGCAGGAAGGTGACCTTGACCGAGGTGCCGACCGCGCCGCGCAGCTTCTCCGACACCTGGCTGACCGTCAGGCCCGAGGCGTTCTGGCCGTCGATGGACGAAATGACGTCGCCGGCGTTGACGCCCGCGCGCGCCGCCGGTCCGCCGTCCATGGGCGAGATGACCTTCACCATCCCGGCCTCGGACTGGATGGTCAGGCCGACGCCCGAATAGGCGCCCGAGGTGCGCTCCTGCAGATCGCCATAGCCGTCGGGCGGCAGATAGTTGGAGTGGGGATCCAGAGCCGTCATCATGCCCTGCAGCGCCGCCTCGATCAGCTTCTTGTCGTCGACGGGCACGACATAGGCCTGTTCGACGATGCCCAGCACGTCGCCGAACAGCCCCAGCATCCGGAAGGCCTCGTTGCGCGGCGTCTGGCCGACGGCGGTGGCGGCGCCCACGCCGACCATGGTCAGGGCTGCGGCGCCAATCAGAAGCAGTTTACGCATAGGTCTCTTTCAACGGTCGGGCGGCGGCCGCGAGCGCGGCTTCATCAGCAGATACGGACCGGCGAGCGACCAAATCGTGACCGATCGACGGTTCGCGGATAAAATCAGCGTCATCGCGGCTTGGGAAGCGGTTTCGCCTTCAGCGCAACCACGGCGCCGGATCGATCGGACGTTCGTCGCGGCGAAGCTCGAAGGCGATTTCGCCGTCTGCGCCCGAACGCCCCAGGACCTGGCCGTCGGCGACCCGGTCCCCCGTCTGCACCGCCGCCTCGTCCAGACCCGATACGACGGCGCGCCAGCCGGGTCCGAGGTCGAGGATCACCACCTGCCCCCAGCCGCTCAGCGGGCCGGCGAACGCCACTCGTCCGGCGGCGGGAGCCCGGGCCTCGGCCCGGTCCGCGCGCCAGCGCCAGCCGGTCGCGCCACGGCCGAACCGCTGCGACGGGGCGCCGGCGATCGGCGGGGTCAGGCTGGTCCGCCCGGCGGGCAGACGGGCGGCGGCGGGCTCGGCGTCCGCGTCCGCCGTGGGCACGGTCGCGCCCAGCGACCGCAGTCGGGCCTCCAGCGCCCGGGTCGCCCGTTCCGCTGTCTGGGCCTCGGCGCGAAGCACGGCCTGGAGCGAGGTCTTGCGCGCGGCCAGGGCCTCGATCCGGGCCCGGCGGTCGCCGCGGGCGCTCTCGGTGGTGAACAGCCGCTCGCTGTTCAGGGCGGCGAGGCGACGGACGCGGTTCACCTCGTCCTGACGGTCGGCCAGACCCTGGGCGCGGGCCTGCAACGTCGGGGCCATGGCGCGGATCAGGATGGAGGCGCGCACGGTGTCGATCGCCTTGTCGGCGGGGACCAGAAGCGGCGGCGGCGGCCGGCGGCTCATCATCTGCAACGCCGACAGCAGCCGGCCCTGCCGGCCCCGCGCCTGCGACAACTGCGCCACCAGCGCCGCCTCGCGGGCGCCCAGCTCCCGCAGGCGGGCCCGCTGGGCCAGGATCAGCCGGTCGTCGTCCCCGACCGAGGCGCGCAGCTGGTTCAGCGACCGCTCCAGCCCCGCCAGTTCGGCGGCCGCCTCGGCCGCCTCGGCGCGCAGCCGGCGGGCGCGCGCCTGCTCGTCGCGGAACTCGGCCCGAAGCCGCGCAACGTCATTCGTCGGCGCGCTGGCCGCCACGGGCAGGGCGGTCAGGCTCAGACACAGGATCAGGACCAGCGGACGCATCAGTCGCGATGATAGGGCGATCCGGCCAGAATGGTCACGGCGCGATACAGCTGCTCCGCCAGCATCGCCCGCGCCAGCGCGTGCGGCCAGGTCTGGGGGCCGAAGGCGAGGGTCGATCCGGCGGCGGCGCGCACGCTCTCGTCCAGCCCGTCCGCCCCGCCGATGGCGAAGACCAGCCGGCGCTCGCCGCGGTCGCGCAGCAGGGCGATATGGTCGGCGAAGGCGCGGCTGGAGAAGGTCCTGCCGCGCTCGTCGCAGGCGATCAGATGCGCGCGCTCGGCGGCCTTGAGGATCAGTTCGGCCTCGGGCGCCTTGCCCGGCTTGCGCGGTTCGAGGTCGATCAGTTCCAGGGGGCCGAGACCGAGGGCCCGTCCGGCCAGGCTCGCGCGCTCGGCGTAGTCGGCCGCCAGCACGGCCTCGGGTCCCCGCCCCGGCTTGCCGATGGCGATGACGGCCAGCTTCATGGGTTCAGGATCGGGGGATCAGGCGCGCGCGTCGACGCGGTGGCCGCTCTCGACCGACCAGATCTTCTCGATGTTGTAGAAGGCGCGCACCTCGGGACGGAACAGGTGGACGATGACGTCCCCCGCATCCAGCAGCACCCAGTCGCAGTGCGGCAGGCCCGAAACCTTGACCTTGCCCAGACCCTGTTCCTTCAGCGTGCGCTGCAGGTGGTCGGCCAGGGCGCCGACGTGACGGTGCGACCGCCCCGAGGCGATGATCATGGTGTCGGCCATCGGGCTTTTGCCCTTCAGGTCGATGAGGACGATGTCCTGGGCCTTGTCGTCGTCCAGGCGCGACAGGACAGCCTGTTCCAGCGCGGTTGAGCCGACGGGAAGGGGAGCCTGCGGACCGTCTTCGGAGCGGATGGGTTCGAATTCGTCCATCTCGTGCGCCGTGTTCGAAACGGCGGCGTCTTGCGCATCGTGCGCGGGCGAGGGGGTCAGCGGAGAGCTCCAGGGAGATTACTAAAGCGGAAGCCTATCACAAATGCGCGGCGGCGTCACGCGCGGCCCGAAGCGCGCTCGATGAGCGCGGATTCAGCGGAGCCGTCAGATACGTCCAGGCGGGCGCTTCGAGGTCCGGCAACAGACGCGCGCGGGCGGCCGGGATCCGCGCAGGGGCGAAGCGGGCGGCGGCCGGGGCGGTGCGGCTGTCCAGCTGGCTGCCCGGCCGGGCGATCACCGCCATGGGCATCATCCGCATGATGTCGGTCCAGCCCCGCCATTTGTGGAAACCGGCCAGATTGTCCGACCCCATCAGCCAGACGAAGCGCACGCCCGGATGGCGGGCCGTCAGGGCGCGCAGGGTGTCGACGGTCCATTGCGTCCCGGCGCGGGTCTCGAAGTCCGAGACGATCATAGACCGGCCGTCCGCCGCCAGCTTCGCCGCGGCCCGGGCCGAGGCCATTCGCTCCGCCAGGGGCGCGCTGTCGCGGGCGTCCTTCAGCGGGTTCTGCGGCGACACCAGCCAGACGACCCGGTCCAGCCCCAGCCGCCGCATGGCGGTCTCGGCCACATGGGCGTGGCCGTCGTGGGCGGGATTGAACGAGCCCCCGAACAGGCCGACCGCCATGCCGGGCTGAAGGTCCAGCCCGTCGCGCAGGGCGCCGGGTCGAGGCCCCGGGGCTTTCGGCGCTGGACCGGCGTGGAAGAAGGACAAGGTGCGCTCGCGGGGACTTATGCTCAGCAGGGAGCTAACACGGCGCCCGCGCGGTGTCGCCCGCGATCAGCCGCCCGCGATATCCAGAGCGAGGTGTTCGGGAGAGAGCGCGCGGAGGAAACACGCCGCGTCGAATATCTCGCCCGGCGCGAAGGCTCCACACTTCCTGATCTCGCCCGAGAGAATGCGCTGGACAGCCTCGACGACGAGCGGGGCCGTAACTGCGTAGATGTCGCGGCCTGACGCGGACGCCCGGCGGGTCTCGGCGCCCTTCCGGACAACGGCTTCCACCGCGAAGGTCTGGGCCGAGCGCCCACTGTCGTCCGTCGGCGCGGGCGGCGGCGTCCCGGCGTCGCGAAGGTCCCTCAGCGGCGCGAGGTTCAGCCAGGTGTGGAGTTCGGCCGCCCGCAGATGCCGCGCGATCAGGATCGTCTCGCTGAAGGACAGCTCGACCGCCTCCTGGACCCCGAACGGCGCCGGAAACATCCGGGACATCTCCGGCGCCGGCGTCGGCAAGGGCTCCAGTCGTCCGTTGGAGATGAACAGCCGCGGGGTGGTGTTTCTTTGGCCCGTGATCCGCGTACCGCGGGTCGGCCGCCAGCTGTCCAGCGCGATTCCGATCTCAATCCCGTCCGCCGTGGTCCAGTCGCCCATGGCGGCGGTGGCCAGCAGATCGGCCAGTCCGCCGTAGAAGGCCATGGCGGGAACGAGGATCACGCCCGTGTCCTCGGCCTGGCTGCCGAACCGCTCGAAAAGCGTCCGGGCGCTACCCTGTTCCGCCGAAACGTCCAGATAGGGGATGCGCGCCCGGATCGCCGCGGCCGCCAGCGGCTCGGCGGTGTCGAGGAAGGGCCCGGCGCAGTTGATGACCGCCAGGACTCCGGCGAGCGCCCGGTCGAGCGAGACCGGGTCGGCCACCGTGGCGACCCTTGTCTCCACTGATCGCTGCGCAAATCCGGACCCGGCCAGGCGCGCGGCGTCGCGGCCGATGGCGATCGGTGTAAATCCGCGTCGCAGCAGCTCGGCGACGACGAAGCGTCCAGTGTGTCCCGCCGCCCCGAAAACGGCCACGGCGTCGCCCGGGACAGATGAGGAGGCTTCTTGAACGGGCATGGCGTGTTTCCTGTGCTACAGACCTGTATGTTCTGCACGCTACGAACAGGTCTGTAGCGAGTCAAGCGGCGACATGGTAGGATATCAGTCAGGAGATCTGAGAATGACGCGACACGCCAAGGTCCGCCCCGCCGGCGACCTGACCGACGACCTGACCGACGACCCGACCGTCTCCCCGATCGAGGTGCGCGACCGCATCCTCGCGACCGCTTCGGACCTCTTCTATCGCCGGGGCGTGCGCGCCGTCGGGGTGGACCTGGTCGTCGAGAAGGCCGGGGTCGCCAAGACCAGCCTCTACCGGTATTTCCGGACCAAGGACGATCTGATCGCGGCCTTCCTCCGCCGGGAGGACGAGGATTTCTGGGCCTGCTGGGACCGGGCCGCCCAAGGCCATGAAAGGGACGCCCGGGCTGAACTCGAGGCCCAGCTGGAATGGATCGGCGAGCGTGTCGGCCGGCCCGGCTATCGGGGTTGCCCGCAGATCAATGTGGCCGCCGAGTTTCCCGACGCCGATCACCCGGCGCGCGCTGTGGCCATCGCCCACAAGAAGGAGCTTCGCCGCCGGCTCAAGGGCATCGCCGACCGCCTGCATGCGGAACACCCGGACGACCTGGCCCTGAAGCTGTCCCTGCTGATCAATGGTGCGTTCGTGAGCGGCGAGATCTTCTCGGACGGCGAAGCGACGCCGGCGCTTCTGACGATGTCCCGGGCGCTGGTCGCCGCGGACGCCTGATCCCGTCCAGGCGCGCGCAGCCCCGAGGGTCAGGGCCGGATCTGGCCCTCGCCGCGGATGACGTATTTGAAACTGGTCAGCTGTTCGGCGCCGACGGGGCCTCGCGCATGCAGCCGGTCGGTCGAGATGCCGATCTCGCCGCCGAAGCCGAACTCGCCGCCGTCGGCGAACTGGGTCGAGGCGTTGGCCAGGACGATGCCGGCGTCGACCTCGGCGAGGAAGCGCTCAATGACCGCGGGATCCGAGGCCACGATCGCCTCGGTGTGGCCCGAGCCGTGGCGGGCGATGTGATCGAGGGCCGCGTCGATCCCGTCGACGACCCGCACGGCGAGGATCGGTTCAAGGTATTCGGTCGACCAGTCGGTCTCGCTCGCCGGCGTCGCCGTCGGAACGAGGGCGCGGGCGCCGGCGTCGGCGCGCAGCTCGCAGCCGGCCTCGGTCAGGTCGGCGGCGATCAGCGGCAGCAGGGCTTCCGCCGCCGTCCGGTCGATCAGCAGGGTCTCGGCCGCGCCGCAGACCGAGACGCGCCGCATCTTGGCGTTCAGCGTCACCGCCCGGGCCATGGCCGGATCGGCGCTGGCGTGGACATAGAGGTGGTTGACCCCTTCCAGATGTCCCAGCACCGCGACGCGCGCGTCCCGTCTGACCCGCTCGACCAGCGAGCGCCCGCCGCGCGGGATCAGCAGGTCGATGTTTCCCTCCAGGCCGACCAGCATGAAGCCGACGGCGGCGCGGTCGCGGCTGGCGACCATCTGCACCGTGTCGGGGGACAGGCCGGCGGCCTCGAGCCCCTCGACGAGGGCGGCGTGGATGGCGAGGTTCGAGCGCAGGCATTCCGATCCGCCGCGCAGGATCACGGCGTTCCCGGCCCGCACGGACAGGGCGGCGGCGTCGGCGGTGACGTTGGGCCGGCTCTCGTAGACGATGGCCAGCACGCCGATGGGGGTGCGCACCCGGGCGATGTCCAGACCATTGGCCGGGGTCCAGCGCGCCGTCTCGACGCCCACCGGATCGGCGATGGCGGCGATGGCGTCCAGGGCCGAGACGACGCCCTCCAGCCGGGCGGGATCGAGGGCGAGGCGGTCGATCATGGCGGCGGCCATGCCGCCGGACCGGGCGGCCTCGAGATCGGCGGCGTTGGCGGCGAGCACCCGGTCGGACCGGGCCCGCAGGGCCCTGGCCATGCCGGCGATGGCGCGGGTGCGGGCCTCCGGCCCTGCGAGCGCCAGGGCGCGGGCGGCGGCGCGGGCGCGCCGGCCCATGGCCAGCATGTCAGCCTCAAGATCGGCGGGGGTCGTGGATGATGCCTCGGAGCTCATCCGCTCAGGGTCGCATCGTCGCGGCCGGTTTCAAAGGCGTCAGGTCCGCCGAAGGGCCAGATCGTCGGCATGGATCACCACCGGACCGCCCTCATAGCCCAGGGCGGCGGCCAGGTCGGCGGAGCGGACCCCGACGATCCGCGACAGGTCGCCGGCGTCATAGCGGACCAGTCCGCGGGCGATCCCGGCGCCGGCGCCGTCGACGATATCGACCGGGTCGCCCTTGCCGAAGGCGCCGTTGGCCGAGACCAGCCCCACGGCCAGCAACGACTTGCCTTCCAGCAGCGCGCGGGCGCAGCCCGGGTCGACCACCAGTTCGCCGCGCGGGGCCAGGGAACCGCCGATCCATTGCTTGTAGGCGGCCTTCACTGTCGTGGCGGCCCGGATCAGGGTGCTGCGCGTCTCCCCGTGGAAGGTTGCGCCCGCCTCCATGGACCGGCCGGCGGCGATCAGGGTGGCGCAGCCGGCGTCGGCGGCGATCCGCGCGGCCATCAGCTTGGTGGCCATGCCGCCGGCGCCCATGCCCGCGCCGGCGTTCGGGCCGGTCGCCATCGCCTCGATCGCGGGGGTCAGGGTCTCGACGACCGGAATATGGACGGCGTCAGGGTGCGTCCGCGGATCGGCGGTGTAGAGGCCGTCGACGTCGGACAGCAGGATCAGCAGATCCGCGCCGATCATCTGGGCCACGCGGGCCGCCAGCCGGTCGTTGTCGCCGTAGCGGATCTCGTCGGTGGCCACGGTGTCGTTCTCGTTGACCACCGGGATCACGCCCATGTCGAGCAGGGCCCCGACGGTGGCGCGGGCGTTGAGCCAGCGACGCCGCGTCTCGGTGTCGTCGCGGGTCAGCAGGATCTGGGCCGTGACCACGCCGTGCGGCTCGAAGGCCGAGGCCCAGGCCGCCATCAGCAGGGACTGGCCCACCGCGGCCGAGGCCTGTTTGCCGTCGAGGCTCCCGGCCCGCGCCTTCGGCCCCAGCCTTCGGGCGCCGAGGGCGACGGCGCCCGAGGAGACGACCAGCACCTGCTTGCCGTCCGCCATCCAACCGGCGACGCGCATGGCCAGTCCCTCCAGCCGGGCGCGGTCGACGGCGTTGGTCCGGCGGTCGACCAGCAGGGACGAGCCGATCTTGAGCACGATGCGCCGGGCGTCGGCGATCGCCCGGTCGGATCGGGACGCCTCCCCGGCCATCAGGGCACCCAGCCACCGGGGGTTTCCATGACGGTCTCGTCCTCCTCGGCCGGGGCGATCTCGCCGCGGCCCTTGCGGACCTCGATCCAGGCGGCGCGAAGCAGGTCGGTGACGCCCTCGCCCGAGACGCCGGAGACCAGCATCGGACGGCGGCCGGCGACGGCCTCCAGCTCGGCCGCCTTCTCCTCGCGCGCCTCGGGAGTCAGGGCGTCGATCTTGTTCAGCGCCAGCACCTCGGGCTTGTCGGCGAGACCGGCGCCATAGGCCTCCAGTTCGTGGCGGATGATGCGGTAGGCCTTGCCGACGTCGTCCTGGGTGCCGTCGATCAGATGGATCAGACATCCCGAACGCTCGACGTGGCCCAGGAAGCGCGTGCCGATGCCGGCCCCCTCGTGGGCGCCCTCGATCAGGCCGGGAATGTCGGCGATGACAAACCGCTCCGTGGGCGACAGGTCGACCACCCCGAGGTTGGGCACCAGGGTGGTGAACGGATAGTCGGCGATCTTGGGCCGGGCGGCGCTGGCCGCGGCCAGGAAGGTCGACTTGCCGGCGTTGGGCAGGCCGGCCAGACCGACGTCGGCGATCAGTTTCAGCCGCAGCCAGATCCAGCGCTCCTGACCCTCCTGGCCGGGGTTGGCGTAGGCGGGCGCCTGGTTGGACGGCCCCTTGAAATGGACATTGCCCCAGCCGCCGTTGCCGCCCTTGAGCAGCAGTTCGGTCTTGCCGACGTGGTCCATGTCCAGCAGCACCGTCTCCTTGTCGTCGTCCAGCACCTGGGTGCCGACCGGGACCTTCAGGATCACGTCCTCGCCCTTGGCTCCGTGCATCTGCCGGCCCATGCCGTGGACGCCGGTCTGGGCCTTGAAATGCTGCTGGTAGCGGTAGTCGATCAGGGTGTTCAGCCCGTCGACGGCCGTGATCCAGACGTTGCCGCCATTGCCGCCGTCGCCGCCGTCGGGTCCGCCGTTGGGAATGAATTTTTCGCGCCGGAACGAGACGGCGCCCGCCCCGCCGTTGCCGGAGCGGATATAGATCTTGGCCTGGTCGAGAAACTTCATCGCCGGCTTATGCCGCAAGAGAGCGGCGATTTACAGGCGGGGCGGGGGTCGATCGCGCGGCGGCAGCCCCCTCATCCGGGCATCCCCGCGAAGGCGGGGACCCAGGCTTTGGCCCCAGCGCCGGTGTTGGACCAGGCGCCGGTCCGGTCAGCCAATCGCGTTGCAGCTCAAACCTGGGTCCCCGCCTTCGCGGAGATGCACGTTTTTTGTGCTGGCAATCCGCCGCCAGCCAGACGACGTCGCGCGCCTAACCCGCTGACTTCATTCGCTCCTTCTCGAGAAGCAGCGTCATTTCGTAGCCGCAGGAACAGCCCGTGAGACAATCCGGGTCTGGCCTTCGTCTCCGATCTTTGACAATCGAATCTTCCAGCGAACCGGCCGGTCAGGCGGACGCCGCGGACGCTTCGCACTGTTCGCCGCAAGTGGACTCAGTGGACTCTTCGGACTCTTCGGACTGTGTTTTTTCGCTCCGCACGCAGTGCACTCAGTGCACGCTTCGCACCGTGTTTTTCCGCCCACCCGCCGTCCGCCCCCCACGAAAAAGGCCCCGGCGTCTCCACCGGGGCCTCGCATTCTCCGTCCGTCAGAAATCAGCCCTTGGCCCAGACCCCGAACGGATCGCTCCACGGCATGTCCAGCGCCTCGGCCACCGCCGGATAGGTGATCTCGCCCTTCAGCACGTTCAGGCCGCGCGCCAGATGCGGATTGGCCTTCAGCGCCTCCAGTCCCTTGTCCGCCAGCGCCAGGCCGAAGGGCAGGGTGGCGTTGTTCAGGGCTTCCGACGAGGTGCGCGGGGCCGCGCCCGGCATGTTGGCGACGCAATAGTGGACCACGCCGTCGATGACATAGGTCGGGTCTTCGTGGGTGGTGGCTCGGCTGGTCTCGAAACAGCCGCCCTGGTCGATGGCGACGTCGACCAGCACCGAGCCGGGCTTCATCTGCTTCAGGTGTTCGCGCTTGATCAGCTTGGGCGCCTCGGCCCCCGGGACCAGGACGGCGCCGATGATGACGTCGGCCTTGACCATCTCCTCCTCGATCGCCCCGATCGAGGAATAGCGGGTGATGACCCGGCCCTGGGTCACTTCGTCGATATAGGCCATGCGCGGGATCGAGCGCTCCAGCACCACCACCTCGGCGCCCAGGCCCATGGCCATGCGGGCCGCGTTCAGGCCGACGACGCCGCCGCCCAGCACCAGCACGCGGGCCGGGGCCACGCCCGGGACGCCGCAGAACAGCAGGCCCATGCCGCCGTTGTGCTTCAGCAGGGTCTCGGCGGCCGAGAAGACGGCGATGCGGCCGGCCACTTCCGACATCGGCGCCAGCAGCGGCAGGCCCCCCTGGGCGTTGGTCACGGTCTCATAGGCGACGGCGGCGCATTTCGACGCCAGCAGACCCTTCGTCTGCTCGGGGTCGGGCGCCAGGTGCAGATAGGTGAACAGGATCTGGTCCTCGCGGAGCATTTCCCACTCGACCTTCTGCGGCTCCTTGACCTTCACGATCATGTCGTTGTCGGCGAAGACCGTCTTCGCGTCGGCGACGATCTTCGCGCCGGCCTTCCTGAAGTCGGCGTCGGTGAAGCCCGCGCCCAGACCGGCGCCGGTCTCGATCGAGACCGTGTGGCCGTGGGCGACGTATTCGCGCACCGCCGTCGGCGTCAGGCCGACGCGGTGTTCGTTCTTCTTGATTTCCTTCGGGACGCCGACGCGCATGACCGTTTCCTCTGCGAGATGGACGGACGGTTCTGCGGCCGCTCCGTTTCGGGCCGCAATCTAGCGGCGGTTTCGCCGCAGGTTCCTGTTCTTTTCAGCGAGTAAACCGCATAAAGTCGCAGAATCTGCGAACGAGGCCCATCTTGAAGACCGTTTCCGCCGTCGCCCTCGACGACACCGACCGCCGGATGATCCGCGCCCTGCAGGGCGACGGCCGCATGACCAACGCCGACCTCGCCCGCACCGTCAACCTGTCCGAGAGCGCCTGCCTGCGTCGCCTGCGCGCCCTGGAGGCCGCCGAGGTGATCAGCCGCTACGCCGCCATCATCAACGAACGGGCCGTCGGTCTGCCGATCAGCGTCTTCGTCACCGTCACCCTGTCCTCCCAGGCCGAGGCCTCGCTGACGGCCTTCGAGACCGCCATCTCGACCGTGCCCGAGGTGGTCGAATGCTATCTGATGACCGGCGGCTCGGACTATCTGCTGCGGTTGGTGGTCCGTGACGTCGATGATCTGGAACGGGTCCACTCGCGCGAACTGACGCGGATTCCCGGCGTCACGCGGGTCTCGTCCAGCGTGGCCATGCGGACGGTGGTGAAACGGGGGGCGCTGCCGGTCTGACGCTGGACCCCGCCCGTTTCCGGCCTAGACTGGCGGGGTGCATTCCTCCGTTTTCCAGACCCTGATCGCCGGCGGCCGCATGGCCCGCCACCGCCACGCCTGCGGTTATGCGGCGCTGGTGCTCAAGGGCGGCTATGTCGAGGCCGGCGACCGGGGGCGGTTCCACGCCGAACCGGGCCATGTGCTGATCCACGGGCCATGGGAATCCCACATGGACGCCGTCGCGCGCACGGGGGCGGTGGTCCTGAACCTGCCTCTGGCGGGCGTCGCCTTCGGCGCCGGCCTGGTTGACGATCCGGACGCCGTGGCGCGGGCGGCCGAGCAGGATCCGGCCGGGGCGGCCGCGTTGCTGCGCCGGACAGCGCGGCCGCTCGACGCCGCTCCCGATGATTGGCCGGACGCCTTGGCCCGGGCCCTGCGGCATGATCCGGACACGGTTCTGGAGATCTGGGCCGGCGCGGCGGGACTGGCGCCGGCGACGGTCAGCCGGGGCTTCCGCCAGGCCTTCGGGACCAGCCCTCGCCGGTATCGCGCTGACCAGCGAGCGCTGAGGGCGGCGCGCGCCATTGTGGGGTCCGGCGACGCTCCGGCGGCTCTCGCGGCTGAGCTGGGGTTCGTCGACCAGGCCCATATGACCCGGGCCGTGGCGGCCCTGACGGGGCTCACCCCCGGCCGCCTCAGGGTCAAGTCGGTACAATCCGGAGCCGCTGTCGCCCGCTAGTCAGGGCGGATGAACCGTCGCTCGCTTCTGCTCTCCGCCCTTGCCGCCCCGGTCGCCGCCGGCCTGGCCCTTCCCGTCCTGGCGCAGGATCGGCCGCCGCCGCGCACCGTCTGGCGGGTTCAGGGATCGGAAGGCCAGGACGCCATCGCCTTCTTGGGGCCGCTGTCGGGCCGCGAGCTCTACACCCGCTACTACGCCGCCGACGTCGCCCTGTTCGCGCCGAAGCTGACCGAAGCGGTCCGCGAGGCCGTCCCGGCCCTGTGGGCCTCGGCCGAGGAAGGTGGCGTCGGCCTGCTGTCGCCCAATCTGGCGCTGATCTTCTCCCATGCCGCCAGCGACGCCACGATCGACGACCTGCTGACGGCGCTCGGGGATCCGGAGGCGCGCATCGGTCCCGCCTTCCGGTCCGGGGCGTACTGGAACGAGAACGACTGGGGCTGGTTCGTTCGCGAGGCCCCGCGGCTCCGGATCGTGTTCGAAGGATTGAAGGCGGCCGGCTTCCCCGCCTTCCTGCAGGAGCGGGGCGCCGCCGCCCTGGCGGAGGGATTGCAGCGTCAGCGGGGCGGACTGCCGGCCTATGACATCATCCGCATCGAGGAGAAGCTGACCGGCCGGACCTTCGAGCCGGAGATCGACATCACCCTGCTGCAGTTCGTCAAACCGCACGGCATCAAGGTCCGGGGCCAGCGCTTCCTTCAGGCGGCCGACTATGACGTGGCGACCACCGTGCGCATCGCGGCGCACGAACTGCTGCATCCGCCCGTACCCATGGACGGTCCGGCCGCCCTGGCGGCGCTGGCGGTGCTGGGACAGGACCCCTTGATTCCGCGTATCGTGGCCGAGCATGACCCGCGCTGGGGCTACACCACCCTGCCCGGCATCCTGAACGAGGACCTCTGTCAGGCGCTGGACCAGATGGTCAGCGAAGCCATGGGCGTGGCGCGCAACCCGGCCGACCGCTGGCGCCTGTCGGACGACGGCATCCATGTTCTGGCGGCAGGACTGTATGGCCTGCTGCGCCAGGACCGGTGGGGGCGCGAGGGCGGTTCGATCGAGACCTGGCTGGCGGATGCGGTCCGGCGCGGCCGGCTGGCTCCGGCCAATCTCCACGCGGTCGCAGCGGATGTGCTGGAACGGTCCGTCGACCGGCTCTGGCCCCTGACGCCGGAGAGCTAGGCGTCAGCCGCCCGCGGCGCCGGCGGCCATCGTGTCCTGGATGCTGATGATCGCCGGCGTCAGGATGACGATGAACAGCACGGGCAGGAAGAACAGGATCATCGGCACGGTCAGCTTGGCCGGCAGGGCGGCGGCCTTCTTCTCGGCGGCCGACAGGCGCATCTCGCGGTTTTCCTTGGCCATGGTGCGCAGGGCCGAGCCCAGCGGGGTTCCGTAGGTCTCGGCCTGGGTCATGGCTGTGGCGACCGATTTGACGCCGGGGTGGTTGGTCCGTTTGGCCAGGCCCTCATAGGCCATGCGCCGGTCAGGCAGATAGCTGAGCTCGGCCGACAGCAGGGTCATTTCCTCGGCCAGGTCGATGGACGAGCCGCCGATCTCCTGGCTGACCTTCTGGATCGCCGCCTCGATCGACATGCCGGCCTCGACGCAGATCAGCAGCAGGTCCAGCGCATCGGGAAAGGCCTGCATGATCGAGGTGCGGCGCTTGGAGATGCGGTTGGCGAGGAAGATGTTGGGCGCATAGAAGCCGATCACGGCCGCGACCATGGTGATGGTCAATCGAACCATGAAGGACAGGCCGAAATCGTTGAAGACGAACAGATAGAAGGCCGCGATCGCCAGGAAGACGAAGGGCATGGAGAAGCGGAAGAAGTAGAAGGTGGTCAGGGGCTTGGGTCCGCGATAGCCGGCCTGGGCCATCTTGTCGGCGACCTTCGGGTCCTCCAGCAGCTTGGTCAGATTCAGCCGTTCGACGACCCGCTTCTTGAAGCCCTCGTCGGTATGTCGCAGACCTTGCTGGCTGGTGTTCTGTGATGCGATCGCCTGACGCGACCGGCGCTTCAGTTCCTCGCGGCGGACCGCGACCGCCTTCATCCGGCCTTCCAGTTTCGCCCCGCCGCCGAACGAGCCGAGCAGGGTCACGGTGGTGGCGAAGACCAGGAAGCCGACCAGCATGCTGAGAAGGTTCAGAGGGTCGGTGAAGAAGGGAATGAGGCCGGGCATGTCTGGTCCTCAGAACTTGAACGAGATCATTTTCTTCATCACGAACACCCCGAAGCTCATCATGACGACCGCGACCAGCAGCATGAACTGGCCGCGCGGGTCGGTGAAAAGCTTGGCCATGTAGGCGGGCGTGGTGACGCTGACGAGGATCATCACCGCGGGTGGCAGTGAGCCGATGATGCCCGCCGAGGCGGTGGCTTCGGACGACAGGGCCTTGATCTTCTCGCCCATCATCTTGCGGGCCCGCAGCACGACCGTGAGGTTGTTCAGGGCCTCGGCCAGATTGCCGCCGGTCTTCTGCTGGATGGCGATGACGATGGAGAAGAATTTCAGCTCCGGCGTCGGCATGCGCTCGTACATCTTGTCCAGCGCCTGGGCCAGGGTCAGGCCGACGCCGAGACCTTCGACCAGTTTCTGGAATTCGGCCCCCAGGGGCTGCGGGCTTTCGCGGGCGATGATCTTGAAGCAGTCATGGACGGGCAGACCCGACTTGATGCCGCGTACGATGACGTCGACGGCATCGGGGAAATGGCTGGAGAATTTCTTGCGCCGACGCTTGCCCAGGGTGCCGACGAACCAGCGCGGCAGGCCGAGGCCGGCGACGAAGGCGATCCCGAGAGCGATCAGTATGTTCAGACCGAACAGCAGCGGCAGCAGGAAGGCGAACACGCCGAGTACGCCGCTGATGATCCAGAAGGTCGACACCTTGGTGCTCAGACCGGCCTGTTTCAGCTTGGCCGCCAGGCTGATGCGCGCCTTGCGTTCGGCGCGCTCGGATTCCTGAAGCTGCTGCATGATCTGCTTGCGGCGCGCTTCCGGAGTGTTGGCGGCCGCGGCCTTCTTCGAGGCCGCGTTGTTCTGTTTGGGGCCGCCGAACCCTTCCGCGCGCTTGAGCGCGACGTCGCTGGAATCGCCGCCGCCGACAAAGGCCCAGCCCAGGCCGCCGATGGTGATGAAGGCCAGAACGGCGGCGAGGATCGGCAACATCGCCCGTTACTCCGCAGCGTCGAGGGCTTCCGCCAGCTCGCGCTCCAGTCCGTAGTAGCGGGCGCGGTCCCAGAAACGGGGACGGGCGATGCCGGTCGAGCGGTGGCGGCCGATGATCTTGCCGTTCTCGTCCTCGCCGGTGATCTCGTAGACGAACAGGTCCTGGGTGACGATCACATCGCCTTCCAGTCCGACCACCTCGGTGATGTGGGTGATGCGGCGCGAACCGTCGCGCAGGCGGGCGGCCTGGACGATGACGTCGACCGAGCCGACGATCATCTCGCGGATGGTCTTGGACGGCAGGCCGTAGCCGCCCATGGTGATCATCGACTCCATCCGGCTGATGGCCTCGCGCGGGCTGTTGGCGTGCAGCGTGCCCATGGAGCCGTCGTGGCCGGTGTTCATGGCCTGCAGCAGGTCGAAGGCCTCGGGGCCGCGGACCTCGCCGACGATGATCCGCTCGGGACGCATGCGCAGGCAGTTCTTCACCAGGTCCCGCATGGTGATCATGCCCTGACCCTCAAGGTTGGGCGGACGGGTCTCGAGACGGACCACGTGCGGCTGCTGCAGCTGCAGTTCGGCGGCGTCCTCGCAGGTGATGACCCGCTCGGTCGGGTCGATGAAGGCCGTCAGGGTGTTCAGCAGGGTGGTCTTGCCCGAGCCGGTGCCGCCCGAGATGACCAGGTTGCATCGCGACGCGCCGATGACGCCCAGGACGCGGGCGCCCTCGGGACTGATGGAGGCGTACTCCACCAGGTTCTTCATCGTCAGCTTGTCTTTCTTGAACTTCCGGATCGTCAGCGTCGGGCCGTCGATGGCCAGCGGCGGGGCGATGACGTTGACGCGGCTGCCGTCGGGCAGGCGGGCGTCGCAGATGGGGCTGCTCTCGTCCACGCGGCGGCCGACCTGCGACACGATCCGCTGGCAGATGTTCATCAGCTGGGCGTTGTCGCGGAAGCGGACGTTGGTCAGCTGGACCTTGCCGCCGACCTCGATGAAGACCCGGCCGGCGCCGTTGACCATGATGTCGGCGATGTCGTCGCGGGCCAGCAGCGGCTCCAGCGGGCCATAGCCGAGGACGTCGTTGACGATGTCCTGGACCAGATGCTCCTGCTCGGCCACCGACATGGAAACGTTCTTGATCGCCACCAGCTCGGCGACGATGTCGCGGATCTCTTCCGACGCGGCCTTGGTGTCGAGCTGGGCCAGCTGGGCCAGATCGATCGTGTTCATCAGGGCGTTGAAGATCGTCGTCTTGGTGGCGTGATAGTAGTCCGACTGCTCGCGGACGATCTCGGCGACGGCCTGGGCCTTCTTCAGCTGTTCGAAGCCGGGCGTGGCCTTCGGACCTGGCCCCTTCTGGGGCGCTTCGCTCTCGCCGGACGGCCTCGGACGCATGGCCAGGGCGTCCAGCCGGTCGGCGGCCGGTGAGGCGGGCCTGGCGGCGTAGGACTCGGCCTTGCGCGCCGCGGTCTGGATCTGTTCGGCGGTCTGGTCGCCGCCGAAGGCGAAGGCTTCGGTCTGGATGCCCGGAGCGGGCTGCGGAGGCTGGGCCGGGGGCGCGGCCGGGCGCGGCGCGGTGGCCACATTGCCGGGTTGACCTGTGCGCTTTCCGAACACCCGTCAGGACTTTTTCTTGAACAGGCCGCTGAACATGGACTTGCCTTCGGCCTTGGCCTTGGGTCCCGTCAGCATGGGCAGCTCGCGGCGCGACACGATCTGGGCCAGGGTCTGGAAAGCCTCGGCGGCCTTGGACTTGGCGCCCGCGTCCAGGATCATCTGGCCGTTGTTGGCGGCGGCGCCGAACGTCTTGGGATCGAACGGAATGATCAGGCTCGGGTGAACGCCGAGGGCGGCGCCGAAGTCCTTGGCCGGGATTTCCGGGCGGCCCGGCACGCCGACCTGGTTCAGCACCAGCCGCGGCGGGGCGTCGTTGGGACGGCCCTGTTTGATCAGGTCGATCATGTTCTTGGCGTTGCGCAGCGAGGCCAGATCCGGGGTCGCGACGATGACGACCTCGTCCGCCGCGATCAGGGTGCGCCGCATCCAGCCCGACCACAGGTGGGGCAGGTCCAGCACCACGAAGGGCGCGGTCGAGCGGATCTGCGTGGTGACCTCCTCGAACGCCTCGGGCGAGATGTCCCAGTCGACATCCAGCGTGGCCGGGGCCGCGAACAGGCTCAGCTTGTCGGTGCAGCGGACCATCATCCGGTCCAGCAGCAGGGGGTCGAGGCGGTCCGGCTGGCTCAGCGCGTCGGCGACGCCGCTCAGCGGGTCCTGGTTGAAGTCGAGACCGGCGGTGCCGAAGGGCAGGTCATAGTCGACGATGACGGTGTTGGCGCCGATCCGTTCCGACATCGCATAGGCGGTGTTGTGGGCGACCGAGCTGGAGCCCGTTCCGCCGCGCGCGCCGACGAAGGCGATCGAGCGGCCGACGAAGGGCTGGGCCGGGTCGGCGAACAGACCGCCGATCGCGGCGATCAGTTGCAGCGGCTGCAACGGCGCGACCAGATATTCGCTGACGCCGCGGCGCATCAGTTCCCGGAACAGCAGGATGTCGTTGGTGGCGCCGACGACGACGACCTTGGTGCCGGCGTCACAGACCTCGGCCAGCTGGTCGACCTCCCACAGCAGGGTCTGCGGGTCCTTCATGCATTCGACCACGATCAGCGGCGGGGTCGGTTCGTGCTGATAGGCCTCGACGGCGGCGGCGACGCCGCCGATGCGGATCTGGGTGGTGGCGCGCGACAGACGCCGGTCCTGACCGGCGCGCTCGGCGGCGGCGAGAGTGTCCTGCCGCTCGGCGAAGACGTGGATGGCGATGCGCGGCACCGAGATTTCGGCGGTATGGGCCCCGCTGAGCGTGGGGGCGGAAAAGGCGGAGGCGGCGCCGGCGACCAGGTCGCCGACGGGATTGAAACCTGCCACGGCGGGAACCGCGGCTTCGGTCTCGCGCAGGGCCGGGCCCGGCTGGGGCGGCGGCGCGGCGACGGCCGGGGGGGTGAACTGCAGGGGCGGACGCTGATCAACCGGCGGTTCGCCCGGGAACGCCACGGGTTCGTCGACGCCAGGCGTGGCGGCGGCGGCCTCCGGCGTGACATAGCCCATGTCGAGATCGAACTCGTCGTCGAACTCGTCAAAGGGCTGGGGGGCGAAAGCGTTGCTCATCCGGCTATTCCACGGCCGAGGAGACCTGGCCCTGGACCAGCTCTTCCTGCGGCGTCGAACTGGCCTGACCCCTGCGATAGCGGTCGAACACGACTGCGGCGCGACCGGAATCGGCCGGGGTCATGGCCCGGGCGCCCAGGATATCGCGGGGATCGGCGATCTGGGCCGCCATATTGGCCGTCACGGCGCAGCCGAAACCGGTCGAGCTCTGGTTCGAGAACCGGCGGCCGAGGTCGCGCGGCTCGAGGGCGCAGTTCGGAATTCGCGCCCGCACGGTTTCGAAGCCGGCGAGAACGGGCGCGCGCGGGTCGGGTGCGCTATAGGCGGCGACCTGGATTCGCTCGGCAGGAACGCCGGCCGCCTGCAGCGCGGCGCGGACGGCGTAGGCCTGGCTGGACGAAACCGGGTCGTCGCCCGCCGGCGCCTCGACCCTGATCGCGCCGGAGCCCGAGGTCGAGTATCGGCCCGCCAATTCGGCCAGGGCGGCGCGCTGGTTGGCGGACAGGCCGCTGTCGTGAACGGCCAGGGCGATACGGTCCACGCCCGGTTCGACCTGCAGCGAATATCGCGAGAGCGGCGTCAAAGGCGCGCTCCCGTCGCCCGCGCCTCCCATCGCACAGCCGGAAACGGCGAGCCCGAGCGCGAGGGCCACGACGGTGGCTGAGGAAGATCGGATCATGGGGCGCCTCATTCGATTACATAGCCCACAGGGCCGGCCCAACCGGCGTCGGCCGTCACGGCCGAAGCGTCGCCGCGGCGGTACCGCTGATTCAGCTGCCCGAACAGCAGGGTCTGGGCGTCGTTGGCGATAATCAGGCCGTCGGACGGCGTCTGCAGCCGCCCCGGCGAGGTCGGCGAGACGATGAAGGCCTCGACGATGATGACCAGTTCGGTTTCGCCCGAAAGATAGTCGCGCGAGCGGAACAGGGCTCCCAGCACGGGTAGATTGCCGATGCCCGGCAGGTCGTCGATGTTCTGGCGGGTTTCCTCGCGCAGCAGGCCGGCGATCATCATCGAACCGCCGGACGGGAGCTCGACCGTGGATGAGGCGCGGCGGACGTTCAGCGCCGGAATGACCAGGGCGTCGCCGGTGTCGCCGCCGCCGAGGGTGAAGGCGCCGACGGTGGTCAGCTCGGACACCTCGGTCGAGAGCTGCAGCGAGATGCGGCCCTCCGACAGCACGATGGGGCGGAAGGCCAGACGCACGCCGAACGGCTTGAACTCGATGCCGATGGTGGTCTGGCCGGTCGTGGCGTCGACGGTGCGACCGACCGGGACCGGGAATTCGCCGCCAGCGAGGAACTCGGCGTTCTCGCCGTTGACCGAGGTCAGGTTCGGCTCGGCCAGGGTGCGGATCAGGCCGATGCGCTCGAACGCCTGCAGACAGGCCTGGGTGTTGGTGCCCGTTATGGTCTGGTAGGCCGTGGAGATCAGGTTTTCGATGATATTGCTGGTGCCGCTGGGCCTCGTCTCTGTCGTGATGAGCCCGTCGATGAAGACCTGACCGTTGATGACCTGCACGCGGCGGATGTCGTTGGTCGTGTCCACGCCGCGGATGATCGCGCCGCTCTCGGTGGTCGTACGGTTGGTGTCGGTGTAGTTCGTGGTCCGCGCGCCGTTCTGGCCGATGCAGACGCTGCCGCCGCCGACCTGGGCGCCGTTGACGCCGTAGCTGTTGGCGCGACCGCCGCTGACGAAGTTGGTGCCGGAGTTGACGACGGCGTTGGTCGACAGCCCCAGCTGCTTGATGGCGCTGCGCTGAACCTCGATGACGCGGGCCTTGATCATCACCTGATCCGAGCCGGCGATGGTCATCATGTTGATGACCTTCTCGGGCGTCGTGACGAAGGCGCGGGCGACCTGGGCGGCGCGGTCCGCCTCGCCCGGGTTGGCCACCGGGCCGCTGAGGATGATGCTGTCGTTGACGGCCTCGGCGCGGACCGACGAGCCCGGCATGACCCGGCTCAGGGTGTCCTGCAGCGCCGATACGCCGGTGTCCACGCGGATGCGAAGGGAGAGGATCGTCCGGCCGGCGGCGTCCAGAACCACGGCGTCCGTTTCGCCGGGCTGAAGTCCGATGATGGTGATGCGGCGCGGCGAATGCAGCATGGCCTCTGCGACCACGGGGTTCGGCACGATCACGTCGCGCGCGTCGGACGGCAGGTCGATGGCCATCGACGATCCGCGCGGCAGATTGATGATCTGGGCCCCGGAGCCCATGGGCAGGGCCGCCCGGGACTGGGCCTGGACGACGCCGGGCAGGGCGGGGCCCGTGGCGACGACGGTCAGGCCGGCGAGAGCGAGGGCGATCAGGCGTTTCATTGAACCACCACCACTTCGGGCGCGCCGCCGCGGTAGACGCGGACAGCGGAGGATTGCCGGACGGCCGGAGCGACACGGCCGGACGGGCCGGCGGTGTCGGCGTAGGAGCGCAGAACCAGGCTCAGTTCGCCTTCCGATTTCGCCAAGGCCAGGGCTTCGGCGTCGCGCGGGCCGACCTCGAGGGTGGCGGTCGCGCCGACCACCGCCTGCTCGTCGTCGCCGGCGCGCGTGGACTGGTCGATCGCCAGCACCTTGATGTTCTGCATGACGGTGGAGGATGCGAATTTGGACCGGTCGCCCTCCTGGGTTCCAACATTGGCGAGGGTGGTTTCGCGGGTCAGCAAGACGTCGACCCGGTCGCCCGGCAGGATAAAGCCGCCGGCGGCCGTCTCGACCGTGACGCGGATGGCCATGGCCCGCATGCCCGGTTCCAGGTAGGCGGCCATATAGCCGCTGTCGCCGGCGCGGACGATCTTGCGGCTGACGATGGGCTCGCCCGCCAGGATGGGCTCGCGCACGACCGAGCCGATATAGTCCGCCTTGGCCCCGCCGGTCGCCAGATTCGTTGCGGCGCGGGTCACCGAGGCGACTGCGCCCTCGGGCTTGTCCGCGGGCTTGGCCGCCACCGCTTCGGCGGCTGGCAAGGGCACGGTTCCGTCGGTGATGAAAGCCGGATTGACCTCGTCCACGGGCCAGTCCTTCCAGTCCAGATCGCCTTCCGTCAGGCGTTGCCCCGGCTGCAGGTCCTTGGCGGCGACCAGCACCTTGGCCATGGGCCGCGCCGGCACGGCGGCGGCCGTTGCCACGGCGGTGGGGGTTTTAGAGGGCGATCCCATGGCGCGCACGACCAGGGCCAGGCCGATGGCGGCCACGGCGGCGACGCAGATCACGATGATACGGGCGGGCTTCATCGACGGTCTCCGGCAGGATCGGGCCGGACCGTTGAGTCGGTCCTGTGGCCCCCTACCGTTAACGACCATGCCGGGCGCGGGTTAACGCCGGCCTAAGTGGCTGTTACCCGGCGATGAAGGCGGCCACGAGGGGCGAGGCCGGATAGGCCATCAGGGCTCCCGCCGCGATGGCTACGCCATAGGGAATGTCGCCGCGCGGCTCCATCAACTGCACCACCCAGCCCGGCGCGCCCAGCAGATAGGGTCGTGAATGGAAGCGGGCGAACAGCAGCGCCAGGCAGAAGACGCCGCCCATGACGCCCGTCCACAGCAGGAACATGCCGGAGCCCGACAGGCCCAGCCACAGGCAGGCGGCCGCCATCAATTTGGCGTCGCCGCCGCCGATCCAGCGCAGGGCGAACATGCCAGCGCCCACGACCAGGGCCAGGGCGGCGATGCCCAGGTTGGTGAACACAATAACGGGATCGAGACCCACGATCAGGGCCGCGGGAAAGAATGCGAGAACCAGCAGCCCCGAGATCCAGTTCGGGATCTTCATCGAGATCAGGTCCTTGAGCCCCGCCACGATGACGAGGGCCGGCATGACGGCGAGAAGGGCCAGGGTCACGGTATCCATCAGCGCATCTGACACGGGGGCGGTTAAAACGGGGTTGCCGGAGCCGGACAGCAAAAAGACCGGGACGATCGTCCCGGCCTTCCGCTGTTTCACGCGTGGCGCGGTTCAGGCGCCGGCGGTGCCGCCCATGCCGGTGACGACGGCGTTGAACTTGGTCTTGATGGTCGAACCCAGGGCCGTCACGGCCGAAATGATGACGACCGCAATGAGGGCGGCGATCAGGCCGTACTCGATGGCCGTGGCGCCCGACTCGTCGGACATGAATTTCGAAACGAATTTGGTCATGGCTTGCCTCTCCCGATGTCGGTCCGCTGCCATCCGGGCGGGGAGTGCCGGGCGGCCAGGGATCCTGAACCGGGAAAGGTTTGCCGGATCGGGGTTAAGCGTCCGCGCAGAAAACTGATTACCGGACAGTTTACCTGGAATTTCGCCGTCCGGGCCACATAGCAGAAGGGCCGGGGCGTATCCGCCCCGGCCCTTCGCCGGTTTTCAGTAAGTCTCGTCGAAACCTTAGGCGCCGGCGGTGCCGCCCATGCCGGTGACGACGGCGTTGAACTTGGTCTTGATGGTCGAACCCAGGGCCGTCACGGCCGAGATGATGACGACCGCGATGAGGGCGGCGATCAGGCCGTACTCGATGGCCGTGGCGCCCGACTCGTCGGACATGAACTTGGAAACAAACTTGGTCATTGGATTTTCCTTTGGATGGAGTGAAGCGAGCTACTCGAAACGGGGGGAGCCGGTAGCCCGCTTGACCCCCAAACGCAGGACTGTTTTCGCCGATGTCGGTTAAGGCTGGGTAGGCGGTTTTGGTTACTGGAAAATTGACTCTGATTATTTCAGGCCAGCCTGAAACGGGAAGTTTGCCCGGCTATCGGGGACGGCGCAGAAAGCAGAAGGGCCGGGGCGTATCCGCCCCGGCCCTTCGCCTGTTTCAGTAAGTCTCGTCGGAACCTAGGCGCCGGCGGTGCCGCCCATACCGGTGACGACGGCGTTGAACTTGGTCTTGATGGTCGAACCCAGGGCCGTCACGGCCGAGATGATAACGACCGCGATGAGGGCGGCGATCAGGCCGTATTCGATGGCCGTGGCCCCCGACTCGTCGGACATGAACTTGGTAATGAACTTGGTCATGGCTGAAATCCTTCTGCGTTCTGCGTTGAAGCGAGCAATCGTTGACACCACCGGGGTCGTCGGCTTTGCCCGCTTGACCCCTTTTTTACAGCTTCACCATGCATCCTGCCGATTAAGGACGAGTAAAACGGCGCCGTGAAATCCCGATTTCTTTATTGACGACACGTTTACTATAACTCCTCTCTCGATTGCATCGTTTCAGACTTTATTGAGGTTTCCCGGGCACTGTCCAGATCACGCTTACGCGCGCGCCCATTCACTGGAAGTCGACGCCATGAACCGCCCCGCTCCATCCGCCGCCCGAGTGGTCGCGGCCCTCGCATCCATCGCCGTCCTGATTATTCCGGCGGTCGCTGCGGCCCAGTCCGCCCGGCTGAGCGTCGAGGTTGACCAGGCGGCGCGGGTGCAGTTGCGCGGCCCTGCCGGGTCCGTGATCGTAGGCAATCCGGAGATCGCCGATGTGACGGTCGTGGATTCCAACACCCTCTATATCACCGGCAAGGGCTATGGCGTGACCGAGATCGTCGCGGTCGACAGCATCGGTCGAACTGTCTTCCAGAGCGAGGTGATCGTTACGGCGGGGTCGGGCGCGGGTCGGGTTCGCGTCTGGCGCGGCGGCCAGGCCACCGAGATGGCGTGCGCCGCCTCGTGCTCTCCGTCCTTGCGCGGGACCAGCGGCCCTCCGACACCGACGCCGTAGCGGGCCGACTGCCGATGCGATCCCGTCAGCTCCGATCTTCGGCGCTTCGCCGCCGCTTTCTTACCCGTCTGCTGAAGGCGCGAGAGGGGTCGGCGGCGGTCGAGTTCGGCATGGTCGCCCTGCCGTTCTGCCTGATGATGTTCGCCATCCTGGAACTGGGCCTGGTCTTCGTCACGGACTCCGTTCTCGAGAACGCCACCATCGAAACCGGACGCCTGATCCGCACGGGCCAGGCCAGCGCACAGAACATGACGGCGGAACAATTCAAGACGTCCCTGTGCAGCCGGATGAGCATCTTCGCCCCTGATTGCGCTTCCCGGGCCACGGTGGATGTGCGGGTGATCCCCCAGTTCGCCGTCACCCCGCCTGATCCGATGGCCAGCGGCACATTCGAGACGGGCGCGCTGACCTATTCCAACGGCAACCGGGGCAGCCTGATCCTTGTGCGGGTCTGGTACCGGCAGCCGTTGCTGACGACCTTTCTGGCCCAGGGACTGTCACGAATGAACGACGGGTCCGCCATGCTGATGGCGACCACCGCGTTCCGGAACGAGCCATGAGGCGCAAGGGGCTGATTTCCCGCCTGACCGGCGACGAAGGGGGCGTTTCGGCCGTCGAATTCGCCCTGATCGCGCCGGTCATGATCGTCTTCTATTTCGGCATGGCGGAATTCTGCCAAGGGTATATGGCGCAGAAGCGCATGGGCCACGTCTCGGCGATGGTCGCCGACCTGGTGGCCCAGGAGGAAACCGTCACGACGGCGACCCTGGACGACATCTTCCAGATCGGCGGGTTGATCATGAAACCCTTTCCCACCGCAGCGCTGAAACAGCGCGTCAACAGCGTGACGCAGACATCAGGCGTGGCCCGGGTGGTCTGGAGCCGCGGCCACAACATGACGCCGCGCCCCGTCAACGAAGTCATCGCCCTGCCGGAGGGCCTGATCTCCAACGGTGAGAGCATCATCGTCTCGGAGGCCACCTATGACTACGATTCCCCGGTGGACTACCTCATGCCCACGGTGACGCGGTTCTCGCATACCTACTATCTGCGGCCTCGCACCGTCGACAATGTGGCCTGCACGGGCTGCTAGCCGGTCAGGGCCTCGCGAAGAGCCAGGATCTTGGCGTCGGTTTCCGCCAGTTCGGCCTCGGGTTCGCTGTCCGCCACAATGCCCGCCCCGGCCAGGGCGCGGAAGCTCCAGCCGCCTCCGGATTTTCTGAAGGAGGCGGTGCGGATCAGCACCGAAGCGGTCAGCCGGCCGCTGTCCTCGATGTGGAACAGGGTGCCGCACCACGGACCGCGGGGCGCCTCGTGACCGGCGATGACCTTCATGGCCTGGTGTTTGGGCGCGCCGGTGATCGAGCCGGGCGGAAAGGTCGCCGCCAGCAGATCGGCGGGACCGACGCCGTCTCGTGCGCGCGCGGAAACGCTCGAAACCAGGTGGTGGACGGTCGGGTGGCTCTCGATCTCGAACAGCCGGTCCACCGTGACGGAGCCCGGTTCGGCGACGCGCGCCAGATCGTTGCGCATCAGGTCGACGATCATCAGATTTTCCGCCCGATCCTTTGCGCTGGCTTCGAGTTCGGCGGCCAGGGCGGCGTCGCGCGCCCGGTCGGGATCGCGCCGCCGCGTGCCCTTGATCGGCCGGGTTTCGATCCGGCGGCTGTCGGGGTCGAACGTCAGGAACAGCTCGGGCGAGTTGGAGACGATCGCCAGATCGCCCAGCCTCCAGAAAGCGCCATAGGCGGCGGCCCGGCCGGACAGACGCAGCATGACGTCGAAGGGATCGGCGTCCGGCGCCAGCTTGCCGGACCAGGCTCGCGCGATATTGGCCTGGAACAGTTCCCCGGCGGCAATGCGGTCGACCACGTCCGACACGGCGTCGATATAGGCCCCTGGGGCGGCCTCGGATTCGAACCGTTCGGCCGGAGCGGCGGGGATCACGGGATCACGGGCGGCGGCGAGCCAGGACTCGGCCCGTTCGGCGGCGGCCCGGGCGGATGCGGGATCATGGCCCCGGCCGATCACGCTGACCGACCGGTCGCGATGGTCGAAGGCCAGCATGGCCGGATAACGGGCCAGCATCAGGTCGGGCCATACTCCCGGGCGGGGGCCGGTCGCGGCGCGCGCGCCGGCGTCATAGGCGAGCAGGCCGACGACGCCGGCGCTGAAGCCTGGTGATCCCGGCGGGCCCAGCCCGCCGTCGGCCGGCAGGGCGTCGATATGGATCTCATCCGGTTCCGCGGCGACGAATGACCGACGACCCAGGGCGCCGCCGTCCGAGAGCAGGGCCAACGGGCCGTCAAGATGCTTCAGGCCATTGGCGACCCCGAGCGGATCGCGCCACGGCCGTATCCGGGTCTCGACGATGCGGGCGCTCACGCCGCCAGCCGTTCGCCGATGCGGTCGCGCAGGCGGGCGTCCACGCCCAGGGCCTGTTCGAGATAGGCGTCGACGGAGCCATACTGCGCAGCAATCTCGGCCAGGGCGGTCTCAAGATAAACCGGATCGACGCCCAGGAAGGCGACGACGGCGTCGTGCGAGGCGGTGCGGCCCGTCATGGCCTCCAGCTGGCGGGCGATGCCCGGGGCGCGCCGCTCCAGATCCACGGCGGTGTTGGTCAGCAGATAGTCGGCGATCATGTCGTCCGGATGGACCCCCAGCAGATGGTGGGTGAGGGCGGCCAGCATGCCGGTGCGGTCCTTGCCGGCGGCGCAGTGGATCAGCACGGGCCCCTCGACCTCGCCCAGCGTGCGGAAATAGCGGGCGAAAAGATCGAGATGCGACGGTTCGAACGGCAGCCGACGATAGGTTTCGGTCATGAAGCGTCGTCCGGAATCGGGCGTCAGGTCGGCGGTCTTCAGGAAGGTGATATGCGGGGCCTCGCCGCCGTCGTCATGTGGGCTTTCGATCACAACGCCGGTGAAGCCGGCGGGGCGTCTGGATGGCTGTTCGCGCCGTTCCGACGGCCGGCGCAGATCGACGATCGCCGCTATGCCGAGAGCGTCGAGACGACCCAGGTCGGCGTCGCTGGCCCGCGCCTGATGCGCCGACCGGAACAGTCGCCCCGCCGCGATGTGGCGGCCGGCGAGGGCGCCGTAGTCGCCGTAGTCCCGGAAATTGTCGAGGGCGTCAAAGCGGTGGATGCGGCCGGTCATGGCGCCTTCTAGCCGAGGCGCAGGTCTCTAACCACTCTTGCCGACCAGACCCTGCATGGCGTCGAGATAGGCGACGAAGGCCTTGCGCCCGGCGGGGGTCATCGACGCCTCGGTCAGGGGCTTGCGGGCCTCGAACCGCTTGGTCACGGCGACGAAGCCGGCGTCCTCGAGTTTCCGCAGATGGACGGACAGATTGCCGTCCGTCGTCTGCAGGCGGGCCTTCAGGGTGTTGAAGTCGGCGCTGTCGATGCCGGACAGGATCGCCATGATTCCCAGCCGGACCCGGCCGTGGATGATCTCATCGAGGCGGTTGATGTCGAAATCGTCGGCCACGCTCAGCGCCTCGCGCCGCGCATCAGCAGGAAGCCGGGCAGGGCCATCAGCAGGAACAGGGCGGCGGCGTAGGCCAGATACTGGTCGGCGCTTCCTGTCAGGGCCGCCAGCAGCGGGGCGGCGACGAACGAGCCGAGGGCCAGACCCCACAGCAGGCGGCTCCTGTACATCGCGGCGCTGACGGCCCAGCCGATCCCGTAGAAGACCATGATGACCGACGGCACGAGGCCGAAGGCGATTTCGATACCTTCGCCGCCGATGCGCCAGCCCAGCGCGGCCATGGAGCCGAACAGGGCGAAGATGCCCCAGCCGAGCGCGCTCCAGACCGTGCCGGTGGCGCGGTTGCTGGCGGTCATGACGCCCCCGCTGCGCTTCAACCGGACCAGAATGATCGCGAGCACCATGAAGAACAGCAGGGTGGCCACAAGCCAGCCCAGTCCTTCGACGGGTCCGCTGGATGGAACCTGTCCCGTGATCTGGGCCCAATGGAACAGGCTCGCCGCACCGTAGATCAGGCCGGCGCTCATCAGGATGGAGGCGCCCCGCATGGGGGCGTCGGCGCCTTCCTCGGCCAGTCGGCGCATCCAGGCGATGTCGGCGACGGGGTCTTCGGTGTTCTCGGTCATGGGTCTGTCGTCCTTCACAGGCGCCGGCCAAGGGCCAGCCACAGCCCCGGCAGCAGGGCCACGAGCGCGAGTGCGCAAGCATAGATCAGATACTGGTCGGCGGTCCCGAACCGCGCGGCGATCGCCGCGACCCCGGCGAAGGCGACGCCGGCCACGACGACCATGTTGACCGTCCCGGTGCGCGCCGCGGCGACGGCCCAGGCGACGCCGTACAGCGTCAGGCCGACCGCCGAGGTCCAGCGCATCAACTCCCAGTCGCCGGCGGCGGCGGACAGGCCGACGAGGGCCAGGGCCGCGCCGACGTGGACCAGGATGGCGGCGCGCGACCAGCCGGCGACGCGTTGACCGGCCTCGCCCCCGGCGCGGCGCAGGCGGAACACGCCGATCAGGAAGGCGCCCACCGCGACCGGCCAGCTGAGGCCGAGGACGGCCGGATGCCAGCTGAGGGCGCCGCTCATGACGCCCCACTGGATCAGATTGGCTGCGCCGAAGGTGAGTCCGGCGAGAAGCAGCACGCGGCCCGCGCAGACCGAAACGGTGGGTGCGGGGCGGTCGGCGACGAGATCAAAGGTGACGGCGGACATGCGTGGAATCTCCGTGTTCAGCCCCTTCTCTCACATCGACTTTAAAAAGTAAAGTGCTTCACGAATACCTTTGGGTTCACGGGCGGACGCGAAAAAAACCCGTCCACTGAGTCCACTGAGTCCGCTCAGCCTGACACGCCGGTTTGTGGAGGCGCCTCTCCTGTATTCGATTGTCAAAGACCGGTTCCGACGGGTTTGCTCAGGGAAGCATGCGCCTGCGTCAGTTTTGGACGTGGCGAGTTCGATCGGGCCCAAATGGCGGCCCGGAATTTCGATTCCTCCTGGAGACGGCCGATGCCCATGACCTTCCCCCGCATCGCCTATGAGGCGCTCGAGGTCTGCAACGGCGTGACGATGGCCGCGATCGAGGCGGCGGTCGCGCATGCACGATTGGCGGCGGGGGCCAGGGTGCTGGATATCGGCGCCGGCAACGCCGCCGTGGCCATCCGGCTGGCCGAGGTCTTCGGCCTGAAGGTCACGGCGATCGAGATGGATCCGGGGATGGCGGATCTGGCGCGGTCGCGGGTCGCCGGGGCCGGGATCGGGGATCAGGTGGCGCTGGTCGTCGCCCCCGCCGCTGAGGTTCTGGCCCGGACTCCGCCGGTCGATCTGATCACGGCCCTCGGGACGACGAACGTCACCGGGGAGGGCCGGCCGACGCCGGGGGCTTCGTTCGCCGCCCTGCGCCGGATTCTCAGGCCCGGCGGCTGGCTGTTGTGGGGCGATCTCGTCTGGCTGTCCGAACCGCCCGCTCCGTTGCGCCGGATCGTCGAGGCGACCAACCTTTATGCCGACCACGAGGGTTGGCAGGCCGCGGCGCGAATGGCCGGGTTCGTGGTGGTCGTCGCGGAAATCTCGCCGCAGGCCGTGTTCGACGACTACGCTCGAGACCTGGAGAAGGCGGCGCGGCAATGGCTTGAAGAGAACCCCGCAGCGCCGGAAGCGGAGCCGGTCAGGCTGAACGCCGACCGGGTCAGAACCATGCTGGAGTACGGCCGGGACCACATCGGCTTCGGCCTGTACCTGCTGCGCAACCCCCGCTGACGGCGCTCAGGCGGTGCGGATGACGCCGTCCCGCGCGGTGACCGGCCAGGGCGTCAGCCGGGCGCCGGCGCAGGGTCCGCCGACGCAGGCGCCGGACAGCGGTTCGAACACCGCCCCGTGCCATCCGCACAGGATCAGCGATCCATCCGGGATCAGGTAGCGGTCCAGTTCGATCGCGAGCGGAAAGCCCTGATGCGGGCATCGATCGACATAGCCGGCGACCTCGCCGCCCTTGCGCACGACGAAGCCGTGAAAAAAGGCCTCGCCGATCTGCAGGACGAACCCCCGGGACCCCGGATCGGCGATGTCGGTCTCGGCGCACAGCGCCACGTCCGGCGGCGTGGTCCAGACGCGTTTGCGTTCGGTGTTGGCCGGCGCTTCGCTCAATGCCGCTCGACCTTCAGCGGGCGCGACAGGAGGTCGTCGATCACGGCCCCGACCGTGGTTTCGCCGTTCAGCAGGGCGGCGACGGCGAGCGAGATGGGCATGTCGACACCCATCTTCGCCGCCAGTTCCCGGACGGCCGGCGCGCTTTCGTAGCCTTCGGCCACCGAGCGTTTTCCGGCCAGGGCCTGTTCGACCGTCTGGCCCTGGCCGAGCGCGAGGCCCAGGCTCATGTTGCGGGACTGGGGGCTGGAACAGGTCAGCACCAGATCGCCGAGGCCGCACAGGCCGGCGACGGTCTCGGCCTTGCCGCCGAGTGCGACCCCCATGCGGGTCATTTCGGCGAAACCGCGGGTGATCAGGGCGGCGTGGGCGCTGCGGCCCAAGCCGCGGCCCTCGGACATGCCGCAGGCGATGGCGAGCACGTTCTTGATCGCGCCGCCGACCTCGGCCCCGATCAGGTCGGACGCCAGATAGGGCCGGAAGCCGGGAGCCGACAGGGTCCACATTAGTTCCTCGCCCAGGGTTTCGTCGGCGCAGGCGAGGGTGACGGCGCTGGGCAGGCCGCGCGCCACCTCGCCGGCGAAACTGGGGCCGGACAGGACCGCGGCGGGCGCATCCGGCAAGGTTTCCGCCAGCACCTCCGTCATCAGCTTCAGCGAGCCGCGCTCGATGCCCTTGGAGCACAGGATCATCGGCACGCCCGCACGATGGTGGGCGGCGAACGCGGTCAGGGTCGACCGCATATGCTGGGCCGGCGGCACCGCCAGAATGACGTCGCAGGCGGCGAGGTCGGCCAGGTCGGCCGTCACCGAAACCCGATCGTCGAGCGTGATCCCGGGCAGGAAGGCCTCGTTGACACGGCGGGCGCGGATGCTCTCGACCACCTCGGGCTCGCGCGCCTGCAGCAGGACATCCAGCCCCGCCCGACTTGCGACCTGGGCCAGGGCGGTGCCCCAGGCGCCGGCGCCGATCACTCCCGCTGTCCTGAACTGCATGCGTCTTTTCCCCTAGGCCTTGGCGCCCTTGCGGCCCGGCGGGTGGACCGGGTCGGCGAGCGCGCTCTGTTCGTCGAGCGGCCAGCGCGGCCGGGCGGCGGTATCGATGTCGGAGGTCAGGCCCTTCTGCAAGCGCTCGGCGCCGGCGAGGGCGATCATCGCCGCATTGTCGGTGCAATAGGCCATGGGCGGGGCCAGAAAAGCGAACCCGTTGGCGGTGGCGACGGCCTCCAGCGTGGTCCGGATGGTGCGGTTCGCGGCCACGCCGCCGGCGACGACGAACAGCCGATGGTCTATGGCGTCCCCTGTCGCCTCGCCCGCGGGCCGAGGCTGCTGGAGGGGGTGGCGTTCGGCATAGGCCTTGAGGGCGCGGTCGGACCGCTCGCCCAGCTGGCGCGCGATGGCGGTCTGGACCGCGTCGGCCAGGTCGGCGCGATCCAGTTCCGTCTCGCAGGCCTGCGCCAGGCGCGAGGCGGCCGTCTTCAGGCCCGAGAAGGAGAAGTCACAGTCCTTGCGTCCCAGAAGGGCGCGGGGCAGGTCGAAGCGCTCGCCGTTCCCGGTCGCGGCCAGTTTTTCGAGCGCCGGGCCGCCGGGGTAGCCGAGACCGAGGGCCTTGGCGATCTTGTCAAAAGCCTCGCCGGCGGCGTCGTCGATCGTCGTGCCGAGTCGGGTCATGTCGCCGACCCCGCGCACCTCCAGCAACTGGCAATGGCCGCCCGAGACCAGCAGCAGCAGGAAGGGGTAGGCGACCCTGGCGCCAAGCCGGGCCGAGACCGCGTGCCCCTCGAGGTGATTGACGGCGATCAGCGGCAGATCGCGCGCCAGCGCCACGGCCTTGCCGAAGCTGAGGCCCACCATGACGCCGCCGACCAGACCCGGTCCGGCCGTGGCGGCCACGCCGTCCAGCGCGCCATAGTCGAGGCCCGCGCCTTCCATCGCACGACGGACGACGCCGTCGATCATCTCCACATGGCTGCGGGCGGCGATCTCGGGGACGACCCCGCCATAGGCCGCGTGGTCGTCGATCTGGCTGTGCACCACGGATGACATCACGGTGGCTTCGCCGTCAGGCGACAGGCGTACGACCGAGGCGGCGGTCTCGTCGCAACTGGTCTCGATGCCAAGCACCGTAAGCCCGACGCGGGCGGCGCCGGTTGCCGGGCTCCCTTCGCTGCTATAGTCGGCGGGCCTGTCCATCGGGTCGAGGTAGCGACCCCGTTCATCCGGCGCAACGACTCTCATGGCCCACCTCGTCCGCATCGGCACGCGCCGCTCCAAACTGGCGATGACCCAGTCGGGCATGATGCAGCGCGCCATCGGCCACGCCCTGGGCGTCGCGGACGCCGATCTGGCCGAGGCCGTGCCGCTGGTCGAGATCGTCACCACGGGCGACCGGGTGCAGGACCGCCGGCTGATGGAGATCGGCGGCAAGGCGCTGTTCACCAAGGAGATCGAGGAGGCGCTGGCCGATGGCCGCGTCGATGTCGCCGTCCATTCCATGAAGGACGTGCCGGCCGAGCAGCCGCCTGGCCTGTGCATCGCCGCCGTTCCGCCGCGCGAGGACGCCCGCGACGCCTTCATCAGCGAAACCTTCGCTGCATTCGCGGATCTGCCGATGGGCGCCCGGCTGGGCACGGCCTCCCTGCGTCGGCAGGCGCAGGCGCTGGCGTTGCGGCCCGACCTGACCATCGAGATGCTGCGCGGAAACGTCGACACCCGGTTGCGCAAGCTGGCCGAGGGCGATTTCGACGCCATCCTTCTGGCGGCAGCCGGTCTGAACCGGCTGGGGTTCGAGAGCGTGATCCGCGAACGGTTGTCGCTGGACGACTTCCTCCCGGCTCCGGGGCAAGGGGCTCTGGCCCTGCAGACGCGTGCGGAAGACGCCGCCGCCGCCTGGGTCGGGGCTCTGAACGATCCCCTGACGGCGCTGGCGGTGGCCGCGGAGCGTGGGGCGATGACGGCGCTGGAGGGATCGTGCCGCACGGCCATCGGCGCCTATGCCGCCGCTGTCGACGGCCGGTTGCGCCTGACAACCGAAATGCTGGCGCCGGACGGTTCGGCGCGGTGGCGCCGCGCCGCCGGGATGAGCGAAATTCAGACGGGAGACGCCGTGGCCCGGGCGCGGGCCATGGGTCTGGCGCTGGGGGCCGAGGTTCACGCGGCGGCGGGTGATCAGAGGGCGTCGTTCTGACGCTGATCCGGCGAGTCTGGGTCACCCGCGCCGAACCCGGCGCCACGCGCACCGCCGATCGTCTGACCGCGTTGGGCTTCGCGCCGGTGGTCGCGCCCCTGCTCGAGATCCGGCCCATCCGCGCCGATCCGGAACCGGGCGGCGTCACCGCCCTGGCCTTCACCAGCCGCAACGGCGTCGACGCCTTCGCCAGCCGGAGTCGGGAGCGGGCGCTGCCGGTCTTCACCGTGGGGGACGCCACGGCCGACGCGGCGCGGGCGCACGGGTTCACGACCGTCCGATCCGCGGCCGGCGCCCTCGTCGACCTGGCGGAGATGCTGGCCGCCGAGGCGCCGAAGGAAGGACTGGTGCTGGCTCCGGGCGCACTGGAGCCGGCCGGCGATCTGCCGGCGCTGCTCGCGGGCCGCGTCAGGGTGCGGATGCTGCCGGTCTATGAAGCGGTGGAGACCGGCGTCGCCCCGCCGTCGTTCGACGCCGTCCTGCTCCATTCGGCGCGGGCCGCGAGAGCCTTGAGGGCGAGAGGGCCGTTCCGGGACGCATCGGCCATCGCCCTGTCCGACTCCGTGGCGAGCGCTCTCGGCGACGACTCCGGCCTGGAAATCCGCGTTGCGGCCGCTCCCGGCGAATCCGCCCTGCTTGAGGCGCTTGGCAAGCCCGCGCGCCCCGTATAAAGAGCGCCTCTCGCGCGGGCGGGCTTCCGCCGCGCAAGGCCGCTTTAGCTCAGCTGGTAGAGCATCGCATTCGTAATGCGGGGGTCAGGTGTTCGAGTCACCTAAGCGGCACCATTCTTTCCGGACCGATCAGACATCAAAACCGGAAACGCTCGCGCCCTGAGATTTCCGGGCGGCGAGCCGCGTTCCGCGAATTGACGGCGCTTTCGTGATGCGCCGCCACTGGACGGCGCTATTCGCAGGCCGTAGCTATTCGAGCCGTACCGGAGCGTAGAATGTCGCAGCGCCTCAGCGCCCGCCAGGAAGAATGTCTGAGGCTGACCGCCTTCCTGACCGACAAGGAGATCGCCGCCCGCCTTCATCTGTCGGAGGCCACGGTCAAGAAGCATGTGCATGAAGCCTGCCGCCGGATGGGGGTCAACCGGCGCAAGGCGGCGCTCGCCCTCCTGGAACGAAACGTACCAGGGCCGAAAGACCCCATTGGCGAGGACCGTCGTCCCGCCGTTGATGTCTCCCTCGACAGGGAGTCAGACCATGGCAATGAAAAGTACGCCGCTTCCCCAGTGGACCTGGGAGGATCTGGAGGCCGCTCTGGACGCGTTCAGCCCGACGGGCGCGAACGATCCCGTCCGGAGTCATCTACTACGGGGACTGGCGGACGACGCAGCGCGGTCGAACCCGCGGGAGCTGCTGCAGCAGGTGCTGAGCGCGGGCTGGGTGATGGCGCAGGTGGGGGCCCAGAGCGGCGTCTCGGCTACCGCCCCCCGCCGCGCGGTTGGGGCGTCCGTCTCCTGATCCTGCTCATCATCGTCGTGGTGACGGCGGTGATGCTCAAGGCCGTGGCCGACCTCATCCTCGCCTTCGCCGGACAGGCGCAGGAGATCGGGGAGGCCACGACCTTCTAGCGCCCCGGCGACGGATCCCGGCGGCGCAGGCCCGCAGCCCGGGCCGGCCGAGCCATTGGAGAGATTCAGATCACGCTCTTTCTGGCCGCCTATTATCTGCTCTTTCTGATCTCGACCGTCGTTGCGTGGCTCAAGGGCGGGCACCCGGAACGTCTCGGGGCCCTGACCACGCTCGTCATCTTCGCGGTGTCGTTCTACACCCACGAGCTGAGGCTCGGGACGTTCTACGCCGGTGACGCCGCGGTCGATGTCCTGATGACCGGAGTGTTCGTATGGCTGGCGCTCACCACCGACCGATGGTGGCTCCTGGTCATGTCCGGAATCATGGTGTTGACCCTGCTGGTCTATGTCTCCTCGCTCGTCGTCCCCGATCTCGGTCCCTACGCCGTGATATCGGCGCGCGTCGGCCTGGGAATCCTGTCTTCGCTGGCCCTTCTGTGCGGCGCGGGCGAGCGCTGGCTGGCCGGCGAACGGGCCGTCAGCGATCGCAAGGCCTGGGTCCGCCAGCGTTCCGCCGGGCAAGGTCACGATCCAGGAGCTCCGGCGGGGGGGCGGCCGATCCGGCCGCGCGGGCGCCGCGCCGGCGGCCGGAGCGCCAGCCTCGCAGGGAGCGCCGCATCACCACGCCCTTCTACATAGCGATGCATGTCCTCGCGCAGCTTTCGATCACCGTCGGCTGGCTGAGGGGCGGCCATCCCGAACGCTTCGGGGCGGCGGTGCTGCTCCTCGACTATCTGGCCGGAAACCTGGCCAACCACTGGCAGTTCCGCGACCTTCCGATGTACTCGATCACGCAAGATCTGGTGGTGATGGTGATCTTCGGCTGGCTGGCCCTCCGGGCTGACAGATGGTGGCCGATCGCCGTGACCGCATCGCTGGCGCTGATCGTACTGGTTCGCATTCTGGGAATGTTCAACCCGGACCTGTCGAGGTTCGCCATGCTCTCCGCAGTGCTCGGGTTCTGGCTTCTTCTCTATACAGTCATGCTTGCGGGCGTCGTCGAGCGGCGCCTGGCGGGGGAGGCCGCTGTCAGCGAAGGCAAGACCTGGCGTCGCCGACAGCCGGCGAGGCCTGACCGTCCTGCTGAAAACAGCCCGGAGGGAGCCGCCCCATTACGCCCTTCCTGATCGCCGCGTACGTCGTGGCCTTTCTGTCGTTCATCGTTGGCTGGTTGAGGGGCGGCCATCCCGAGCGTTTCGGAGTGGCGGCGCTGCTCTGCGACTTCGCGGTCACCGGTCTGGCCGTCCATACGCCCGTCGGGCAAACGGCGGCGGCGGTGTCGACGTTCGCGGTGACACTGGTCGTCATCTGGCTGGCCTTCAGATCCGATCGATGGTGGCCGTTCGTCGCGGCGGCGTCGCTGACGCTGAGCGTCCTTGTGGATCTTCTGGAGCGGGCGAATTCGGGCCTTTCGAGGTACGCCGCTGAATCGGCGCAGGTCGGCCTGTGGATTGTCATCTATCTGACCTTGCTGGCCGGGGTCATGGAGCGCTGGCTCGCGGGCGAACCGGCGGTCAGCGCCGTCGCGCTCCGGCGCCGCGCGTCTTGAACATATAAACATATCCTTATATGTCTGCCGCCCACCCCACCCGCCGGAGCTCCGCCTTGTCCCGTTCGTCGTTCCTGTTCACTTCGGAAAGCGTCTCCGAAGGCCACCCCGACAAGGTCGCGGACCGCATCTCCGACACCGTTGTGGATCTGTTCCTGTCGAAGGATCCGGAGGCGCGGGTGGCGTGTGAGACCCTGACGACGACGAATCTGGTGGTCCTGGCCGGTGAAATCCGCGGCAAGGGCATCATGGATACGGACGGCGCCTGGGCGCCGGGCGTGCAGGACGAGATCGAGGCCGCCGTCCGCGCCGCCGTGCGTGACATCGGCTACGAACAGTCGGGCTTCCACTGGGAGACGTTCGAATTCATCAACCGCCTGCACGGCCAGTCGGCCGACATCGCCGTGGGCGTGGACGCGGCCGGCAACAAGGACGAGGGCGCGGGCGACCAGGGCATCATGTTCGGCTACGCCTCGAACGAGACGCCCGAGCTGATGCCGGCGACCCTGCAGTACAGCCACAACATTCTGAAGCGCCTGGCCGAGGTGCGCCACGCCGGCGACAAGCGGCTCGAGCCCGACGCCAAGAGCCAGGTGACGATCCAGTACGAGGACGGCAAGCCCGTCCGCGCCACCTCGATCGTGCTGTCGACCCAGCACGCCGCCGGCCTGTCGTCGGCCGACGTCGCCGACATCGTCAAGCCGCACATCCTCGCCGTGCTGCCGGAAGGCTTCACCGACGAGAACACCGTCTGGCACATCAACCCGACCGGCATCTTCGAGATCGGCGGGCCCGACGGCGACGCCGGGGTGACCGGCCGCAAGATCATCGTCGACACCTACGGCGGCGCGGCCCCGCACGGCGGCGGCGCCTTCTCGGGCAAGGATCCGACCAAGGTCGACCGTTCGGCCGCCTATGCCTGCCGCTATCTGGCCAAGAACGTCGTCGCCGCCGGTCTGGCCGACCGCTGCACCATCCAGATCTCCTACGCCATTGGCGTGGCCAAGCCGCAGTCCATCCACGTGGACCTGCACGGCACCGGCAAGGGCGCTGTCACCGAGGCGGTGCTGGAGGCGAACATCCTGGGCCTCATCGGCGGCGCCACCCCGCGCGCCATCCGTGAACACCTCGGGCTGAACAAGCCGATCTACGCCCGCACCGCCGCCTATGGACATTTCGGCCGGGCGCCGGACGCCGACGGCGGGTTCAGCTGGGAGAAGACCGATCTGGTCGACCAGCTGAAGGCGCTGGCCTGATCGACCGGGCGCGTCTAACAGGCGCGCCCATGGCCTCCTCCGACGAACCCAGACACCCGCCGCTCCGCTCGTTCGGCCGCATCAAGTCGCGCGCCATCAAGCCGCGGCAGGCGGCGCTGTTCGACACCCTGCTGCCCGGAATCGCCCTGCCTGATCCGAAGGCCGGTCCGATCGATCCCACGGCCCTGGCGCCGGACGCCGCCGGCGTCTGGCTGGAGATCGGCTTCGGCGGCGGCGAGCATCTGGCCGAACAGGCGAGCCGTCATCCCGATGTGCTGATGGTCGGCTGCGAGCCCTTCCTGAACGGAGTGGGCTCGGCCCTGCGGCACATCGACGAGCGCGGCCTGAAGAATGTCCGCCTGCATGCCGATGACGCGCGCGACGTGATGACGGCCCTGCCCGACGCCTCGCTGGACCGGGTGATGATCCTGTTCCCCGATCCCTGGCACAAGGCGCGGCACAACAAGCGGCGGCTGATCCAGGCGGAGACGGCGGCGGAGATCGCGCGGCTGCTGAAGCCCGGCGGCGTCGTGCGGTTCGTGACCGACTGGACCGACTACGCCGAATGGGCGCTGGAGAAGTTTCGGCGGACGCCGGGCCTCGAGCGCGTCGGCTCGCCCGGCGACGACTGGACCACGCCCTGGGCGGACCATGTGATCACCCGCTATGAGGAAAAGAGGCTGGGCGACACGACGCCGCTGTTCATGGAATTCAGGCGCGTCTGAAACGATCGGGCGCGAACAGGCTGAGGCGGGCCAGCGCTCGCGACGCCGCGACGACAAGCAGGGCCTTGAGCACCGCTCCGGGCAGGAAGGGCAGCACGCCGTGCTCAAGCGCCGGATCCGCGCCGATGATCAAGGCCAGCCAGGCGCCGCCCACGGCCAGGATCAACAGATGCAGGCCGATCATCCAGCCGATGGCAGGCAGGGTTCGGGTCAGGCGGCCGTTTCGGGACAGCCAGCCGGCCAGACCGGCGGCGGGTATGAAGGCGATCAGATAGCCGGCGGTCGGACCCATGAAGGGATCGACGCCCGCTGCGCCGTCGGCCAGGACGGGCAGGCCGGACAGGCCCGCGGCCAGATAGACCAGCACCGCCGCTACGCCACGCGCAGGCCCCAGCGTCGCCCCCGCCAGCAGCACGGCCCATGTCTGCAACGTCATGGGGACCGGGACCATGGGAATGGCGATCCGGGCGCAGACGGCTATCAGGAGGGCGAAGCCCGCCACGGACCCCAGCCAGACCGCTGGAGAGACCGGATGGGCGGGAGGCGGCGCAGGAGCAGGATGCATGGCCGGTGCAGAACCACGCGGCCCTGCGGCGTGCAAGCTGGCGCTGGATTCCCGAGCGGAACCGGTGCACGAGCGGAGCAATCATGAACGGAAAATCGCCCATGGGCCTGACCCTGAACGAGGCGTCCGCGCCGATCTTCCTGCGCGGTCTGCGCGTGCTGTCGGGCCTGATCGACAAGGCCGGGGCCTCAGGCCTGGGCGAGGCGACGATCATGGAGGCGCGGCTGGCGCCGGACATGAAGCCCTTCCCCGACCAGATCCGCATGGCCTCGTTCTCGGCCCGCAGCTGCGTGGCGCGCCTGACCGGACAGGCATGGCCGAAGACGGACGATTCCGAAGCGACGCTGGCGGACCTGAAGGCGACCATCGACCTTTCGATCGCCTTCATCGAGGCGACGGATCCGGCCGCTTTCGAGGGCGGCGAGACGCGCCGGGTCGAGCTGCGCTTCCCCGGCGTCGAACTGAATTTCGAGGGCGCGGGCTATCTGACCAGCTTCGCCATTCCGAACTTCTATTTCCATGTCAGCATGGCTTACGCCATTCTGCGCAACGCCGGGGTCGAGCTGGGCAAGCGGGATTATCTCAGCCAGCTGGAGCTGATTTGACCGAGCGCGAAAACGAAACAGCCGCCGGGCCGTCAGGCCGCTCGCCCGTGCGCGCTGGAGGCGTCGCCTATTCCGAGGGCTTCGTCGTCGCGGCGCTTGTTGCGCCGGTCATAGCCCTGGTCGTTTTTCTCGTTGGGATAGTGGGCGCAGCACTTCTGTCCGAGGGTTTGCCCGGGCCAATCTGGCAGGCGGTGGGCGGCCTCCTGCTTGTTCTCCTGATCGTCTTCATCACCGGAGCGATCCCCAGTCTTGTGTTCGGCGGTGCAGTGCTTGCTCTGATCCGGCTCACGGGAATGAGGCGGTCACCACTTGTTTGCGCGGTCGGAGGAGGGGTGGCTGCAACGTTGTACGTCGTCGTCAGCATCTGGATGGCGTTTGGCTTGCCTGGCGCCGTCCTGCTTTTCGCACCTTGGGCGGCGTTGCTCACGTTGAAGGAGCCGGGAAGTTTTCCCGCCTTTATGGTGGCCGGCGACTTCTGGCCTGCCGTCTGCATCGTCATTTCAGGAGTCGTGGCCGGACTGATCTACGCCCGCTGGACTCAAAAGGGCTGACAAACCCCGGCGACGGAGCTATACGCGCTCCCACATCGTTAGACCGGCGTCCTAACGGCGCCGTTTGAAGCGGCGGCCGTCGGGCCCGCCGCTTTTTGTTTGGACCAAAGCCTTTGAAGGCCAAGACCGCCGAAGACCGCCAGCTGCTGGAGCTGATCGAACCCGTGGCCGAGAGCCTGGGCCTCGATATCGTGCGCGTGCGGCTGATGGGCGGCACCCTGCGCCGCCGCCTGCAGATCATGGCCGAGCGGCCCAGCGATCACGACATCGCCGTCGAGGAATGCGCCCGCCTGAGCCGCGCCGTGTCGGAGGTGTTCGACGCCGCCGACCCGATCAACGGCGAATATTTGCTGGAAGTGTCGTCGCCCGGCGTCGACCGCCCCCTGACCCGCCAGTCTGACTTCGACCTGTTCGAGGGCTATGAGGCGCGGCTGGAAACCGATCGCATGATCGAGGGCCGCAAACGCTTCAAGGGCGTGATCGCCGGCACGGAGGGCGACAATGTCGCCATGGATCTGGAAGGGGAGGAGGACACCGCCCTCATTCCCTTCGACTGGCTGGTCGACGCCAAGCTGGTGCTGACCGACGAACTGATGAAGGCGGGCGCCGAGAAGCGCGCCGCCCGTAACGACAACTCTACCGAGACCGAGGAATAACAGAATGGCTGTCGCCGGCGTTTCCGCGAACCGACTCGAACTGCTGCAGATCGCTGACGCGGTCGCGCGCGAGAAGAACATCGACAAGGAGATCGTCGTCGAGGCGATCGAGGAGGCGATCCAGAAGGGCGCCAAGTCGCGCTACGGCGCCCATCACGACATCCGCGCCAAGATCGATATCAAGTCGGGCGAACTGGCCCTGACCCGTCACGTCACCATCGTCGCCGACGACTGGCAGCCGGAAGACGAGCTGGAAGAGTTCAACGACTCGGCCATGGTCCGCCTGACCGACGCCTCAAAGCGCGATCCGGAGGCCTTCGTCGGCAAGGAATACGTCGAGACCCTGCCGCCGTTCGAGTTTGGCCGGGTGCAGACCCAGATGGCCCGTCAGGTCGTGACCGGGAAGGTCCGCGAGGCCGAGCGCGCCAACCAGTACGAAGAGTTCAAGGACCGCGTCGGCGAGATCGTCAACGGCACCGTCAAGCGCGTCGAATACGGCAACACCGTCGTCGACCTGGGCCGGGGCGAAGGCATCATGCGCCGCAACGACTCCATCCCGCGCGAGGTGTTCAACATCGGCGACCGGATCCGCACCTACATCTATGACGTCCGCGCCGAGGCCAAGGGCCCGCAGGTCATGCTGTCGCGCTCGCACCCCGGCTTCATGGCCAAGCTGTTCGCCCAGGAAGTGCCCGAGGTCTACGACGGCGTGATCGAGATCCGCGCCGCCGCCCGCGACGCCGGCTCGCGCGCCAAGATGGCGGTGCTGTCGAACGACTCTTCCATCGATCCCGTCGGCGCCTGCGTCGGCATGCGCGGCTCGCGGGTCCAGGCGGTCGTCGCCGAGCTGCAGGGCGAGAAGATCGACATCATCCAGTGGAACCCGGACGAGCCGACCTTCATCGTCAACGCCCTGGCCCCGGCCGAGGTGTCCAAGGTGGTCCTCGACGAAGAAGCCGACCGCGTCGAGGTGGTGGTGCCGGACGAGCAGCTGTCGCTGGCCATCGGCCGCCGCGGCCAGAACGTCCGCCTCGCCAGCCAGCTGACCGGCTGGCAGATCGACATCATCACCGAGAGCCAGGACTCCGAGCGCCGCCAGCGCGAGTTCAGCGAGCGCACCACCCTGTTCCAGGAAGCCCTGGACGTGGACGAGGTCATCGCCCAGTTGCTGGTCACCGAAGGCTTCGCCACGGTCGAGGATCTGGCCTTCGTCGAGCCGTACGAAATCTCGGACATCGAAGGCTTCGACGAGGATACGGCCGAGGAACTTCAGGCCCGCGCCCGCGACTTCCTGGACCGTCAGGCCGCCATTCTGGATGCGAAACGCGTCGAGCTGGGCGTCGAGGACGCCGTCATGGCCGTTCCGGGCGTGACCGGCGCCATCGCCGTCGCCCTGGGCGAGGGCGGGGTGAAGACCGTCGAGGACCTGGCCGACCTGGCCACGGACGAGATCCGCGGCGGCTACGAGGTCAAGAACGGCGAACGGGTCAAGGTCCCGGGCGTGCTGGAAAGCTTCAACCTGGCCCAGGAAGAGGCCGAGATGCTGATCCTGCAGGCGCGCGTCGCCGCCGGCTGGATCGACGCCTCGGAACTGCCGCAGCCGCCCGAGCCCGAGTACGAGGAAGAACTTCCCGAGGGCGAATACGACGCCGAAGCCGTCTTCGCCGCCGCGCCGGAAGGCGACGCGGCGGAAGCCGCCGCCGGTGAAGACGACGCCGAGGTCCTCGCCGAGGACCCCGAACAAACCCCCGACGCGTGATGGGAGACCGGATCGTTCATGAGTCTGCGCGAAGCGACGATCGATAGAGAGCGACGCGACCTCGTCACCCACGAGGTCATGGACGAATCTCGCCTGATCCGCTTCGTCGCCGCTCCGGACGGTTCGGTGGCTCCCGACCTGGCGCGCAAGCTGCCGGGGCGTGGCCTGTGGGTCGCCGCGAACCGGGCCTCGATCGAGGCGGCGGTGAAGAAGAACCTGTTCTCGCGGGCCGCCAAGGCGCCGATGAAGCCGGCCGCGGACCTCGCGGACACGGTCGAAAACCTGCTGGCCAGACGCTGTCTGGACCAGCTGGGGCTTGCCCGGCGCGAAGGCGTGCTTATCTCAGGCTTCGAGAAATCCCTGGCCAACGTCCGGTCGGGGAAGGCCGCGTGGATCATCGAGGCGGCGGACGGGTCCGCCGACGGCCGCGGCAAGCTGCTTTCGCTGGCGAAACACATCACGCCGCGCCCGAAAGTCTGCGGCGTCTTCACGGCGGACGATTTGAGTTTGGCCCTTGGGCTGGAAAATGCGATACACGCCGTCCTGCTTGAGGGCGGGCGGGCCGATCGCTGGACCATGGAGGTCGAGCGACTGGCGGGATTTCGACCGTTGACGCCTCCGCAGTGGGGCGATGAAGCGGCTGGGATGCCGAACAAGGTTTTGGACGGGCGGGGTTCTGCTCCCTGATTTGGGGGCAGGGCGACGCGCGGCTTTTTGTGTTTGAACGAGACGACGGCGGATCACCCGCTGTCCCGAGTAAAGCGACCGGATGACTGACGAGAACGACAAGACCAACGACGGCGCGCCGCAGGCTCCCACCGGGACTCCGTCCACGACGGGCCCGCGCGCGCCGCTGAGCCTGAAGCCCCGGCAGGCGGGATCGGTTTCGACCGGCACCGTGCGCCAGAGCTTCAGCCACGGCCGCACCAAGACCGTGGTGGTCGAGACCAAACGCCCCCGCGCCGGCGTCGCGCCGGGGCATCAGCGCCCGCAGGGCTTCGACGTCGCCGCCCGCCCGCGCACCGATGCGCCGGCGCCCCAGGCGCCGCGTCCGGCCGCGCCCGCTGGTCCCGCCGGCGGTCGCCTGTCGAATGAGGAACAGGAAGCCCGCCGCCGCGCCATCGAGCTGGCGACCCAGGCCCAGGCCCAGCGCGCCCAGGCCGCCGCCGCCGAACAGGCGCGCCGCGACCAGGCCGCTCATGAACAGGCCGCCGCCACCGCCCAGGCCGCCAACGCCGCCCAGGCTGAAGCCGCCGCCGCCCGCGCCGCCGCCGAGGCCGCCCGC